>NZ_SMKW01000053.1 GCF_004348985.1 Saccharopolyspora elongata | reverse complement strand
GGCTTCGGCGGGCGGGTGCTGGTCGGGGCCGGATCGGTGGTCGGCGGCTTAACGTGATGGGTGTGGATGCGCGTCAACTCCGGTACTTCCTGGCCGTCGTCGAACACGGCACCATGACCAAGGCCGCCGAGGCCATGCACGTCTCCCAGCCGTCGTTGTCGCAGGCGATCGTCGGGCTCGAACGGGAGTTGCGGACGCAGTTGTTCCACCGCACCGGGCGCGGCCTGGTGCTCTCCGCGGCGGGCCAGGCCGCGCTGGAACCCGCCCGGCGGGTGGTGCACGGGCTGGCCGAGGTCGCCTCCGCCGTGGAGCCGGTCCGGGAGCTCTCCGGCGGTCGGCTCGACCTCGTCGTCCAGCACCTGCTCAGCGGTTGGGGCGTGGCGGTGGTGGCCGCGTTCTGCCACCAGTACCCGCAGGTGGCGGTGCGGATGATCGAGCCGCCCAACTGGCATCGGATCGGCCGCACCGTGCGCACCGGGACCTGCGAGCTCGGCCTGTGCACGCTGCCGATCGCCGACGGCGAGGGCCTGCACACCAGGCAGCTAGCCAGCCGCGAGCTGCAGATCGCGCTGCCCGCGAACCACCCGCTCGCCGACGGCGAGGGCCCGCTGGAGCCCGCCGCGCTGGTCGACCAGCGGTTCGTGACCAGCCCGCCCCGGACGGTCTGGCGGACGCTGCTGGAGGAGGTGCTGGAGGAGACCGGCCGCAGCCCGGTCGCCGCCGTCGAGATCACCGCCACCAGCGGGGCCATCCCGCTGGTCGTCGCCGGGGTGGGCGTCGCGATCGTTGCCGGGCAGACGGTCCACCAGGCCCGCGAGCAGGGCGCGGTGGTCCGTCCACTTCGGACCGATGTGCGGATGCGGGTCGGCCTCGTGCACCGCCCCGGCCCGCTGTCCCCGGCTGCCGAGGCCCTGATCGCACTGGTGGAGCGCGACGGGTAGCCCGGCGATCGGCTCGGGCTCGCCGCCGTTCACCAGCGCGGAACGTGATCCGCCACGCCGGAAAGCGTTCGCGGCGAAGGACGTCCGCCCGACCGAACGCGGAAACCGGTGCGGCTCAGCGGGGCCGGACCGCGGCGGCGGAGAGCGCGACGAAGGCGGCCAGCACCGCCGGGATCGCGAGGCCGGTGGTCAGGTCCGTCCAGCTGGTGACCAGGCCGATCACCACCGGGCCGGCGAGCAGGCCGCCGTAGCCGAGCGTGCTGACCTGCGCGAGATCCCGGCCGCTGCGGCTCGGATCGCGGTTGCCCGCCGCGTTGAACACCTGCGGGATGATGCACGACAGCCCGATGCCGAACAGGGCGAAGCCGATGATCGCCGCCACCGGGTGGTGCAGCAGCAGCGCGCCGCCGAGACCCACGGCCGCGACGGTGCCGCAGCACCGCACCAGGACGACCGGCCCGAGCCGGGCGACCAGGAAGTCGCCGAGGAAGCGGAACACGGCCATCGTCGCGGAGAACACCGCGTAGCCGGTCGCCGCGACCGCCGGGCTGGTCTGCAGGACGTCGTGCAGGTACAACGGCGACCAGTCCGCCATCGAGCCTTCGCCCAGCGAGCAGAAGAAGGCCAGCACGCCGAGGAACAATATGCCCGGCGAGATCCCGTGCTGCCGCACCGGTTTCCCGGCCGAAGGGGCCTCCGGGGGCAGCAGCGCGCGCCGCGCGATCACCGACACGACGCCGAGCGCGGCCGCGACGAGCGCGAAGTGCGCGCCGACGCCGATCGCCGCGTGCGCAGCGAGCGCGCCGACTCCGGCGCCGAGCAGACCGCCGACGCTGAACATCGCGTGGAACGTGCTCACGATCGGGCGCCCGTACCGCCGCTGCACCTGCATCGCGTGGGTGTTCATGGCCACGTCGACGGTTCCGTGCCCGGCGCCGAACAGCAGCAGCGCCGCCACCAGCGCCGGGAGGTTCCCGGCGATGCCGGGCAGCAGCAGACTCGCCGACATCGCGATGCCTGCCGGTCCCAGCACCCGCGCGCTGCCGAGGCGGTCGGCGAGGTGCCCGACGATCTGCATGGCCAGCACCGAGCCGGCCGCGACCGCGAACAGCGCCAGCGTCACCTGCGCGTCGTCGAGGCCGAGGTCCTGCTTGATCGCCGGGATCCGCGCGGTCCAGGTGCCCAGCGCTGCGCCGGTGATCACGAAGTAGGCCGTCACGGCCCACCGGGCCCGCTGCGGGACGGCGACGGTCGTCTCAGACAACGCGCACCTCCACGCCCGCCGCGGCCAGCTCGGCGCGCGCGTCCGCCGGCGCGGCCCGGTCGGTGACGATCACGTCGATGTCGGTGATCGGGCAGACGAATCCCAGTCCGGTCCGGGCGAACTTGGCGCCGTGGCAGACGGCGACGACGCGCTGCGCGGCGGCCACCGCGGCCTGCTTCACCGGCACCTCCTCGAGGTCGTGCGCCGTCAGGCCGTGCGTCGCGGAAAGCCCGCACACGCCGAGGATCGTGGTGTCCACCCGCAACGCGCGCAGCGACATCTCGGTGAGGTGGCCGGTGAACGACAGCTCGCCCGGCTTCGTCCGCCCGCCCGGCATCAGCAGGTCGACCTGCGGCGCGTTGCTCAGCGCGTTCGCCGCGTGCAGGTCGAGTGGGATCGCGGTGATCCGGCGGTGCGCGAGCCGCCTGGCCACTTCCAGCGTCGTCGTGCCGGAGTCGATGATTACGGACTCGCAGTCCGCGATCAGCTCCTCTACCGCCGCGGCCAGCTGCTTCTTGGTCCCGGTCTCGTCGCGCTCGCGGAGCGGGAACGGCGCGGAGTGGCCGCGCAGGAAGCTCACCGCGCCCCCGCGCACCCGCCGCAGGACGCCCTGCTCGGCGAGTTGGTCGAGGTCGCGGCGGATGGTCATCTCCGACGAACCAGTCGCCTCGGCCAGCTCGGCCACCGTGACCCGCTCCGCCCGCCGCAGCCGCTCGATGATCGCCGAAGTACGTTCCGAACTTTCCACGAGTTCAATCGAACAAGAAAGATGTGCGAAAGGCAACCCTGCGCGCGGGTGCGATGTGCGAACCCGGGGCGGTGCACTGCTCCGGGTGAGGGACAATGGGAGTCGACGGCGTGGAGACGTCGGGTAGGAGGAGATCGTGAGCGTGGCCCAGGAGCGCAACCTTCGGTTGGTGCGAGACGTCCCGTCCGAGCTCGGCGTGCGGCTCGGCGACATCAGACTGCGCAACCGCCTGGTGACCTCGTCCAGCCTGCTCGGCTACGGCGTGGCCAACACCAAGCTGGTGCCCTACGGCATGAGCCCGATCTCGCAGTTCGTGCCGCTGTCCCGGTTCGGCGCGGTCACCACCCGCACGGTCACCGTCGAGCCCCGAGAGGGGCACTTCACCACCCGCGACGTGTGGCCGCTGCACGAGCTGCCCGCGCTGATCAAGCGCTACGGGCAGGCGCTGCGGCAGGTCGACGGCGGCTGGCTCAACGCCTTCGGCTGGTGCAACGTCGGCATCGACGGCTACCTGCGCGACTACTACCCGCGCACCCGCGAGCAGAACACCATCATCTCCGTCGGCGGCTTCTCCGCCGAGGAGTTCGTCACGCTGGTCGACAAGGTCAACGCCGCGGTGCCGGCCGGTGAGATCGCCGCGGTCGAGTTCAACGTCTCCTGCCACAACGTCAACTTCGACTTCAACCAGATCATCGAGTCGGTGCTGGCCGAGGCGGTGCCGCGCAGCAACCACCCGGTGATCCTGAAGCTCTCGCCGGACTACGACTACCTCGGCCACGCCCGGCTGGCGGCCCGGCACGGGGTGGCGGCGCTGACCGCGATCAACACCGTCAAGGGCCTGCGGCTGGACCCGAACACCGGGCAGCCGCTGCTGAAGAACGGCTTCGGCGGGCTCTCCGGCCGCGCGATCAAGCCGATCGGCCTGCGGGTGGTCAAGGAACTGCGCGACGCCGGGGTGACGCTGCCGATCATCGCCACCGGCGGCATCCGCAGCTTCGACGACTGCCGCGAGTACTTCTGGGCGGGCGCCGACGCGGTCAGCCTGGGCAGCGCCAGCTGGTTCGCCAGCTACCCGGGCTACGCGCTCTCGCCGCTGTACGCGGCCCGGATCCGGCACCTGGTGCGCCGCATCGAGAACTACACGCCGCCGCAGCGCTGACCCCCCGCGTTGCTCGCATCGGGCGACTTTCGCCTTGCGGGCAGCGATGATCGGGCGAATGCCGCCACTGGGCGCTCGCGTCTCGGTACGCTCGGGGATGTTGATCCTTGGGCGTAGCCGAGGAGGCGACGCTTGGTGGCGACGGAATCGGATGGATCCGGCGCCGCGACACCGCGGCGCAAGTGGTGGCAACGGCTGCTGCGCGGCCCGGCGTTCGTGGTCGTGGCGCTCGTCGGCGCGCTGGCCGGGATCGCCGCGCCGATGCTGTGGAACGCCGCCCGCGACGTGTCGCGCCCGCCGGTCCTGGTCTGGGCGAGCTCGGACGGCGGCCCGGTGGACGATCGCAGCTACGCGCTGCCCGACGTGGCCGAACCCGCGGAAATCGGGACCCCTGCGGAGTTCCTGGCCGATTCGCCGGCGCTGCGCCGCGCCGTGAAGGCCGGCGTGCACGGCACGACGGTGACCATCGAGGGCGCTCGCTCCCGCGACGTGGTGATCACGAACATGCGCGCCCGGATCCTGAGCCGGGAGCCGAACGTCGCCGGCACGCTGCTCTGCAGCACGCCGCAGGGCGACCTGCCCGCGAAGCGGGTCGGTTTCGACCTGGACGAGTTCCGCCCGGTGGCGCGGGTACTCGACGGCAGGCGGCTCGGCGAGCCGTACTTCGCCGGTCAGGCGCAGCAGCTCGCCGACGGCGAGACGATCGTGTTCCAGGTCGAATCGCGCGCCGACGACGGCCACTACCGCTGGGTGATCGACGTCGACCTGGTCATCGACGGGAAACCGCAGACCTACACCGCGAAGCCCGACGCCGGCGAGTTCGAGATGACCGGCTTCAGCCCGCGGTACGGGGCGGTTTTCGCGGCCCGGGGCATGCGGGCCTGGAGCTTCCCGGACCGGGCGGGTGGTTGCTGATGCGGTACGGGCTCCGGGTGCTGGCGCTCGTCGTGGTCGTGGCGGCCGGGGTCGGGTTGGGGATCTGGTGGAACCGGCCGCCGGAGGTCCGTTCGTCGCAGGAGGTGGCCGCACTGCTGCCGTCGGGAGGCGACGGATTCCGTGCGCAGGACGAGGACTCGTTCGACCGGGGCTTCTTCCTCGCGGCGGTGGAGGATTGCGCCCCGGTGCCGGCCGTCCAGCAGTTCCGCACCGCGAGTTCCGCCGTCTTCAAGGGCTACACCATCGGCGAGGAAAACCCTGCGCAGGTGGCGATCGTGCAGCTGCAGAGCATGCACGACATGGCCTGCCAGGACCGGATGGACGCGGTCCTGGCGGCGATGTCGGCGCCGCTGGTGGTGGACGACGGCGTCGCGACCGACGGGCTGGTGGACGTCGACGATCCCGCCGGGTTCGCGCGAATCCTGGAGACCCGCGGGGTTTACCGCAACGGCGCGGTGACCTACCGGCACGGCGATTCGGCCCTGGTGTTCTCGACGTTCTACGACCCGCTGAACCCGCCGCTGGGCTGGGACGCCTATGTGCGCCATTGCTCAACCGCGGAACCGGGCGCAGCCCGGCTGTGCGAGCCGGATCCCTTCGGCCCGCTCGGCGGTGCGGACTGGACGGCCGTGCTGGCGGAGCGGGGCTGCGACGAGGAGTACGAGGCGATCGTGCACGGCCGGTTCCAGGACCTGACCGGCGACGGCCTTCCCGAGGCCGTGCTGGCGGTGAGCTGCGACCTGGCCGACGGCACCAGCCTCCGCGAAGTGCAGGTCTACGACGGCGGATCGCCACCGGATTCGCCGCGGCTGATCCAGGCGTTGCTGGGCGACGATCCGGGCCCGCAGGGCACCGGGCTCGCCCCGGCGACCGTGACGCTGTCCGGCGACGAGCTGACCGTCCAGTCGTGGAGCCGGCCGCCGGGCGACCCGCAGGGCGAACCGAACCTGCTGGTGACGGACGGATTCCGCTGGCAGGACGGGAACTTCGTGCCGGAATGGCGAGACGTCGAGGACGTGTCGTGACCCGGAATCCGGCCGTTCCGCGGAAATCCGGCACCGGATTCCCAGAAACTCCCGGCCCGGCCGGGGTGATCACGGTGGTCGTCCTCGCCTGGGGGTGGTTACCGATGGCCGGAGCTGCGCGCACCGACGAGAAGCCGTCGAAGTGGCGGTTCCTGGCGACCAAGACGTCGATCTACCCGCAGCTGTTCCAGCGCTGGGACCGGGAACTGGGCACGCAGTTCCTTCCTCCCGGCGCATAGCGATCGGGAAAACGGCTTGGCGGCGAGTGTCGCGTGGTAGAACGTGATCAGGAGCACAGTCGCTACCACTGGGGAGGAATCTTGTCCGGATACGGGGATTTCGGCAGCAGCCTGCGGGATCTGCCCCGGCTGCGGCAGACCCGGCGCGGCCGGGTGTCCAGCTGGGACCGCACCGGCGGCAATACCGACAACACGCGCATCGAGCCGGGCGAGACCAGGGAACTGGCCGACATCGCCGGCCCGGGCGTGATCACCCACATCTGGTGCACCGTCGCCCTCGACCACGTCGGCAAGCCCGCCGAGCTGGAAGGCGACTACCTGCGGCGGCTCGTCCTGAAGATCACCTGGGACGACTCGGCGCACCCCGCGGTGCTGGTGCCGCTGGGCGACTTCTTCGGCATGGGACACGGTCGCAGCGCCAACTTCTCCTCCGCGCCGCTGCAGATGAGCCCGCAGGACGGCAAGGGCTTCAACTGCTGGTTCGCGATGCCCTTCGCCGGGCGCGCCCGCTTCGAGCTGATCAGCGAGATGAGCGTCAAGCCGGTGACGTTCTACTACTACATCGACTACGAGACCTACGGCGAAGCCGACCCGGAACTGGGCTACTTCCACGCGCAGTGGCGGCGGCAGAACCCCACCGACGGCGTCGAGCAGGGCGACCAGACCAACGAGGAGTTCCTCTTCGGCGGCACCAACACCGACGGCGCGGGCAACTACGTGCTGCTGGAGGCGGAGGGTCGCGGCCACTACGTCGGCACCGTGCTCAACGTGCACAACCTCCGCCACACCAGCGACTGGAACTGGTACGGCGAGGGCGACGACATGTTCTTCATCGACGGCGAACCCTGGCCGCCGCGGCTGCACGGCACCGGCACCGAGGACTACTTCAACACCGCGTGGTGCCCGAACCAGCCGTACCAGGCGCCGTACCACGGGCTGACCATGCCGGGCGGGCCGAACTGGAGCGGGCAGGTGTCCTACTACCGCTTCCACGTCGAAGACCCGGTGGTGTTCGAGAAGTCCATCAAGGCGACCATCGAGCACGGGCACGCCAACAAGCGCTCCGACGACGTTTCGTCGGTGGCGTACTGGTACCAGACCCTCCCGGCGCTCCCGGTCACCCTCGCCCCGGTCGCGGACCGCATCCCACACCCCCTGTGACCCGGAAGTCCGCAATTTCAATGGAAATCGAACCTCTGATTTCCATTGAAATTGCGGACCGTCACACCAACCGGGGTCGCTCACCCGGGAAATCGCTAGACGGCGCAGCGGAGCGGGCCTCCGTTGTAGGCGATCGCGTCGGCGAACGCCGCCGCCCGGTCGAATTCGGTCTCGTCCGCTTCGGCGTAAGCACGGTGCAGGTTCAGGACGATCCGCTCGCGGTCCGGCCAGCCCGCGAACTCGCCGAGGTCGCAACGCCGGGCCGCCTCCAGTGGCGAGAGGCCGTCGGTGCGGGCCTGGCGGGCCGTGTCCAGCACGAACCGGTAGTAGCGGGCGTGGTCCTCCAGCACCCGCGGGAACGCCGAACCCGGCAGGACAGAGCCGTGGCCCGGCACCACCTTCGCCGCGCCGAACCCCGCCAGCCAGTCCAGCGCCTTCAGCGCGCCCTCCACCGAACCCATGAACACCAGCGGCGTGACGCCGTGGAAGATCAGGTCGCCGGTGAACAGCACCCCGGCGTCCGGCACCCACGCCACCACGTCGCCGGGCGTGTGCGCGGCGTACCCGGGGTGGTGCAGCTCGATCCGCCGGTCGCCGCTCTGCAGGACCAGCGAATCCTGCAGCAGCACCGTCGGCGCGCGGCACTCGGTGATGCCCCAGTCCGGCACGGGATCCCACACCGGCGGCGGCTCCGCGAGGATCGTCTCCGCCAGGATGCCCGTCCGGGTCGCCGGGTGTCCGATGAGGACGGTCGAGTCGGGCAGCAGCGCGTTGCCGTGCGTGTGGTCGCCGTGCAGGTGGGTGTTCACCGCGAACCGGATCGGCGCGTCGTCGCTCGCGGCGCGCACCGCGTCCAGGAAGCGGCGGGTGCGCTGCGCGGTGGCGCAGGTGTCGACCAGCACGACGCCGTCGTCGCCGAGCACCGCCCCGGCGTTGTTGATCCACCACGAACCATCCGGTTGGACCCACGCGTGAACCCCGGGGCCGACCTCGGACAGCGTCGCTCGTTCGGGATGGGCGTTGTCGATGTTCACTGCTGACCTCCGCGGATCCGGGCTCTTCCGAAGTGCGCGATCACGGGCGTCCCCCAGTGTGCCCCGCCGGGCCGCCCCCGGCGGTAGACCGAACGGTCGGCGCACCGAGATCCGGGCGGTCGGCCCCCGCACGTAGGGTGGAGGCGTGGCCGATCCGTCCACCTACCGACCAGCGCCAGGCACGATCCCGGACGCCCCCGGCGTCTACCGGTTCCACGATGCCGGCGGCCGAGTGATCTACGTCGGCAAGGCGAAAAGCCTGCGCAGCAGGCTCTCGTCGTACTTCGCCGACCTCGCCGGACTGCACCCGCGGACCCGGCAGATGGTCACCACGGCCACCGGCGTGCAGTGGACCGTCGTCGGCACCGAGGTCGAGGCGCTGCAGCTGGAGTACTCCTGGATCAAGGAGTACGACCCGAAGTTCAACGTCCGCTACCGCGACGACAAGTCGTACCCGGTGCTGGCGGTGACCCTGCACGAGGAGTTCCCGCGCCTGCACGTCTACCGCGGCCCGCGCCGCAAGGGCGTGCGGTACTTCGGCCCGTACGCGCACGCGTGGGCGATCCGCGAGACCCTCGACCTGCTGCTGCGGGTGTTCCCCGCACGCACCTGCTCCGGCGGCGTGTTCAAGCGGCACTCGCAGATCGGCCGCCCCTGCCTGCTCGGCTACATCGGCAAGTGCTCGGCGCCCTGCGTGGGCCGGGTCGACGCCGGCGAGCACCGCGACATCGTCGAGGACTTCTGCGACTTCCTGGCCGGGCACACCGACCAGCTGATGCGCAAGCTCGACAAGGAGATGCAGGCCGCCTCCGCGGAGCTGGAGTTCGAGCGCGCCGCCCGGCTGCGCGACGACCTGGAGGCCCTGCGGCGGGCGATGGAGAAGCAGGCCGTGGTGCTCGGCGACGGCACCGACGCCGACGTGGTGGCCTTCGCCGAGGACGAGCTCGCCGCCGCCGTGCAGGTCTTCCACATCCGCGGCGGCCGGGTGCGCGGCCAGCGCGGTTGGGTCATCGACAAGGTCGAGCAAACCGAGACCGCCGCCCTCACCTCGCAGTTCCTCACCCAGTTCTACGGCGAGCAGGCGTCGTTGGCCGACCAGGCCGACGCCGGCGGCAGCCCGGTACCGCGCGAGGTGCTGGTGCCGCAACTGCCCGACGACGCGGAGGCGATCGCCGGCTGGCTCGGCGAGCTGCGCGGCAGCCGGGTCAGCCTCCGGGTGCCGCAGCGCGGCGACAAGCGGGCGCTGATGGAAACCGTCGAGCGCAACGCCAAGGAGTCGTTCCAGCAGTACAAGCTGCGCCGCGCCGGCGACCTGACGGCGCGGTCGGCGGCGTTGCAGGAGCTCCAGGAAGCGCTGGCGTTGGACACCGCGCCGCTGCGCATCGAGTGCATCGACGTCAGCCACGTGCAGGGCACCGACGTGGTGGCGTCGCTGGTGGTGTTCGAGGACGGCGTGCCGCGCAAGTCCGAGTACCGCCGCTTCGAGGTCCGGGAGGGCGCCGAGGGCGGCGACGTCGGCTCCATCGACGAGGTCGTGCGCCGCCGCTTCCACCGCTACCTCAGCGAGACGGCGAAGTCCGACATCCCGCCGGAGCAGACCGGTTCGGGGCCCGTCGGCGCGGCGATCGACCCCGACACCGGCCGCCCGCGCAAGTTCGCCTACCCGCCGAACCTGCTGGTGATCGACGGCGGCGCGCCGCAGGCCAACGCGGCCGCGGACGCGCTGACCGAGATGGGCATCACCGATGTCGCCGTGATCGGGCTGGCCAAGCGGCTGGAGGAGGTCTGGCTGCCCGCCGACCCGGACCCGGTGATCCTGCCGCGCACCAGCGAGGCGCTCTACCTGCTGCAACGGGTCCGAGACGAGGCGCACCGCTTCGCCATCGGCTACCACCGCAAGAAGCGCGGCAAGCGCATGACAAGCTCCACATTGGACGCGATTCCGGGCCTGGGCGAAACCCGCCGCGCGGCGTTGCTCAAGCACTTCGGCTCGGTGCGCAAGCTGCGCCAGGCCGGGGTGGACGAGATCGCCACGGTGCCCGGGATCGGCCGCCGCACCGCCGAGACCGTGCACTCGGCGCTGGCGGCCGAAGGGGGAACCGGGCCGAGCCCGGTGCCGGACGACCGGGCGGGGCCCGGCGCCGACAACGCTGAAGGGGAGAGCAGTGACTGACGAGCAGTCGGGCATCGAGGTCGCCGTGGTCAGCGGCCTGTCCGGGGCGGGGCGCAGCACCGCGGCCAAGTGCCTGGAAGACCTGGGCTGGTTCGTGGTGGACAACCTGCCACCGGAACTGATCGCCACGATGGTGGAGCTGGGGGCGCGCTCCAGCGGCGCGGTCACCCGCGTCGCGGTCGTGATGGACGTGCGCAGCCGCGCGTTCACCGAGGACCTGGGCGCGGTCATCAAGGACCTCGACGCCCGCGGCTACAAGCCGAAGGTCCTGTTCCTGGAGGCCACCGACGAGGTGCTGATCCGCCGCTTCGAGCAGGTGCGGCGCGGCCACCCGCTGCAGGGGGAGGGGCGGCTGGCCGACGGGATCGCCGCGGAGCGGTCGCTGCTGTCGAAGCTGCGCTCCGAGGCCGACCTGGTGCTGGACACCACCAGCCTGTCCGTGCACCAGCTGCGGTCCAAGATCGAGGACGCGTTCGGCACCGAGGCGAGCACCCGCACCCGGCTGACCGTGCTGTCCTTCGGCTACAAGTACGGCCTGCCGATGGACGCCGACCTGGTGATGGACTGCCGCTTCCTGCCGAACCCGTTCTGGATCCCGGAGCTGCGCGAGTTCAACGGCCTCGACGAGGAGGTCCGCAACTACGTGCTCGGCCAGGAGGGCGCGGAGGAGTTCCTGCAGAGCTACCAGCAGCTGCTGCGGCTGGTAGGAGCCGGCTACCACCGCGAGGGCAAGCGGTACCTGACGCTGGCGCTGGGCTGCACCGGCGGCAAGCACCGCAGCGTCGCGCTCGCCGAGGAACTGGCCCGCCGCCTCGCCGAGGACGACGGGATGATGGTCAAGACGGTGCACCGGGACCTGGGGCGCGAGTGAGCGCCCAGCTGCGCGCGGTCGCGCTCGGCGGCGGCCACGGCCTGCAGGCGACGCTGTCCGCGCTGCGCCAGCTCACCACCGACGTAACGGCGGTGGTGACGGTGGCCGACGACGGCGGGTCGTCCGGGCGGCTGCGCCGCGAGCTGGGCATGCTGCCGCCGGGCGACCTGCGCAAGGCGCTCGCCGCGCTCGCCGACTCCGACGCCGACGGCCAGCTGTGGGCGACGGTGTTCGAGCACCGCTTCGGCGGCAGCGGGGCCCTCGCCGGCCACGCCGTCGGCAACCTGCTGCTCGCCGGGCTGCTCGAGGTGCTGGGCGATCCGGTCGAGGTCCTCGACCACGCCTGCCGGCTGCTCGGCGTGCAGGGCCGGGTCCTGCCGATGTCGACGGTGCCGCTGGACATGGCCGCCGACGTCGTCGGGCTCGACTCCGATCCCGACGCGATTCGCACGATCCGGGGGCAAGTCGCCATCGCCAGTACGCCCGGACGAGTGAAACAAGTGCGTTTGCACGCGAATGGTGTCGAAGAACCGGCAGCCTGCCCGCAAGCGGTGGAGGCCGTGCTGGGCGCCGATCTGGTGCTGCTCGGACCCGGCTCGTGGTTCACCAGCGTGCTGCCGCACCTGCTGGTCCCGGAGCTGCACGAGGCATTGGTGAGCACCACCGCGCGCCGCGTGGTGGTGCTCAACCTCGTCCCGCAGCCGGGTGAGACGGCGGGCTTCTCACCCGAACAGCACCTGGACGTACTCTCGCAGCACGCACCGCGGCTGCGGGTCGACGCCGTGTTGGCCGACGCTGACTCGGTGCCTACCCCTGATCGGCTTCGAGCTGCGGCCGCCGGTCTGGGTGCGCAGACTTTGCTGGACAAGATCGCCGCGCCGGCCGTGCCGGGACGGCACGACCCGGAGGCGCTGGCGGCCAGCCTGCGGGCCGCATTGGAGAGGAGGACGGACCGGTGGCGATGACCGCGGCGGTCAAGGACGAGTTGAGCCGGTTGTCGGTGACGAAGACGTGCTGCCGACGGGCTGAGGTGTCCTCGTTGCTGCGCTTCGCCGGCGGGCTGCACATCGTCGCCGGCCGGGTGGTGATCGAGGCCGAGCTGGACAGCGGCTCCACGGCGCGCCGGCTCCGCAAGGAGATCCACGAACTGTTCGGGCACCAGTCCGACGTGCACATGATCACCTCCGGCGGGCTGCGCAAGGGCACCCGGTACGTGGTGCGGGTGGTCAAGGACGGCGAGGGCCTCGCCCGGCAGACCGGACTGCTCGACCCGCGCGGCCGCCCCGTGCGCGGCCTGCCCGCGCACGTCGTCTCCGGCGGCGCCTGCGATTCGGAAGCCGCGTGGCGCGGCGCCTTCCTGGCGCACGGCTCGCTGACCGAGCCGGGCCGGTCGTCGTCGATGGAGGTCACCTGCCCGGGCCCGGAGGCGGCGCTGGCACTGGTCGGTGCCGCGCGGCGGATCGGCGTGGCGGCGAAGTCGCGCGAGGTGCGCGGCGCGGACCGGGTGGTGGTGCGCGACGGCGACGCCATCGGCGCGCTGCTGACCAGGCTCGGCGCGCACTCCAGCGTGCTCGCGTGGGAAGAACGCCGGATGCGCCGCGAGGTGCGGGCGACCGCCAACCGGCTGGCGAACTTCGACGACGCCAACCTGCGCCGCTCGGCGCGCGCCGCGGTCGCCGCGGCCGCCCGGGTGGAGCGCGCGCTGGAGCTGCTCGGCCCGACGGCCCCGGATCACCTGACGGTGGCGGGCCGGCTGCGGCTGGCGCACCGGCAGGCATCTCTGGAGGAGCTCGGCCAGCTGGCGGACCCGCCGATGACCAAGGACGCGGTGGCCGGCCGGATCCGCCGCCTGCTGGCGATGGCCGACAAGCGAGCCCGCGAACTGGGCGTCCCAGATACCGAATCCGCGGTGACCGCCGAGATGCTGGAAGCAGACGCCTGACCGGTCGACCGCAGTTTCAATTGAAACTGCGGTCCCGGCGGACGGTAAATCACCGTTTGAATTGGAACTGTGAAAAACCGGCACGGCGCCGAACCGGTGCAGAGATGCCGATCACGGGCCGCGATCGCCGCCGCCGCTCAGATCGAGTCGCTCCGCAGTGCGTTGACCTGCGCTGATGCGCGTGTGGTCGCGGTTGGTCGCGGGCCGGGTGCGGCTGGTGGGAGACATCGCCTTTCCGGAGCGTGAGCCCGCTCGCCCGCCCGCGTGCGAAGGCCCCGGTGGCAGATAGGGTGATGCCGAGACCATCAACCTCACCCGCCGCGTCGCCGGCCGGGTCAGTCACGAGGAGAGATCGGCGTGACCGTTCGCGTAGGTATCAACGGCTTCGGTCGGATCGGGCGGAACTTCTGGCGGGCCGCGACCGCCAGTGATCACGACATCGAGATCGTGGCCGCCAACGACCTGGGCGATGTCGCGACCATGGCCCACCTGCTCAAGTACGACAGCATCCTCGGCCGCCTCGACCAGGAGGTGAAGGTCACCGGTGAGGGCATCGAGGTGGGCGGCAAGCTCATCAAGATCCTCGCCGAGCGCGACCCGGGCAAGCTGCCGTGGGGCGACCTGGGCGTCGACGTCGTCGTGGAGTCCACCGGCTTCTTCACCAACGCCGCGGACGCCCGCAAGCACGTCGACGAGGGCGGTGCGAAGAAGGTCATCATCTCCGCCCCGGCCAAGGGCGAAGACCTGACCGTGGTGCTGGGCGTCAACGACGACAAGTACGACGGCTCGCAGACCATCATCTCCAACGCCTCCTGCACCACCAACTGCCTGGCCCCGATGGTCAAGGTGCTCGACGACGCCTTCGGCATCGAGCAGGGCCTGATGACCACCATCCACGCCTACACGCAGGACCAGAACCTGCAGGACGCCCCGCACAAGGACCTGCGCCGCGCCCGCGCCGCCGCGGTCAACGTGGTGCCGACCAGCACCGGTGCGGCCAAGGCGATCGGCCTGGTGCTGCCGGAGCTCAACGGCAAGCTGGACGGCTACGCGCTGCGCGTGCCGGTGCCGACCGGCTCGGTCACCGACCTCACCGCCACCGTCCGCAAGGACGCCACGGTCGAGTCGGTCAACGAGGCGTTCAAGGCCGCGGCCGCCGAGGGCAAGCTCAAGGGCATCCTCAAGTACAACGAGGACCCGATCGTCTCCGCCGACATCGTCACCGACCCGCACTCGACGATCTACGACTCGCCGCTGACCAAGGTCATCGGCAACCAGGTCAAGATCGTCGGCTGGTACGACAACGAGTGGGGCTACTCCAACCGCCTCGCCGACCTCGTCGACCTGGTCGGCAAGAAGCTCGCTTGAGAGTTCCAGGCTCGTTCTGCGTAGCGGTGCGGGTGGCGGAACCTCAGAAGCTTTCTCGGCTCCGGGATCCCCGACGCACGTATGACCAATACGTCGCGTCGGGGCTGTCCTCGCGACAAAGCTTCTGAGAACCCGCGGCGGTGCCAGTTGCGTAGGTGGGCTAAGCGGCTTCGCCGCTTGCGGCAGCTCAGGCAGGTAGCGGGCTGAGTACCGCGGCGGCCGGTCTACCGCTGGAAGCGGCTGCGCCGCTTGCAAAGACCAGTCTCTGAAGGCCCGCACGAGCCGTTCGGCAAATCCCGGCTCGTGCGGGCCTTTTCCATAACTGCGTAGGAGCAGACGTGAAGAATCTCGACGATCTGCTGTCCGAGGGCGTTCGGGGTCGGCGTGTTCTGGTGCGTGCCGACCTCAACGTGCCGCTGGACGGCGAGAAGATCACCGACGACGGCCGGGTGCGCGCCTCCCTGCCGACCATCCGGAAGCTGACCGGTGCCGGCGCCCAGGTGGTGCTCACCGCGCACCTCGGCCGCCCCAAGGGCGAGCCGGACCCGGAGTTCTCCCTGGCCCCGGTCGCGCGGCGCCTCGGCGAGCTGCTCGGCGCGGACGTCGCGCTGGCCGGTGACCTGGTCGGCGACTCGGCGAAGTCCACGGTGGCGGGCCTGACCGACGGGTCGGTCGCGCTGCTGGAGAACGTCCGCTTCGACGCCCGCGAGACCAGCAAGGACGACGCCGAGCGCGGCGCGCTGGCCGACGAGCTGGCCGCGCTGGTCGGCCCGGACGCCGCCTTCGTCTCCGACGGTTTCGGCGTGGTGCACCGCAAGCAGGCGTCGGTCTACGACGTCGCCAAGCGGCTGCGCGCCTACGCCGGCGGCCTGGTGCTCGCCGAGGTCGAGGTGCTGCGCACCCTGACCGGCGACCCGAAGCACCCCTACGTCGTGGTGCTCGGCGGCTCGAAGGTCTCCGACAAGCTCGGCGTCATCAAGGCCCTGCTGCCCAAGGTCGACAAGCTGCTCATCGGCGGCGGCATGGCGTACACGTTCCTGGCCGCCCAGGGCCACAACGTCGGCAACTCGCTGCTGCAGGAGGACCAGATCTCCTCCACCGAGCAGCTGCTCGCCGAGCACGGCGACAAGCTGGTGCTGCCCGTGGACGTGGTGGTCGCCGACCGCTTCGCCGCGGACGCGGAGAAGCAGGTCGTGGCCGCCGACGCGATCCCGGCCGACTGGATGGGGCTGGACATCGGGCCGCGCAGCGTCGAGCAGTTCGCCGGGATCCTCCGCGAGGCCGGCACGGTGTTCTGGAACGGCCCGGCCGGCGTGTTCGAGTTCCCGGCGTTCGCCGACGGCACCCGCGGCGTCGCGCAGGCCATCGTCGACTCCGACTCGTTCAGCGTGGTCGGCGGCGGCGACTCGGCCGCCGCGGTGCGGACCCTCGGACTGCCCGAGGACGGCTTCTCGCACATCTCCACCGGCGGCGGCGCGTCGCTGGAATACCTCGAAGGCAAGGACCTGCCCGGTGTGGCCGTCCTGGAAGGTGAGCGCTGAACATGGCCAGGCAGCCACTGATCGCCGGTAACTGGAAGATGAACCTGAACCACCTGGAGGCGATCGCCCTGGTGCAGAAGGTCGCCTTCGCGTTGCCGGAGAAGTACTTCGCGAAGGTGGAGGTGGCGGTGCTGCCGCCGTTCACCGACATCCGCAGCGTGCAGACCCTGATCGACGGCGACAAGCTGCTGCTCAAGCACGGCGCGCAGGACATCTCCGAGCACGAGTCCGGGGCCTACACCGGTGACGTGTCCGGGCCGATGCTGGCCAAGCTCGGGTGCAGCTACGTGGTGGTCGGCCACTCGGAGCGCCGCGAGTACCACGCGGAGACCGACGAGCTGGTGAACAAGAAGGTCCGCGCCACCCTCAAGCACGGCATGTCGCCGATCCTGTGCGTCGGCGAGCAGCTCGACGTGCGCGAGTCCGGCGGCCACGTCGAGCACTGCACGACGCAGCTGATCAACGCGCTCAAGGGCCTCAAGGCCGAGCAGGTGCGCCAGGTCGTGGTGGCCTACGAGCCGGTGTGGGCGATCGGCACCGGCAAAGTCGCCACCGCTGCGGACGCGCAGGAGGTCTGCGGGGCGCTGCGGGCGGCGCTGGAGGAGAAGTACGGCAAGGAGATCGCCGACGAGGTGCGGGTGCTCTACGGCGGCTCGGTGAAGTCGAGCAACATCGGCGACCTGATCGGCCAGTCGGACGTGGACGGCGCCCTGGTCGGCGGCGCGAGCCTCAACGGCGACGAGTTCGCCAAGCTCTCCGCCATGGCCGCGGGCGGCCCGATCCCGTGATGCGCTTCCGGCCCGTTCACCTCTCCCGGTGAGGTGAACGGGCCGTTCGCGCCGACCCGCCCGGCACCCCTGGGGTGCACCGGGTGGAGCAGTGTGAGACCGTCCTCGCGGCAAACGGGTGGACGGTGGTCAACTCGCTGTTGGTGGCCCGGTACGCTTGGTCGCGGACCGCTGTGCGAACGAGGACGTGATGACTCTTTTCCTGCAGATCATGTTGATCGTGACGAGTGTGCTGCTGGTGCTGCTGGTGCTGCTGCACCGGGCCAAGGGCGGCGGTCTGTCCTCGCTGTTCGGCGGCGGTATGCAGTCCAACCTGGCCGGTTCCAGTGTGGCGGAGAAGAACCTCGACCGGATGACGTTGTTCGTCATGGCGCTGTGGGTCATCTCCATCATCGGTGTCGGCGTGTTGATCAAGATCGGTTGATCGACCGGGCACCCAGCCGGTCGACAACCCCGGGCCGCTTGGTGGGTGAAGACGGATGACTGGTGGCAACGCCATTCGCGGCACGCGTGTGGGCTCGGGCCCCACGGTAGGCGAGTCGGAGCGGGGGGAAGCCGCGCCGCGCAAGCGGGTCGACTACTGGTGCGCCAACGCGCACCACAGCCGGCCGTCGTTTGCGATGGACGCCGAGGTGCCGGAGGAATGGGACTGCCCGCGCTGCGGTTTGCCGGCGGGCTTGGACCAGGAGAATCCGCCCGAGGCACGGCGGAACGAGCCGTACAAGAGCCACCTCGCGTACGTCAAGGAGAGGCGCAGCGATGCCGACGGGATGGCCATCCTGGAGGAAGCGCTGACCAAGCTCCGCGAGCGCAAGGGCCGCTGAGATCAACGAACCGGGCCGGGTGGGCGACAGCTCACCCGGCCCGGTTCGTTTCTCGTGAGTGCTGGTTCCGGTAAGAACCGGCTTCAGCGCTCACGACGGCTCGACGTCGATCTCGTTGACCGCGGCGAGCATGTGCCGCAGCACCCGCATGGTCGTCGCCACCTCGGGCATCGGTCAGGTCGCCGACGACGCGCCCGCTCCGGTGCCTGATGTGCAGTTTCAATTGAAACTGCGGTACCGGGGCCGGTGTGGCGTTGGTCGCGGTGCGGGGCCGCGTCCGGCTACCGGTGGGTACGCTCGCCGTCCACGACAGCGGCGATCCGGGAGGACTCATGGCTCAGGCGACGGCTGATCTCGCGGACCGGGAAGGCCCGGAGGTGCGCAGCTGCGACGTGCAGTTCCGCAACCTCGGCGGGCGCGAGGCGTTCGAAGGCCGGATCCGCACGGTCACGTGCTTCCAGGACAACGCCCTGCTCAAGAAGGTCCTCTCCGAGCCCGGCGACGGCCAGGTGCTGGTCATCGACGGCCGCGGCTCGCTGCACACCGCGCTGATCGGCGACCTGATCGCCGAGATCGGCCGCTCGAACGGCTGGAGCGGCGTCATCATCAACGGCGCGGTGCGCGACTCGGCGGTGCTGGCCGGGATGGACTTCGGCGTCAAGGCGCTGGGCACCAACCCGCGCAAGAGCACCAAGACCGGCGAGGGAACCGTCGACGATGTCGTCGAGCTCGGCGGCGTCCGGTTCGTGCCCGGCGAGCACGTGGTGTCCGACCAGGACGGCATCGTGGTGATCACCGAGCCGTAGTTCCACCGGCCCGACGGCCGAGCGCACGCGCAGGCCGTCCCGATCGCGTTCCGACGGTTGGCGGCGGTGCGCAACCGCCCTGCCGTGTCGCGGGCAGCCCCGTCCGGGCCGAGCACTTCGCCGAACTCGCCTGACCGGGGTCGTGAGTGCGCAACCGGGTCGGAGCCCGGTCACGCGCTCACGACCGCTCAGCCCAGGCCCAGCACCACCAGCAGGAACCACGGCACCAGGGATCCGGAGACCAGCATGGCGCCGGCGTAGCTCAGCAGCTGGCGGAAGTAGACCTGCTTGTCGCGGTTGCGGACGTTGGCCATCAGCATCGCGCCGCTCGGCGAGGTGGGGCTGACGTCGACCACGCTGGCCGCCACGCCGAAACCGGCCACCGCGCCGGGGATGTGCGCGAAGTTCGCCGCCTGCAGCGGAGGGATCAGGATCGGGAAGGTCGCGCCCAGCGTCGCGGTGGTGGAGGCGAACGCCGACACGACGCCACCGATCACGAACGCCAGCAGGGTGGTGATCAGCGGGTTGCCCAGGCTGCCGATGGCGTTGGAGGCGTAGTCGATCGCGCCGACCTCCTTGGCGACGCCGACGAAGACGAACAATCCCGAGGTCAGCAGGATGACGCTCCACGAGATGCCCTTGACCGCGCCGTCGGCGCGCTTCGGGAAGAACAGCGTGAGCAGCGCGCCGAGCCCGAACGCGGTGATGCCCACGTCCAGCCCGAAGCCCAGCGCCAGCACCATCAGCGCCGCGATGGCCAGCAGCGTGACCTTCTGCTCGCCGGTGATCTTCGTCCGCTCCACGGTGGTGTCGACGCCGTCGACCGCGGGTTCCTCGCCGTGGCCGTGGCGGATCAGGTGCATCCCGCCGAAGGCGAAGTACACCACCGCCATCAGCAGCACGTACATCGCCAGGAACAGCGTGAACACGGACCAGATCGACACGTCGGCCAGACCGGATTTCTCCAGCACGCTCTTGGTCACCGCGCCGTAGGAGTTCAGCGGCGACATGGCGGTGGCGTTGACGCCGTGCAGGATGATCAGGCCCATCAGCAGCGGGCTGACCCGGTACTGCGCGGCGAAGGTCATCGCCAGCGGCGCCAGCAGCGCCAGCGCCGCGGAGGGGAAGACGCCGAGGCGACCAGGACCGCGGCGATCACGCCGAACACCACCGGGATCAGCGCCACCTTGCCGGCGACCAGCCGGACGCCGGTCCGGACTATCAGCTCGACGGCGCCGTTCTCGCGGGCGATCGCGAACAGGTACGTGACCCCGGCGATCAGCACGAAGATGTCGGCGGGGAAGGATTCCAGCACCTGGTCCACGGACAGCCCGCCGATGCCGGCGACCACCAGCGCGCCGACGAAGCCGAGCACGCCGATGTTGACGTTGAAGGCGATCGCCAAGGCGAACATCAGGACCAGGCAACCCACGCTGGCCGCGATCGCAGCGGACATCGTTGTTCCTCTCTGCGGGGTTGGGCGACGAAGAATTCAGCCGAATGCAGCAGTGTGCGAATGTATGCAGCAGAATACGGACACGCGGCGTGAGGTCAAGAGCTTCTTCGTCGTCGACTCGACTCCGTTGGGGCGCAAGGGTTCGGGCTTGACACGTCGCGACGAAGCGAGAGTATGCTTTTGTATACAACGGCGTACCGGGATCCGCAGGCCTGCGGAGGTACCTGCCCTCGGCGCGGTGACGTCGACGACGACCAACCATGGAGCGCGTCTCATGACCAACCCCAGTGACCGGATGCTCATCGGCGGGCAGCGGGTGCGGGCGTCCACCGGGCAGGAGCTGCCCGCGATCAACCCCTTCACCGCGGCGGAGTTCGCCACCATTCCGGACGCGAGCCCGCAAGACGTCGACGCCGCCGTCGCCGCGGCCCGCGCCGCCTTCGACGGCGGCTGGTCGACGACACCTGGCGTGCGCCGCGCCGAGCTGATGAACCGGCTGGCCGCGCTGGTGGACGAGTACGCCGAGGAACTGGGAAGGCTGGAGTCCACCGACAACGGCAAGCTGGTCCGCGAGACCACCGGCCAGGCGCGCTTCGCCGCCCGCAACTACCGGTTCTTCGCCGGTTACGCAGACAAGCTCTACGGGCGCACCATCCCGTTGGACAACCCGGACACCCTGGACTACACGCTCGCCGAGCCGATCGGCGTCGCCGCGCTGATCACCGCCTGGAACTCGCCGATGCAGCTGCTGGCCAACAAGCTCGCCCCGGCGCTGGCGGCGGGGTGCACAGTGGTCATCAAGCCCTCCGAGCACGCCTCGGCGACCACGCTGCGCATGGCCGACCTCGTCGAGCAGGCCGGGTTCCCGCCGGGAGTGATCAACATCGTCTCCGGTGGGCCGCAGGCCGGGATCGCGCTGACCGAGCACCCGGGCCTGGACCGGATCAGCTTCACCGGCAGCGTGCCCACCGGCCGGGCCATCGCGGCCGCCGCGGCCACGAACCTGATCCCGGTCACGCTGGAGCTGGGCGGCAAGTCCCCGAACATCGTCTTCGCCGACGCCGACCTGGACCGCGCGGTCACCGGCGCGGTCGCCGGGATCTTCGCCGCGGGCGGCCAGACCTGCATCGCCGGAAGCCGGCTGCTGGTGCAGGAATCGGTCTACGAGCAGGTGGTGCAGGCGGTCGCGGCGCGAGCCGCGGAGATCCGCCTCGGTGACCCGGCGGATCCGCGGACTCAGATGGGGCCGGTCGCCAACGAGCCGCAGCGCGACCGCATCCAGCGCGCCATCGACTCCGGTGTCGAAGCCGGCGCCCGCGCGGTGGTCGGCGCCGAGCCGGTCGACGACCCGGCACTGGGCGAGGGGCTGTTCGTGCGGCCCACGGTGTTCGCCGACGTCGCGAACGACTCGAAGCTGGCCCGCGAGGAGATCTTCGGCCCGGTGCTGAGCGCGATCCCGTTCGCCGACGACGACGAAGCGGTCAAGATCGCCAACGACAGCGATTTCGGCCTGGCGTCCGGGATCTGGGCCAACGACCTGACCCGCGCCCACCGGGTCGCCAAGCGGCTGCGAGCGGGCACGGTCTGGGTCAACACCTACCGGGCCAGCGCCGCGCAGGCGCCCTTCGGCGGCACCCGGAAGTCCGGCTACGGCCGCGAACGCGGCGAAGAAGCCCTCCACGATTACCTCAACACCAAGAACGTGATGGTCGACCTCACCGGCCAGACCCCCGACCCCTTCTCGATCCGCCTCTGAGGGATGGCGAACGCCGATTTGGTCGCAACTGGAAAGGAGAACGTCGGTGAGTGACACCGTTTCGTTGTGCGGGCTGGGGAACATGGGTGGTGCGGTCGCCGGTCGGCTCGCCGCGCACGGGCCGCTGCGGGTGTTCGACCTCGACGCCGAGCGCGTTGCCGAGGTCGCGAAGGCCCCTCAGGTGAGCGCGGTTGCCGAGGTGGCCGAGCTGGCGGAGTCCGATGTGGTGGTGCTTTCGCTGCCGACGCCGAAGGTTTCGCTGCAGGTGATCGCCGAGCTGGCGCCGCGGATGCGGGCCGGCGGGGTGATCGTGGAGACCAGCACGGTCAATCCGGCCGACATGGCCGAGGAGCTGAAGATCTGCGCTGCCCACGGCATCGGCATTGTGGACGCCGCGATCCTGTCCGGGGTGTCGCAGATGGCCGGTGGCACCGCCACGCTGCTGGTCGGCGGCGAAGAGTCCGATGTGGACAAGGTGACCGACGTGCTGGCGGCGATCAGCGCGACCATCACCAGGTTCGGGCCGGTGGGCAGCGGCATGGCCGCGAAGGTGATCAACAACGCGGTGGCGCACGCGGTGATGGTGGTGCTCGCCGAGGCCGGTGCGCTGGGCGCGGCCACCGGGGTGTCCGGCTCGGCGCTGGCCGCGCTGCTGTCCGGCCCCGAGGCCGGGCTGACCCGCCCGCTGACGCACCGCTTCGTGGAGCGGATCCTGCGCGGCGAATACGACGGCGGCATGCCCACCGAGGCCGCCCGCAAGGACTCCACCCTGGCGTTGGCCATGGCCCAGGACACCGGGGTGCCGCTGTTCGGCATCCAGGGCGCGCACACCGTCTACGAGCTCGGCGTCTCGGAAGGGCTCGGCCGGCTCGACTACGCCTCGATCGCCACGCTCTGGGAGCGCTGGACCGGGCGGCCCATGACCGAAACCTCGAACGACAAGGGAGACGAAGAATGAGCAAGCCGGAGACCGACCGGTTCGACGTCGTGGTGGTCGGCGGCGGCAACGCCGGGTTCTCCGCCGTGCACTCGGCCGTGGAGCAGGGCGCGAAGGTGCTGCTGCTGGAGAAGGCGCCGGAAGACGCCGCCGGCGGCAACTCCTTCTACACCGCCGGTGCGTTCCGGTTCGCCTTCGACGGCCTCACCGACGTCGCCGACCTGCTCGAACCCGACGAGCGGCACGCGGATTCCGTGGTGCCCGCCTACCCGGAGAGCGCCTTCGAGGACGACATGCGGCGGGTCACCGACGGCAAGTGCGACCCGGTGCTGACCAAGATCCTGGTCTCCCGCTCCGCCGATGCCGTGCGCTGGCTGGCCGGCAAGGGCATCCAGTGGCGGCTGATGTACGAGCGCCAGGCCTACCTGTCCGACGGCAAGTGGGTGTTCTCCGGCGGCCTGTTCGTCGGCACCGTCGACGGCGGCAAGGGGCTCATCGCCCAGCACACCAAGGCCGCGCTGGAAGAGGGCGTGGAGATCCGCTACGACGCGGAGGTCACGGCGCTGCACCTCTCCGACGCGGCCGAGCGAGGCGTCACCTACCGCGATTCCGGCGGCGCCGAGCACCGGATCAGGGCACGTGCGGTGGTGTTGTCGGCCGGTGGCTTCGAATCCGACCCCGAGCGCCGCGCCGAGCACCTCGGCGAGGGCTGGGATCGCGCGCTGGTGCGCGGCACGCCGACCAACACCGGTGACGTGCTCGACCTCGCGCTGGCCGCCGGCGCCGCCCCGCACGGCGACTGGGGTTCCTGCCACAGCGTGGCGTGGGACGCCGACGGCAGCCCGACCGGCGGCAACCGGGAGCTGACCAACCAGCTGACCCGGCAGAGCTATCCGATCGGCATCGTGGTCAACATCGAGGGCGAGCGGTTCGTCGACGAAGGCGCGGACTTCCGCAACTACACCTACGCCAAGTACGGGCGGGAGATCCTGCGCCAGCCGCAGGGCCGGGCGTTCCAGCTGTTCGACGCCAAGACCCGCCCGCTGCTGCGCAAGGAGGAGTACGACTCGCGGCCGATCGCGGGCGCGCAGGCCGACTCGCTGGCCGAACTCGCGGAAGAGCTGGGCATCGACGTCGACGGCTTGCGGCGCACCGTGGCGGAGTTCAACGCGTCCATCGTGGACGAGCCGTTCGACCCGGCGGTCAAGGACGGGCGCGCCGCGCAGGTCCAGCCGCCGAAGTCCAACTGGGCGCAGGCCCTGGACACCGCCCCGTACTACGGCTACGCCGTGGGCTGCGGGATCACCTTCACCTTCGGCGGGGTGCACGTGGACGAATCCGCCCAGGTGCTGGACACCGAGGGGCAGCCGATCGACGGGCTGTACGCCGCCGGTGAGATGGTCGGCGGGTTGTTCTCCGGCAACTACCCGGGCGGCAGCGGCCTGACCTCGGGCGCGGTGTTCGGCCGGTTGGCCGGCGCCGGTGCGGCGAAGCCGGTGGGCAATGGCTGAGGACTTCCAGGTCTACGCGATCCGCAGGTGCTGCAACGGTTCCCGGCGGTGCCCGGCCTGGAAGGACTCGCCGTCCGCATCGCCTAGGGACGCAATGCATACCGAGGTATACTTTGCGTTCGGTGCTCGGGCGTGGCGCCTCCGACCGGGTCGCCCGGCGCGAAGGCGCCACGCACCGGACCGAACGTAGTCGTGAGTGGTCGTTCCGGTAGGAGCCGGGGTCGGCGCTCACGAGGTGGCAGAAGGAGTGACGACGCTGTCCGAGGTGTACGACCGGCTGCGCGGCGAGATCGTCGACGGCACCTTCGAGACCGGTGCCCAGCTGGTGGAGCTGGCCCTGGCGGAGCGGTACGGCACCAGCCGCACGCCGGTGCGCGAGGCGCTGCGCCGCCTGGAACAGGACGGACTGGTCGAGCGGGGCGACCGCGGCATGCGGGTCCGCACCCGAAGCCCGGAGGAGATCCTCGAGATCTACGAGGTCCGGATCTCCCTGGAGGCCACCGCGGCATCAGCGGCCGCCCAGCGGCACAGCGAGTTCGATCTGATCCGCATCCGCCGCGCCCAGGCTGCGATGGACAGCACCTCGACCGACGACCCGGCGGCGATGGCGGCGGCCAACCGGGCGGTGCACGAAGCGATCTGGGTGGCCAGTCACAACGGCACCATCGTCGATCTGCTGACCCGCCTGAACAACCACCTGACCCGCTACCCGGCGACCACCCTCAAGGTCCAGGGCCGCTGGGCGGAAGCCCTCGACGAACACCGGGCCCTGATCGACGCGATCGAACAACGCGACGCGGCCCGGGCCCACGACCTGGCCAGAGACCACATGACCAAGGCGCGCGATCTCCGCCTCCAGATCTACCGCGAAGACCCCACCGCCTGACCAGGTGACCGCCGCGGTTCCGGCGGAGATGGCGGCTCAGCGGTCCGAGTAGTGCTCCTTGACGACGCGGGCCATGGCTTCGGCGGCGTTGGTGGTCAGCGACTTCGCGCTGAAGTAGATATCGCCCTTGACGCCGCGGTAGTCGCTGTTGAGCGCCAGGTGGGCGGAGAGCTCGCCGGGGTCGGTCCAGCCCTCCTTGCCGACCCGGTAGGCGGCCTGGCCGATGTAGAGGTCCACGCCGGTGCCCGAGACCGTCTTGGACCACCACGGGATCAGGGCGGCGTAGTCGGCGGCCGGGTGACCGATCTGCCAGTAGACCTGCGGGGCGATGTAGTCGACCCAGCCCTCCCGCACCCACTTGCGGGTGTCGGCGTAGATCGCCGAGTACGACTCCAGGCCCTTGGTGTCCGAGCCGGCCGGGTCGCTGGACGCGTTGCGCCAGATGCCGAACGGGCTGACGCCGAACTTCGCGTCCGGCTTGGCCCGGTGCACCCGGGCGTCGAGGTCCGCCACCAGCTGGTCGACGTTGTGCCGGCGCCAGTCCTCGATGTCGTCGAAGCCCTTGCCGTGCTCGGCGAAGGTCTTCTCGTCCGGGACCTTCTGGCCCTCGACGGGGTACGGGTAGAAGTAATCGTCGAGATGGACGCCGTCGACGTCGTAGTTCTCGACCGCGTGCATGATCGCGCGGGTCACGAACTCGCGGGCCGCCGGCACGCCCGGGTCGTAGTAGAGCTTGCCGCCGTAGGCGAAGGTCCACTCCGGGTGTTTGCGGGCCGGGTGCTCCGGGACGAGCGCCTGCGGGTCGTCGGTCATGCTGATCCGGTACGGGTTGAACCAGGCGTGGAACTGCAGGCCGCGCTGGTGCGCCTCGTCGACCATGAACCGCAGCGGGTCGTAGCCGGGATCGCGGCCCTGCTGCCCGGTCAACCAGTGCGACCACGGCTCGTGCGGCGACGGCCAGAACGCGTCGGCGGTCGGCCGCACCTGGACGAACACGGCGTTCAGCCTGTTCGCGACGGCCTGGTCGAGCAGCTCCCGGTACTCGTCCTGCTGCTGCGCGGCGGAAAGCCCCGGTTTGCTCGGCCAGTCGATGTTCTCCACCCCGGCGATCCACATCCCGCGCATCGCGGTGGTCGGCTCCTTCGCCGCCGCCCCGGTGGTCCCGAAGAGCCCGAGCAGGATCGCCACCAACCCCAGTGCCAGCCCCATCACGTCCGCCCGGATCCGACGCAACCCCTGCGTGCGGGTCATCCCAGCTCACCTCGCCGCTGATCGACAACTGCGCGCCACAGCGTACGACCAACGACGCGGAAATGGCGAGGAACACCCATATCGCCCGATCCGGGCCGATCCCGGCCGGGGCGGGTCACGCCGCCCGGCGGGAGCGGTTCCCGGCCAGTTCCCGGGCCCGTTGCTCGGCTCGGGCCCCGAGCAGGGCCGGATCGCATTCGGCGAGGTGGTCGCGCACCAGCAGGTGCACGAACCGCCACTCGCCGTCCGACCGGCTCAGCAGGCTCCGGTCCGCGGCGTGCGCGAGGAAGTCGCGCCGCCTGGGCGGCAGGTAGCCGGTGAAGCGGAACACCAGCAGGCCGAGCAGCGATGCTCCTGGCCCGTCTTCCCAGGCGAGGAGCCCGCAGCCGCCGATCACCAACCCGACGGCGAACCCGAGGAATCGGGAGTCGGGCGGTGCGCCCACGGCGATGCCCGGCAACACGGCGACGAGCGCTCCCGCGACCACGCAGAGCACGTTCTGCTTGGTGAAGCCCCTGTTCTTCGGCGCGGCCCTGGTCAGCCGGGAGATGCAGAACTGGTCCGTGCCCGAGACCATCGCTCCGATGAAGGCGCTGCCCGCCAGGCCGATCATCCAGCCGGCCACCAGTTCTTCGGTCGGGCCGATCCACAGCACCAGCCCCAGGGCCGCGAGACCGGACGCGAGCCCGACCAACCACGCGGTGACGGCTTCCGCCACGTGGTAAACCGATGCGGTGAGACCGGCGCTGACGGCGGCGCCCGCGGCAACGATGGCGGCGCACACCGGTGCGGGGACATCGGCGAGGATCCAGCGCACCGCCAGCACGAGACCGATCGTGCCCGCCCCGGCAGTCAGGCCGACGACCACTGCGGAGCGGACGGTCTTCGCCAGGTGCGGCAACGGCCGCGCACGGGCGGGCGCGAGCGCGTCGTTGCTGGTCATGGCTGTCGCCGCCGCTGCGGCGCACGCGGTGACCACGCCCGCGAACAGGCCGAACCGCACCACTGCGGCGAGCACGATCGGTGCGGTGAAAGCCCCCAGGGCCACCGGTGTGAAAACGCCCGTGACCGCCACGGTGACGTCGAGCGGGACGCACTTGTACCAGTCGAGGTGGGACAGGAACCGGATCCGCAACGCCGCGTTGCCGCGGTAGGAATCCCTGGCCAGCATCGCCATGAACCACAGCGCGCGGATGGTTTCCCGGGGCGTGTAGCGGGATGGCGGAGTGACCCGGCGCGCCAGCACCTCGCAGACGTAGGCGTCGAACAGCTCCCGGCGCGCGGTGGTCGTGTCCTCGGCCCGCAGCTGCTCGCCGTCGGCTCCCTGCACGGCCAGCGCCATGATGTTGAGCATCAGCGGGGAGTCCAGCAGTTCCCACAGCTCCGGGTCGCTGGTCAGCATCGACCGGACGCCGTGGAGCCCCTGCCCGGTGCCCTCGAAGTACTCCGCCAGCCGACCGCGGGTCAGCGGCTGGATGCGCACCGCGCCGTGCAGGCTGAGCCGCTCGGGCAACCTGTCGTACTCGCCCAGGCGGCTGCACACCGCGATCTGCGGCATGAACACCTTCTGCGGCAAGGAGTTGAGTTCGCGGACGCACTCCTCGCGGTGTTCCGGGGCCACCTCGTCGAGGCCGTCGAGCAACAACGCCAGCTTTCCTGTGGCCAGCCAGGCGTCGGTGACGGCGTGCGGAATGGTGTACCTGCGCCGCAGTTCGTCGCGCAGCCATTGGACGAAATCGTTCGGCCCGCGCTTCTTGTCGTCGGTGCCGGGCCATCCGGAGAGGTCGACCAGCACGGGGATCGGCTGCTCCGGGTCCCGCCGGGCGCGTTCGACCAGCGCGCGAGCCAGCTCCAGCAGCAGCGTGGTCTTGCCCGCGCCCGGATCGCCGAGGATGAGCATCGACTGGTGGAGCTCGTCGAAGACCTCGGAGATCGGCGCGTTCGACGCGATGGCCTTCTCGGCACCGCCGACGGGTTGCACCGTCAGGGACTGCGGGCGGATGACCGCGTCCGGCCGTTCGTCGAGGTCCAGTTCGATGCGTGCTTTGGCGGCGAGCGACTGCGAGAACCGCTGGCCGACGTAGCGCTCGACGCGGTCCAGCGCGTTCGGCCGGTTGCGCGGGTGATCGACGGGGCGGCTGGTGATGGCCGACTGCTGGCGCGCCAGCATCTCCCACAACCCGACCACCACGGAAACGGCCCACAGCACACCGATGACCGGCCAGGTCCAGGCGGTGTACGGCGCGAGGAAGGCCGGGGCGGTGCCGCCGGTGCCGATGTTGATCGCGGTCGGCAGCAGCACGGCGCTGACGGAAATCCCCAGCACGAATGCGCAGACGCGAAGAAGTCGACCTCGTGCACGGCGCATAACGCGGAAGATTACCCAGCGCCCGCAGCGGATTGTTCCCGCTCACGCGGATTGAAACGATCTCGAGGCGTGCCCGGCGACCATCCGGGCATCGATCCCGACGACGAAGCCCGGGACCACATCTCGTTCCTGGTGCACCGGCCCAGCCTGAACCAGCGGACCGCCCGCGGAGCCGGAATGATCAACGGCCCCGCGACCAGATATGCGACCTGCGGAACGGGTGAAGGGCACCTCCGAGCGTGCTCGGGGTGCCCTTCACCCGGGGGATCAGCCTCCGGTCGGGACGGCCGATGCCGCGGTCGGGTCCAGCAGCCACAGGGTCCGGTCCCGGCCGCGGGCTCCCGCCGCCGGGATGTCCACCGGCTTCGCCCCGCCCAGCGCCGCCGCCACCGGTTCGGCCTTCGCCTCGCCCGTGGTCATCAGCCAGACCTCCGATGCCGCCTGGATCGCCCGGAGCGTCAGGGAGATCCGGGTCGGCGGCGGCTTCGGGCAGTCGTGCACGCCCACCACCGTCCGCTCGGCCTCCCGCACGTACGGCGTGTCCGGGAACAGCGACGCCGTGTGCCCCTCCTCGCCGACGCCCAGCAGCAGGACGTCGAAGTGCGGCACCGCGATGTCGGTCGCCCGCGACGCCGTGGTCGCGAGCACCTCCGCGTAGTGCGCCGCCGCCGCATCGGCGTCCGGGCCGAACTTGCCGTCCGACGGCGCCATCGCGTGCACCCGCTCCGGGGTGACCGGGACGTGGTCGAGCAGGGCGTGGCGGGCCTGGGTCTCGTTGCGGTCCGGGTCGCCGTCCGGCAGGAACCGTTCGTCGCCCCAGTACACGTCCACGTTCGCCCAGTCCACCGCGTCCCGGGCGGGGGAGCAGTTGACCTGTTCGAGCACGCCGATGCCCGTCCGGCCACCGGTGAGCACCACCGATGCCACGCCGTGCGCGGCCTGCGCGTCGACGATCCTGGTGATCAGCCGGGCCGCCGCCGCGGCGGCCAGCAGCTCGCCGGTGGCGTGCACGACCACTTCCGGTCGGCTCATGAACCGGCCTCTGCCGAACCGGCGACCTCCGCCGCCGGTTCGCCGCGCACGATCTCGTCCAGGCCCTGCAGGGTGGCCTCGTAGATCTCGTCCGGGTCGAGGCGGCGCAGTTCCTCGGTGAGGCAGTCGCGCACCTCGCGGCGGTGCAGCGACACCCGCCGGTCCGGCTGGCCAGGCTGGGTCAGCGTCCCGACCTTGCCGTCCGGGCGGACGATCTCCACGTTCCCGGACGGGCGCTCCAGCACCGCCGAGACGATGCCCGGTCCGCGCGGGTGCTCCACCCGGCGCACCGGGATGCCCAGGTAGCTGGCCAGCCACGCGGCCAGCAGGTCGGTCGACGGCGAGTCCGCCGCGCCGGTGACCGTGGCGGCCGTGACCGCCTCGTGCGGCGGCAGGTCCAGCGCCGCCGCCAGCACCGCGCGCCACGAGGTCAGCCGGGTCCAGGCCAGATCCGTGTCACCGTCGGCATAGGACTCGACGCGCTTCTGCAGCGAGACGATCGGGTCGCCGTCGGCCGCCGCGTCGGTGATCCGCCGGTGCGACAGCGCGCCGATCGGGTCCTTCGCGGGGCTTTCCGGCGCGTCCGAGGGCCACCAGGCGACCACCGGGGCGTCCGGCAGCAGCAACGGCACCACCGAGCCCGCGCCCTCGTCGGCCAGCGGCCCGTACAGCCGCAGCACGATGACCTCCGACGCCCCCGCGTCGCCGCCGACGCGGATTTGGGCGTCCAGCCGGGGCGCGGCCTGCCGCGCCCCGCTGGCCACCACGATCACCCGGCACGGGTGCTCCCGGCTGGCGTCGTTGGCGGCCTGGATGGCCTTCTCCACCTCGGTGCCGTCGCCGGTGACGATCACCAGCGTCAGCACCCGGCCCAGCGCGACCGCACCACCGGACTCGCGCAGTTCGACCAGCTTCTTGTTGACCTGCGAAGTGGTGGTGGACGGCAGATCGATGATCACGGTCGCCTCCAGACGCGTCCGGTTCGGGCCAGCATCGCGTCCGCCGACGGCGGACCCCACGTCCCGGCCTTGTACGGCTGGGGCTTGCCGCGGGCGGCCCAGTGCTCCAGCACCGGGTCCAGGATTTGCCAGGACAGTTCGACTTCCTCGTTGACCGGGAACAGCGACGGCTCGCCGAGCAGCACGTCCAGGATCAGCCGCTCGTAGGCCTCCGGCGAGGACTCGGTGAACGCGTGCCCGTAACCGAAGTCCATGGTCACGTCGCGCACCTCCATCGAGGTGCCCGGCACCTTCGCGCCGAAGCGCATCGTGATGCCCTCGTCCGGCTGCACCCGGATCACCAGGGCGTTCTGCCCGAGCTCCTCGGTCATGGTGCTGTCGAACGGCAGGTGCGGGGCGCGCTTGAAGACCACCGCGATCTCGGTGACCCGGCGGCCCAGCCGCTTGCCGGTGCGCAGGTAGAACGGGACCCCGGCCCACCGCCGGCTCTCCACCTCGAGGGTGATCGCCGCGTAGGTCTCGGTGATCGAGTCGGACGCGAAACCGCCCTCCTCGTGCAGGCCCGGCACCAGCGAACCGCCCTGCCAGCCGCCGGTGTACTGGCCGCGGGCGGTGGTCTCGTCGAACGGGCCGACCGGCTTGGTCGCCGACAGCACCTTGACCTTCTCCGCGCGCAGGTCCTGCGGCGAGAAGGAGACCGGCTCCTCCATCGCGGTGAACGCCAGCAGCTGCAGCAGGTGGTTCTGGATCACGTCGCGGGCCGCGCCGATGCCGTCGTAGTAGCCGGCGCGCCCGCCCAGGCCGATGTCCTCGGCCATGGTGATCTGCACGTGGTCCACGTAGTGCGCGTTCCAGATCGGCTCGAACAGCTGGTTCGCGAAGCGCAGCGCCAGGATGTTTTGCACCGTCTCCTTGCCGAGGTAGTGGTCGATGCGGAACACCGACTCCTCGGGGAACACCTCGTTGACGACGCCGTTGAGGTGCCGCGCGCTCTCCAGGTCGTGGCCGAACGGCTTCTCGATGACCACCCGCCGCCAGCTCTCGTCGGTCGGCTCGGTCAGCCCGGACCGCGACAGCTGCTTGAGCACCGTCGGGAACGCCGACGGCGGCACCGACAGGTAGAACGCGTGGTTGCCGCCGGTGCCCCGGTCGGCGTCGAGTTCCTTGACCGTGGCGGCGAGCCGGTCGAACGCGGCGTCGTCGTCGAACGAGCCGGGCACGAACCGGATGCCCTCCGCCAGCCGGTCCCAGACGTTCTGGTGGAACGGGGTCCGCGCGTGCTCCTTGACCGCGTCGTAGACGACCTGGCCGAAGTCCTGGTCGGCCCAGTCGCGGCGGGCGAAGCCGGTCAGCGCGAAGCCCGGCGGCAGCAGGCCGCGGTTGGCGAGGTCGTAGATCGCCGGCATCAGCTTCTTGCGGGAGAGGTCACCGGTCACGCCGAAGATCGTCAGCCCGCACGGGCCGGCGATCCTGGGCAGCCGCTTGTCCCGCGGGTCGCGCAGCGGGTTGTGCCACTGTTCGCTTTGAGTCACGCCCGGTCCTCCAAGGAGCGCAGGTCCTGCACGGCCTTGACCAGCTCGACGAGCCCGGCCGCCCGGTCGGTGAGGTGCAGGCGCAGCACCGGCCGGCCCCGGTCGGCGAGCACCTGGCCATCGCCGAGCGCCTGGGCGCGCTGCAGCCCGGCCAGGGTGTACGGCCGGTCCGGCACCTCCAGGTCCTCTTCGGCGGCACCGGTGATCTGCAGGAACACGCCGTTCTGGTGGCCGCCCTTGTGGTACTGGCCGGTGGAGTGCAGGAACCGCGGGCCCCAGCCGAAGGTCGTCTGCAGCCCGGTGCGGCGCGCCAGCTCCGGCCGCAGCACCGCGGTCGAGGCGTCGTCGAGTCGGTCCAGGTACGCCTGCACCGAAAGGTAGCCGCGCTCCGGCGCAATGGCCAGGAACGCCCGCAGCGCCTCGGCCACGGTGCCGACGCCTGCGGTCAGCCAGTCGCCGGAGGCGTGCACCTCGACCGAGCCGTCGACCAGCGCCGGGGTCGCGGCCGGGCCACCGGCCGGGCCGTCCAGCAGCGCCCGCGCGGCCTTCTTCGCGGCCTCCACGTCCGGCTGGTCGAACGGGTCGATGCCCAGCAGCCGGCCGGCCACCGCGGTCGCGAACTCCCACAGCAGGAACATGCCGCCCAGCGGGCCGGTGGTGCTGATCTGCGCGCCCGGCACGTACGGGCCGACGGCCACGGTCGTCGCGTCTTCGTAGGCGTCGAAGAATCCTGGTGCGTCGGTGTTCTCCACGACCACCGGCAGCAGGCCGGTGCCGTTCTTGCCGGTGGACTCGGCGATCAGCTGCTCGACCCAGTCGCCGAAGCCCTTGATGCCCGAGCCGGTGTCGGCGAACACGACCTTCTCCGCGCCCTTGGCGTGCGCGGCACTCAGCGCCGCGGCCAGCTGCAACGCCGGGTTGTCGGCGTCATCGGCGCTCAGCGGCCCGAACGCGGCGGCCGCGTCGTCCAGCAGCGCGGCGACGTCGGCACCGGCCAGCCCGGCGGGCACCAGGCCGAAGGCGGTCAGCGCCGAGTAGCGGCCGCCCACGTGCGGGTCGGCGGTGAAGACCTTGCGGTAGCCTGCCTCGCGCGCCGCCGACTCCATCGGCGAACCGGGGTCGGTGACCACGATGATGCGGGTCACAGGATCGATTCCGTTTTGCGTGAAAGCCCGCTCGAAGATCCGGCGGTGGCTGTCGGTCTCGACGGTCGTGCCCGACTTCGAGGAGACCACCAGCACGGTCCGGTCGAGATCACCGGACAGCGCGTCGGCGACCTGCCCGGGGTCGGTGGTGTCCAGCACGACCAGCGGCACGCCTGCGGTCGCGGTGATCACCTCCGGAGCCAGCGACGAGCCACCCATCCCGGCCAGCACGATGCGGTCCAGGCCCTCGGCGTGCAGATCGGCGCGCAGCGCGTCGATCTCGGCGAGCAGCGGACGCGAGCTCTCGTGCAGCGTCGTCCAGGACAGCCGGATGGATGCCTCGCTCTCCGCGTCCGGGCCCCACAGCGTGGCGTCCTGGGCGGCGAGCTTGCCGGCAACCGCATCGGCGGCCAACTGCTCGACCAGCGGTCGGGCCTCGGCCGCTAGCGCCACATCGCGAATGTCCACGGAGGTTTCGGTTGCCATGTAGTTCCTTCAGCGCTCGATTTAGTTGGACTCGAACCCCAGTTCGACCTGCGTTTTCCGGAGTTCGATCTTGGAAGCCAACTTCGTGCGACCACAGTGTCGCCGATCCGGGCCGGTGCGGCAGATGCGCACCGGCCCGGAATTCCCGGAGACTTCGGCTGTTCGTTACTTCGCTGCCGTCAGCTGCTGGCTGACGGTGTCCAGCAGTTCGGTCCAGGACTTCTCGAACTTCTCGACGCCCTCGCTCTCCAGCACCGCGAAGACGTCGTCGAGGTCGATGCCGATCTTCGCGAGGTCGTCGAAGACCTGCTGCGAGGCGGCGGCCGTGCCGGTGACCAGGTCGCCGCGCACGTCGGCGTGGTCGGCGGTGGCCTTCAGGGTCGCCTCCGGCATGGTGTTCACCGTGTTCGGCGCGACCAGCTCGTCCACGTAGCGCGTGTCGGAGTAGGACGGGTCCTTCACACCGGTGGACGCCCACAGCGGACGCTGCGCCTTGGCGCCGTCGGCCTCCAGCGCCTTCCAGCGCTCGGAGGAGAAGACCTCCAGGTAGGCCGCGTAGGCCAGCCGGGCGTTGGCGATCGCGGCCTTGCCGCGCAGCTCCTCGCCACCCTCGATCTTCGCCAGCCGCTTGTCGATCTCGGTGTCCACCCGGGACACGAAGAACGACGCGACCGAGGAGATCTGGCTGACGTCGTGGCCGTTGGCCTTGGCCTGCTCCAGGCCGGCCAGGAACGCGTCCATCACGTCGCGGTAGCGCTGCACCGAGAAGATCAGCGTGACGTTGACGCTGATGCCCTCGGCGAGCACGCGGGTGATCGCGGGCAGGCCCGCCAGGGTGGCCGGGATCTTGACCATCAGGTTCGGCCGGTCCACGGCCTTCCACAGGTCGATGGCCTCGGCGACGGTGCGGTCGGTGTCGTGCGCCAGCCGCGGGTCGACCTCCAGCGAGACCCGGCCGTCGACGCGGCCGGTCGACTCGTAGACGTTGCGGAAGATGTCCGCCGCGTCCCGGACGTCGGCGGTGGTCAGCTCGCGCACCGTGTCGTCCACGCTCGCGCCGCGGGCCGCCAGCTCGCGCACCTTCTCGTTGTAGTCGGCGGCGTTGGACAGCGCGTTGGCGAAGATCGTCGGGTTGCTCGTGACGCCGACGACCGCCTGGTCGGTGATGAGCTCGGCCAGGTTGCCCGAGGAGATCCGCTGGCGCGACAGGTCGTCCAGCCAGATCGAGACCCCGGCCTCGCTGAGCGCCTTGAGGTTCGGGTTGGTGGTCACAGAAATTCCTCCGCTCACGCCTGCTCGGCGTTGCTCAGGCTGCGCCGGGCCGCCGCGACAACGGCGTCGACGGTGATGCCGAACTCGTCGTACAGGGTCTTGTAGTCGGCCGAGGCGCCGAAGTGCTCGAGGGACACCGACTCGCCGGCGTCCCCGACGAACCGGTACCACGGCAGCGCGATGCCGGCCTCGACGGAGACGCGGGCCTTGACCGCCTTCGGCAGCACCGACTCGCGGTAGGCCTCGTCCTGGGCGTCGAACCACTCGACGCACGGCACGGACACCACACGAGTGGCAACGCCGTCGGCCTCCAGGATCTTCCTGGCCTCGACGGCCAGCTGGACCTCGGAGCCGGTGGCGATCAGGATCGCCTCGGGCTTGCCGTTGCCGGCCTCGGCCAGCACGTAGGCGCCCTTGGCGACGCCGTCGGCGTCCACGCCCTCCAGCGTCGGCACGCCCTGGCGGGTCAGCGCCAGCCCGGCCGGGCCGCTCGGGTCCTCCAGGATCGCCTTCCACGAGGCCGCGGTCTCGTTGGCGTCCGCCGGGCGGACCAGCGAGAAGCCGGGGATCGCGCGCAGCGAGGCGACGTGCTCGATCGGCTGGTGCGTCGGGCCGTCCTCGCCGAGGCCGATCGAGTCGTGCGTCCACACGAAGATGACCGGGGTCTTCATCAGCGCGGCCAGCCGGACCGCCGGGCGCATGTAGTCGCTGAACACCAGGAAGGTGCCGCCGTAGGGGCGGGTGCCGCCGTGCAGCGCGATGCCGTTGAGGATCGCGCCCATCGCGTGCTCGCGGATGCCGAAGTGCAGCGTCCGGCCGTACGGGTTGGCGTTCCAGGTGCTGGTGGAGATCGACTCCGGGCCGAACGAGGCGGCGCCCTTCATCGTGGTGTTGTTGCTCTCCGCCAGGTCGGCCGAGCCGCCCCACAGCTCCGGCAGCACGTCGGCCAGCGCGTTGAGGACCTCACCGGAGGCCTTGCGGGTGGCGACGCCCTTGCCGTCGGCCTCCCAGGTCGGCAGCTTCTCCTGCCAGCCGGCGGGCAGCTCGCGGGTGCTCAGCCGGTCCAGCAGCGCCTTGCGCTCCGGGTTGGCCGAGGCCCACTTGTCGAAGGCGACCTGCCACTCGGCGCGGGCGGCCTTGCCGCGGGCCACGACCTCGCGGGCGTGGGTCAGCACCTCGTCGTCGACCTGGAACGACTGCTCCGGGTCGAAGCCCAGCGCCTGCTTGACCCCGGCGACCTCGTCGGCGCCCAGCGCGGCGCCGTGCGCCTTGCCGGTGTTCATCTTGGTCGGGGCCGGGAAGCCGATCACCGTGCGCAGCACGATCAGCGTCGGGCGGGAGGTCTCGGCCTTGGCCGACTCGATGGCCTCCAGCAGGCCCTTGACGTCCTCGCCGCCGTGCACCACCAGGACCTGCCAGCCGTAGGACTCGTACCGCTTGGCGGTGTCCTCGGACAGCGCGATGCGGGTGTCGTCCTCGATGGAGATCTCGTTGGCGTCGTAGATCACCGTGAGGTTGCCCAGCTGCTGGGTACCAGCCAGCGACGACGCCTCGGAGGTGATGCCCTCCTCGATGTCGCCGTCGGAGGCGATCACGTAGACGTGGTGGTCGAACGGGCTCTCACCCGCGGCGGCCTCCGGGTCGTACAGGCCGCGCTCGCGGCGGGCGGCCATCGCCATGCCGACCGCGGTGGCCAGGCCCTGGCCCAGCGGACCAGTGGTGGTCTCGACGCCGTCGGTGTGCCCGTACTCGGGGTGGCCCGGGGTCTTCGAACCCCACTTGCGCAGCGCCTTCAGGTCGTCCAGCTCCAGGCCGTAGCCGGCCAGGAACAGCTGCACGTACAGCGTCAGGCTCGAGTGCCCGGCCGACAGCACGAACCGGTCGCGGCCGATCCAGTTCGGGTCGGTGGGGTCGTGGCGCATGACGCGCTGGAACAGCGCGTAGGCGGCGGGCGCCAGGCTCATCGCGGTGCCCGGGTGGCCGCTGCCGCAGTTCTCCACCGCGTCGGCGGCCAGCACGCGGGCGGTGTCCACCGCGCGCTGGTCCAGCTCGGTCCAGTCTTCGGGCAGGTGCTTGGTGGTCAAGCGGGCAAGGTCGTCGGTGACGGACACGGACGCAGCTCCAAGTTTCCTTCGGCGGTTTTCGTATGTGACGGCGAATGCGGTGCTGGACCGATTCGAACCGCGGTTATCCCTCGTCCGACGGGCAGCCTAGTCGTGTCCGATCAGCCACGTGCCGACCCGTCTGGATTGCTGTCAGCCGCTCGCGGGGAGCGGCGACGGACGGCGCCCGGCGCTGCGCCTGGGAGACCACGGTTGCGCCATCCGGGTGTCGGAGACTCGGCTGCCGCCTGCCCGTGCCCTGCGGTTTTGCGCTGAGGGGCGACCCCGTTCCCGATCGCGGCGGGAACACGGCCAGGATACCGGGGAAGGGGCGTGACCAGGGCCACCGGTCCGTTCGCGGCGCCTCGGGCGCGACCCGCGCGAGGGCGGCTTCAGTAGCGCGCCTACTATTCATGGTCGGTCCATATCCGGGGTGCCCGGGTTGGTCCAGGTCGTCCGAATCGCCTTAGGAGTGCCATGCCGTCGGTGAGCGCAGCGTCGTGACCACCGTCGTCGACGCCCCCCGGACGCAGCGCGCTCGGCGGCCCGCTGAGCTGCTGAAAGCCTATGCCGGGCTGATCAAGCCGCGGGTCATCGAGCTGCTGCTGGTGACCACCATCCCGGCGATGCTGCTGGCCGCGCGGGGCATCCCGTCGCCCTGGCTGGTGATCGTCACGCTGATCGGCGGCACCATGGCGGCGGGCAGCGCGAACGCGCTGAACTGCGTCGCCGACGCCGATATCGACCAGGTGATGAAGCGCACGCGGGCGCGCCCACTGGTGCGGCACACGGTGTCCAACCGGCACGCGCTGATCTTCGGGATCGTGCTCGGCGTCGCGTCCTTCGGCTGGCTGTGGGCGACGACGAACCTGCTGGCCGCGTCGCTGGCGGTCGGCACCATCCTGTTCTACGTCTTCGTCTACACGCTGGTGCTCAAGCGGCGCACCGCGCAGAACATCGTCTGGGGCGGCGCCGCGGGCTGCATGCCGGTGGTGATCGGCTGGGCCGGGGTGACCGGCCGGGTGGACTGGCCGGCGCTGGTGATGTTCGGCGTGATCTTCTTCTGGACGCCGCCGCACACCTGGTCGCTGGCGATGAAGTACAAGGACGACTATGAGCGCGCCGGCGTCCCGATGCTGCCGGTGGTGGCCGAGCCGACGTACGTGTCGCGGCAGATCCTGATCTACACCTGGCTGATGGTGGCCTGGACGCTGCTGCTGGTCCCGGCGACCGGCTGGCTCTACGCGGCGTTCGCGGCCCTGGCGGGCGCGTGGTTCATCCTCCTGGCGCACCGGCTGCACGCCGCGACCAAGCGCGGCGAGAAGACCAAGCCGATGAAGCTGTTCCACATGTCGAACACGTACCTGATGATCGTGTGCGTGGCCCTCGCGGTGGACTCGGCGCTGAGCCTCCCGGTCTTCGGCTGGCCCTTCTGATCCCCTCCCCGCACTCACCCCGACGTGCGGTCGTCCGCAATTTCAATGGAAATCGGACCTTCGATTTCCATTGAAATTGCGTGAGTTGTCCACAACCTCCGGCATGTCGGGATGCGACACGCCGGAGGCGGGGCATACGTGCGTCGGGATCCCGGAGTCGAGCAGGCCGCTGCGGCTCCCGCAGGGCCGCTAACTGCGCCGCCGCTAACTGCGCCGCCGCTAACTGCGCCGCCGCTAACTGCGCCGCCGCTAACTGCGCCGCCGCTAACTGCGCCGCCGCTAACTGCGCCGCCGCTAACCGCTGGGCTGCTAACCGCTGGGCCGTGCAGGACGAGGCCGGAGAACCCTCATCGGAATGCGGACATCCGCGGTGGTCAGGGCAGGAGGAGGAGTTTTCCGGTGGTTCGGCGGCCTTCCAGGTCTTCGTGCGCCCGGCGGGCGTCCGGCAGCGGGTAGGTGCCGCCGATGCGGATCTTCAGGGTGCCGGCGGCGATCCACGCGAACAGCTCCTCGGCCCGCCAGTCCAGCTCCTCGCGGGTCAGGATGTGGTGCGCCAGGCTCGGGCGGGTCAGGAACACCGAGCCCGCCGCGTTCAGCCGCTGCGGGTCCACCGGCGGCACCGGGCCGCTGGACGCGCCGAACAGCGCCAGCATGCCGCGCGGCCGCAGGCTGGCCAGGCTCGCGTCGAAGGTGGTCTTGCCGACGCCGTCGTAGACCACGTCCACGCCGCGCCCGTCGGTGAGGTCCGCGACCTCCTCGGCCACGTCCTCCTCGGTGTAGCGGATGATCTCGTCGGCGCCCGCCTCCCGCGCCAGTTCCTCCTTCTCCGCCGTGGACACGGTGCCGATCACGTTGGCGCCGCGCGACTTGATCAGCTGGGTCAGCAGCAGGCCCATGCCGCCGGCCGCGGCGTGCACCAGGGCGGTCTCGCCGGTGCCCACCGGGTAGGTGGAGGTGATCAGGTAGTGCGCGGTCAGCCCCTGCAGGAGGGCCGCGGCCGCCGTCCGGTCGTCCACCCCGTCCGGCACCCGCACCGCCTTGTCGGCGGGCACCAGCGCCCGCTCGGCGTAGCTGCCCGGCGCCATCGCCCAGGCGACCCGGTCGCCGACGCCGAAGCCGGTCACGTCGGGGCCCACCGCGACGACCTTGCCCGCGCCCTCCGAGCCGGGCGTGAACGGCAGCTGCATCGAGTAGATCCCGCTGCGCTGGTAGGTGTCGATGAAGTTGACCCCGGCCGCGGCAACCTCGACCAGCAGCTGGCCGGACTGCGGGTCGGGCAGCTCGGTTTCGCCGTACTCCAGGACCTCCGGTCCGCCGTTGGCCGCCACCCGAATCGCACGCATGCTCGCTCCTTCGCCTGTTGTCGTTCGAGGGGTGCAACTCCGCACGCCGACCCGATCTTCCCCGCTGGAAGCTGTTTCCAAACTCATCTTGCACGGCGGTGCCGGCTGCGTAGGCGGGCCGAGCGGCTGCGCCGCTTCGAGGGAGGAGCCCGACCCGATCTTCCCCGGAAACCTGCCGGCAGTCGAAATCATCCCCGGCGGGCCCGTTGATCGCGCGGGTGTCGTGCGCAACGTGGCGGCCCTCCAAGGGTGAAACGTGTTTAGGATTCCGGGCATGACGGCTGCTGAGAAGGACACCGAACAGACCGCCGCACCGTCGCCGAAGGCGATCGCCGCGGCCAAGGCGTTCGTCGCCGCGCACGGCGGGTCCGCGCGCGCGGTGGTGGAGAACCTGGGGCGGGCCGGTGCCCGGGTCGTGCTGGTCGGCGAGGACGGGCTGCTCGGCGACGTGATGGTGCCCGACGTGGCGGCGGGGGAGGCCCTCGTCGAAGCCGTCGACGGGCTGTCGCCGCACGAGTGGGACGGCGAGACGGTCGCGGCGCTGAAGATCGGCCCCGCGCACCGGCGGAAGATGGCCGGCCCGCGCGCCCGGTGAGGAGGCTGTTTCCAGGCTCGTTTTGCGCCAAGAACGCCGACGGGGCGGGCACAGTCTGAGAACCCGCGGCGGTGCGAGCCGAGTCCCACACCGCATGCGGCTGACGCCGCATCCTGAAAGAACTGCTGAAGGCCCGCAACACACCGGTGGTCGATGCTGGCCGAAATCTTCGCTGTGGTCTATTTTTTCAGCGATGACTAAAGTCGATCACTTGGAGTCGTCGTGTCCGACTACTTGCAGCGCACCGACCGGCCAGCCATGTCGGAGTGGATCGAGCAGATGGCCGCGCACTTCGAGGCCAGCGAGGGCATGCCGCTGATCGCCGGCCGCATCCTGGCGTTCCTGCTGGTCTGCGACCCGCCGGAGCGCACCGCCGCGGAGCTGTCCCACGCGCTGGCCGCGAGCACGGGTTCGATCAGCACCAACGTCCGGCTGCTGATGCGGCTCGGGGTGATCTCCAAGACCACGCGGCAGGGCCGCGAAGCGGCGCTGTACCAGGTGGAGGAGGACCGCTGGCCGGCGCTGGTGCGCCAGCGCATGGAGCGGGTGACCGCGCTCGAAGCGCTCACCGCGGAGGGGCTGCGGATGTTCAGCGGCCAGGGCGAGCGGGCCCGCCGCCTGCGCACGGTGAACGAGTTCTACCAGTGGCTCTCCGGCGAGATGCCGGAGCTCTGGCGCCGCTGGGAGCGTGAGGGCAAGCCCAAGCTGCGCTTCTGACCGCCGGGGCGCGGGGGATGTCGGCATCGGCCGATCGGCTGATGCCGGTTCGAGCGAGCCGGGCGATGTCCGGCGGAGCGCCGCCCCGCGAGACTCGCGGCATGGCGATCATCGAAGTCGACGGGCTGTGCAAGTCCTACGGGGGAAGACCCGTCGTGGACGGCGTGGACTTCACCGTCGAAGCCGGCGAGATCTTCGGGATCCTCGGCCCCAACGGCGCGGGCAAGACGACCACCGTCGAATGCATCGAAGGCCTGCGCGCACCGGATGCCGGGGCGGTGCGGGTCGCCGGTCTCGACCCGGCGGCCGACCGCGACCGGCTCACCCGGATCCTGGGCGCGCAGCTGCAGGAGTCCCAGCTGCAACCCAAGATCACCGTGCGCGAGGCGCTGGAGCTCTACGCCGCTTTCTACCCGCGGCCCGCGGACTGGCGGGGCCTCGCGGAGCGGCTCGGGATCACCGCGCAGCTGAAGACCCGCTTCGGCGCGCTCTCCGGCGGCCAGCAGCAGCGGCTGTTCATCGCGCTGGCCCTGATCGGCAATCCCGAGATCGTGGTGCTCGACGAGCTCACCACCGGCCTGGACCCGCGGGCCCGCCGGGACACCTGGCGGCTGATCGAGGAGGTGCGCGCGGGCGGCGTGACGGTCGTGCTGGTCACCCACTTCATGGAGGAGGCCCAGCGGCTGTGCGACCGGGTCGCGGTGATCGACCGCGGCAGGGTGGTGGCCCTCGACGCCCCGGCCAGGCTCGTCGGCCGGGCCGCCGCGTCGACCGTCATCTCCTTCGCGCCCTCGGGGCGGCTCGACGAGACCGAGCTGGCTTCGCTGCCGGACGTGGCGTCGGTGCGGCGCGAGGGCGATCGGCTGGTCATCAGCGGCACCGACGAGACGGTCAACGCGGTGCTCACGCTGCTGGCCCGGCAGGGCGTCACCGCCCGCGAGCTGCGCGTCACCGACACGACGCTGGATGAGGCCTTCCTCGACCTGACCGGGAAGGAGGCCTGACATGGCGGCATCGGCATCCGTCGCGGTGCTCAAGGCCGAGGCCCGGTTGTTCGCCCGCGAACCGGGGAACCTGTTCTGGATCGTGCTGTCGCCCACCGTGCTGCTGACGATCCTCGGCCTGATCCCGGCGTTCCGGGAGGCCGATCCCGACCTGGACGGCCGGCGCGTCATCGACCTCTACGTCCCGGTGGTGGTGCTGACGGCCATGATCATGGCCGGTGTCCAAGCCATGCCGCCCGTGCTCTCCGGCTACCGGGAGCGCGGCATCCTCCGCCGCATGTCGACCACGCCGGTGCGGCCGAACGCGCTGCTGGCCGCGCAGATCGGCCTGCACGGTGCCGCCGTGCTGTGCTCGGTGGTGCTGGCGATCACCGTCGGCCGCGTCGCCTTCGGCGTCGCGCTGCCCGACCGGTTCGCCGCCTACGCGTTGACCTTGTTCCTCGCCATGCTCAGCGCGCTCGCGCTGGGCGCGGCGTTGTCCGCCGTGGCGCGGAGTTCGAAGGCCGCGGCGGCGCTCGGTTCGGTAGCGTTCTTCTCGATGATGTTCACCGCCGGGGTGTGGATTCCGGTTCCGATCATGCCGGAACTCCTGCAACGGATCGTCTCGTTCACGCCGCTGGGGGCGGCGTCGCTGGCGCTCGGCGAGGCGGCCGGGGGCAGCTGGCCGAACTGGCTGCACCTGGTGGTCCTGGTGGTGTGGATCAGGGTTCTCGTCGGTGCCGCCGTGCGCTGGTTCCGCTGGGAAAAGCCGGGACGGTGAAGCGGGGCATGACGACGGTCGAGCAGCGGGACTGGTCCGTCCGCTGGGGTCCGCACGCGCTGTTGGGCGTCGCCACGCTGGTTTCGGCGTTCGCGGCGGATGCGGTGATGACGAGCGCGGAGATGGAGGTCGCGGCCGCGCTGGTCCTGGTGTCGCTCGTCTGGCAGCTGTGCTGGGAGCGCATCCGGCCGGGCGTGCCCGAGCACGGGGTGCACGGGCAGGTCTACTTCGTCGTGCGGTGGGCGCTCGCGTTCGTGCTCACCTGGCTCAACCCGTTCTTCGCGATCTACGCGCTGCAAGGCTACTTCGACGTCAGGCAGCTGCTGCCGCCACGCACGGCGAACGCCGGGCTCGTGGCCACCGCGCTCACGATGGCGGGTTCGCAGTCCGGCGGGCTGCCGCCGCAGAGCCCGATGAACTGGGTCGCATTCGTCGCGTTGTTCGCGATCAACGCCGGGTTGGTGCTCTTGTTCGTGCGGCTGGAGGTGCAGCGGGACGAGAGCGCCAGGGGCAGGGCGCTCACGATCGACGAGCTTCAGCGGGCCAACGCCCAGCTGCGGCAGGCGCACGAGGAGAACGCGGGCCTGCACGCGCAGCTCCTGGTGCAGGCGAGGGAGGCCGGCATCAGTGACGAACGCCGGCGGCTGGCGGCCGAGATCCACGACACCATCGCGCAGAGCCTGGCCGGGATCGTCACGCAGTTGCAGGCGGCCGCGGACAGCGAGGACCCGGCGGTGGCTCGCGGCCACGTCGAGCGGGCCGCGAGCCTGGCGCGCCACGGTCTAGGCGAAGCTCGTCGGTCGGTGCAGGATCTCGGGCCCAGCGCGTTGGAGCACGACGCGCTGCCCGTGGCGCTGCACAAGACGGTCGAGGAATGGTCGGCCACCGCCGGTGTGCGGGCCGGGTTCACCGTGACCGGCGACGTCGAGGCCCTGCACGAGGAGATCGAGGCGACCTTGCTGCGCATCGCCCAGGAGGCGCTGGCCAACGCGGGGCGGCACGCCCGCGCGACCCGGGTCGGCGTGACCCTGTCGTACATGGACGACGAGGTGACCGTCGACGTGCGCGATGACGGCCGCGGCTTCGATCCGCACCGCGTCGATGCCCGGGAGCGCGCGGGCGGCTTCGGGATGGGCGGGATGCGCGCCCGCGCGGAGCGGGTGGCGGGGACCTTCGAGATCGAGTCCGAGCCCGGGTGCGGGACGGCGGTTTCGGCGCGCGTACCTTTGGTGCGCCATGCCTGACCGCGCCATCACGCTGCTGATCGTCGACGACCATCCGGTCGTGCGCGACGGGTTGCGCGGGATGTTCGATTCGGCGGCCGACATCGAGGTTCTCGGCGAGGCGTCGGACGGGCCGTCGGCCGTCGCGCTGGCCGTGGAGCTGGATCCCGACGTGGTCCTGATGGATCTGCGGATGCCCGGTGGCGGCGGGGTGGCGGCAATCGCCGAGCTGGTCCGGCGCGGTCAGCGCTGCAAGGTGCTCGTGCTGACCACTTATGACACGGATTCCGACACCCTCGCGGCGATCGAGGCCGGCGCCACCGGCTACCTGCTCAAGGATGCGATGCGCGACGAGCTGTTCGCCGCGGTCCGGGCGGCGGCCGCGGGCCGGACGGTGCTCTCGCCGGCAGTGGCCTCGCGGCTGGTGTCCCGGGTGCGGTCGCCGGGCGAGCAGCCGTTGAGCGCGCGCGAGCGCGAGGTCCTGGGGCTGGTGGCCAAGGGGCGGTCGAATCGCGAGATCGCGGCGGACCTGTTCGTCAGCGAGGCGACGGTCAAGACCCACCTCACCCACCTCTACGGCAAGCTGGGCGTCAACGACCGGGCCGCCGCGGTAGCCGCGGCCTACGACCGCGGCATCCTCGGCTGACCGACGGTCTTCTCGCGCGGTGAACGAAAACGTCGAGCGCGAGGTGCGCTTGTGATCTCCGCGCGCTGCTAGGTCGATTCCCGGATGACGAGTTCGGGAACCAGCTCGACGCTCGCCGTTTCCTCCTGCCGCGCGAGCAGGCGTTCCACCTCGTCGACCGCGAGGCTTCCCAGGCGCCGCTTGTCGATGTGCAGCGTGGTCAGGGGCGGCGTGATCAACTCGCCCAGCGCCAGGCCGTCGAAACCCAGCACCGCGCAGTCCTGCGGAACGCGCAGCCCGCGCGCGTGCAGGGCGCGCACGACCCCCACCGCGGTCAGGTCGTTGAACGCGAAGATCGCGGTCGAACCGGGTCGGCGGTCCAGCAGCCGGTGCGTCGCCCGCTCGGCGTCCGGGATGGACTGCTCGGCCTGCTCGATCGCGTCGGCGGGCAGTTCGATCCCGCTCTCCCCGAGGGCCTGCACGAAGGACCGCCGCCGCTGGTGGCGGTCGCAGCTGGTAGCGCAGTCGATCATGCCGAGGGTGCGGTGCCCGCGGTCCAGCAGGTGCCGCACGCCGGCCCGCACGCCCGCGTCGACGTCCACGGTGACGGCACCTCGGCGCGGCGCCTCGTCCTCGGCGTCGAGCAGCACGACGGGGATGTCCACGTCCAGCTCGGCGGGCGTCCGGTCGAGGTGGTTGAAGTAGCCGACCAGGGCGTCCACCTCGGCGGCGAACGATCTGAGCAGGTCGGCCTCGTCGGCCGGTCCCGCGCTGCTGACGACGTTCACCTGCCAGCCGCGGGTCGCGGCCGAGTCGATCAGCCCGGCCATGACCTCGGGGAAGAAGGGGTTGGTCAGGTCCGGGATGACCAGGCCGATCGTGCTCGGGCGCGGCTTGACCAGGGCCCGCGCGTGCCTGCTCGGCCGGTATCCGAGCCGCTCGGCGGCCGCGAGCACCCGGCGCTTGGTCTCCGGGTCGATGTCCGGCTTGTCGTTGATCGCGCGGGAAACGGTCTGGTACGACACCTGGGCGGCGCGCGCGACGTCCTTGATCGTGGGTCTGCGTACCGGGGCCGCCATCGGTCCATCTCACCACATCGGCGAAGAACGTTCGCGGCTTGCGGCCTTGACGCCGGCATGTCCTCGCGGCATCCTCGTGAACGTTCACGGGAACGTTCACGGGAGGCTGCGTTGAGCAATGCGAAGGACGCCGCGCCGCGGTTGTTCAGCGGCGTGGGAATCGCCGGGGCGTTCGCGGGTTTCGTCCTGATCGGTGCGCTCCAGGCTCTTTACGGCCCCGCGATCCCGGCGGTGCGCGCCGCGCACGGGGTTTCGCCGGCCGTGGCCGGGCTGGCGCTGAGCGCCCACTTCGTCGGCGGGCTGCTCGGCGTGATGGCGTTCCACCTGGCCGGCGGCCGGATCGGCAACCGAGTCCTCCTCGGCTGGTCCTACGTGGCGATGGCGGTGGGCGCCGCCGTGTTCGCGGCGGCGCCGCAGTGGCCGGTCGCGCTCCTGGGCGCGTTCGTCGCCGGGCTCGGGTACGGCGCGATCGACTACGGGCTCAACTACCTGTTCGCGATCGGGTTCGGCGCGCGCAGCCCGGCCATGCTGAACCTGCTCAACGCGTTCTTCGGGGTCGGGTCGATCCTCGCCCCGGCGGTGCTGGCGCAGCTGGGCCCAGAGGGCTACACCCGGGTCTTCTTCGTCTTCGCGCTCGCGTCGGCCGCGGTCGTGGTGCTGGTCCGCGGCGTGCGCGAGCAGCGGGTCGGGATCGGCCCGACCGCTGCCGTGGACCGGAGCACGCACCTGCGCAGCCGCGGCATCGCCATCACCGGCGCGTTCATCGTTCTGTACGTGCTCAACATGGGCGTCGAGTCCGGGGCCGGCGGGTGGGAGCCGACGCACCTGACGTCCGTCGGCTACACCGTCGGCGCGGCGACGACCGCCACCGCCGTGTACTGGCTCATGATGACGGTCGGCCGGTTCCTCGTGGCGCCGCTGACGCTCCGCTGGTCGGAGCAGACCATCCTCACCGGGAGCTGCGTGGGCATGGCGGTCTGTCTCGCGCTGGCGGTCGTCCCGCCGCTCGCTCCGTTCGCCTACGCCGGCCTCGGCCTGTTCATCGCGCCGGTCTTCCCGACCGGCCTGCCGTGGCTGCACCGGCTGGTGCCCGATGCGCGCCGTGCCGGGGCGTACGTGATCGCGGCTTCGATGCTGGGCGGCGTCGCGTCCCCGCCCTTGCTCGGCATCGGCATCGAACTGGCTTCCGCCACATCGGTTCCGATCGTCCTGTTCGGACTCAACGCCCTGTGCCTGGTGGCGATCTGGTGGGTCCTGCGCCGGTCCCGCTCGACGGCGGGCACGAAGGAGACCGCGGTCAGGCGGGGACGGATTCCTTGGCGGTGGCCTCGGTCGCCGGCTGCGGCAGCGGGCCGCGGTGGCGGGCCTCGCACCAGAGCATGGCGGTCACGATGATCACCAGCGTCGCCGCCAGCATGTGCAGCACGACCATCGCCTCGGGCACGCCGAGGTAGTACTGCACGGAGCCGATCCCGCCCTGCACCAGCACGAGCACGCACGCAGTGCCGTAGGTCTTCAGCAGGGCCTTGGTCGGGCGGGCGTTGCGCAGCCACACGCCGAAGATCGCGAGCAGCAGCACGTACGCCATCACCAGCAGGCCGTGGGCCTGGACCAGCGTCGGCACCGGGATGTCGAGCCGCGGGGTGTCCGGGTCGCCGGCGTGCGGGCCGGCGGCGGTGACCAGGGTGCCGAGGACCAGCACGGCCGCGGTGACCACCACGAGGGCGGCCAGCAGCTTGCGCATCGGCGCCGGCACCACGCCGACCGGCGGGCGGTCGCCCTCGGTGGTCGCCTTGACCAGGATCGCGGCCAGGAAGATGAGCACCGCGGAGGCCATGAAGTGGATCGACACGCTCCACCAGGCCAGGTTGACGCGCACCGTGATGCCGCCGATGATCGCCTGCGCGACCACGCCCAGCGGCATGATCAGCGCGAGCCCGACCAGCCGCTTCCGGTACGGCAGGCAGCGCCACGCGGCCAGCAGGCAGGCCAGCGCGATGAACCCGATCACGCCGGTCAGCAGCCGGTTGCCGAACTCGATCACCTGGTGCAGGGTCGCGACCTCGGGGTGCTCGACGGGCACCATGCTGCCGGGGAAGCACTGCGGCCAGGTGGGGCAGCCGAGCCCGGAGCCGGTCACCCGGACGATCACGCCGGTCACCGAGATCAGCGCCTGCGTCACCAGCACGGCGATGGCCAGCGCGCGCACGACGCGCGGCGACGGGCGGGAGATCCGGGAAGTCAGAGAGGCCGTTGGCACGACCTCGATGGTATGACGCCGCCGGGACCCGCCCGCCCGCAGGGGCTTGACAACGCGGGGCCGATGATTTTCAGCGCGTGCGGCGGAGTCCCTGCGGCATCGCGCCCGCCTCCACCAGCGCCTTGCTGAGCCTTCCGCCGCTGCCGATCAGCTCGGTCGTCCGGGTCTCGCCGAGCGCGGACCAGGGGGCCATCGACATCGCGTCGGTCGCGGCCTCGATCTCCTCGCGCAGCGCGTGACCGGCCTCGGTGATCTCGCGGTCGGCGCTGACCAGGCCGCGCTCGCGCAGCTGCTGGAAGGCGCGGTCCCATTGCTCGTCGGACCAGGCGCGGAGCTTCTTGGCCGCGTCCCCGTTGAAGCCGCCCGGCACGGTGCTGTGCAGCGCGAGCGCCTGGATGCCGCTCAGGCCGCCCTGCTGCAGTGCGGCGATGTGCGCGTCGCCGCGGAATTCGCGCAGCAGCGTGATCGCGTGCCAGAGCTCGAGGTGCGGCTCGTCGGGCCAGTCGAGGTCGGCGTGCGCGGCGTACAGCGGTTTGCCGTCCGGGGTGCAGGCCTGCGCGGCCTCGCGGGCCAGTTCGGCGGTTTCTGCGACGGCGCCGGAGGCGATGGTGTCGTCGCCGAGCAGCCGGCGCAGCGCCGCGTCGGCGGCTTTGAGCCGGGCGGTGAGGACGGCTTCCGGCGCGGCGATCGACCAGGCCCGGGGGATCACGGGGGCGATGGATTCGGGGTTGAAGTTGTAGAACGTCGCCGCGACGACGCCGGCGCCGACGGGGCCCATCGCGGCGGACCGGCCGGCGTAGTAGGACATCAGGCCGCGTTCGAGGCCGAGCCCGGCGAAGCCGTCGGCGGCCTCGGGGGCGAAGTAGATCATGGCGTGGATGAGTTCCAGGGACTGCTTCGCTCGCCGCGCGATCTCCGTCATGCGCGCATCGTAGAACGCCGTTCCAGTATTTGTCTGCCCTCGCGCGGTTTCACCGGACTCAGACCCGTGTGCACTTTGTGCTGTTATGAGCCTGTTTCCAGACTCATCCTGCGTAGCGGTGCGGGTGGCGGAACCTCAGGTGCCTTCTCGCTGTGGGATCCCCGACTCATGAATGCCAATTCACCACGCCGGGGCTGTCCTCGCGAGAAGACCCCTGAGAACCCGCGGCGGTGCCGGTTGCGAGGGTGGGCTAAGCGGCTGCGCCGCTTCAAAGACGAAACCCCGCGTTACCACACCTCACACCACGACATCCAAAACAGCCTCTACAGCAACGCAAAGTGGACACGGTTGCCTGCTTGCGGGAAAGGGTCAGGTCAGGCGGGTGGTGCGGATCGCCAGGGCGCCGCACACCGCGCCCCACGCCGCGAGCACCGCGACCGGCTGGACGCCCGGCAGGGCGCCGTCGACCAGGGCCGCGTCGAGCGCTTCCGCGAGGGCACCGGAGGGCAGGTATCCGGCGACCGCGGCGACCGGGCCCGGCAGGTCGCTCGCGGGCAGCGCCAGGCCGCCGGCGAGCAGCAGCACGAACCAGATCGCGTTGGCCAGCGCCAGCACGATCTCGGCCCGCAGCGCACCGCCGACCAGCACCCCGGCCGCGCCGAAGGCCAGCGTGCCCAGCACCAGCAGCGGGATCGCCGGCAGCAGCCCGGAAAGAGCCGGTGACCAGCCCAGCAGTACTGCGGCGACGCTCAGCACGACCGCCTGCAGCGCGACGACCAGCAGGGTCGCCAGGACGCGCCCGGACACCAGCGTCCACCGCGGCAGCGCCGTCGCGGACAGCCGCTTGAGCACGCCGTAGCGGCGGTCGAAGCCGAGCGCGATGGCCTGGCCGGTGAACGCCGTGGACATCACCGCCAGCGCCAGGATCCGCGGCATCACCGAGTTCACCCGCGGCTCCGGCAGCGTGCCGATGTGCAGCGTGCTCAGCCCGATCAGCAGCGCCAGCGGGATGATCAGCGTCAGCAGGGCCTGCTCGCCGTGCCGGATGATCAGCAGCGCCTCGATCTTGGTCTGCGCGGCCAGCATCCGGCCAGCGCGGCCCCGGCCCGGCTTCGGCGCGAACGTGCCCGCCGGGAACTGGGCGCCGAGCTGGGCCGGCGCGTTGGTCTCGGCGTTCACGATCGCAGCTCCCGTCCGGTCAGTTCGAGGAACACGTCCTCCAGGCTGCGGCGGCTGACCCGGAGTTCCTGCGCGAGCACGCCGTGCTGCGCGCACCACGCGGTCACCGTCGACACCACCTGCGGGTCGACGACGCCGCGCACCACGTAGTCGCCGGGGCGCAGCTCGGTGGCCTCGCAGCCCTCCGGCAGCGCCGCCAGCAGCAGCTTCAGGTCTAGCCCGGTCTGCGAGCGGAAGCGGAGTTCCTGCCTGCCGTCCGCGGGCTCGGTGAGCTCCTCGGCGGTGCCCTCGGCGACCGCGCGACCGTGGTCCACGATCAGCACCCGGTCGGCCAGCGCCTCCGCCTCGTCCATCAGGTGGGTCGTCAGCAGCACGCTGACGCCGTCCCTGCGCAGCGCGCCGACCAGGTCCCAGACCAGCCGCCGCGCCTGCGGGTCCAGGCCGGCGGTGGGCTCGTCGAGGAACACCAGCTCGGGGCGGCCGACCAGGGCGCACGCCAGCGACAGGCGCTGCTGCTGGCCGCCGGAGAGCCGCTTGTAGGGCGTGCGGCGTGCGGCGTCGAGGCCGAGCACGTCCAGCAGCCACGCCGGGTCCAGCGGGTCGGCGGCGCAGGCGGCGACCAGGTGCAGCATCTCGTCGGCGCGCACGCCCGGGTAGGCGCCGCCGCCCTGCGGCATCACGCCGATCCGCGGCCGCAGCGCCTCGGACTGGGTGCGCGGGTCGAGCCCGAGCACGCGCACTTCGCCTTCGTCCGGGCGCTGGAAGCCCTCGCAGATCTCGACGGTGGTGGTCTTGCCCGCGCCGTTGGGGCCGAGCAGCGCCAGGACGCTGCCGCGCGGCAAGCACAGGTCGAGTCCGGCAACGGCGACGGTGTCGCCGAAGCGCTTCTTCAGCCCCCGCAACCGGACGGCCGGGCTGTCGGCGTTGCTCACGACATCCAAGCCTATTGCGTGACCGGCCGAACACCGCCGCGGGTCGGCAGCAGGCCCGGTACCTTGCCGCGCACCAGCCAGAGCGTGATCGCGAAGGCGATCGCCGCGGCGATCACCGCGAACGGGATCTGGTAGGCGCGCAGCACGAATCCCGCGCCGGTCGGCGGCACCAGCAGCGAGACCACGGCGCAGATCGCGGCCGCGATGATCCGGAACCGGGTGTTGTTGGTGGACAGCGCCAGCGGCACCACCGACCACAGCAGGTACCAGGGCCACAGCACCGGCACCGCCAGCGCGAGGGTGAGGAACGTGATGCCCATCGCCGCCAGCGGTTCGATGCGGCCGCGGAAGGACAGCCACAGCATCCGCAGGCACATCGCGGCGACGATCAGGTAGCCGATGATCTTGGTGATGACCAGCATCGCGTCGGTCTGGTTGCCCAGCCCGAGCAGCGTGCTCAGGCCGCCGCCGGTCATCCCGAACGCGGTCAGCGGCGCCATGAACGTCTTGACCCGGTTGGGCACGTCGAAGGTGTCGATCCAGCCGAGGCCCCAGCCGCTGGCCACCGTGATCACCGTCATGGTGGCCAGGAACACCGCGCTCAGCAGCGCAGCGACCCGCACCAGGTCGCGGAACCGGCCGCCGCGCCGCAGCACCAGGTAGATGCCGAAGAAGCCGAGCGCGATCCACCCCGGCGGCTTGATCGCCCCGGCGACGGTCAGCAGCACGCCGGCGGCGATGGTGCCCGGCAGGGTCTGGTAGCGCAGGCCCAGCTCGATGGCGGCGAGCATGATGCCGACCATCAGCGCCTCGTTGTGCATGCCGCTGACCACGTGGAACAGCACGATGGGGTTGGCCGCGCCGAGCCACAGCGCCGCTGCCGGGTGCACCCCGCAGCGGCGGGCCAGCCGCGGGATCGCCCAGATCGCCAGCGCCAGCCCGCACAGCATCACCGCGCGCCACACCAGCACCCCGAACACCACGTTGTCGCCGACGATCCGGGAGATCACCTGGCCGAACATCAGGAACAGCGGCCCGTACGGCGACGGGGTGTCGCGCCAGATGTTGGGCACGTTGGCGGTGAACGGGTGGTCGACGCCCAGCGCGGCGGCGGAGCCCAGCACGTACGGGTTGAAGCCGCGCGCGGCCACCTCGCTCTGCGCCAGGTAGCTGTACATGTCGGTGCTGAACAGCGGCGGGGCCAGGGCCAGCGGCAGCGCCCACATCGCCAGGGTGCGGGCCAGCTGGGTGACCGACAGCATCCGGGCGCGGCCCGGCCAGCAGAGCTTGCCCAGCCACAGCCAGGCCATGACGATCATCAGCATGCCCAGCCAGCAGCTGGCCATCGCCACGGTCGGGATTCGGACGGGCAGGCCGATCAGGCGGGCTCCCGACAGCGGGTTGTCCACCGGGGCGGCGCCGGCGCCGATCGCGCCGACCGCGAGCACCAGCGACCCGGTGGTGCCGAACCGGCGCACGACGTCGAGCTGACGCCGCTCGGTGCGGTCCAGGGGCTGTTGCGCCGCGGGATCCGCCGCCGCTGTGTCTTGGGATTCGACTGCCGCCACGACGACGAAGCGTAATCGCGTGAGTCAGCTCACGCGGCGACCCCGCACCCTGGTGCCTCGCGAGGAAATAGGTAACATTCGTGTTGTGAAAAACGTCGGGACGCCTCCGCCTGCCCCAGCTGTGGGCACCGCGGCCGCCGCTGAGGGCCAATCGCCCCAGCACGGTGCGGCCGCGCACGGCGATGGGCGCACCCGGCACACGGTCGCGCGGTTGCTGCTGGAACGGGGGCCGATCACCGCTGCCGCGGTGGCCGACGAACTCGGGCTCAGCCCCACCGCCGTGCGCCGGCACCTCGACGTGCTGGTCGCCGAGGGCGAGGCCTACACCCGGGAAGCCTCCTCGCGGGGCCGCCGGGGTCGCGGCCGGCCCGCGAAGCTGTTCCTGCTCACCGAGGTGGGCCGGGCGCGGTTCGGGCACGCCTACGACGACCTGGCGGTGGCCGCGCTGCGGTTCATCGCCGAACACGAGGGGGAGCAGGCGGTCCGCGAGTTCGCCGACCGGCGGATGGCCGCGCTGGTGGCCAACCACCGGGAGGTGCTGGCGGCCGCGGCAAGCCCGGCCGAGCGCGCGGAGGTCCTTGCCGACGCGCTCACCAGGGAGGGCTACGCTGCCTCGACGCGAAGCGTCGCCAGCGGCGAGCAGCTCTGCCAGCACCATTGCCCGGTCGCGCACGTCGCTGCGGACTTCCCGCAGCTGTGCGAGGCCGAGACGGCGGCGTTCGCCGAAGTGCTCGGCACCCATGTGCAGCGGCTGGCCACCATCGCGAACGGTGATGCGGCCTGCACCACGCACGTCCCAACCGCGCGGTTCGCGGATCCGGGTGGCGACACCCGGGGCTCCGCCCAGACACCTGCCGGCCCGCTCCCGAAGGGCCAGCAGATCACCGCCCCGATTCCTGATGGAGGGGAGTCCGTATGACTACCGCTGCGGAGCAGCGCACACCCACCACGCCGTCCGAAGGCAATGGCCAGCTCAGCCAGGACGAGATCCTGGCCAGCGTGGGCAGCTACGAGTACGGCTGGGCCGACTCGGACGCCGCCGGTGCCAGCGCCCGCCGTGGTCTCGACGAGGGCGTCGTCCGCGACATCTCGGCCAAGAAGGACGAGGCCGACTGGATGCTGGAGACTCGGCTCAAGGCGCTGCGGTTGTTCGACCGCAAGCCGATGCCGAACTGGGGCGCCGACCTCTCCGGGATCGACTTCGACAACATCAAGTACTTCGTCCGCTCCACCGAGCAGCAGGCCCAGACCTGGGAGGACCTGCCGGAGGACATCAAGAACACCTACGACAAGCTGGGCATCCCGGAGGCGGAGAAGCAGCGCCTCGTCGCGGGTGTGGCCGCCCAGTACGAGTCGGAGGTCGTCTACCACAAGATCCGCGAGGACCTTGAGGAGCAGGGCGTCATCTTCCTGGACACCGACACCGGCCTCAAGGAACACCCGGAGCTGTTCAAGGAGTACTTCGGCTCGGTCATCCCGGCCGGCGACAACAAGTTCTCCGCGCTGAACACCGCGGTGTGGTCGGGCGGTTCGTTCATCTATGTGCCGCCGGGCGTGCACGTCGACATCCCGCTGCAGGCCTACTTCCGGATCAACACCGAGAACATGGGCCAGTTCGAGCGGACCCTGATCATCGTCGACGAGGGTGCCTACGTGCACTACGTCGAGGGCTGCACGGCGCCGATCTACTCCAGCGACTCGCTGCACTCGGCGGTCGTGGAGATCATCGTCAAGAAGGGCGGCCGCTGCCGCTACACGACGATCCAGAACTGGTCGACCAACGTCTACAACCTGGTCACCAAGCGCGCCAAGGCCGAAGAGGGCGCCACCATGGAGTGGGTCGACGGCAACCTCGGCTCCAAGGTGACCATGAAGTACCCGTCGGTGTTCCTGATGGGCGAGCACGCCAAGGGCGAGGTGCTCTCGGTGGCGTTCGCCGGCGAGGGCCAGCACCAGGACGCGGGCGCGAAGATGGAGCACCTGGCGCCGCACACCTCCTCGACGATCGTGTCGAAGTCGATCGCCCGGGGCGGCGGCCGCACCTCCTACCGCGGCCTGGTCAAGGTCGCGAAGCGGGCGCGCCACTCGTCGTCCAACGTCAAGTGCGACGCGCTGCTGGTGGACACCATCAGCCGCTCCGACACCTACCCGTACGTGGACGTCCGGACCGACGACGTGTCGATGGGCCACGAGGCGACCGTGTCCAAGGTCAGCGACGACCAGCTGTTCTACCTGATGCAGCGGGGCCTGACCGAGGACGAGGCGATGGCGGTGATCGTGCGCGGCTTCGTCGAGCCGATCGCCCGCGAGCTGCCGATGGAATACGCGCTGGAACTGAACCGCCTGATCGAGCTGCAGATGGAAGGGGCCGTCGGCTGAGATGAGCACCACCAAGACGGACGCCCAGCACGGCCTAACCGAGCACTCGCACGGGGGCGGCTCGGGCATCCCCCAGTCGTCCCGCGGGGCGCGCTTCACGTCCTACGACGTCGAGGCCTTCGAGGTCCCCGGCGGCCGCGAGGAGGACTGGCGCTTCACGCCGATGAAGCGGCTCAAGGGCCTGCACGACGGCACCGCCACCGCCACCGGCAACATCAAGGTCGAGGTCACCGGTGACGGCGCGACCGTGGAGACCGTGGGCCGCGAGGACGCGCGGATCGGCAACGGCGGCATCCCGTCCGACCGCATCGCCGCGCAGGCCTGGAGCTCCTTCACCGAGGCCACCATCGTGACGGTCCCGAAGGACACCAAGCTCGAGGGCCCGATCACCGTCACGGTGCACGGCCCGGGCGAGGGCCAGGTCGCCTTCGGGCATCTGCAGGTCCGCGCCGAGCAGTTCGCCGAGGCCGTCGTGGTGGTCGACTACCGCGGCTCCGGCACGCTGGGCGACAACGTCGAGTTCGTCGCCGGCGACGGCGCGCAGCTGCGCGTGGTGTCGGTGCACGACTGGGCCGACGACGCCACCCAGGCCAGCTCCGAGCATGCCTACCTGGGCCGCGACGCGGTGTTCCGGCACCTCGCCGTCACCCTCGGCGGCGACCTGGTGCGGGTCAACACGACCATCACCTACGGCGACAAGGGCGGCGACGCCGAGCTGCTCGGCCTGTACTTCGCCGACGCCGGCCAGCACCTGGAGCACCGGATGCTGGTGGACCACGCGGTGCCGAACTGCCGCAGCAACGTGCTCTACAAGGGCGCGCTGCAGGGCGACGCGGCGCACTCGGTGTGGATCGGCGACGTGCTGATCCGGGCCGCGGCCGAGGGCACGGACACCTACGAGCTCAACCGCAACCTGGTGCTGACCGAGGGTGCGCGGGCCGACTCGGTGCCGAACCTGGAGATCGAGACGGGCGAGATCGAGGGCGCCGGGCACGCCAGCGCCACCGGCCGCTTCGACGACGAGCAGCTGTTCTACCTGCAGGCCCGGGGCATCCCGCAGGACCAGGCCCGGCGCCTGGTGGTGCGCGGCTTCTTCGGCGAGCTGCTGCAGAAGATCACCGTGCCCGAGGTCCGGGAGCGGCTCGAAGCGGCCATCGAGGCCGAACTCGCCGTCGTCGGCGCCTGACCCGCAAGCTTTTCGAACACACCAGGAGAACGAAGAAGAACATGGCCACCCTGGAGATCAAGGACCTGCACGGCTCGGTCCTCACCGAGGACGGCGCCAAGCCGATCCTCAACGGCGTCAACCTGACCATCCGCTCGGGCGAGATCCACGCGATCATGGGCCCGAACGGCTCCGGCAAGTCGACGCTGGCCTACGCCATCGCCGGGCACCCGAAGTACCAGATCGACTCCGGCACGGTGCTGCTGGACGGCGAGAACGTGCTGGAGATGAGCGTCGACGAGCGGGCCCGCGCCGGTCTGTTCCTCGCGATGCAGTACCCGGTGGAGGTGCCGGGCGTGTCGATGTCGAACTTCCTGCGCACCGCCGCGACCGCGGTCCGCGGCGAGGCGCCGCAGATCCGCAAGTGGGTCAAGGAAGTCAAGCAGGCCATGTCGGACCTGGACATCGACCCGTCGTTCGCCGAGCGCAGCGTCAACGAGGGCTTCTCCGGTGGTGAGAAGAAGCGCCACGAGATCCTGCAGCTGGACCTGCTGGACCCGAAGTTCGCGATCCTCGACGAGACGGACTCCGGCCTCGACGTCGACGCGCTGCGGGTGGTTTCCGAGGGCGTCAACAAGTACCACGGCAAGGGCGGCAAGGGTGTTCTGCTGATCACCCACTACACCCGGATCCTCAAGCACATCACCCCGGACTACGTGCACGTGTTCGCCGAGGGCAAGGTCGTCGAGTCCGGTGGTGCCGAGCTCGCCGACGAGCTGGAGGAGAAGGGCTACGTGCGTTTCACCGGCAAGAAGGAGGCGGCAGCCCAGTCATGACCGTTGAGCCTCCTCGCACGAGCACGCCGCTGGACGTGGCGGCGATCCGCGCGGACTTCCCGATCCTGGGTCGCACGATCCGCGACGGGCAGCGCCTGGTGTACCTGGACTCCGGGGCGACCTCGCAACGGCCGCGCCAGGTGCTCGACGCGGAGCGTTCCTTCCTGGAGCACTCCAACGCGGCAGTGCACCGCGGCGCGCACCAGCTCGCCGAGGAGGCCACGGACGCGTACGAGGGCGCCCGGGACCGGATCGCCCGCTTCGTCGGCGTCGACGCCGACGAGGTGGTGTTCGCCAAGAACGCCACCGAGGGCATCAACCTCGTCGCCTACGCCATGAGCAACGCCGCCACGTCCGGGGCGGAGGCCGAGCGCTTCCGCCTCGGGCCGGGCGACGAGGTCGTGGTGACCGAGATGGAGCACCACGCGAACCTGGTGCCGTGGCAGCAGTTGTGCGAGCGCACCGGCGCCACGCTGCGCTGGTTCGGGGTCACCGACGAGGGCCGCCTCGACCTGTCCGATGTGGACGGTGTGATCACCGAGCGCGCCAAGGTGGTCGCCTTCACCCACCAGTCCAACGTGCTGGGCACGGTGAACCCGGCCGAGCAGATCGTCTCGCGGGCGCACCAGGTCGGCGCGCTGGTGGTGCTGGACGCCTGCCAGTCGGTGCCGCACAAGCCGGTGGACTTCAAGGCGCTGGGCGTGGACTTCGCGGTGTTCTCCGGGCACAAGATGCTCGGCCCCTCCGGGGTCGGCGTGCTCTACGGGCGCCGCGAGCTGCTGGCCGCGATGCCGCCGTTCATCAGCGGCGGCTCGATGATCGAGCTGGTGCACATGGAGCGCTCCACGTTCGCCGCGCCGCCGCAGCGGTTCGAGGCGGGCGTGCCGATGACCTCGCAGGCCGTCGGCTTGGGCGCGGCCGTCGACTACCTCACGGCGATCGGCATGGACCGCATCGCCGAGCACGAGCAGCAGCTCACCGAGGTCGCGCTGCGGGAGCTGTCGGCGATCGACGGCGTGCGCATCATCGGGCCTACCAACACCGAGCACCGCGGCGGTACCGTGTCGTTCGTGATCGACGGCGTGCACCCGCACGACGCCGGTCAGGTGCTGGACGACAAGGGCGTCGAGGTCCGCGTCGGACACCACTGCGCATGGCCGCTGCACCGCCGGATGGGAATTCCGGCGACCGTGCGGGCGTCCTTCTACCTGTACAACGAACTGGACGAGGTCAAGGCGTTGGTGGACGCGGTGCGCGAGGCGCAGCGCTTCTTCGGGGTGGCTTGATCGGGGACTGCCGGAGAACTCTTCATGCAGCTTGAGCAGATGTACCAGGAGATAATCCTGGACCACTACCGCAAACCGCACCGGCACGGCCTGCGGGAACCGTTCGACGCCGAGTCGTTCCAGGTGAACCCCACCTGCGGCGACGAGGTCACCCTCCGGGTCCGGTTGACGGGCACGGACACCGACGCGATCGTCGACGACGTGTCCTACGCGGGGCAGGGCTGTTCGATCAGCCAGGCGTCGGTGTCGGTGCTCACCGACCTGGTCGTCGGCAGGCCGCTGCGGGAGGCGCTGACCACCGAGGCCGCGTTCAGCGAGCTGATGCACGGCCGCGGCAAGGTCGAGCCGGACGAGGACGTGCTGGAGGACGGCGTCGCGTTCGCGGGAGTGGCGAAGTACCCGATGCGCGTGAAGTGCGCGCTGCTGGGTTGGATGGCTTTCAAGGACGCGGTTTCACGTGTTGTCGTGGAGGCGTCATGAGCGAAAATCTCTTCCGCGCTCATGTAAGCCGACCGGGTGCGGGTGTCCCGCAGATCACCGTGGAGGCGTCATGAGCAGCCCTGTGTCAACCCGAGTCCTCCTCAACCGCGCCTCAGGGGAACGTGACGCAAACCAGCCACGAGAAACTGCGAAACGCGGGATTGAGCCGGGCGCAACCACAACTGTGAAACGCGGAGAGGCGGAACTGGCATGAGCGAGCAAGCCCCGGTGCAGGAGGAAACCGACGTGGCCCGCAGCGCCGAGGCGCTGCCCGAGCAGGCCGCGCCGGCCGCCGAGGTGGCCGCGCTGGAAGACGTCGAGGAGGCCCTGCGCGACGTCGTCGACCCCGAGCTGGGGATCAACGTCGTCGACCTCGGCTTGGTCTACGACATCCGGGTGGACCAGGACAACACGGCGACCGTCGACATGACGCTGACCTCGGCGGCCTGCCCGCTGACCGACGTCATCGAGGACCAGGCGCGCGCCGCGCTGACCACCGGCCCGGGTGGCGGCCTGGTCGACGACTTCCGCATCAACTGGGTGTGGATGCCGCCGTGGGGCCCGGAGAAGATCACCGAGGAAGGCCGCGAGCAGCTGCGCGCCCTCGGATTCACCGTCTGATCCCGGGTTCCACAACGATCGTGAGTGCGTAACCGGCCTCCAGGTCGGTTACGCACTCACGACGCCCAGAGCGGGGCGTCGTGAGTGGCACCCTGGTCGAGCAGCAGCTTCCGGTGGGTCCAGGCGAAGTGGAGGGCTGCTGCCGCTCCAGGGGACAGCCTCTTGGACTCTCGGAGCCTGGTCAGTGTGTTCTCTTCGAATGGGAAGGCCCGTGCTGGCACCGAGCCTTCCGAGTTGGCCTCGACGGCCTTTGTGAAGACTTCGTCGTAGGTGTCCGGCGCGATGACGGCAACAGTGAGGATGTCTCCGGCCAAGGTGAGCGCATCGAGCGTGACACCCAGACAGAACACGTGAATACGGCCATCTCGAACCGCGTTGTCCAATGCGGTGAGCGGTTCCAGTTCGTGGTATCGGATCGGTCTGCCGGAGCCATCGTATTCGCCATGGTTCAGGAGTTCTTCGGCATACTCGCGCTGAATATTGCGCCAGATCGAGAAGTCCGCCGTGATGGCTGCCGGTATGACCGACGAGGGTTGGAAGATTCCCGCAGGAAGCAGGTGCACCATTCCGCCACCGCCTGCGACGCGGGCGGAGTCGCGTTGGTGAAGAACGACGCTGGGACACTCTCCGCCCCGGATGGTAAGGGTGCCGATCGCGCCCATCAGCGGGCGGCGGCTGAAGTCGAACGGATCCGCGATCAGCTTGCGGAACGCCAGCCGTCGCTGGGATGCGCGAGGCAGGACGGTTTCACCGCCGCTGTCGATGGCCAGGTGGTGAGCGGCGAATTCATGGGCAAGCGTCTCATTGGTATCCATTGCGTCGAAGAAGCTCATCTGCCCGAAGCGCATGTGAGGCTTGGCCCAATCGAGCCCGACTAGCCGGAAGCACAGCCGGTTCTCGAACAGGCGTGGTGGGGCGTGGTCGCGAATGGCGTCGTGGTAACAGCGGTACCGGGTGTCGATGCTGGCCAGAGGGCGAGTTCATCCGCTGCGCAGTCGAACAGTTGCGCAAGAAGCCGACGGTAGAAAGGTTGTGGCCACACGACTTCACCACGTTCCCATCGACCAATGGTCTTGCGGGTGATCTGCGGGTACTTGCGGTACCGAGTGGCGGCGAGATTGGTCAGCTCGTCAGCCAGATCTTGCTGGGACAGCCCGGCGCGCTCGCGCAGGCCGATCAGCACGGTGTTTGGCATGCGGGCCTCGTCCCGGGACATGGGACCAACGATAGGGCCTGTGGTGCGTGCAGACCGGGAATGTCCCTCCAAAGTCCCCGATCTGGCCCAACTGTGGGCGCTTGGTGTGGTCGCTTTCGTCCTTGCTGGCTGGTGAACTCATCGCGGATACGTCCGAACCAGGGTTCCCATGACCGAACCAACGTCAGTTTCACGGCTTCGAGGAGGCAGGATGAGTGACACCGGATCCAACACCTGGGCGCCGGAGCCCGACGAATACGCCTTGGTGCAAGACGAAATCCGCTGTGGGCCGAAGCTTTTCGCGTTGTGCGAGCTGGACCGTGACGAGACCGACTGGGAACTCGCCGAGGGGCGGGTGCTCGCCTGGGGCCTGGCTTTCTCCGATCATGCGGAACTTGTCAGCACGGACGGCCGAGGCCGTGGCAGCTTCCAATCCCCCGACCGTGCTGCCGAGATCTTCGCCCGCACAGCCGAAGTCCGTCTCGTCTACCCCTGACGTGGACGCCCAGGGTGTGAGTGCGTAACCGAGCTCCAGCCCGGTCACGCACTCACGTCACGCGTAAAGAGAATCAGGCGCGGCGTTCGGGCCGGTGGCCCAGTCGGTGGGTTGGTCGGCGAGGCGGTGGCTGATCGTGCTGCCCGCCCGCAACCGCTCCCGCCAGGTGCACCACGACCAGATGAGCTGATCCGTCGGTTCGTCGACGAAGCCCCGGAAACCGTTGCAGTGGAACGGTTTCCGTCGATTCGTGCGTTCGGGGCGAGGGTGGTTCCCGGGGTGCCCCGCCTTGCGGGCGTGGTCGGCCCCTGCTAATCTTCCGGCGCGCCCCGGATGGGCCTACGCATGGAGGTAGCGGCTTCTAAGCCACCTTTTGAGTTGCGACACGATTCTGCGTGTCTCGCACCTGGTCTCGTCTTATTGCGGTAATTCGCCTGCGGTACGACGTTTCCCTCCAGCGTTCCTGGCCTGCGGGGCTCTTTTCGTGTCCGCTCCTGGTGGTGCTCCTCCTCCGATCAACCGATCCATTGGGAAGGACTGCATGACAGACGGACAGACCGACGACTACGCCGACTTCGACGCCGACGCGTTCAACCGGCAGGTCGTCGAGGAATTCAGGCAGCACAACGGCAAGCTCAGCGGCTGGATGGAGGGCTGGTCGCTGGTCGTGCTGACCACGATCGGCGCCAAGTCCGGTCGGCGCCGCGAGGGCCCGGTGGGCTACTTCGAGGTCGACGGAAAGCCGCTGGTCGTCGCGTCGGCGATGGGCGGCCCGAAGAACCCCGCCTGGTACCACAACATCGCGAAGAACCCGCAGGTGACGGTCGAGACCGGCACCGAGACCTACGAGGCGATCGCGACCATCACCACCGGCGCCGAGCGCGATGCGCTGTTCGCCGGGGTCGTCGCGCAGGACCCGGGCATGGGCGAGTACCAGGAGAAGACCACCCGCGTGCTGCCGGTGATCACCCTGCGCCGGATCGACGCCGAGCCGATCGCCGGGGCGGAACCGGCGGCGGATCCACATCGGATTCCGGCGCCGAGCGGGTGAGCGGCTTGGGCGATTTCCTGGTGGAGGGCCACGATTGGCTCCGCGAGGAGCTCACCGGGCTCCGCGCCCAGGTGGACGAGATCATCGCCGGCGGTGCTGACGGCGCCGCGCTGGAGCGGGCGAAGCCCGGGCTGGCGGAGCAGATGCGCGCGCACTGCCTGGAGTTCTGCGCGGCCGTGAAGGAGCACCACACGGGCGAGGACATGGGTGCCTTCCCGATGCTGGCCCAGCAGTACCCCGAACTCGCCCCGGAACTGGAGAAGCTGGGCGAGGAGCACAAGGTGGTGGCGCGGCTGCAGGACGAGATCCGGCAGCTCGTGGAGGGCTACGCGCCGGGCAAGAGCGACCCGGTGCAGCTGCGGGAGCGGCTGGAAGTCCTGGCGTCCGAGCTCGAGGAGCACTTCGCCTACGAGGAACGGACGATCGTCGACGCCCTCAACAAGATGGGGCCGGCGCCGAACATCCCGTGAGCGCAAGAGATCGCGGGTGGTTCCCGGGTCGGAACCACCCGCGATCGTCGTTCGTCAGCCGGCGATCTCGGCGGCGATGCGGTCGATGACCGCGGCCGGGCTCGGCTGGGCGGCCATCTCGGCGCGCACCTCCGCCGCTTCCTGGCGGAAGGATTCCTCGGCGAGCAGCCGCTCGGCGAGCTCCCGGATGACAGAAGCATCCAGTGTGGACGGATCGGCGGACAGGCCGACCTTGCGGTCCCCCACCCGCTGCGCGCACAGCTCGTTGCCCGCACCGCCGGGCACGATCAGCTGCGGTACGCCGTAGTGCAGCGCGGAGGCCGTGGTACCCGACCCGCCGTGGTGCACGATCAGCGAGCAATCCCGCAGGATCCCGGAAAGCGGCACGAACCCCGCCGGTCGTCTGGCAGTCTCCTCGGCATGCGATTCTGCGGAAAACCCTTGTTTCGCGGAGGATACGCCGAGTTTCCGCGCGGGTGGTGGACCCTCGTCGATGTACTGCAGCTTCGAACCGTCGGCCCCGGGCGCCTCGATCTTCAGCGGCGGACCGCCCGGCAGCTCCACGACGGCGCCGGCGAACCGCGGCGCGTTCAGCACGAACTGGCCGGTGCCCGGCGTCGTCGGGTACAGGCCCAGGGCGCTGAAGACGTACCAGGCCGACATGGTGCCCAGGTCGTCGTTGCCGGTCACGCCGTCGGCGGCGTTGGTGAACAGGGTCTGCTGCGCCCGCACCACCGCGGAGGTCTTCGCGGGCTGCCCGACCAGCGAGTACATCCACGGCGAGTGCAGGTCGGGCTCGTTGTTCGGGTTTTGACGTCCTCTCCCGCTTGAAGGCGGGTGATTCCTCGGTGTCATGCTGCGGTGACGTTCGAGGATGGTTCACGCAACCGGCTATCGGTTCAACCCAGCCTTCTGACGTACGCCTCGGCCGGGCTGCTCGGAAGTGCCTTTGGCGGAGCGGAGCATGTTGCGGACCTTCAAGTCCTCGACCGCGATCAGGCCGTGGTTTTTGGCCAGGTCG
>NZ_SMKW01000052.1 GCF_004348985.1 Saccharopolyspora elongata | reverse complement strand
CGACCTGGCCAAAAACCACGGCCTGATCGCGGTCGAGGACTTGAAGGTCCGCAACATGCTCCGCTCCGCCAAAGGCACTTCCGAGCAGCCCGGCCGAGGCGTACGTCAGAAGGCTGGGTTGAACCGAAGTGTCGCCGATCAAGGATGGTTCGAGATCCGCCGCCAGCTTGGGTACAAGACCAAGCGGTGCGGCGGTGAACTGGTCGCGGTTCCGGCATCTGGTTCGTCGCAGACGTGCTCGAAGTGCCATACCCGCGACCCCGAGTCGCGTGAGGGTTGCGGCCGGTTGTTCATGTGTGTGCATTGCGGGCACACCGACCACGCCGACCGCAACGCCGCCATGATCATCCTTGCTCGAGCATTCAGCACCGCCGGACGGAAACCCACCACCGTGTGGGAGGCGGGAACTGCCGCGAGCGGTCGCGGCAGTTCACAGAGCACGCGCAGTCCACATGGGCAAGGCACCCGCACGGGTAGCCGGTTGCGTGAACCATCCTCGAACGTCACCGCAGCATGACACCGAGGAATCACCCGCCTTCAGGCAGGAGAGGACGTCAATGGCTGACCTTCGATCAGCTGAGCACGCTCATCCCGCCGAAGGGCTACAGTGCCTGAGCCGGATCAGCCGCAGGTCGCGAGCATTTCCTGGAGCGCCTTCTGCTCCTGTTCGGTGACCGTCAGGTCGTAGGCGCGCTTGACCGTGATCCAGCTCGTCGCGTAGCTGCACCAGTTCGCGCGTTCGGGCTTCCACTGGGACGGGTCCTGGTCGCCCTTGCTGCGGTTGGAACTCGCGTCGACGGCCACCAGCTGCGGCAGCTGCATGTCGTTGGCGAACTGCTCGCGGCGCTGGTCGTCCCACTTGTTCGCGCCGCTGCGCCAGGCGTTCGCCAGCGGCACCATGTGATCGATGTCGATCGCCGAAGGGTCGGTCAGCTGCTGGCCGGTGTAGGTGCTGGTCCACGTGCCGGCGGTGGCCTCGCAGGCGTTGTTGGTGCGGACGTTCTGGCCGTCCCGCGCCAGCACCGCCTCGCGGGTGTTGCAGTTCTTCCCGGCTTCCGGCTTCGTGGTCCAGTGCTTGAACCGCTCGCGCGAGTAACCGTCCATCGATCCCGCCGGGGCGACGCGCAGTTCGGCGAGCTGCTCGCCGGCGGGGCCGGTGGTGGCGCTGACCTTCGCGTCGAAGATGCCGGACTCGAACACCACCCACATCAGGCCCAGCAGCGCGACCGCCACGACCGACGTCCACACTGATTTCTTGGCAGCCATGTCTCTCCCCGGCCCGGTGGTGGTGTCGCCGACATTCGATCATTCCGCGGTGCCGCCGCTCACTCCGCCGGGTGGGTAATGTGGCCCGGCACACCGGTCCGCGCCTGGGGGACGTAGCGCGGGACGTAGCGCAGCAGCAGGCCCGCGCCCAGCAGTCCGAGCAGGCCCATGCCCGCGCCGGCGAACCCGATGCCGGCCATCGCGGTCAGCCCGGACACGGTGACCGGCCCGACCGCCTGCCCGAAGTCGCCGGTGAACCGCCAGGCGCCGAGGAACGGCGCCGGGCCCGGCTGCGGCGCGAGGTCCGCGCCGAGCGTCATCAGGATTCCGCTGCTGGTCCCGTTCGCCAGCGCCAGGAACACCGCGACGATCGCGAAGGTCGGCACGTCGTCCACCGCGAACAGCACGAGGTGCCCGACGGCCAGGCCGGTCATCGACGGCACCGCCGCCCACATCCGGCCGAAGTGGTCCATGATCTGGCCCGAGGTGTAGGACAGCGCGAAGTCGATGCCGCCCGCGATGCCGATGATCAGCGCGGTGGTCGACGGCGACAGCCCGGCCGCGACCGCCACCATCGGCAGCACGACCATCCGGGACGCCCGCAGCCCGCCGATCAGCGCGGCGCAGGCCCCCATCCGCACCAGCACGCCGCGATGGTGCACCAGCGTGGTGAGCAGTCCCTGGTGCGCGGGTTCGGCGGCCCCCTCGCCGCCGGTGCCGAGGTCCTTCGTGCACAGCAGCAGGATCACCGAGGCGAGGGCGAATGCGATGTGGAGCAGGAACACCGCCCGCTTGTCGGGCGTCACCATCAGCACCAGCACCGCGAGGAAGGGGCCGATGAAGTAGCCCCCGCGGAACACCCCGCCGAGCACGCTCAACGCCCGCGCCCGGTAGCGCAGCGGCACGGCCGTGGTGATGTACGCGTGCCTGGCGAGCGCGAACACCGCCGTGGACAGGCCGACGAGGAACACGCACGCGCCCAGCATCCACGGGATCGTCGAGAGGTAGCAGCCGACCAGGCCCAGCACCGACACGATCGCGGCGCCGATCATCGCCCGCCGCTCGCCGAGGCGGTGCACCAGCGCGCCGCTGGGCACGTCGCCGACGAGCTCCCCCACCATGATCATGGCTGCGATCAGGCCCAGCGTCCCCAGGTCCGCGCCCTGGTCGGCGGCGATGAGCGGGATCATCGGGATGATCGCGCCCTCACCGGTGGAGAACAGCAGGGTCGGTCCGAATGCCGCGAGCGCAACGGTTCTCAGCTCGAACGAGCGCTCACCCATCGTCCACCCATCTCCGCGCGCCGGGCACCCTTGGTCAACTTACTTGACGAACGGCGCCGCGCACGCACCCGCCCGATCAGATCGCGAGGGCGTCCGCGAGCCGGGCGCGCTGCTGGTCCGGGGTGCCGAGGAGCAGTTCCGCGGTCTTCGCGCGCTTGTAGTACAGGTGGGCGTCGTGCTCCCAGGTGTAGCCGATGCCGCCGTGCAGCTGGACGGTGTCGGCCGCCGCCTGGAAGTACGCCGGCGACACGAGCACCTGCACCATCGCCGCCGCCAGCGGCAGTTGTGCGCGGTCCTCGTCCGCGGTCCAGGCCGCGTAGCGCACGGCGGAATGTGCCTGCTCCCAGGCGCTGTACATGTCCGCGCAGCGGTGCTTGACCGCCTGGTAGGAACCGATGGCGCGACCGAACTGCACCCGGACCTTGGCGTACTCCACCGTCATCTCCAGGACCCGCTCCATCCCGCCGAGCTGTTCGGCGGCGAGCGCGACCGCCGCGGTGCCCCGCACTTCGGCCAGCACCGCATCGGCGTCCTCTGTGGACAGCTGGCGCGCCGGGGTACCGGCGAAGTCCAGCCGCGCGATCCGCCGGGTCGGATCCAGCGTCCGCAGCGGCGTTCTCGTCACGCCGTCCGCGCCGTCGGCCCGGAACCACGAACCGCCCTGCTCGGTCCTGGCGTACACCAGCACGAAGTCCGCGATGTCGCCGGAGAGCACCTGCGGGGCGCGGCCGTCGAGCACCCACGAGCCGTCCCGCCGGGTGGCCGTCGGCGCCGACTCAGCGTCCCAGGAAACCGCCCCGATCAGCTCGCCGGCCGCCAGCCGCGGCAGCAGTTCCGCCTGCGCTTCGGCGTCGTCCAGCGCCAGCAGCACATCGGTCGCCAACACCGCCGAGGCGAGGAACGGCACCGGCGCCAGGGCTCGCCCCAGCTCCTCCAGCACCACGGCGCGCTCGACGTGCCCGGCGCCGGATCCGCCGTGCTCCTCGGGCACCACGAGCCCGGTCGCGCCGAGTTCACCGGCCAGCCGCCGCCAGAGCACGGCGTCGTGGCCATCGCCGTCGATCAGCTCGCGCACCCGCGCGGGCGGCGCGTGCTCGGCCAGGAACTTCCGGACCGCGGACCGGAGTTCTCGTTGCTCGCGGGTCAACACCAGCTGCATTGCACGCTCCTCGGGGGTCTTCGGCGGTCGTTCGGGTCACGCGGGGCGCTGGGTGCCGACCTTCAGCTCCCGGAACGGGACGTCGCGGTCCACCTGGGGCTCCTTCGGCAGGCCGAGGATCCGCTCCCCGATGATGTTGCGCTGGATCTGGTTGGAACCGCCGGCGATGCTCGACGCGGGCGTCGAGTTGATCGCGATCGCCATCTCCTCGGCCGCCGCGTCGCCCGGCTCCCAGACCGCGAGCTCCGGACCGGCGATGAGACCGGCGGTGTCCACCGCGCGCCACAGCAGCAGCGCGCCGGCGAGCTTCGACACCGAACCGCGGGCGCCGGGCGGCGATCCCGCCTCCGCTTCCTGCCGCAACCGGCTGTTGAACAGCCCGAGCGCCTTCTCCTGGGCGTAGATCTCGGCCAACCGGCCGCGCACCACCGGATCCTCGGCGCGGCCATGGCGGCGGGCGAGCTCCACCAGGTTGTCGTAGGACAGCGGGTCGCCGCCGCGCCGCACCGAGCCGCCGATCGACACCCGCTCGTGCCCGAGCATGGTGACCGCCGCCAGCCAGCCGCCGCCGACCTCGCCGATCACCGAATCGGCCGGGATGCGCACGTCGTCGAAGTAGACCTCGTTGAACGGCGCCCGGCCGGTCATGTCCCGCAGCGGCCGCACCGTCACGCCGGGGGCGTGCATGTCGATGATGAACATGGTGATGCCGCGGTGCTTCGGGACGTCCGGGTCGGTGCGGGCCAGCAGCGCGCCGAAGTCCGACCACTGCGCGCCCGAGGTCCACACCTTCTGGCCGTTGATCACCCATTCTCCCCCGCTCTCGGCTTCGCTCGAGCGGGAGGCGCCTCCAGCTTCGCGCACCGCGCGGGTCTGCAGGCTGGCGACGTCGGAACCCGCGCCGGGCTCGGAGAACAGCTGGCACCAGATCTCGTCGCCGCGCAACAGCTTCGGCAGGTAGCGCGCCTTCTGCTCCGGGGTGCCGAGGTCCAGCAGCGTGGGGCCGCACATGCCCATCCCGACCATGAACGGCGAGCTCGGCAGGTCGTAGTGGGCCGCCTCCGCGTCGTACGCCTGCTGCTCGGCGGCGGTGCGGCCCTGCCCGCCGAACTCGGCCGGCCAGGTGATGCCCGCCAGGCCCGCGTCGTAGGCGGCGGCCTGGAACCGCTTGGCCTCCTCGAGCACCTCGGCCGGGGCGCGGTCGCCCAGGGATCCCGGCGCGTTGGCGGCCAGGAATTCGCGCGCTTTCGCGCGGAACTCGTCGACGTCCATGTGCTCTCCCTCCACCCCGGCGGTGCGGTGGCAGCGAATCCGTCCCCGCCGACTGTAACCGAACTGGAGTCGGCTGAACATGTTCTATTTTAAGGTCCATAGTGGACTTCGCGGCCGGGTGACCTGCGTTGCGCGCCGGACTTTTCCGCGGTCCCGGCCGCCCGTCCCGGGTTGACCACCACCGTTCGGCAACGCAATATGAGGCCCGTCACGTCACCCTCACCGGCGAGGTAACGATGTCCGCTGCTGCGCAATCCGTGACCGGCCGAGGCATGACCGCCGGCGATCAGCTGGCCCGGCATGCCCGCAAGATCCCCGACGAGATCGCACTGCGCTTCCAGGACGTCAGCCGCAGCTACCGGGAGTTCGACGAGCGGGTCACCCGGCTGGCGAACGCGCTGCGAGACCGCGGCGTCGGAGCCGGCGACCGGGTCGCGGTGGCCGGGCTCAACGGGCTGGAGATCGTCGAGTCCTACTTCGCCTGCGCGCGGCTCGGCGCGATCTGCGTGCCGATCAACTTCCGGCTGGTCGCCGACGAGATCGCCTACGCGCTCGACGACAGCGGCGCCTGCGCGGTGATCGTGGACTCGTTCCTGGCCGAAACCATGGCCACGGCCGGGGAAAAGGCACCCGGCGTGCGCGTCTGCCTGGTCATCGGCGGCGCCGCGGGCGAAGACACCGAGAACTACGACGCGGCGCTCGCGGCTGCGTCCGACGAGTTCACCGAGACCGTCGTGGACGAGCAGTCGCCAGCGTTCATCATGTACACCTCGGGGACCACCGGCCGGCCCAAGGGCGCCGTGCTCACCCACCACAACCTGCTGATGCACAGCTTCAGCTCGCTGGTGCACAACGGCGTCACCGCGGACAACCGCGTCTGGCTGGTGGGCGTGCCGCTGTTCCACATCGCCGGGGTGTCCGGGATGCTGCCGTACCTGCTGCTCGGCGGGCGGATCGTGATCAGCGCGTCGGGCCGGTTCGATCCGGCCGAGACGGTGCGGATGCTGGCGCGGGAGCGGATCACGTCGTGCTTCTTCGTGCCCGCGCAGTGGCAGGCGATCTGCGACCTGCCGGACATCGGCGACCACGACCTCTCGGCGCTGCAGCGGATCAGCTGGGGCGCCGCGCCGGCGTCGACGACGCTGCTGCGCAAGATGTTCGACACGTTCCCGCAGGCCGAGATCACCACCTCGTTCGGGCAGACCGAATGCAGCCCGGTGACCACGATGCTGCGCGGCGAGGACGCCCTGCGCAAGATCGGCTCCGTCGGCACCCCGATGCTCAACGTCGAGGCCAGGGTGGTCGACGACGACATGAACGACGTGCCGCGCGGCGAGGTCGGCGAGATCGTCTACCGCGGACCCACGGTGATGCGAGAGTACTGGGGCAAACCGGCGGAGACCGCCGAGGCGTTCCACGGCGGCTGGTTCCACTCCGGCGACCTGGTGCGCCAGGACGACGAGGGCTACCTCTACGTGGTCGACCGGAAGAAGGACATGATCATCTCCGGCGGCGAGAACATCTACTGCGCCGAGGTCGAGGACGTGCTCGCCGCGCATCCCAAGGTGGCCGAGACCGCGCTGATCGGGGTGCCGGACGAGCGGTGGGGCGAGACGCCGCTGGCGGTCGTCGCGCCGCGCGACCCGGCCGATCCGCCGACGTTCGCCGACATCGAGGACTGGTGCAAGCAGCGACTCGCCGGCTACAAGCGCCCGCGCCGGCTGGCGGTCGTCGCGGAACTGCCGCGGAACCCCAGTGGCAAGGTCCTCAAAACCCAGCTGCGCCGTGAGCACGGCGAGCGTTGATCCCACCCAGGAGGCACGAAACATGAGCGACACCGCCAACCCCTTCGATCTCACCGGGCACGTTTCCGTGGTGACCGGCGGCAATTCGGGCATCGGCCTGGCGATGGCCGACGCGCTGGCCGCCGCCGGCGCGGGCGTCTGCATCTGGGGCACCAACGCCGAGCGCAACGAGACCGCGGCCCGGGAGCTGGAGAAGCACGGCGGCGAGGTGCTCGCGCTGCGCTGCGACGTCGGCGACGAAGAGCAGGTCGAGGCGGCGATGGCACGCACCGTCGAGGAGTTCGGGCGGCTGGATTCGTGCTTCGCCAACGCCGGCGTGGGCGGCGGCGGGACCCGCTTCGTGGACGCCGAGCTCAGCGACTTCCACCGCGTGACGCGGGTGAACGTCGACGGCGCGTTCCTCACGCTGCGCGCGGCGGCGCGCCGGCTGCTGGCGCAGGGCGAGGGCGGCAGCCTCGTCGGCACGTCGAGCCTGGCGGCGCGACAGGGACAACCGCGCGGCCAGGCCTACGCCGCGTCGAAGGGCGCGCTGATCTCGATGATCAAGTCGATCGCGATCGAGCTGGCCCGGCACGGGATCCGGGCCAACGCGGTGCTGCCGGGCTGGGTGAGCACGCCGCTGGCCGACCCGGCGCTGCAGTCCGAGGGGTTCCAGCGCAAGGTGCTGCCCCGGATGCCGGTGGGCCGCTGGGGCGCGCCCTCGGACTTCGGCGCGCTGGCGGTCTACCTGGCGAGCCCGGCGAGCGCCTTCCACACCGCGGATGCGATCACCGTCGACGGCGGCTACATCTCCTTTTAAGAGTTCTCCACGCTCTCTATGCAACTCGTTGCATTGCATCTTGTTGCATAGTAGCTTGACCGACGCGGGCGCCTCGGCGCCCGCGTCGGCAGCGCAGCGGGAGGCGAGCGATGAGCAACGTGCTTCGAACCAGGTTCACCGAGGAGTTCGGCGTCGAACACCCCATCGTGCAAGGCGGCATGCAGTGGGTCGGCCGGGCCGAACTCGTCGCGGCGGTCGCGGAGGCCGGCGCGCTCGGCATGATCACCGCGCTCACCCAGCCGACGCCGGAGGACCTGGTCAAGGAGATCGCGCGCTGCCGCGAGATGACCGACAAGCCCTTCGGCGTCAACCTGACGATCCTGCCCACCATCACGCCGCCGCCGTACGCGGAGTACCGGCAGGCGATCATCGAATCCGGCATCAAGATCGTCGAGACCGCCGGGTCCAACCCGGCCGAGCAGGTCGCCGCGTTCAAGCCCGCCGGGGTCCGGGTGCTGCACAAGTGCACCAGCGTCCGGCACGCGCTCAAGGCGCAGCAGCTCGGCGTGGACGCGGTCAGCATCGACGGCTTCGAGTGCGCCGGCCACCCCGGCGAGGACGACATCCCCGGCCTGGTGCTGATCCCCCGCGCCGCCGACGAGCTCAGCATCCCGATCATCGCCTCCGGCGGCTTCGCCGACGCCCGCGGCTTGGTGGCGGCGTTGGCGCTCGGCGCGGACGGCATCAACATGGGCACCCGCTTCATGTGCACCGCCGAGTCGCCGATCCACGACGCGGTGAAGAAGCGGATCGCCGAGGCCAGCGAGTTGGAGACCGAGCTGATCTTCCGGCCGCTGCGCAACACCGCGCGGGTCGCCAGCAACACCGTCAGCCGCGAAGTGGTGGCGAAGCTGGCCGACGGCGCGGCCTTCGAGGACGTCCGCGACCTCGTCGCCGGCGCCCGCGGCCGCCAGGTCTACGAGCAGGGCGACCCGGAGCTCGGCATCTGGAGCGCCGGCATGGTGCAGGGGCTGATCAACGACGTGCCCCCGGTCGGCGAGCTGGTGGAGCGCATCGTGCGCGAGGCCGCCGGGCTGATCCGGGGACGGCTGGGCGGGCTGATCGGCGTGGCAGACTGAACCGATGTCGTTGGAGTACGCGATCCTGGTCTCCCTGCAGGAACGCGCGGGATCCGGGTACGAGCTGGCGCGCCGGTTCGACAAGTCCATCGGTTACTTCTGGTCGGCCAGCCACCAGCAGATCTACCGGAGCCTGAAGCGGATGGTCGAGCTGGACTGGGTGTCCTGCGACGAGGTCGCGCAGGACAAGCGCCCGGACAAGAAGGTCTACCGGGTCAGCGAGTCCGGCGCCGCCGAGCTGGCGCGCTGGCTCGCCGAACCGGTGGACCCGCCGGCCGTCCGCAACGAGCTGTCGGTGAAGATCCGCGGCGCGTCCTTCGGCGACACCGAGCGGGTCGCCGAGGAGGTCGCCCGCCACCGCCGGGGGCACGACGAGCGGCTGGCCGTCTACCGCGCGATCGAGGAGCGGGATTTCCCCGCGCCGCAAGGGCTTTCCGGGCAGCAGCTGCACCAGTACCTGGTGCTGCGCGGCGGCATCCGCACCGAGGAGTCGATGCTGGCCTGGTGTGACGAGATCCTGGCGGCAATGCGCGCCGATCGGGACTGAGGGAGCGCTAGTCTCTCGATCACCGGGCTACTCGACGAGCGAGGTGCACGATGGACCTCCGGACCTCCCGCGGCGCCGATGACTTCTTCGCCGCCTACGACGCGGTGCTGGCGAAGTGGCCTGCCCCGGTCGACGCGCTCGAAGTGCCGACGGCCTACGGCAGCACCCACGTGCACGCCTGCGGCGCGCCGGACGGCCCGCCGTTGGTGCTCCTGCCCGGCGGCGGAGCCACCTCGACGGTGTGGTTCGCCAACGTCCGCGAACTCGGCGAGCGGCACCGGATCTACGCCATCGATCTCATCGGTGAGGCCGGGCGCAGCGTCGCCGACGGCAAAGCGGTCTCCGGCGTCGGCGACCAGATGGCTTGGCTGGACGAGGTGCTCGACCACCTCGGCGTCGAGGCGGCGGACCTGTGCGGGCATTCCTACGGAGCGTGGATCGCCCTGCACTACGCCCTCCACTCGCCCCGGGTGCGCAGCCTCGCGCTGCTGGATCCCACGGCGTGCTTCACCCGCTGGAATCCGCGCTACCTGCTGCGCGCCCTGCCGATGCTGCTGCGGCCCGCGCCACAGCGAACGCGCGACTTCCTGCGCTGGGAGACCGGCGGCGCCGGCATCGACCCGGCCTGCCTCGAACTGCAGGCCCGCGGCGCGGAGTTCCGGGCCGCGAAGCCGGTCACCAGCCCCAATCCCGACCCGGCGGGCCTGACGGTGCCGACCCTCGTGCTGGCGGCGGAGAACAGCAAGGCCCACGACCCGCGCCGCCTGCTCGCGCAGGCCGAACGCGTGGTGCCCGGCGTCCGCACGGCGATGCTGCCCGGCGTCGGCCACCACGCGCTGCCGACCGGGAATGCCGCCCGCCTGAACGAAATCCTCACCGGCTTCCTCGACAGCGCGCACCCCTGAACGCTCCTGAAGTCAGGAGCCGGGGTGCACCGAGTCGTAGGTGCACAGTGGACGGCCGGTCCGCTCGTCCCGCCACACCCTGCCCGAGACGCCGAACACCGACTCCAGCAGGCGCTCATCGACGACCTCCGACGTCGGGCCGTCGGCATGGACAGCGCCGTCCCGCAGCGCCACCACGCGATCGGCGTAGCGGGCCGCCTGTTCGAGGTCGTGCAGCACGGTGACCACCGTCAGGCCGCGTTCCTGCTGCAGGCGGCGCACCAGCTCCAGGACTTCGAGCTGGTGGCGGATGTCGAGATAGGTGGTCGGCTCGTCGAGCAGCAGGATCGAGGTGTCCTGCGCCAGCGCGAGAGCGAGGCGCACGCGTTGGCGTTCGCCGCCGGAGAGCCGATCGACGGCCGCATCGGCGCAACCATCCACCCCGGTCGCCGACATCGCATCGCGGACCTGCTCGTCGTCTCCGCCGGCCAGCATCCCCAACGGGCCGCGCACCGCGTACCGGCCCTGGCGCACCAGCTGCCGGACCGTGAGGCCCGGCACCGCCGGCATCGACTGCGCCAGCACCGCGATCTCGCGCGCCGCTCGGCGCCGCGACATCGATCGCAGCGTCCGGCCCCGCACCAACACCTCACCGCTGGTCGGGACATGCAGCCCGCCGAGGACGCGCAGCAGCGTCGTCTTCCCGCAGCCGTTGCGGCCGACGAGCGCCAGCCACTGCCCATCGGCGACGGTCAGGTCCACGCCGGCGAGCACCGTCCGATGCCCGAACCGGACGGTGATGCCGTTGGCCTGCAAGGAACTCATCAACGGCCTCCGATGACGGTGGTTCTCCTGGCGACTCGAACGAGCACGGCAGCTCCGATCAACGCGGTCACCGCACCGGTCGGCATGCCCGCGAGCGCGGTGCCCGGGACCCGTGCCGTGATCTCCTGAGCGACCGAGTCGGCACCGCACACCGTTGCCGCGCCGAGCAATGCCGAGGCGGGCAGCGCGAACCGGTGATCGGCGCCGAACATGGCGCGAGCGGCGTGCGGAGCGAGCAAACCCACGAAAGCCATCGCGCCGACCGAAGCGATGGCGACCGCCGTCGCCAGCACCGCGACGAGCAGCACCGCGCTGCGCCACGGCGCGACCGCGAGGCCGATGCCCCGGCCGTGGTCGTCGTCGATCGCGAGCACCTGCAGGACCGCCGACACGAGCAGCCCCGACACCGCGGCCACGACCAGCCACGGCCACAGCGCCGACCAGTGCGACCAGGTCCGGCCGTTCAGCGAGCCGATCAGCCACCGGGTCATCGAGCCGGTCAGCTGCGGCCGGGCGGTGAGCAGCACGAGGGTGACGCCGCCCAGCGCAGCCGACAGGACCACCCCGATCACCGCCAGCCGAACCGGATCGCTGCCGGCGCGCAACGAGACCAGCCACAGCGCTCCACCGCCCAGCGTCCCGCCCACGATCGCCACCAGGACCATCGCCGTCGGCGAGGCGAAATCGCCGCCGACCGACGTCGTGACCACCGCGCCCAGCACCGCGCCCGAACCGACACCGGTGACGTCGGGCGACGCCAGCGGGTTGCGCAGCACCACCTGGAGCGCGATGCCCGCGATCCCGAGGCACGCACCCGCACCCGCGCCGACGAGCACGCGCGGCATCCGCAGGTCGTGCACGATCTGCGTGGTCAGCGGATCGGCCTCGCCGAACACCGCCGACCAGGTGCTCGTCGCCGAGACCGCCGAACCCGTCGCGAGTTGCGCCGCGACTGCCGCGAGCAAGCCTGCGACCAGTGCGATCAGCAACAGCGGTCGAGCCCACCGGGCGCTCATCGGCGCACCAGGAGCAGTGCCCCGACGCAGATCGCGACCACCGCGGTCAGCCCGCCCACGGGCAGCTCAACCGGGTGCAGCAGCGTCCGCGCCAACAGGTCCGCGGTGACCACCAGCAATGCACCGAGCGCCGCCGACCAGCCCAGCCAGGCGCGTTGCGTCCCCTGTGGACATATGCGGCGCGCGAGCTCCGGGGCGAGGAATCCGGTCCACGCCACCGGCCCGCACGGCCCGACCACCACCGCGGTCAGCGCGCACGCCACCGCCAGGATCACGGCGCGAGCCCTGGCCGGAGCGCCACCGAGCGTCGCCGCGGTGTCGTCGCCGAGCCGGAGCAGTCCCAGCGCGGGAATCGTGAGCACGACGAGCGGGATGCCGACCACCAGCCCCGGTGCCATCACCGCGACCGTTTCCCAAGTCGCCCCGGCCAGCGAGCCCAGCAGGTAGCGCACGAGAACGCCCTGCTCGCGGGAGTCCGAGAGCGAAAGCGCCGTCAGCATCAGGGCGTGCAGTGCCGCACTCACGGCCGCGCCTACCAGCAGCACCGCCGCCGAACTGCTCGCGCCGCGGATCGCGAACATCGTCAGCGCACCGCCGACCGCGGCGCCGAGCAACGCCGGCACCAACGGTGCTCCCGGGACCTGGACGCCCCAGGCAACGCACGCCGCGACGGCCGCCGACGCGCCGCTGGACACGCCGAGCATTTCCGGTACTGCCAACGGGTTCCGCAAGGATTCCCGCAACATCAGCCCGACGACCCCCAGCAGAGCGCCTGCGACCACGGCGAGCACCGCGCGTGGCGCGCGCAGCAACGCCACCACCGCGTGCTCGACCTCGCCTTCCGAGGTGAACGCGTGGGGCAGGCGGTTGATGCCCACGAACGGTTCGCCGAGCATCAACGAGGCGACGAACAGCACCAGCGCGCCCACAGCCACCGCGAACGGCGCGGCAGCACGGCGCCGGGAAACGGCTGCGAGCCCCATCAGGAGGCCGGGACCAGTCGCATGGCCTCGTCGATGACCGCGGCCAGGCTCCGGGTGCCGCGGCCCGAGCCGAACAGCTTGGCGTGCACCTCGTGCACCTGCCGGTTCTGCACCGCCGGAACCTGCTGCCACACCGGGTTCGCGGCGAGCTGGTCGCTCAGCGCGCGGTCCTCGGACGAGAACAGCAGCGAGTAGACCAGCGCCACGTCGGGCTGCCGGGCCAGCAGCTCCTCGACGCTGTAGTTGCTCGCGGTCTCGGCGTCCGACCCCTTGGCCGGGAACGGGTAGCTGAACAGCTGGGCGAGCAGGTCGCCCTTGAGCGAGTCGCTGGTGTCCACCCCGATCGACTCGGCGCTGCCGTACATCAGCACGACCCGACGTCCCGCCTGCCCGCTGGCGCGGGTGGCCGCCACCGCATCGGCGAGCTTGTTGCGGAACCGGGCCTCCGCCGCCACGGCCTGTTCCGCGCGGCCCGTCAGCGACCCCAGATTCCGCAGGTATGCCAACGATTCCTGCCAGTTCGCCGGCTCGGTCAACCACAGCGGCGCGAAGCCCTCGACGGCCGGGCGCAGCGAGTCGTGCACGCCGGCCAGCCCGATCACGAGGTCGGGTTGGAGCGCCGCGATGCTCTCGACGTCTTCGGCGCCGAAACTGCCCCGCACCACGGGAACGGTGGCCGCGCGCTCGCCCAGCAGCGCGGGGTGCGCCAGCAGGACCGGATTACTCGTGCCGGCCGGGACCATGCCGAGTTCCAGCAGCACGTCGTCGCACAACCCGCTCAGGCACACGATCCGCTCCGGTCGCTTCGGCAGCGCGACCTGCTGCCCGTGCGGGTCGGTGATGCTCAGCGACGCCGCCAACGGTTGCGCGGCGCGGTCGATCGCCGGCGCGGGCACGGCCGGCGCGGGCTCCTGCCCGGCTGGAGGCGCGGAGCACGCCGTGAGCGCGACGGCAATGGAAAGTACTGCGGCGGAAAGCATTCCGCCGGTCCTGCGCACGGCGCGCACTGGCGTCCTCCTGGGTCCAACTCCACATCCGGCCATTCCTGGTGATGGTAACCATTTTCATTTATCCTTGTCCACCATTCGGGTGATCAAGGGTGTGGAGGATTCGATGATCGACACGACGGCCGACGAGACCGGCCGGGATTTCCGGCGCTACCTGGCGGCCCGGACGGCATCCGTGACCGGCAGTCTCGTTTCCACCGTCGCGCTGCCGATCGTGGTCTACCAGCTCACCGCCTCGGCGGCCTGGACCTCGGCCGTGGCCGCCGCCGAAGCACTGCCCTACCTGCTGTTCGGCCTGTTCGCCGGGGCGATCGCCGACCGCGCCGACCGCCGCGCGCTCATGCTGGTCGCGGATTTCGGCGGCGCCGTGCTCCTCGCGACCGTCCCGCTCGCCTGGTTCCTCGGGATCTTGACCGCGCCGCACGTTCTCGCGGTCGGCTTCGGCGTGCAGAGCCTGTTCGTCCTGTTCGACGCCGCCAACTTCGGCGCGCTGCCGGCGCTCGTCGGCAAGCGGCACCTCACCGGCGCATACGCCAAGGTCTACGGCACGACCACCCTCGCCGAACTCGTGGTCCCGCCGCTGGCCGGGCTGCTCGTCGCGATCGCCGCTCCCGCACCGCTGATCGCGATCAACGCCCTCACGGCGCTCGCATCGGGCCTGCTGGTGCGCTCGATCGTCCGTCCACTATCGACACCTCAGGTTCCCGGCGCCCGCCGGACCGCGAAGTCGCTCCTCACCGACATCCGGGCCGGGCTGGCGTTCCTGGCCGGGAACCGCGTCGTTCGCGTGCTGACGTTGGTGGGCACCACCCACTCGGTCGCCGGCGGCGCCTATGCCGCCATGCTCGTGCCGTGGGCGGATCAGGTGCTCGGGGTGCGACCCACCGGCGACTGGCGCATCGCCGTGCTGTTCAGCGGCTGGGGCGTCGGCGGTCTCGTCGCGTCGCGGATCGTGCCGCGTCTGACCAGTCGTTACGGCGGCGCACGCCTCGCGCTCGGCGCGCTGCCGGTGTCGTTGGCGTGCGGCTGCGCGGTGTTGCTGAGCGCACATTGGGCGGCCGCCGCGATCGCCGTCACGGCTTGGGGCGCGGCGCATTCCACTGTGGTCATCAACGCGATCACCTACCGGCAGCAGGTCAGCCCCGACGACTTGCAGGGCCGGGTCAACACGACGTGCCGAATGCTGTCGTGGGGCGTTGGAATGCCGGCGGGCGCGGCGCTGGCCGGGGCGGTCGCGGTTTCGGGCGCCGGCCCGCGAGCGGGCATCGCAGGCGGGATCGTCGTGCTGTCGGCCGGAGTCCTCGCGGCGTGGTGCTCGGTCCTGCGCAAGGAGAGCTCTTCCCGGGGGGAACGCAAGTGAGTTTCCGCTGGGCGGCCACGGCCGCCCAGCGGACTCACCGGTTCTTCGGGCCCTGTCACCAGATCTCGGCGACCCACTCCGGGTGGTCGATGAACGGGTTCCGGTTGTGCTGGAACTGGTCGAAGATCACCTGGTTGCGGCGCTGCTCCCCGGCGTCCGGCGGGTCCTGCTCGTTCCACTGCTTCAGCACCGAAACGCGGCCCATGAACGGGTTGCTGCCGTTGTCGACGTTGTCGTTGACCTCGAGGTCGGCGAAGCCGTCGCCGCCGTCGTAGCGCACCGACATGTAGAAGATCATCCGGGCGACGTCGCCCTTCACCTCGTCGCGCGGCTCCCAGGAGTCGCCGTCGGTGAAGTTGCCGGGCGCTTCCTCGGACTCGGTGCCGCCCATGTCGAAGTCCTTGTTGCCGCGATCCGAGTTCACGGTGACGTCGGTCGGGCGCAGGTGGTGCACGTCGGTGCCGGGACCGGGCGAGGTGCCGAAGTCGCCGTGGGACTTCGCCCAGACGTGCTCCCGGTTCCAGTCGTCGGCGTCGCCGCCGTTGGTGTCCTTGCCCTGCGACCGGCCGGTGTAGAGCAGGATCACGTTGGCGTTGTTGTTCGGGTCCTCGTCGGTGACCTTCAGCGCGTCCCAGACCTCGTCGTAGCTCAGGGTCGTGGTGCCGTTGCTGATGATCCCGTGCAGGGCGGTCTTGAGCTCGGGACCGGTCTTGCCGATCGCGTCCTGGTAGTAGTCCTCGACGACGGAATCCGCCGTCGCATCGGGGGCCGCCAGCGTGGCGGTCGTGGGCACGACCACCAACGCGGCGCTGAATAACAGGGTCAGCGGTTTCCAACGGGCGATCTTCACGGGCGTGTCCTCTCGCCTCTTCGCCGGCCGCGCCGCACAACATCCGCGCCCGTGCCCGACCGGCAGGACTGTCGTTCAAGCAGGACGAAGCCTGCCACACGAACGATCACCATTGGGTGAACCAATTGGCGCGGTCCGGTGTCGGACGGTGATCGGATTCAGTAACGCACGGTGTCCGGATCTGCGCGGATCCGGCGCAAACTGGGAAAATGCCGACGCCGGTATCGATCAACCGGGCGCTTTGCGCGGCCACCAAACGGCAACAACGGGAATTGTCAGTGCCAGCAGCGCGGCCGGGAGCAGGAAGCCCAGCGCCGCGTCGTGCCGGTAGAGGCCGGTGAACGCCGCCGGGGAGGCCGACATCCCGAGGAACCGCAGCGCGGTCACCACGGAAATGATCCCGCCGCGCCCGCTCTCCCCGCCGGTGAGCACCGTGGCGTGGATGCCGACCAGGATCAGCTGCCCGCAAACGCCGCCGACCGCCCAGGCGATCGCGACCGCGGGCAGCCAGGAGACCAGGCCGACGGCCCCGACCGCCAGGGCGCCGAACAGCAACCCGACGCACACGATGGCGCGCTGGCCGAACCGGTCCACCGCCCCGCCGGTCAACCGGGCGCCGACCGCGCCCGCCACGCCGTAAGCGGTGAGCACCAGGCCGCGCGCGCCCGGGCTCAGCGCGAAGGCGTCGTCCAGCCGGAACGAGACCAGGAACGGCAGACCCGCCAAGCAGGCCCAGGCGACGAAGGCGACGCCGCCGGTCAGCAGCACGGATTTCCGCCAGGCATCCCGCAACGCGGCGGGCCGCTGCGCCGCGCCGTCGCGCGAATCCGGCGGCAGCGGACTGATCGCCAAGGCCGCGGCGACCGCGGCGAGGCCGACGAAGGCCCACTGCCAGGCGCCTTCCGCCGCGAGCCCGCCGACCAGCGGCGCGGACGTCTGCCCGATCGCCTGCATCGCGCCGTAGGTGCCCAGCGCCCGGCCGAGGCGCTCCTTCGGCGTGACGGCGGCGAGCTTGGCCAGCAGCAGCGGCGTGGTGAACGCGTTCGCGATGCCCTGCAAGGCGCGGCTGGTCTGGAAGAGCCAGAACCACGGGGCGAGGGCGGCCAGCAACGCCACGACCGCGTACCCGGCGTAGGCGACGCGGATGCTGCGGCTCATGCCCCACCGCTCGCCGAGGCTGCCGGAGACCAGCATGACGATCGCGAACGGCAGCAGGTACACCGTCAGCGACGTGGCCGCGATGCCTTGTGACACGCCGAATCCGCTGCTGAGCTCCGGCAGCATGGCGGAGACGACGCCGCCGCCGAACGGCCCGAGCAATCCGCCGATGTAGAGGGCGACGCGCGCGTTCACCAAACCGCCCTTCGCCGCACGAGATCTCCCGGCAGTCGATCACAGCACGGGTGCGGAGTCGAGCAGTCGGCCCGAATGCGTCCGTTTTGCCCGGGCCGCGGGTCAGAGCGATCGCAGGTGCGGCGCCACCTCCGTGGCGAACAGGTCGAGGGAGTCGGCGACGAGCCCGTAGGGCATGCCGCCGATCTGCGGGCCGAAGATCATCAGGTCGTGCCCGAACCGCTCCCGGTAGGTGCCGACCTTGTCCACGATCTCCTGCGGGCTGCCCGCGAACAGCCCGCCGGCGGCGATGTTGCTCTCCAGGGTCTGCCCGGCCGGCTCGTCGCCAACCCCGCCGCGGTCCCGCGTGGGGTCCCGGTCGGCCCACTGGGCCTCGTAGTACGGGCGCAAGTCGTCCCTCGCCTGCTGGGAGGTCTTGCCGACGAACAACAATCCGCCGGAGCCCACCCCGGCCCGCGCCGGGTCGTGGCCGTAGGCGGCCCAGCGCTCCCGGTAGTGGTCGACGAGCTTGCCGTAGTTCTCCATCGGCTGGATCGCGTTGGCGACGAAGATCGGGTCGCCGAAGCGGGCGGCGAGGTCCGGCGAGGCCTGGCTGGTGGCGACGCCGTGCCAGACCGGCGGCGGGGTCTGCAGCGGCCGCGGCAGGCTGGTGACTCCCTCCAGCCGGCCGCGGAACTTCCCGCTGAACGTGACGTCCTCCTCGCGCCAAAGCCGGTGCAGCAGCTCGTAGTGCTCGGCCTGCAGCTCCCACTGGTGCTTGCGGTCGTAGCCGAACATCGTGTAGGGGTCGGCGGAATTTCCCTTGCCCACGATCAGTTCGAGTCGGCCGTGCGACAGGTGGTCGAGGGTGGCGTAGTCCTCCGCCACCCGCAGCGGGTCGAGGGTGCTCAGCAGCGTGACCGTGGTGATCAGCCGGATCCGGCTGGTGCGGGCCGCGATCGCGGCGAGCACCACGGGCGGCGCCGTAGCCACCGTCCGGCCGGCGTGGTGTTCGCCGAAGCCGAAGTAGTCCAGGCCCAGCTGCTCGGCGAACTCGGCCAGCCGCACGACGTCGTCGAAGTGCTCGGTGGCCGAACGGGTTTCACCGGTCAGCGGGTCCGGCTGCGTGCTGCCCAGACTCAGGATGCCCAACTGCACGTCCACGCACCTCCAGATGGGGCCACCGGCGGCGACCCGGGAAACGATCCGGAATTGGAATGTCCTCTTCGGACTGGAAAGCTCGATGTGCCGCGCTGCGCGACATCATCGGCGACACGCCTGGCTCGCCACGCGACGGAGGTCGACGTGCCGGCGGCGGGTGAACGTGATCAGCACCGGGCAATCGTCGGGCGACCCGGCGCCGGTGTCAACGAACACCCCGATCGTCCCACTACGCGGACCGGCCCCCGAAAGCGCTGCACAGCACAACCTCGAGTCCATAGTGGACATGGTCGGCACGGGGTCCGCCGCATGAACGTCAGGTGAAAACTGGCAAACGCGCTGGGAAAAACGCAGACCGGGCAAATCTTGACCGCCATGACACCAGAAACTTATGGTCCAGACCATCGGCTCAACGCGGGGTCCGACCCGCCGGGGCCGGTGGTCGTCGGAGTCCCCTCTCCCTTCCTCGGCCAAGTTCCACCCAGCACCGCCGGTCCGGCACCACCCCCCTGACCAGGCGGTTTCCTCCGAAGGAGCTGAGATGAACAAGAAGCCGAAACTCGCCGCAGCCATCGTCGGCGCGGCGCTCGCCCCGGCCCTCGTCGCGATCCCCACCAGCACCGCCAGCGCGCACGGATACGTCAACTCGCCGCCGAGCCGGCAGGCCCAGTGCGCCCAGGGCACCGTCCCGTGCGGCGCCATCAAGTACGAGCCGCAGAGCGTCGAGGGCCCGAAGGGCCTGCAGAGCTGCAGCGGCGGCAACGCGGGCTTCGCGGAGCTCGACGACGACGGCAAGGGCTGGACCGCGACGCCGGTCGGCAACTCCGTCACCTTCAACTGGACGCTCACCGCCGCGCACCGCACGTCGACCTGGGAGTACTTCATCGGCGGCAACCGCGTCGCCGTGTTCGACCAGGGCGGCCAGCAGCCGCCGTCGCAGCTGTCGCACACCGTCGACCTCGGCGGCGTCAGCGGCAAGCAGAAGGTGCTGGCTGTCTGGAACGTCGCCGACACGGCGAACGCCTTCTACGCCTGCATCGACCTCAACGTCGGCGGCAAGTGATCTCTTCCAGCGGCTTTTCCCCTGAACCGGCGGGCCCGCGCTCCACTCGGAGCCGGGCCCGCCGCGTCACAACGGCACCGGCAGGCCGAACCGGGCGTCCACTCTGGACGCGAACCGGACGACGGGCCGGCTCGGCGGGGCCAGCCCGAACCCGGCTAACAGCCCGGTGTCGGTGAAGTCCAGCAGCTCCGCGGAATCCAGGGCCCAGGGCTCGTGCGCCACCGGGACCTCGATGGGCCGGCGGTACCAGGTCGAGAACATCCGCCAGCGCTCGGTGAGGAACCGGTCCGCGCCGGTCGGCGCGACCCGGCCGCCACGCCGGATGCGCAGCACCAGGCCGACGCCGGATCGGTCGACGCGGTAGGCGGTTTCGGTCGCCGTCTTCGAACATTCGACCACCGCCGACCGGTACGGCAGGCGGCCGACGGTCCTGGCCACGCGGACGAAACCCGAATGCGACGCCTCCAGGGAGAAGAACACCAGCCCGCGGCGGCCGCGCTCGTCGACGGCGAAGGTCCGCACGTTGAGCTCGGCGAACCGCACCCGCAGCGGGCTGCGCACCGACATCCCCAGGCCGACCACGCCGACCCAGGCCGTGCCGTCGAACAGGTCGGGCCTGGTGCGCGGCGGTAGCAGCGCCTCAATGTCCTGTTCCGGGCAAGGCCAGTGCGCGAACACGACGTCGCTCCAGCTCTGCTTGCTGAACGAGCAACGCATCCGGTGCGGCGCGTCCGGTGTGAGCGGTTCGGGTTCCACGGCTACAGGATGGCTTTCAGCAGCGCGGCGTAAAGCGTCAGGCCGGGGCCGAAGGCCAGCGCGACGACGTGGTTCCCGTCGTGGAGCCCGCCTGCCAGGAGTTCCTCCAGGACCAGCAGCAGCGTCGCGGACGAGCAGTTGCCGTGTTCGGCGAGGACGTCGCGCGACGGCTGCAGCGCGGTAGGTGGCAGTTCGAGGGTGTCCGCGACGGTGTCGAGGATGCGCGGGCCGCCCGGGTGCACCGCCCAGCCCCGGATGTCAGCGCGCCGCAAGCCGTTGCGGCCGAGCAGGTCGTCGAGCACCGGGCCGAGGTGCCGGGCCAGCACCTCCGGCACCTGCGGCGAAAGCCCCATCCGGAAGCCGAGATCGGTGATCTCCCAGGTCATGTGCGCGCTCGCGGTGTCGTCGGTGAAGGCGGCGATGTCCACGACCGCGAGCCCGGCCGCCGCCGGGTGCAGGACCGCCGCCACCGCCGCGTCGCCGAAGAGCGCGTGCGAGACGACCTGCTGCGGATCGTCGGTCGGCGGCTGGATGTGCAGGGAGGTCAGCTCCAGGCAGAGCAGCACCGCCGCTCGGCCGTGCGCCGCGACGAAATCCGCTACGCCGCCCAGCGCGGGCAGCGCCGCGTAACAGCCCATGTGCCCGACGAACAGCCGCCGCAGGTCGGGGCGCAACCCGAGGGACGTGGCGAGCTTGATGTCCAGGCCCGGTGTGCCGTAACCGGTGCAGGTGGCGACGGTGAGCAGGCCGACCTCGTCCGCGCCGATCCCGGCGTCCTCCAGCGCGGCGGTGACGGCCTGGTGCCCCAGTCGCGGGGCTTCCTCGTCGAAGCGGCGCATCCGGGCGGCCGTGGACCAACCGGAGAGGTCTTCCTTGACCGGGTTGGCCACGGTGTGCCTGCGCCGCACCCCGGCGCCGGCGAACACCCGCCGGGCGAGGCGGCTGCCGCGGAAGTGCTCCTGGAAGAAGCCGTCCCACAGCGCCTGCTGCTCGGCGGTGTCCGGCAGCGCCGAGCCGAGTCCGGCGATCAGCGGCGTCACCAACGGGGCGACTCGGTCTCGTCGTCGGGGTCGCCGCCGAGCGCGGCCACGCCGAGCCAGTCGGCGCAGACGTCGGACGTCGCCGGTTGCAGCGCGCCGCATCGGGCGTCGCGGTAGATCCGCTCCAGCGGGTGGCCGCGCCGCGTCGCCGACGCCCCGGCCGCTTCCAGCACCGACGCGGCCACCGCGGCCGCGGTGTCGCCTGCGATCAGCTTCGCCCGCCACACCCAGCGGTTCGTCTCCGGCTCCCCCGGCCGCTGCGCCACCCGCCGGGCGGCCTCCCGCACCACGGCGTCGGCCGCGGCGACCGCCGCATCCGCCCGGCCCATCCGGGATCGCACGGCCGGCAGAGTGTGCAGCCCGCGTTCGCACAGGTACGCGCCGCCTTCGCGCAGCGCCGACCGAGCCACGCCGACGTAGACGGCGGCGTACGACGCGACGAGCCATTGCGGCATCACCTGCGCGACCAGCAACGTGATCCCCTCGATCCCGCCCAGCAGCGCGTCGGCGCCCACCGACACCTCGAAGTGCACGTCGTGGCTCCCGGTGGCGCGCATGCCCAGCGAATCCCAGGTCGGCTCCACCCGGATGCCCTCACCGGCCGGAACCAGGAAGTACGACACCTTCGGCTCGGCGGCGTCCGCGTCCTTGGCGGTGACCAGGTACGCGTCGGCATGACCGGCACCGGAGACGAACGCCTTGCTGCCGGTGATGCGGTACCCGCCGTCACGGCGGCGGAACACCGTGGTGGTGCGCGAAAGCCGCGAGCCCGTGCCGCGCTCGCTCATCGCCACCGAGTAGAGCGCGCCGTCGGCGGCCGCCGCGAGCAGCCGGTCCCGCGCGGCGAAGCAGCTCTCCGGCGCGCCCAGCTGCCGCAGCAGTTCTTCGGGTGTGTGCGCGAGCGCGCCGGTGACGGAGGCGTGCATGTTGAAGATCAGCGCCGTGGAGCCGGCGCCGCCGGCCAGTTCGGTCGCGACCGCGGCGTAGTCGGCGAACGACGCGCCGAAACCGCCCAGTTCCACCGGAACCATGAGGCCCAGCAGCCTGCGGGCGCGCAAGTCGGCGAAATCCTCGCGGGGAAAGGCACCTTCGGCGTCGTAGTGCCCGGCGCGCGCGGCGATGCGCGGCACCAGGTCTCGCGCCGCCTCGTGCGCGGCGGTCGGCGAAGACGGTTCCACGAACAGCGACAACGGCTTTCACCCCTTCTTCCGGCCGATTCCCTGGAACAGCACGGCAGTGGAGGAGAACGGGAGCATCCGGACGCCTCCCCTGCCGCCGGCGGCCCACGCCAGCAGGTCCAGCCACGACGGCCGCACGCCGCGCAGCCGCAGCGCGACGCCGTGCCGGGCCGCCTCGGCGACCAGCTCGGCGCGATCGACCAGCAGCGCCGGATCGTGCACGCCGCGCACCACCAAGCGTTCGGCGATCCCGATCGCCACCACCCGGCACAGGGCCGTCGCCGCGAGGGTGTCCAGCACCAGCAGGCCCCCGGCCCGCAACACCCGGCAGGCCTCCGCCACCGCGGCAGGCAGATCGGTCACGTGCTCCAGCACCTCCCCGGCCACCACGCAGTCCGCGCACCCGTCCGGCAGCGGAACCGCGAGGACGTCGCCGACGACGGGCTGCACGCCGTGCTCGGCGGCCTGCCGCAACGCGGTCCGCGACCGGTCCACGCCGATGTGCCGATATCCCTTGCCCGCCACGTGCGGGGCCAGCAGGCCCGCCCCGCAGCCGAGATCCACCAGCACCGCGCCGGTCCGCGCGGCGGTGGGAACCAGTGCGCCGCGCGCGGCGGCGAGCCAGTGCAACATCGCGAAGACGCCGCGCGGCTGCCACCACTGGTCGGCGAAAACCTCGTACAGCAAAGGATCGTTGCGCCGCACGGTCCGGCCGGAGCGTGCCATGCGCTCCAGGCTGGCACACTCGGCCGGGTGCGGCACTTCGCAACGGCGTCCTCGCTGCTCCGGGCCTCGCATCCGGGGCCGGCGGTGGCGGTCACCGCAATCGCCGCCGGGCTCGCGGCCACCACCGGGCGCGACGCGGGCGGCGTGCTCCTGACGGCCGCGGCGGTGCTGGCCGGGCAGCTGTCCGTCGGATGGCTGAACGACCTGGTGGATGCCAACCGGGATGCGCGGGTCCGGCGGCGGGGCAAGCCGGTGGCCGCCGGGGAGGTCTCGCGGCGAACGGCGCTGATCGCCGTGCTGGCGTCGGCGCCCGCGGCCGTGGTGCTGTCGCTGCCGTTCGGCGCCGCCGCGACGGCCGTCCACTTCGTCGCGCTGGCGTCGGCGTGGGCTTACGACCTCGGCGTGAAGGCCGGCCCGCTTTCGGTGCTGCCCTACGCCGTGTCGTTCGGCCTGCTGCCCGCGTTCGTGGCGTTGGGCGGCGCCGGTCCCCCACCGGCGCGGCTCATGCTCGCCGCGGCGCTGCTCGGTTCGGCCGCGCACTTCGTGAACGCGCTGCCGGATCTGGCCGACGACGCGGCCACCGGCGTACGCGGCCTGCCGCACCGCCTCGGCGCGGCGAAAAGCACTGCGGCGGCGGCATTGCTGGTGCTGACCGCGTCGGCGGTGCTGGCAGGCGTGTCCAGCTGGGTGGTCCTGCCGCTGGCGGCGGCCGTGCTCGGCGCCGGTCTCCTGCTCGGCCGCCGCCCCGGCTCCCGCACCGCCTTCCACGCGGTCGTCCTCGTCGCCCTGCTCGACGTCGCGATGCTGCTGAGCACCGGCATCCAGCCTTCGTGACCGAAGTGGACGGTCCTCAGCCGACCATTCCGGTCAGGCCGGCGAAGGCGATGATGTTGTCGCGGTAGCTGCGGGCCGAGTGGTCGAACGAGCCACCGCAGGTGATCAGCCGCAACTCCGGGCCGGCGGTGTTGCCGTACACCTCGTCGGCGGGGAACCCGGTCTTCGGCGGCTGCGCCATGCGGTCCACGACGAACCTGGCGACCCGCCCGTCCTGGCGGCCGATGAGGATCTCGTCGCCGGGCCGCAGTTCGCGCAGCCGCGCGAAGATCCCGTCCTGGCCGTCGCCGTTGACGTGCCCGAGTACCACCGCCGGTCCTGTTTCGGCCGGCGTGGGACCGTACTCGTACCAACCGGCCTGCATCGGCTGGTGCACGGACGGGACCTCGATCGTCCGGTCCGGGTTGAGCCCCAGCGGGACCAGCGATGACCGCGCGCCGATCCGGGGTATCTCGATCCACGCCGGTTCCGATCGCGGTACCGCCGGCGATTCCCGCACCGGCGCCGAAGAGGGCGTGACGAGGTCGATGGACTGCCCGCCGGGCGAACAACCGGAAAGCGCCATGGCCGCGAGGACCAGGGCGGCCGCGACCGTTCCGCGACCGCCCTGGCTCCCCCGTGCCCGGGGATGCACGCTCATGCGGATGCGCCTCAGTTCGCGCCCGCGCGCCGGCGGCGCAGCACCAGCGCGACACCGCCGCCCGCCACCGCGACGGCCGCGGCGGCACCGCCGAGGACCGCCGGGTCGAAGCCCGACTCCACCGGCCCGCCACCGGTTTCCGGCGCGCCCACCGGCCGCTGCCGCACCTGGTCGCCGGTCGCCGGCTTCGGCACGGCCGGAGTCGACTCCTTCGGCACTGCCTGGGTCGCCTCGGGCACCGGCACGGCCGGGGCCGATTCCTTCGGCTGCTCGGCCCGGGGAGCATCCGGGGCCTGCTGCTCGCGCACCGGCGCGGTGCCCGGTCCGTCTGCCCAGCTGACCGGCGCCGCCAGCGGTAGCGCCGCCGCACCGAGGAGCGCAGCTGCCGCGCACGTACGACCAAGCTTCATCGATCGCGTCCTTCCATTCGACTGTTCGCCCGGGGTCCCGGACGAGGACCAGAATGCGGCGGCCTTTTCAAGATCCCGTCTGATCGATGTGAAGATCCTGTTCGATTCCGGGCGGGCCCCGAAATGTGAAGAACCTGTTCAGCCGCGATCAAGGTCCGGTGGCGGATCACCCGCCGCGCGGGCGGAAGGCGATAATGCGCGATGTGAGCGCACAGGTGCTGGTCGCGGAGGACGACCCGAAGCAGGCCGAGTTGATCCGGCGATATCTGGAGCACGACAACCACCGCGTGGTGGTCGTGCACGACGGTCGCGCGGCGATCGACGAGGCGCGGCGACGCGCACCCGACCTGATCGTGCTGGACGTGATGATGCCCAAGGTCGACGGCCTGGACGTGTGCCGGATCCTGCGGGCCGAGTCGGACGTCCCGATCGTGCTGCTCACCGCGCGGACCACCGAGGAGGACGTGCTGCTCGGGCTCGACCTCGGTGCCGACGACTACGTGACCAAGCCCTACAGCCCGCGCCAGCTCGCCGCCCGCATCCGCGCGATCCTGCGCCGCGTCCGCCGCAGCCAGGACAACGACCAGCAGCCGTTGCGCGTCGGCGATCTGGTGGTGGACCAGCAGCGACACGAGATCACCCTCGGCGGCGCCCCGCTGGACTGCACTCCCGCGGAGTTCCGGATGCTCGCGGTGCTGGCCGCCGAGCCCGGCCGCGTCTTCACCCGCGGCCAGCTGCTCAGCCAGGCCTTCGGCATGGACAAGTTCATCACCGAGCGCACCATCGACGTGCACGTGATGAACCTGCGCCGCAAGCTCGAACCCGATCCCCGGCGGCCGATCCACCTGCTCACCGTGTACGGCGTCGGCTACAAGCTCCAGGACGGCTCCGCCGATGGCGCGCCGGCATAGCCTGCTCGCCCGGCTGCTGGCGATGTCGGTGGTGGTGGCCGGCTGTTCCATCGGCGCCACCGCGTGGCTGGCCGCGCAGAGCACCAGCGGGGCGATCAACCAGGAACTCGGTGAAACCCTGGCCACCGACGCCAAGATCTACGATTCGCTGCTCGGCTACGCGGCGGCGAATCCGCAGTGGTCCGGGGTCCAGCAGGTGGTGGCGGACCTGGCCGCGCAGACCGGGCGGCGCATCACGCTGACGACCACGTCGCGGGTGCCGATCGCCGACTCCGGTGGGCCGCAGGATCCCCAGCTGCCGAAAACCCCTTCCGCGGTGGTGGATCCGCTCGCGGTCGACCCGGTGCTCAAGCCCGATGCGGCGGCCGCGGGCATCGATCCGCGCGCCGTCGGCCCGTACCGGCTGACCGCCGCGGAGCGCGACGAGCTGGGCAAGGCCGCGCAGCGGCAGCTGGACTGCTTCCGGCGGCTCGGCGACGACGGCGTGATCACCGAACGCCCCAACGGCCGCCCGGTCGTCCAGCTCGTCCCGAACGACGGTGCTCCCAAGAAGTCGAGGCCCGCCGTACCGGAACCGGCCCAAACCTCCGCGCCCACCGCTTCGCCGGAGGAGCGCTGCTCCACGCAATTGGAGGCGACCGAAACCGAGCTCGAGGCCGGCTCCGAGCTGGTCGCCCTGATCAACGCATGCCTGGCCCGGCAGGGGCTCGATCCGCTGCCCGCACAATCGGCGGCGGTGACCTCGCCGGAGGAACTCCGCGCCGATCCGGGCTCCAAGCGCTGCGTGGAATCCGGACGCCGGGAACAGCTCGGCTCCTACGTCTCCCCCGCCGCGCACCTGTTCATCACCAAGCCCGGCGGGAATCACGCCGCGACCGATCTGTCCACTGTGGGCGCCGCGCGGATCGCGTGGACCGCGCTGGTGGTGCTGGTGCTGACCGTCGGCATGACCGCGCTCGCCGCCAGCCGCCTGGTCCGTCCGATCGACGCGATCACCACCGCGGCCCGGCGGATGGGCGGCGGCGACCGGTCGGCCCGGGTGAGGACGAGCGCGCGCGGCGAGATCGGCGAGCTGGCGGCCGCGTTCAACGCGATGTCGGAGCAGGTCGAGCGCACCGAACAGCAGCGCAAGACGATGGTCAGCGACATCGCGCACGAACTGCGCACGCCGCTGGTGAACGTCCGCGGCTGGCTGGAGGCCTCGCAGGACGGCGTCGCCACCCTGGACCAACCGCTGGTGGCCTCGCTGCTGGAGGAGACCCTGCTCCTGCAGCACCTGATCGACGACCTGCAGGACCTCGCGCTGGCCGACGCCGGGAAGCTCCGCGTGTACCCCGAGCCCGTGCACGTCGGCGCGCTGCTGGAGCAGGTCGCCGCGGCGCACCGGGGCCGGGCCGATGCGGGCGGCGTCGGGCTGGTCGTCACCGTCGAGGACGACCCCGACCTCACCGCCGACCCGACCCGGCTGCGGCAAGCGCTGGGCAACCTGGTGTCGAACGCGTTGCGCTACACGCCATCCGGCGGCCGGGTCACGTTGTGGGCGCGACGCGCGGGCGACGAGGTGGCCATCGACGTGGCCGACACCGGCGTCGGCATCGACGCGGCCGCGCTGCCGCACGTGTTCGACCGCTTCTGGCGGGCGGAGAAGTCCCGCAACCGGCACGGCGGCGGCAGCGGCCTCGGCCTGGCCATCACCCACCACCTCGTGAACGTGCACGGCGGCCGCATCGCGGTCCGCAGCACCGTCGGCGTCGGGACCACCTTCACCATCCACCTGCCGACGACGGCGCCCGGGAGCCCGGCGCGCGCCTGACGCGGCCGGGCGCCTCAGCGGCGCTTACCCCGAACGCCGCCTTTTCCCTTGCACCGTAATGCTTTCTGCCGATCCCGATTCATGCTTTTCGCGGTCGAAATGCGAAGAACAACCATCTGAAATGGTTTACACCAATAAAGTTCCATTTGAAAACGGAGGTCGGAACATGACCGACGAGGAGAGACGGATCCGCCGCGCGACGTTCTTGAAGGCGGGCCTGGTGACGGCAGCCGCGATACCCGCGGTGGCCGGCGAGGTGCTGCGCGCGCCGCGCGCCGACGCCGGGCCGCTGACCCCGACGCCGATGTGCGACGACGGCGACGGCCCGACCCACGAGCAGATGGAGGGCCCGTACTTCAAGCCCAACTCACCCGAGCGCGCGGACCTGCGGGAACCCGGCATGCCCGGCACCCCGCTGGTGGTCAGCGGCTTCGTCTACAGCATCTCGTGCAAGCCGCTGGCGAACGTGCTGCTCGACTTCTGGCAGGCCGACAACGCGGGCGTGTACGACAACACCGGCTACACGCTGCGCGGCCACCAGTTCACCGACGCCGAGGGCCGATTTCGGCTCGACACCATCGTGGCCGGCCTGTACCCGGGCCGCACCAGGCACATCCACGTCAAGGCGCAGGCCCCGAACCAGCCGATCCTCACCACGCAGCTGTACTTCCCCGGCGAGCCCGGCAACAACTGGGACCAGATCTTCGACCCGGCGCTGCTGATGGCGGTCCAGGACGGCCCGGAGGGCAAGATCGCCACGTTCGACTTCGTCCTCAACCTGCCCTGACCTGACCCCCCACCACCCAGGCCGAGCCTGGAACTCACGCAAATGGAGATCGGAGACAGGTCTTCAGATCAGGAACGAGAACAGCGGGGAGCCCGGTGGGACTTGCTCGATCTGCAGCGGGGATTCCTTCATCCGCTTCAGCAGGCCGTCCAGCTCGTCGGCGCGGTCGAGCTCGATGCCGACCAGCGCCGGGCCGGTCTCCCTGTTGTTCTTCTTCACGTACTCGAACGCGACGATGTCCTGGCCGTCGTCGAGGACGTCGTCGAGGAAGTGCCGCAGCGCACCCGGTTCCTGCGGGAAGGTGACCAGGAAGTAGTGCCGCAGGCCCTCGTGCACCAGCGAGCGCTCGACGACCTCGCCGTAGCGGCTGAGGTCGTTGTTGCCGCCGGAGACCACGCACACCACCGGGCCGCGGGCCGGGCGCTCCAGCGGCAGCCGGGCCGCCGCGCTGGCCAGCGCACCGGCGGGCTCGGCGATGACGCCCTCGGTCTGGTAGAGCTCGATCATCTCGGTGCACACCGCGCCCTCGGGCACCGCCACCAGCTCGTCGACCAGCTCCCGCACCACCTGGAACCCGGCATCGCCGACGCGCCCGACCGCGGCACCGTCGACGAAGGTGTCCACCGACGGCAGCGCGACCGGCCCGCCGTGGTCCAGCGCGGCGCGCATGCTCGCCGCACCTGCCGGCTCGGCCCCGATCACCCGGACCTCGGGGAAGTGCTCCTTGAGCCACAGCACCACGCCCGCCAGCAGCCCGCCGCCGCCGACCGGCACGATCACGGTGTCGATCGGGCCGTCGTGCTGCTCGGCGATCTCCAGTCCGACGGTGCCCTGCCCGGCGATGGTCCGCGGATCGTCGAAGGGGTGCACGTAGACCGCGCCGGTGCGCTGGCTGTCCTCTTTGGACGCCGCGCTCGCCTCGTCGAAGGAACTGCCCACGATCACCGGCTCGACCCACTCGCCGCCGAGCGCGGCGATCCGGCGCCGCTTCTGCCGGGGCGTGTTCGCCGGCAGGTACACCCGGCCCTTGATCTTCAGCTCACGGCAGGCGAAGGCCACGCCCTGCGCGTGGTTGCCCGCGCTGGCGCACACGACGCCGCGCTCGCGCTCGGCCGGGCTCAGCGAGGAGATCAGGTTGTACGCACCGCGCACCTTGTAGGAGCGGCAGACCTGCAGGTCCTCCCGCTTGAGCCGCACCGGGACGCCAAGTTCGCCGGTCAGGCGGCTGCTCGTTTCCAGCGGCGTGCGGCGGACCACCTGCCGCAGGCGGGTTCCGGCGCGGAAGATCGCTGCGGGACTCAGCTCATCGGACACCAACCGATACTAAGTGCGCTGGTCGGCCAGGACCCGGGCGGGGCGGCCCGGGGCACATCGGCCCTACTCGCCGCCACCGGCGGATGCGCACAGTGGTGCGGAGGAGGCGATGGGCGATGACCAGGGCGAAGCAGTCGGTGGTGGTGGGCGTCGACGGCTCGCAATCGTCCGCGCAGGCCGCGCTGTGGGCTGCGGCCGAGGCGGTGCGGCTGGGCGTTCCGGTGCACCTGGTAGTGGTCAACGACGATCCCGCCCGGGAAGGATTCGCCAAGCAGGTGGTCCGCGACGTCGCCGAACGATGCCACCGCGAGCGGCCCGAGGTCGCGATCACCGACGAGGTCGCCACTGGGCACCCCGCCGAGGAGCTGGTCCGCCGCTCGGACAGCGCCCAGCTGGTGGTCGTCGGGTCGCGCGGGCACGGGATGTTCCGGGACGCGCTGCTCGGCGCGATCAGCATCTCGGTCGCCGCGCACGCCCGCTGCCCGGTCGTCGTGGTGCGCGGTGACGCGGCCGCCTCGGGCCCGGTCGTCGTCGGTGTCGACAACTCGGCGGTCAACCGCATCGCGGTGCACTACGCATTCGGCGCCGCGAGCCGGCGGCACGCCGGCCTGCTCGCGGTGCAGGCGCTGCCCGATGCCTACTTCACCGCCGGCACATATCCCGTGCCCGACCGCCAGGAGATCCAGAACCGGGCCGAACTGCACCTCTCCGAACAACTCTCGGGCTGGTGCGCCGACTACCCAGACGTCACGGTGCGCCGCGAGGTGGCCAACGAGCACCCGGTCGCGACGCTGTGCGAGGCGGCCCGGCGAGCGCAGCTGCTGGTGGTCGGTCACCGCGGCCGCGGCGGCTTCGCCGGGCTGCTGCTCGGCTCGGTCGCCAACGGCGTCCTGCACCACGCGCCGTGCCCGGTCGCGGTGGTCCGCAGCCCCGGCTAGTCCGGCGGCGCCTGGCGCCACACCGCGCGGTAGCGCTCGGCGGCATCGGCGTCGCGCCGCCGCCGGACGGCGGAGCCGTGGCCCGGCGGGTAGCCGTAGCGGACGAGGCGCGCGTCGACGTTGTCCACAGCGCTGGTCAGCACGATGCGGGCCACCACGAGCACGCCCAGCAGCAGCGCGCCGCCGGCGATCGGCCACGACCCGCCCAGCACACCGAACCCGACGAACAGCGCCGCGCCCAGCGGCGCGATCTGGAGCAGCCCCCGGATCAGCACCCGCAGCACCCACGACTTGCAGGTGGCGTCGCGCAGCACCCACTCGCGATACCGCTCGGGGAGCCTGCCGCCGAACTGGTAGTACAGCCACCAGCCGGGGTTCGGGCGCTTCACTGGCACCCGCCCAGCCTACGGCTCGCCCCTTCCGCCGGGCTGTCCCGCATGCGAAGATCGCGGTCAACTGTTCAGACCACTCTCCCGGTCAACGCGCAGAAGGATCGCCGCATGTTCAACGTCGAAAATGTCCGGTTGGCCGGCGCCGACATCGAACTCCCCAGGATGATCCCGATCGAGCAGCGGTTCGCCGCGGCGGCCGTCGAGGACCTCGAGGCCGCCATCCGCGACCAGGTCTCCGAGCACGACCGCGCGAACCCGGTCGCCGGCAAGCGGATCGCGATCACCGCTGGCAGCCGCGGCGTGGCCCGCATCGACCGCATCGTCGCCACCCTGGTCGACGCCCTGGCCGGCTGCGGCGCGAAGCCGTTCGTGGTGCCCGCGATGGGCAGCCACGGCGGCGGCACCGCCGAAGGCCAGCGGCAGGTGCTCGCCGAGTACGGGATCACCGAGGAGACGGTGGGCGCGCCGGTGGTCTCGTCGATGGACACGGTCGTGGTCGCCGAGCTGCCCGACGGCACCCCGGTGCACTTCGACGCCGAGGCCGCCCAGGCCGACGGCGTGGTGGTGCTCGGCCGGGTCAAGCCGCACACCGACTTCCGCGGCACCCACGAGAGCGGCCTGGCGAAGATGATCGCGATCGGACTCGGCAAGCACCGCGGCGCGACGATCCTGCACACACACGGCTTCGAGGCGTTCAACCGGCTGATCCCGGCGGTGGCCGAGGCGGTGCTGGACGTGGTGCCGATCGAGTTCGGCATGGCCGTGGTGGAGAACGCCTACGAGCATGTCGCGCGCATCGAGCTGGTGCCGACCGAGAAGCTGCTGGCCCGCGAGGCGGAGCTGCTGGTCGAGGCCAAGCGGCTGATGCCGAAGCTGCTGGTGTCGGACATCGACGTGCTGGTCGTCGACGAGATCGGCAAGGACATCAGCGGCGCCGGCATGGACCCGAACATCACCGGCCGCGCCCCGGTCAACGCGGACAAGTTCAAGGCGGTGCCGATCAAGCGGATCGTGGTCCTCGGCCTCACCGAGCACACCAACGGCAACGCCTGCGGCCTGGGCATGGCGGACGTGACCACCCAGCGCTGCGTGGACCAGATCGAGTTCGGCTCGTTCTACACGAACTCGCTGACCTCCGGCGTGCCCGACGGCGCGCGGATCCCGATGGCGCTGGCCAACGACCGGGACGCGATCATCGCGGCGCTGCACATGTCCCGCGGCACCGAGGATCGCCCGGCGCGGGTGGTGCGCATCCGAAACACCCTGTCGATGCCCCGCATCGAGGTCTCGGAGGCCTACGCCCAGGAGGTCGCCGACCACCCGGACATGGTCGCCCTCGGCGAACCCCACGACTGGGACTTCGACGCCACGGGCACCCTGCCACCCCTACCGGCGGACCACTGACCCGGTCACTCGAACCGGAACCCGGCGTACCCACCGCCGCGACCTGCGGACCCAGCCGCCCCGGCAGGTGGTCAGGAAATTGATTTCGATTGACACTGAAGCAATAGGTGTAATCAACGCTATGCACTCCGGTGGGCCCCTCGAACTAGAATCGGGAGGTTCTCCTCTGCTTCGGCGAAGGCGAGGGCCGCCATGCAGCCTCCCTTGACAACCGAGCGGCTGATCGTGCGCGACTGGACCACCGGCGACGCCGACGTGCAGGCCGCGCTCGCCCTCTACGGCCGCCCCGAGGTGACCGAGTGGCTCACCCCGGTGATCGCCAACGTCGCCGACCTCGCCGCGATGCGCGCCGTGGTGCAGTCCTGGACGGAGTCGCAACCCAGCCTGGTGCCACCCACCGGCCGGTGGGCGATGCAGCGCCGGTCCGACGACGCGGTGATCGGCGGCCTGGTGCTGCGGATGCTGCCGCCGTACGACCACGACCTGGAGCTGACCTGGCAGCTGCGCCCCGAGACCTGGGGGCACGGTTACGCCACCGAGGCCGCCTCCGCGCTGCTGCGCTGGGCGTTCACCTTCGACATCGACGAGATCTTCGGGCTGGCCCGGCCGGACAACACCCGCGCGATCGCCACCGCGGAACGCATCGGCATGGAGTGGGTCGGCGAAACCACCAAGTACTACGACACCGCGCTGCAGGTCTACCGCATCCGGCAGGGCGATCTGCCCGGCGAACCCGCATCCGGAGGCACCGAGGACTGACCCCGCGATCCACTGTGGCCGGTCGCATCGTCCGCAATGGACGAATGCGCCAGTTACCCTGCGTCGCTAGATCATCCGCTATCGGATGATCTGCTGGATGCCCGGACGAATGCGATGCTTGAGGGGACACCGGAGTTCGAGCAGCGCCAGGGGCGCACCCGCCGGAGGTACCGTGCCACCGCACCGCAACGCCCGCGCGGCCGCCCGCCGACCCGTCGCGCGCCGCCCCGCGCCGCAGGCCCGGCGCTCCGCTGCGCGCGCCCGCGCGGGTGCGCGCGCAGCGGTGACCATGCTGTCGGTGCTGATCCTGGTGGTGACGGGATACGCGTGGTCCAACTACCGGCACCTGCTCGACGGCCTCGCGACCAGCGACGTCATCGACGGGGCCGGCGCCGACGGGGCGACCGACGTCCTGCTGGTCGGCATGGACAGCCGGACCGACGCGCACGGCAACCCGCTTCCTGAGGCGGTCCTCCGGGAGTTGCGCGCGGGCGCCAACGACGCGGCGCTGACCGACACGATCATCCTGCTGCACATCCCCAACGACGGTTCCAGCGCGGTCGGCTTCTCCTTCCCGCGCGACGCGTTCGTGCAGATCCCCGGGTTCGGCCGGCACAAGATCAATTCCGCGTACGGCCGGGGCAAGGAGGCCGCTATCGCGGCGCAGAACAAGCGCGGCACCACCGATCCCGCGGAGCTGGCGCGGCTGGGCGGCGACGCGGGGCGCAAGCTGCTGGTGCGCACCGTCGAGCAGCTGACCGGCGTGTCGATCGACCACTACGCCGAGGTCAACCTTCTCGGCTTCGCGCGGATCACGGAGGCGGTCGGCGGCGTCCCGGTGTGCCTGCTGGCGCCCGCGCGGGACACCTACTCCGGCGCGAACTTCCCGGCCGGGCCGCAGACGATCGCCGGCACGGACGCGCTCGCGTTCGTCCGCCAGCGGCACGGCCTGCCGCGCGGCGACCTGGACCGCGTGGTGCGCCAGCAGGCCTTCCTCGCCGGGCTCACGCAATCGGTGCTCTCCGGCGGCGTGCTGGCCAACCCGGCCCGGCTGCGCGACCTGATCAGGTCGCTGCAGGAATCCGTGGTGCTCGACCGGGACTGGGACGTGCTGGCGTTCGCCGACCGGCTGCGCGGGCTGGCCGGCGGCGCGGTCCGGTTCACCACGATCCCCATCGAGGACGCCGACTACGAGACGCCGGAGGACGGCGACGCCATCCTGGTCGATCCCCGCAAGGTGAAGGCCGCGATCAGCAGCACGATCGACCCCGCAACGGCCGGCGCCGAAGCCGATTCGGCGGTTGACGTGCTCAACGCGACGAAAACGTCGGGGCTGGCCCAGCGGGTGCGCACCGAACTCGCCAACCGGGGCGTGCCCGTGAGCCAGGTCGGCAACGCGCCGTCCGGAGCGGAATCGGTCGTGCGCCACGGCCAGGACGGCGGCGAGTCCGCCGAGCGGATCGCGTCGCTGCTCGGCGGCCTGCCGGTCGAGGCCGACGGGTCGCTGCCCCGCGGCCGGGTCCAGGTGATCATCGGCAGCGATTACCACGGGCCCGCCGCGCCGGGTTTCGCGCCGCCCGGCGCCGTCCGGCTCGACGGCCCGCACCGGCAGCAGGCCACCGGGACCGGCGCGGAGCCGATCACCGCCGACGGCGTCCCGTGCGTCAACTGAGCGAAGAGCGGGAAAGCCGGTGGTGAGGCGGCCCCCTCGCCCGTCTCACCACCGACCGGCTCGACTGGTGGCTACCCCCAGTGAACAAACCGCCAGCCGGTGGGGCCACCTACGCCGACCCCGCCCCGGTTGTCGGATGTTCGCGTGGGGCACGTCCGCCCGGACTCCGGACACCAAGCGAGCATCCATCCTCGATCAACGGCAACCGCTCAACAGCCCCAACACCATGCGACGGCTGTGGTCCGGAGCGAATCACCGCTCGCCCACGATACGCCGCGACGACGTTGGTTGCGAGGTCAAAAACCGGCCTCAGCGACGCGCCCGGGTGCCCACCCACAACGCCGCAACCAGCACCAGCAGCACCGCGGCCAGAACGGCCAGGCCCAGCCCGAGCGAGGCCGCGGCGGCGATCGCGCCGACCAGCAGCGGGCCGCCCGCGTCGCCCAGCTCGCGCCCGACCTCCGCCGAGCCCATCGTCTGGCCGAGCCGCTCGCGCGGCGTCGACGCCGCCAGGTGCGCGAAGCCCAGCGGAGTGACGACGCCGGTGCCGACGCCGATGGCGGCCGAGGCCACGAGCAGCCCCGGCAGGCCGGGAACCACCGTCGCCGCGAGCAACCCGACCGCCGCCACCGCCAGTCCCCCGGTCATGCCGGGCACCTCGGGCAACCGTCCCGCATCGCGCGCCCGGCCCACCCACGGCTGCACCAGCGCGGCGGTCGTCGCGAGCACCGACACCGCCGCGCCGGTGGCCAGCGGGCCCAGCCCATCGCCCGCGCCCACCACCGGCAGGAACCCGACGCCCACCGCCAACGCGGCCGTCGCACCGGCCAGGGCCGCCGTCGGCCGCAGGAATCCGGGCGCGGTCAAGCGGCGGCCCAGGTCGAGCAGGGTCTGCCGGGTCCGCGGCAGCGGCGGCACCTTCGGCACGATCAGCACCGCCCAGGCGAGCACCGCGAGCCCGAGCGCCGCCAGCGCGCCGAAGAGCAGGTCGAACCCGCCCAAGGTGATCAGGACGCCGCCGAGCACCGGGCCGAGGGCGTAGCCGAGGCCCTTCCAGGCGCCGTAGCCGCCGAAGGCGCGCCCGTGCTGGGAGTCCGGCGCCAGCCGGGCGACCAGCGTCCCGGCGGCCGGGGAGAACGCGGCGGCAGCCGCGCCCTGGCCGAAGCGGGCGAGGCCGACCGCAGCCGGGTCACCGGCGAGGACGAACGCCGCCGAGGCCGCCGCGAACGCGAGCAGGCCGCCGATCAGCACCGGGCGCGGGCCGATCCGGTCGGTGACCGCGCCGAAGACCGGCTTGAGGATCACCTCGGCCCCGTCGTAGATGGCCAGCAGCAGGCCGAGCGCGAGCAGCGAGGCGAAGCCCGTGTAGGCGCCGAGTCCGGCGGCGATGCTGTGCGCGCCGAAGGCCGTGACGAATCCGGCCGCGTACAGCGGGAGGACCTGCCCGACCCCGTGTCGGGTCACCGGCTCGGTGCCGGACATCCGACCGCCTCCTCGTCGCCCGCGCTGGCGCATCCGGTCACATCTGGTGCAGGGCTTGGAAAACCTGCTCGGTGTAGTCGGCCAGCCGGTCGGCGCAGTGCTGCAACTGCTTCTGGGCCTCGGCGGCCGCCGGGGCGCCGAAGACGTCGCGCGCCTTGAGGTCGCGGTGCCAGCGGCGCAGCCGCTCCAGGCTCTGCTCCTCCTCTTCGAGCTCGGCCATGGTGAGCTTGCCGTTGCGCAGTTCCTTGTCGATCTCGGCGTCGAACTTGCCGCAGTCGGCCAGGAATTCCGACCACTCCTCCTGCCGCTCGGCCGTGAACATCTCCGCCAGCCGCGCCGAATCGGGTTCCTCGCGCCCGGTGGCGGCCAGCACGACGACCTCGCCGGAGCCGCGTTCGGCGAGCTCGATCGCTCGCGCCACCCCGCCCGCGACGCCAGGCACGTCCGGCAGCGTCCAGGTGCCCTGCCCCAGCGAGAGCGCACCGACCCGGCGCAGCTCCCGCCACACCGCCACGCGGTGCCGCGACGGTTGCGCGGGCAGCCGCACCACGAGGACCAGCCAGCGCGTCGGGTGTTCATCTGTCACGGAACAAAATGTATCAGGTGTTACACGACGTGATGTCGCCCATACGGGGCACGCGGGCCGGGTCTTTTCGAACCCACGTGCGTTAGCGTTTCGGCATGCCGAATCAGCCGTCTTCGCCCGCCCACGCCTACGAAGTGATGCTGGAAGGCAACCGGCGATTCGTCGAGAACGAGTTCCTGCACCCCAACCAGGACGCCGACTACCGCGCCTCCCTCGCGCCGGGTCAGCGCCCCTTCGCCGTCCTCTTCGGGTGCTCCGACTCCCGGCTGGCCGCGGAGATCATCTTCGACCAGGGCCTCGGCGACCTGTTCGTGGTCCGCACGGCCGGTCACGTCATCGGCGCCGAGGTGCTCGGCAGCATCGAGTACGGCGTCGGCGTGCTCGGCGCGTCCCTGGTGGTGGTGCTCGGCCACGACTCCTGCGGCGCCGTCACGGCCGCGCGGGAGGCGTGCATCGAGGGCACCGCGCCGCAGGGCTACATCCGCGACGTCGTGGAGCGCGTGACGCCGAGCGTCCTGGCCGCCCGCGCCGGCGGTGCCACCGAGGTCGACGACATCGTGGACGTGCACATCCAGCGCACCGGCGACCTGATGCTGGAGCGCTCCGCGCTGCTGGCCAACGAGGTCGCCGCCGGGCGCTGCGCGGTAGCCGGACTCTCCTACCGGCTCGCCGACGGCACCGTGCGGCTCGTCGGCAGCCACGGCCCGCTGCTGCCCGCGGACTGATCGGACCGGCCGATCCCGGTCGCCCACGTTAGCCTGCGAAGGCACGGGTCGGGCGAAAGGATCGAGCCTGGTGACCGTCCAGCCGCGTCGAGTGCTACTGATCAGCGCCACCATCGGCGAGGGGCACAATGCGACCGCCAGAGCCGTCGAGGAGGCGGCCCGGCGGGCGTGGCCGGGGTGCGAGGTGTCCTGGCTGGACGCCCTGCGCGCGATGGGCCGGTGGGTGCCCGCGACGTTCAACTGGATCTACGTCACCAACGTCGAGTCCACGCCGTGGCTCTACGACTTCTTCTACGACTCGCTGTGGCGCTACCGCTGGTTCGCCAACGCCTCCCGCCGGTTCGTCGGCGCGTGGAGCGGGCGGCGGCTGCGCCGCGCCATCGCCGCGCACGACCCGGACCTGATCGTCTCGACCTACCCGCTGGGCACCGCCGGGCTCGACCGGCTGCGCCGCCGGGGCGGGCTCGGCGTGCCGGTGGCCGCGGTGGTCTCGGACTTCTCGCCGCACCCGTTCTGGGTCTACCCCGAGGCCGACCTGCACTACGTGATGAGCGACGCGAGCCTGCGGGCGATGCGGCGCGCCGAACCGGACGCCGTGGGCGCGGTCTGCGTGCCGCCGGTGGTGTCGGCGTTCCGGCCTGCGGACCGGGCGGCGGCACGTCGGTCGTTCGGGTTGCCGGAGACCGGTTTCACGGTGCTGATCTCGTGCGGCTCCCTCGGCTTCGGCTCCGTCGAGCGCGCGGCGGACGCGGCGCTCCGGGCCGGTGTCGACCGCGTCGTCGTGATCTGCGGGCGCAACGAGGCGTTGCGGCGGCGCTTCGCCGCGCGCGCGGACGACCGGATCGTCGCGCTGGGCTGGGTGGACGAGATGCCCGGTCTGCTCGCCGCCGCGGACGTCGTGGTGACCAACGCGGGCGGTGCCACGGCTCTGGAGGCGCTCGCCTGCGGGCGGGCCGTGGTGATGTTCGAGCCGATCGCCGGGCACGGACGCGCGAACGCCGAACTGATGGCCGATGCGGAGCTGGCCGAGTTGTGCCCGCGCGAACACGACCTGACCGCGACGCTGCGCCGCTGGGTCGCCGAGCCGCACCTGCTCGCGCAGCGGGAAGACCGAGCTCTCAAGCACAGTCAGGCCGCGGACTTCACAGACCAGGTGGCCGCGCTGGCACAGCTGCCCCGCCACCACGGCCGCCGCCCGCTGCGCCCGCAGGACGCCTTCTTCGTGTACGCCACGACCCCTGCCGTCTCGCAGCAGACCGGCGCGATCCTGCAACTGGACGGACCGCAACTGTCCACACAGGAATGTTGCGAGGAGATCAGCAGCCGGATCGCCCAGCGCGCGCGGGGATTGCCGATGCTGACCCGCCGCCTGGTGCTGCGCCGCGGTCGACGGCCACAGTGGACTCCTGATGACGAGGTGGACGCCGGGGGCCACCTGCGGTGCCTCGAGCTGCGCGACGGGCGGCCCGCGGACCCGGTCGTCGAGGAGTTCTTCAGCACCCCGGTGCGCACCGACCGTCAGCCGTGGGAACTGCTGCTGCTCAACGACATCGACACCGGCCGCGTCCTGCTGCTGGCGAAGATGCACCACGCGCTCGGCGATGGCGTCGCGGTCACCAGCACCCTGCTTCGGCTGCTGGCCGACGGCCCGCAGCCGACGACATCACCGAGCTCCGGGAGTAGGCCGTGGCACCGCCGCGCCGCGAAGGTCTTGCGCGGCCTGGTGAGCTTGGCCGGTGCCGGGCCCGCGCCGGCCAGCCGTCTGGTGGGGCGCAGCACGCCGAACCGGTCGTTCGCCGACGTCGAGTTCCCGGCCGCCGACGTGCGCGCCAGCGCACGCTCGCACGGGGTGAGCAGCACAGCGTTCCTGCTCGGCGTGGTGGCCGAGGCGCTGCACCGGACTCTCGGCGACACCACTGCGGGCCAGCGGTTCCGGGTCATGGTGCCGCGCACCGTCCGAACCGCGCGCGGCGGTGCGGGCACGAGCGCGCCCGGCAACCACACCGCGTCGATGTCGATCGACCTGCCGGTCGGGCCCATGTCGCCGGCCCGCCGCGTCGCCGAGGTCGCCGCCGGGCTCGCCGAGCCGGACCGCACCGGCCAGACCGCGGCGGCCGGAGCCGTGCTCGCTGCTCTCGGCGTCCTGCCCGCGCCCCTGCACGCTTGGGTCGTGCGGCAGATCTACCAGCGTCGCTTCTTCAACGCCGTCGTTTCCGTGCTACCCGGGCAGCGGCGGCCCGCGCACATCGGCCCGCTGCGGATCGCGGGTGTGGTGCCGGTGCTGTCGCTGGCCGACGGCGTGGGCGTGGCGGTCGGCGTGATCGGCTGGGGCGACCGGTTCGGCGTCGGGATCACCACCGACACCGGGCTGGCCCCGCGGGCCGTCGCGCTCGCCGGTCACCTCCGCGACGCCTTCGCCGATCTGCGGGGAGCGCGGCGGTGAGCACGCAGGGCACGGTGCTGGTCATCGCCGTTCCGGCGGCGGTCGTCGGCGCGGCCAGCTTCGGGCTGGCCAGCGCGATCCAGCACCGCGTCACCAAGCAGGTCCCCGAGGTGCGCACCCTGAGCCCTCGCATGCTGTTCGACCTCGTCCGCAAGCCGATCTGGGTGCTCAGTATCGTGACCGTGCTCGTCGGGCTGTCGCTGCAGGTGGTGGCGCTGGCCTTCGGCCCGTTGGTGCTGGTGCAGCCGTTGCTGGTGACCTCGGTGCTCTTCGGCGCGGGCTTCGCGGCGCTGCTGGCGCACCGCAAGATGGACCTGGTGCTGGCGCTGGGCGGGCTGGCCTGCGTGGGCGGGCTGTCCGCCTTCCTCGTGCTGGGCCGCCCGTCCGGGCAGGGCGCCGAGTTCACCGGCGCGTCGATCCTGCCGCTGGCGCTGGCGCTCGGGCTGCTGGTGGTGCTGTCGCTGGTGGCCGCGCGCTGGTTGCCCGGCGAGGTCGGGGTGATCGGCATGGCCGTGGCCACCGGCGTGCTGTACGGGGTGACGGCCGGGTTGATCAAGGTGGTGGCCGGGCAGTTCCGCAGCGGCGGTCTGGCCGAGCCGTTCCAGCACTGGACGCTGTACGCGGTGTGCGTGATCGGGCCGATGGGCTTCCTGCTGAGCCAGCAGACCTTCCAGCGGGGCCGGCTGATGTCGCCCGCGCTGGCCGTGATCACCACCGTCGACCCGCTGGTGGCGGCCGCGATCGGGGTGAACTGGCTGGGCGAGCGGATCGAGTCCTCCCCCGCGATCCTGGCCGGCGAGATCATCGCCGTCGTGGTGATCATCGGCGGCATCGTGGTGCTGACCCGCCGAGGCGAGCAGCTGCGCCGCGCGATGGAGCAGAACGACCGCGACGCGGGAGATTCGACGTGGGGCTGACGCGGCCCGCGGGGCTGCCGGTGCGCGGGCGGACCGCGCTGGTCACGGGCGCGTCCTCGGGCATCGGCGCGGCGACCGCCGCTGAGCTGGGCTCGCGCGGGTGCCGGGTCGTGCTGGTCGGCCGCGACGAGCGCCGGTTGGCCGAGGTCGCCGGGCGCACCGGCGGCCAGCCGCTGCCCGCCGACCTGACCGAGTCGGCCGGGCTCGACCGGGTAGCCGCGGCCGCCCGCGAGGTCGATCTGCTGGTGCACAGCGCGGGCATCGGCTGGGCGGGCGACCTTGACTCGATGCCGGCGGAGCGGATCGCCGCGCTCGCGGCGCTGAACCTGACCGCGCCGATGCTGCTGACCCGCGCGGCGCTCCCGCAGCTGCGGCGGCGGCGCGGGCACGTGGTGTTCGTCGCCTCGATCGCGGTCGTGGGAGTGCCCGGCGAGGAGGTCTACTCGGCGACCAAGGCGGGCCTGCGGGCCTTCGCCGCGGGCCTGCGCCACCAGGACGGCATCGGCGTGACCACGGTCTTCCCCGGCGCGGTCCGCACGCCGTTCTTCGCCGGCCGCCGCTACGACCGCCGCTTCCCGCGCATGGTCGGCCCGCGGGAGGTGGCCGAGGCGCTGGTGCGCGGCGTGGAGCGCGGCGAGGCGGAGGTGTTCGTCCCCAGGTGGCTCGTCGCGCCCGCCCGGCTGCAGGGTGCGCTGCCGGGCACGTTCCACCGCCTCGCCCGGCGCTTCGGCTGAGTCAGCCGCGCACGGCGCGGATCGACTCGCGCAGCGAGCCCATCGTCGCCAGCACGGCGGTCGGTTCGTAGCCGCAGTGCGCCATGCAGTTGGCGCAACGCGGATCGCGGCCGCGGCCGTAGGCGGACCAGTCGGTGTCGGCCAGCAGCTCCTGGTAGCTGCCCGCGTAGCCGTCGCTCATCAGGTAGCACGGCCGCTGCCAGCCGTACAGCGAGTAGGACGGGATGGCCCAGGCCGTGCACTGGAAGTCGGCCTTGCCCTCCAGGAAGTCCAGGAACAGCGGCGAGTGGTTGAACCGCCACTTCTTGCGCCGCCCGTCGGCGAAGACCTTCCGGAACAGCTCGCGGGTCTCGGCGACGCCGAGGAAGTGCTCCTGGTCGGGCGCCTTGTCGTAGGCGTAGGCAGGCGACAGCATCATCTGGTCGACCCGGAGGTCGTTGTTGAGGTATTCCAGCACCTCGATCACCGACTGCGGGGTGTCGGAGGTGAAGAAGGTCGAGTTGGTCGTGACCCGGAACCCGCGCCGCTGGACCTCCTTGACGTTTTCCACCGCCTGCGCGAACACGCCCTGCTTGCACACCGAAGCGTCGTGCCGCTCCTCCAGGCCGTCGATGTGCACGGCCCACGCGAAGTACGGCGACGGCCGGAACTTGTCGATCTTGCGGGGCAGCAGCAGCGCGTTGGTGCACAGGTAGACGAACTTCTTGCGCTTGATCAGCTCGTCGACGATCACCTCGATCTCGGGGTGCATCAGCGGCTCGCCGCCCGCGATGGACACCACCGGGGCACCGCACTCCTCGACCGCCGCGATGGCCTGCGCGACCGGCATCCGCTGCTTGAGCATGCTCGCCGGATGCTGGATCTTGCCGCAGCCCGCGCACGCCAGGTTGCAGGCGAACAGCGGCTCCAGCTCCAGGGTCAGGGCGAACTTCTCGCGGCGCGCGAGCTTCTGCTTCACCAGGTAGGCGCCGACGCGGATGGCCTGGCGCATCGGAATGCCCATCAGGACACCTCCTCGGGTGCGACGAATCGGTTCTCGGGCAGGACGGCCCGGCCCCAGCGCGGCAGGCACGAGCCGACGGCGTGCAACCGGGCGAGCGCGGCCAGCGCCCGGCTTGGTGTGCCGGGCCGGAGCAGCGGCTGCCGCGCGGTGTCGACCACGACGCGCACGACGCCGAGCGGCCGCCCGCCGGCGGCTTGGGCCAGCACCGCGGACTCCATGTCGACGGCGAGCGCTCCGGTGCGGGCAAGCTCGCCGCGCCGGGCACCGTGCACTAGGTGGTCGGCGGTGACGATCGGGCCGCAGTGCACCGGGAATCCGGCGCGGCGCAGGTGCGCCGCCAACGACGCCGCCGCCGGGCAGTGCACCGTGCCTCCGCGTCCGCGGAGCTCGTCGGCCACGATCACGTCGCCGCTGCGGACCTCGGCGGCGACGCCGCCTGCCAGCCCGGCGACGACCAGCACGTCGAAGTCGGCCCCGGCCAGCGCGGCGGCGGCGCGTGCGCTGCGGCGCGGGCCGCATCCCGTGCGGCGCACCGCATCCCGGCCCAGGGCCGCCCGCAGGGCCTGGGCTTCGAGGCCCAGCGGAGCACAGATCAGCAATCGCATCGCTAGCCCCCGGCCGCGTGGTACCGCCCGAGCGCGGTGAGCGGGAAGATCACCCGGTACAGGTGGTAGTTGATGTAGAAGTCGCCGGGGAACCCGGTGCCGGTGAACTGCGGCTCGTCCCAGCCGCCGTCGGCTCGCTGGGTGCGCGCCAGGTACTGCACGCCTCGGCGTACCGCTTCGGTGTCGTGCTGCCCCACCGCCAGCAGCGCCAGCAGCGCCCACCCGGTCTGCGACGCCGTGGAATCGCCCCGGCCGATCCACTCCGGATCGTCGTAGGAGCGCAGGTCCTCGCCCCAGCCGCCGTCGGCGTTCTGGTGGTCCTCCAGCCACCGCACCGCCCGCCGCAGCGCGTGGTCTCCGGGGGCGAGCCCGGCCCGCACCAGCGCCGGAACCACGGCGCCGGTGCCGTAGACGTGGTTGGCGCCCCAGCGCCCGAACCAGGAGCCGTCCGCCTCCTGGTTGTCCAGCAGCCACCGCACACCCCGCCGCAGCACCTCGTCGTCGTGGCCCAGCACTGCCAGCGCCTCCACCACGTGGGCCGTCACGTCGGCCGACGGCGGGTCGATGACCTCGCCGAAGTCGCAGAACGGGAGCTTGCGCACCAGCTGGCGGGTGTTGTCGGCGTCGAAGGCGCCCCAGCCGCCGTCGGCGGACTGCATGCCGCGCAGCCAGCGGACGCCGCGCTCCATCGCGCCGCGCACCGCCGCGCGGTCCGGGTGGTCCACCCGGTTCAGCGCGAGCAGCACTTCGGCGGTGTCGTCGATGTCCGGATAGCCGTCGTTGTCGAACTCGAACGCCCAGCCGCCGCCGGGCGGCAGGTTCGGGCGGCGCACCGACCAGTCGCCCTTGACCTGGATCTCCTCCGCCAGCAGGAAGTCCACCGCCCGGAGCATCGACGGGTGATCGCCGGGCACCCCCGCGTCGCGCAGCGCCTGCATGCCGAGCACGGTGTCCCACACCGGCGACTGGCACGCCTCCAGCCGCCGCACCGGACCGGCCGGGGTCTGCTCGCGGACCAGGAAGCGGTCCAGCCCGGCCAGGCCGTGCCGCAGCACCGGGTGGTCCAGCGGGTAGCCGAGCAGGTGCAGCGCCAGCAGCGAGTACACCCACGGCGGCTGGATCCCGCCCCAGGAGCCGTCGGCCTCCTGCCGGGCCACGATCCACTCCGCCGCGCGCCGCATCGCGTGCTCGCGCAGCGCCTTGACCGGTCTCCGGTGGTAGCGGTGCAGGATCCGGTCCAGGGAGTGGAAGGCGTACTTCCACGACCACTGCGGACGGACGCGTTCGGCGGGCCGGCCGGTGCGCAGTTCGCGGACGGTGATGCCGAGATCCCGGCGCGGCCGCAGCGTGCACACCACGGTCAGCGGGACCACGGTCTGCCGCGCCCAGCAGCCCCAGTCGGCCACGTTCAACGGGAACCACTTGGGCAGCAGCACGAGTTCCGGGGGCATCTCGGGCAGTTCATCCCAGGACCACTCGCCGAACAGCGCCAACCAGATCCGGGTGAACACCCGGGTGGCCTCCAGGCCGCCCCGCGACAGGATCCAGCTGCGCGCCGCCACCATGTGGCCGGCGGCCACGTCGTCGCCGGCGAGCTTGAGGGCGGTGTAGGCCTCCACCGTGGTGGACAGGTCGCCGGGGCCGCCGTGGAAGTTCGCCCAGGTGCCGTCGGCGCGCTGCTGCGAGCGGATCCAGCGGGCGGCCTGCTCGGTCTCGCCAGCGGTGCGGATGCCGAGGAACTGCCGCAGCAGCAGGTCCTCGACGTCCATCGTCACGTTGGTCTCCAGCTCGCCCTTCCACCAGCCGTCGGGGTGCTGCAGCGAGAGCAGGTGGTCGCGGGCGGCGGCCAGGGCGGTCCGGGCGTCCGCGACGGGGACCGCGCGGGCGGCCTGCTGCAACTGATCGGTCAAAGCTTCCTCCGCACGATGAATTCGGCCAGCTCGGTCAGGGATTCGGTCGCGGCGCGCTGCCCGTCGGGCAGCCGCTCGTGGGCGGCGGCCAGCCGCCGCTCGCACTCCAGGCGGGTCCACTCCGCCGAACCCGCGCGCTGCACCATTTCGGCGGCTTCGTGCAGCTGGTCCTCGGTGAGCGGTTCGGCCTGCGCGTACAGCTGGAGCAGCCGCTCCCCTGCCGCGGTACCGGAGCTCAGCGCGTGCACGACCGGCACCGACTTCTTGCGGGTGCGCAGGTCGGAGAGCACCGGCTTGCCGGTGACCTCGGGGTCTCCCCAGAGCCCGAGGAGGTCGTCGACGAGTTGGAACGCCATCCCCAGCTCGGTGCCGAAGGCGTGCAGCCGGGTCACGGTTTCCCTCGGCGCGCCGACGAAAAGGGCGCCGATGGAGGACGCGCACGCGAGCAGCGCGGCCGTCTTGTCGTGCGCCATCCGCAGGCATTCGTCGAGCCCCACCGCCGCACGGCGCTCGAAGTCCAGGTCTGCGGCCTGGCCCGCGATCAGGGTGCGGGTCGCGGTGGTCAGCGACAGGGCGGCCGCCGCCGCCTGCCGCGACGGTGCCTCTAGCAGGATCTCGGTGGACAGCGCGAGGAGCGCGTCGCCGGCCAGCAGCGCGGCCGGTTTCCCGAAGACGGTCCAGGCGGTCGGCCGGTGGCGGCGGGAGGTGTCGCCGTCCATCACGTCGTCGTGCAGCAGGGAGAAGTTGTGCACGAGTTCGACCGCGGCCGCCGCCGCTACCGGATCCTCCGAGGCGACGCTGCGCGCGGACAGCAGCACCATCGCCGGCCGCAGGGCCTTGCCGCCACCGCCGTCCGGCGTGCCGTCGGCGTTGCTCCAGCCGAAGTGGTACTCGCACACCCGGCGGGTGTCCGGGTCGAGCCGGGCCACCGCCGCGCGCAGCGCCGGATCCACCGCCTCCCTGGCCGTGTGCAGGGCTGGTGGCAGGACGGTCGTCATGCGGTCACCTCCATGCCGCGTTGCGATCGCTGGTCGAGATCCACTACCTCAGCGGCGTGCGTGCCGCTGAGCACCGCTCCCTCCGTCGTGTCGGGCCAGCCGGTGGCGGTCCACGCCCCGGCGAGCACCAGACCGGGCACCGGAGTGCAGGCCGAGGGCCGGATCGCGGCGGTGCCGGGCGCCTGCCGGAAGGTCGCGTTGGGTTCGCGGGTGACGAAGAAGTCGAGGACTCGCGCGGCGCGGGCGTGCGGGAAGACCTGCCGCAGCGCGGGGACGAACAGGTCGTGGAGGTCCTCGGTGCGGGCGTGGATGTGCTCCTGCGCGGCGGACAGCGAGATGGCCAGGTACTGCCCGCGCGTCGCGCCGGAGATGGCCGTCCGGTCGAAGATCCACTGCAACGGCGAATCCAGCACCGCGGCCATCTCCAGCCCGGTGACCCGGCGGTCGTAGAGCACGTGCACGTTGACGATCGGCGCCGCCGACAACCGCTCCCACGCCGCCACGCCCGGCACGGGCAGGTCCGCCACGAGCGGCGCCGCCGCGCGGTGCGGCACGGCGACGACGACCGAGTCGGCGGTCAGCACCGAGTCACCGGTCCCATCCCGCACCGGAATCCGGAAACCCGTGCCCGAGCGGTGGATCGTGCGCGCCTTGCAGCGGACCCGGACGTCGACTCCGGCCGCCAGCAGCGCGCGATGCGCCGCCTCGCCGTGCAACTGCCCGAGCGGCACCTGCGGAATCGCGATGTCGGCGCTGTCGGTGGAATCCAGCACGCCGGTGCGGAAGACCTTCGTCGCCAGGGCCATCGACGCGTCCTCCGGCTCGGCGTTGAGCGCCGCCACCGCCAGCAGCCCCCACAGCGCGTCGACGGCGCGCGGTGACTCGCCGCGCTGCCGCAGCCACTGCCCGAGGCTGATGTAGTCCAGCGCAGGATCGTCCGGGTCGAGCCGTCGCAGCGCCAGCGCGGTGCGCGCCACGCGCGCGCGTTCCGCCACCGTCAGCATCCGGTAGTCCAGCAGCGACGGGGCCAGGTGCGCCGGGGCCGGGAGGTTCCAGCGGCGCAGCACCGAAGGCCGGCCGACGGGGCTCAGGACCGGGACGTGGAACCGGGGTTGCATGCTGATCGAGTCGGCCACGCCGAGCCGCCGCAGCAGGCCGCGGTAGGCCGTGTAGCAGCGCAGGAACACGTGCTGCCCGGTGTCCACCACGAGCTCGCCGCGCACGAAGGAGTAGGTCGCGCCGCCCAGCCGCGGCCGTGCCTCCAACAGCCGGACCTCGAAGCCCAGTTCGGCGCAGCGCAGCGCCGCCGTCACGCCGGCCAGTCCGCCGCCGACCACCACCACCCTCCCCCGGTTCACGGCGCCATCCCCGCCAGCGACCGCGCCGCGACGCCCGCCTTCCGCCAGCCGGACAGTGAGGTCCGCTGCTCCAGCGCGGCGCGCGGGTCGGCGGCGATGCGTGCCAGCAACTCGTGGTAGATGCCGGCCATCGACGCGCAGCACGCCCGGCTGCGCCGGTCGAGCATGGGCAGCAGGCGGAGCCCCTCGGCGTACCACTGCTCGGCGCGGGCGGCCTGGAAGCGGATCAGCCCGTCCCACCGCTGCGGGTCCTCGACCGCGCCGTTGCCCGGCTCCAGCCGGACGCCGAACCGCGCCAGGTCGTCGGCGGGCAGGTAGACCCGGCCGGACAGCTGGTCCTCGCGGACGTCGCGCAGGATGTTGGTCAGCTGAAGGGCGACGCCGAGCGCGTCAGCGCGCGCCTCTGCGATGGCGGGATCGATGGTGCCGAACACGCCCAACGACAGCCGCCCGATCGAGCCCGCCACGCACCGGCAGTAGTGCAGCAGCTCCTCGAAGGTGCCGTACCGCACGCCGCGGACGTCGGCCTCGCAGCCGTCGATGAGCTCGTCGAAAGCCGCCAGCGGCACCGGCAGGCGCGCGGCGGAGTCCGCAAGCGCCACCAGCACCGGGTCGGCGGCGTCGGTGCTAGCCGCGTGGACGGCCCGGCGGGCGTCCTTGAGCCGCCGCAGCTTCTCGTCTCTCGGCAGATCGCCGTCGCCGATGTCGTCGACGCGGCGGGCGAAGGCGTAGACGGCCGACAGCGCCCGCCGCTTCGGCACGGGCAGCAGGCGGATCCCGTAGGAGAAGTTCCGCGCCTGTTCCCGGGTGATCCGCTCGCACTCCAGGTAGGCGTCCCGAATCCGGGCCCAATCGGTCACCAGGTTCCCCCCAACACGTACAACCGCCCCCATTCGGCGAACGTGCGCCACCGCCCCGGCCGCACGTCCACGCGCAGCGGGTCGTGCTTCGCCGCGGAGAACGCGGCCGCGGTGGCGCGGCCGCCCGCGACGTAGCCGGCGACCGCCACCCGGGCCATCCCGGACAGCTCGCCGACCAGCGGCGCACCTGCTTCGAGCATCCGGCGCGCGCGGTCCACCTCGTACCTGATCAGCCCGCACAGCCGCGTCGAGGCGCGGTTGGCGAGCAGGTCCTGCTCCTGGCAGCCGAAGCGGCGCATGTCCTCGGTCGGCAGGTACACCCGGTCCTGCTGGTAGTCCTCGGCGATGTCCTGGCAGTGCTCCAGGACCTGCAACGCGCTGCACACCCGGTCCGACAGCGTGATCAGCGTGGGTTCGGCGCGCCCGAAGACGTGCAGCACCGCTTCGCCCACCGGGTTCGCCGACAGCGCGCAGTAGTCGAGCAGCTCGGTGAAGGTGCGGTAGCGCCGCACCCGCTGGTCCTGCCGGTTGGCGTCGATCAACTTGACCAGCACGTCGTACGGGATGGCACACTCGGCAACCGTGGGCGTCAGCGCCTGCAGCATCGGGATCCGGGCCGTTGCGTGGTAGGCGCGCTTGAGATCGACTTCCAGGAAGTCCAGCAGCGCGGCGCGGTTGCCCGGCGCCTCGTCCCCGGCGTAGTCGACCAGCCGGAAGAAGCCGTACAGCGCGTGCAGGTGTCGCCGCAGCCCGCGCGGCAGGATCCGGGAGGCGACCGGGAAGTTCTCCGACCGCATCCGGGCGAGCACCGCGGCACTGCGCGGAAAATCACCCGAACGTGGCATCCCGTCCGCGTGTTCGGAATCCCCGCCGGTCACCGCGCCATCAGGCAGCGACAAGACCATCGACCCCTCCTCCTATCCGCCGGCGCAGGAGGCGCAAACGGCATCGTATGAGCACCTCAGCGGCACCGCAGGGTGAGCAACGCGCGACCCGTTTTCCCATGATTCGTAACGTTGTTCGACACCTGGCCGAGCCAATCCACATAGGACTCAAAATCGACGGGCCGAAACCCGATCGGAGCACGCTAAGGCCACAGTGGACAGTACGGGTCGCGGACGCCGGTGATCATGCTCCCGCGGGCGGTTCCGGCGCTTACCGGCATTCGGGTGGCGGGCATTGACATCGGGTCGACAACCCCACAGCGTTGATCGCAATCTTCGAGATCAGCCTGGCAACACGCGTAACGACGAAGCCGCACGCTCGTTCAATGTCCTGAACCATCCCCACGGGGAGGGAGCGCGGGATGTACCGGGGGTTGCCCACCGTCCGAGGCCCGATCAGCGACGCCCTCCTGCAGGCCGGGCTGCTGCTCGACTTCGCCGTGCGCACCGCCGCGGCCGCCTTCCGGTCGGTGCGCCGGGCCCGGTTCAGCTGGACGGAATTCCTGCAGCAGGCCTGGTTCCTGGCCGCCGTCACCACGCTTCCAGCGCTGCTGGTGACCATCCCGCTGGGCGTGGTGGTCGCGCTGAACGTCGGCTCGCTGGCCGGGCAGCTCGGCGCGCAGGGCTACGGCGGCGCGGTGGTGGCGTTCGTGATCGTCGGCCAGGCCGCCCCGCTGATCTGCGCCCTGATGATCTCCGGCGTCGGCGGTTCGGCGATGTGCTCCGACCTGGGCGCCCGCAAGATCCGCGACGAGGTCGACGCCCTGGAGGTCATGGCGCTGCCGGTCATCGAGCGCCTGGTGGTGCCGCGCGTGGTGGCCGCGGCCGTGGTCAACGCGCTGCTGGCCTGCATCGTGCTGCTCGTCGGCATCGCCACCACTTTCCTGTTCCAGGTGTGGGTGCTCGGCGACGCGCCGGGCGCGTTCCTGCGCACGCTGACCCAGTTCTCCCGGGTGCCGGACTTCGTCGTCGCGCTGCTGAAGGCCGCCGTGTTCGCGGTGCTCACCGCGCTGGTGTCCTGCTTCAAGGGGCTGACCGCCAAGGGCGGTCCGGGCGGCGTCGGCACGGCGGTCAACGAGGCCGTGGTGATCTCGTTCATCCTGGTCTTCGTCGCGAACACGGTGATCACCGAGCTGTACCCGGTGCTCGTCCCCGCCAAGGGGGAGTACTGATGGCGCCCCGGTCGCGCTCCATCGTGGACGTGCTCGCCGCGGTGGGGCTGCACTTCACCTGCTACCTCCGGGCGATCGCGGCGATTCCGCACGTGCTGCGCCGGTATCGGCGCGACGTGGTCCGGCTGGTCGGCGAGATCAGCCTGGGTTCGGCATCACTGCTGGCCGGCGGCGGCACCATCGGCGTCGTGTTCGCGATGTCGTTCGTCTCCAGCACCCAGGTGGGCCTGGAGGGGCACCGCGGCCTGGACCTGCTGGGCCTGTCCCCCATGACCGGGCTGGCGGCGGCGCTGGTGAACACCCGGGAGATCGCCCCGCTGGTGGCCAGCATCGCGCTCGCCGCGAAGGTCGGCACCGGCTTCACCGCGCAGCTCGGCGCGATGCGCATCGCCGAGGAGATCGACGCGCTGGAGGCGATGTCGGTGCGTTCGCTGCCCTACCTGGTGAGCACCCGGATGGTGGCGGCGTTCCTGTCGGTCATTCCGCTGTACTTGGTGGGGTTGTTCGCCTCCTACCTGGCCACCGGGGTCGCGGTCGTGTCCATCAACGGCGTTTCCGAAGGCACCTACAACTACTACTTCCGGCTCGTCCTGACACCGGAGGACGTGCTGTTCTCGCTGCTCAAGGCCGTGGCGTTCGCGGTCGTCGTGACGCTGGTGCACTGCGCGTACGGCTACTACGCCGCCGGCGGTCCGGAGGGCGTCGGGAAGGCCGCCGGGCGCGCGCTGCGCACCAGCATCGTCGCCATCACCGTCGCCGACGTGCTGCTGAGCATCGCGTTCTGGGGAGTGCGCCCGACGCTGCCGGCCTTGGGGATGTAGCGGTGGCCGGGCCGCGACGATCAGCAGCACGACGCCGCAACGTGCTGGCCGTGCGCGGATTCGTCGCGCTGCTCGTGCTTTTCGTCGCCGCGACCGCGACGGTGCTCGGCGGCGCCGGGGCGTTCCGGTCCGACCCCGAGGTCACCACTGTGCTGCCCGCTGCCGCCGGGCTGATCCGGCCGGAAACACCGGTGCAGTACCGCGGTGTCCGGGTCGGACGGCTCGCCGGAGTGGAGCCCGGCTCCGGCGGTTCGCGGCTGACGCTGCGGCTGGATCCCGACGAGCTGGCCGCCATCCCGGGCGATGTCCGGGTGCGGCTGATGCCGCGCACCGTCTTCGGCGACCAGTACCTGGACCTCATCGCCCCCGAATCGCCCGGCGGCACCGCGCTGGCTGCCGGGACGGAGGTCCCGGCGGACGACTCCCGCCCGACGATGCAGCTCTACCACGCGTACACCCGCCTCTACGAGCTGGTCGATTCCCTGCAACCGGCCCGGCTGCAGGTCGCGTTGTCTGCGCTCGCCGAAGCGCTGCGCGGCAGGGGCGCCCAGCTGGGCAGCGTGCTCGACGACGCCGCACAGCTGACCTCAGGACCGCCCTTCGACGACCTCGGCGAGGACGTGGACGCGATCTCCGCTCTCGGCGCGGACATCGCCGCCGCGACACCGGATGCGGTGCGGGCATTGGACAACGCGGTCGCGTTGTCGGGCACGATCGTGCAGCGCAAGCAGGCGATCGGCGACCTGCTCGGCGCAGGGCTCGCGTTCACCGACCGGTCGCAGCGGTTCGTCGACGAGAACGCGCAGCGCATCATCCACCTCGTGCGCGCCACCGACCCGATCGCCGAGGTCGTCGGCCGGTATCCCGACGCGGTGCGCGACGGGGTCGGCGGCCTGGACGCGTTCCTCGACGGGGCGAATCGCGCCTTCGCCACCGGATTCCTGAAGATCCGCATGTCCGGCACCCTGGATCGCCCGTACCCGTACTCGTCCGCGGACTGCCCCCGCTACCCCGGGCTGGCCGGGCCGAACTGCGGTGCGGATCAGCCTCACGGGCCGATCGGGCCGGTGGGCGGCCCGCAGGAGCTCGACGCGATGCGGCAGCTGGCGCCGCTGCTGCCCGTCCCGCCCGCTGCGGCCCCGCCGTCGCCCGACGTGCTGGGCCTGCTGCTGGGCCCGGTGGTGCGCGGATCGGAGGTCGTCACGCCGTGAAGACAGCTCGGTCCGCCCTGATCCGGCTTGCCGCTTTCGTCACCGCGTCGGTGTTCTCCGGCGTGGTCGTGGTGAACACCCTGACCGATCCGATGACCGGCCCGTCGGTGACCTACCACGCGGTTTTCACCGACGTGACGGGGCTGCAGCCGGGCAGCGCCGTGACCGTCGCCGGGGTGCGGGTCGGCGAGGTCGCCGAGGTGGCCGCCCGCGACGGCCTCGCGCAGGTGTCCTTCGACGTGGCCGCCGACCAGCGGATTCCCGCCTCGGGACTGGCCGTCGTCCGCTACGCGGACCTCACCGGCGCCCGGGCGCTCTCGCTCACCCCGGGTCAGGGCGGGCCGCCGTTGCCGGCCGGCGCGACGATCCCGGTCGAGCGCACCCGCCCGGCGCTGGACCTCACCGCGCTGTTCAACGGGTTCAAGCCGCTGTTCGAGGCCCTGGAGCCGGGGCAGGTCAACCAGCTGGCGGCCGAGATCGTCGCGGTCTTCCAGGGCGAAGGGGGCACCGTCAACGCGCTGCTGTCGCGGATCGTCTCGCTGACCGCCGCCATCGCCGGCCGCGACGAGGTCATCGGCGAGGTCATCGACAACCTCAACGCCGTGCTGGGCACCATGAACCAGCGGCGTGACGAGCTGCGCGGCCTGGTCGACGGGCTGGCCCGGCTGGCCTCGGAGACCGCCGCCAGCCGCGAGCAGATCACGGCCGCCATCGACAGCGGTTCGGCGGTGGCCCGCTCGCTGGCGGAGCTGCTCGGCGATCTCGGGCCGGGCCTGTCCCGCGATGTGCGTTCGGTGCGGGAGATCACCGCGATGCTGGTGCGCAACCAGCAGCAGATCGACGGCGCCGTGCAGGAGATGCCCGCGTTCCTCGGCACCCTCAACCGCACCACCAGCTACGGGTCATGGGCGAACGTCTACCTCTGCAACCTCAGCGTCTACGTCGCCGGTGATCCCATCGAGCTGGGCGTGGGCCCGCACACGGAGGTGTGCCGATGAGGAAGGTGCTGGTCAACGGCGCGATCGGCGCGGTAGTGGTGCTGCTCCTGCTGGCCGGTTCGGTCGCCGTACCGCGCGTGCTGTTCCTGTTGCGCACCAACGAGTTCCACGCGGAGTTCGGCAACGCCGCCGGGCTCTCGGTGGGCACGCAGGTCATGGTCGCCGGGGTGCCCGCGGGCCGGGTGACCGAGGTGGCGCTGGCCGGGGACCGGGTGCGCGTGTCGTTCCGGCTCGACGACGCGCACGCCCTGGGCCGCGACACCCGCGCCGCGATCAAGCTGCGCACGGTGCTCGGAACCCGTTACCTGAGCGTGGATTCCGCCGGTCCCGGCCGGCTCTCGCCCGGCGACACCATCGCGCTGTCGCACACCTCGGTGCCCTACAGCCTCGACGAAATCCAGACGGCCGCGAAGTCCACCGCCGAGGGCCTGGACCTCCCGCAGCTGCGCGCCATGATCGACACCCTCGACGAGGTGTCGCCGGACGACCCGCGGCTGCTCGGCGACGCGCTGGGCGGCATCGCGGCCGCATCGGCGATCGTCGGGGAACGCGGCGCGCAGGTGCAGGAACTGCTGCGCGGCACGCAAATGCTGACCACGACGCTGGTCGAGCAGCAGGACACGCTGGTCGCGTTGCTCGGCGACGCACAGCTGATCGTCGACGCGCTACAACAGCGCCGGGCCGTGATCCGCCAGCTCATCACCGACGTGCACACCATCACCGACCAGCTGGACCGGTTGTTCCGGGAGAACCGGGACGTCCTCGATCCGCTGCTGGCGGACCTGCACGCGCTGACCGACTCGCTGGCGCGCAACGACCAGGCCATCGACGAGAGCCTGCGGCGACTCGGTCCGGCCAGCCGCTACCTGACCAACGCCACCGGCAACGGCCCGTGGGGCGAGGTCACCGCGCCGCTGGGCCCGGTCCCGGACAACGTGCTGTGCGCCGCCGGGCTGTTCAAGGGGTGCCGATGAGCCGAAGAACGCTGATCGCGTGCGTCGTGCTGGTCGCGCTCGTCACCGGCGGCTGGTTCGGCGTGCTGGCGCCCCGCGCCGATCTGGAGATCTCGGCCGATTTCGCCCTCGCGGACGGCATCTTCCCCGGCAACCGCGTCGCGATCCTCGGCGTCGAGGTCGGCCGGGTCGAGTCGGTGCAGCCGCAGGGCGCGACGGTGCGGGTGCGGATGAGCATGCCCGCGGACATCGCGCTGCCCGCCGACGCGCAGGCCTACATCATGAGCCCGGCGATCATCAGCGACCGCTACGTCGAGCTCGGCCCCGCCTACACCGGCGGGCCCCGGCTGGCCGACGGCGCGGTGATCCCGGTGGAGCGCACCCGCTCCCCCATCCGGTTCGACCAGCTCGCGAAGTCGCTGGACGCCCTGCTGAGCGCCGTCGGCCCGTCGGGTGGCGATCCCGGCGTGCTCGACCGGTTGCTGCGCAGCAGCGCGTCGGCGCTGGACGGGCAGGGCCCGCAGATCCGCGACGCGATCACCAACGTCGCGCGGGCCAGCGAGGTGCTGGCCGGCGGCAGCGGCGATCTCGGCGCGCTGCTGAAGAACCTGGACCGTCTCGTGCAGGTCCTCGTCCAGCACCGGGGCACCGTGGAGTCACTGGCCGCCTCGACCGCGCAAGCGGGAGCGGATTTCCAGGCGCAGCAACAGGAGATCGGCGACGCCATCGGCAAGCTCTCCAACGTGCTGGTCGCCGTCGACGGCCTGCTGCGACAGCACGGCGAACAGCTCGGCGGCGACGTCGGCAGGCTCGCCCAGCTCACCGGCACGCTGGCCGCCCGGCAGCAGGAACTCGCCGAAACGCTGGACACGATGCCGCTGACGATGGACAACTTCGACCGCGCGATCACCGAGGACGAACGCCTCCGGCTGCGGCTGAACATCTCCGCCAACCTCAGCCAGTTCGACACCACCGCGCAGCTGTGCCGCCGGCTGCCACTGCCGCTGTGCACCGGAGCGGGCATCACCAACCCCGTCCCGTTCCCGCCGGACGTCGAACCCCTGCGCGCACTGCTCGGAGGTGGCCGATGAACCGGTCTGCGCCCGCGATGCTCGCGGCGGTGCTCCTGACCAGCTCGTGCGGGCTGAGCCTGCAGAACCTGCCGGTCGGCGACGGCGGTTCCGGGTACCAGGTCACCGCGGTGTTCTCCGACGCCGGGCGGCTGCCGATGGGCGGCGCGGTGCGGGTCGGGCAGGCCGTGGTGGGCCGGGTGTCGGACATCGGCACCACGGACTTCCGCGCCGTCGTGACGCTCGACATCGACCAGGACGTCCGCCTGCCCGCCGGCACCACCGCGCGCCTGGAGCTGGCCTCCCCGCTGGGCGAGGAGTTCGTCATCCTGCAACCACCGTCCACATCGGATGGCGAGGTGCTCGGCGACGGGTCGGTCATCCCGATCGAGCGGACCTCCCGGGGCCCGGACGTCGAGAACGCGCTCGCCGCGGTCGCCACCCTGCTCAACGGCTCCGGGCTGGACCAGGCGCGGACCATCGTCACCGAGCTCAACACCGCGCTCGCCGGCCGCGAGCAGCAGACGCGGGACCTGCTGGGCCGGTTGGAGCACATCCTGACCTCGCTGGACCGGCACCGCGACGAGCTCACCGGGCTGATCGATTCGGTGCACGCCACCTCGCGGCACCTGGCGGAGAACCAGGCCGTCCTGGACGCGGCGCTGACGCAGGTCCGGCCCGCGATCGACGCGCTGCTGGCCGAGCGCGAGCGGTTCACCGCGCTGCTGGACGACACCGCGTCGCTGAGCAACGCCACCGCCGCCCTGCTGGACCAGACCGACGAGTCCCTGACCACGCAGGTCGAGCAGTTCCGGCCGGTGCTGGCGGATCTGCAGGCCCTGGACGGCAGCATCGGCACCACGGTGCAGTCGCTGCGCCGGTTCTACGGGTTGTTCCAGCAGGCCGCGCCCGGCGACTGCCTGATGTTCAACGGCACGCTCGACGTGCCGGGCACCGTCGTGCAGCTGCTCGCCCCCGGCGCCCCGATGCCACCGCCCGGCCAGGGCGGCGTGGGCGCGATCCTGCGAGGAGGCACCCGATGAACCGCCGCCTGACCCTGGCCCAACTCGCGCTGTTCCTGGTGATCAGCATCGCCTGCACGTACTACGTGGTCGCGAACGTGGCCGGCCCGCGGGCGCTGCACGAGCCGATGCGGGTCACCATGCGGATGGCCGACAGCGCGTCGATCACGCCGACCTCCCAGGTCACCTACCGGGGCGTGATGATCGGGACCGTCTCCGACGTGCGGCTCGACCCGGGCGGTGGCGGGGTTTCGGTGCAGCTGGCGCTGAATCCCGATGCCCGGGTTCCGGCCGACACCAGGGCGGTGGTCAGCATGGCCACGCCGCTGGCGCTGCAGACCGTCGACCTGCAACCGGAACACGACTCCGGCCCCTTCCTGCGCGACGGAAGCGTCATCGAGCGGGACCGGACCGAACGGCCGATGCCGCTGGAAACCATGCTGGTGCACTTCACCGAACTCAGCGAGCAACTGCGGCCGGACGACGTCGCGACGGTCACCGACGCCCTCGCCACCGGGTTGCAGGACGCCGGCCCTGAACTCGCCCGCATCCTGGACGACTCGGCGACGCTGCTGAAGGTGTTGCGGGAACGGCAACCGCAGCTGCAAGGCGTGGTCGACGGGACTCGGACGCTCGTCGGCCCCGACGGCGCGCAGGGCGACCGGATCCGCGACCTGGCGGCGGGCCTGCGCTCGCTGAGCGATCAGATCCGGGACCGCGAACCGGAGATCAACCGGATCCTGGACACCGCGCCCGGCGCCACCAGGCAGCTCGCGGACCTGTTCGCGCGCAGCGATCCGGCGGCCACCGCCCTGCTGGGCAACCTGGTGACCACCAGCCAGATCGTCGCCGTCCGCGCGCCGGCGCTGGAGCAGCTGATCATCTCGCTGCCCGCCGGGCTGTCCGGGCTGGGCGGCGTGGTGCACGGCGACACCGCGGACTTCTACCTCGTCGGCACGCAGGGCCCGATCTGCGCCACGCCGCAGGAACGCCGCTCCCCCACCGAAGTGGCTCCCCGCGAAGCGGGGCTCGACTGGCACTGCCCCGCCGACCAACCGAACTTCGGCCAGCGCGGCGCGGCCAACGCGCCGCGCCCAGGTCCCTGGTATTCGATTCCGCTGCAAGGAGTTCGCTGATGACCGCCACCGCCACCGCAGCCGATCACGACGTCAAGCCCCGACCGCTCCGCAGGCCGCTACCGGTGCTCGCGCTGGTGGTCGTGATCCTGGGTGCCGTCGGCTACCTCGGCTGGCAGCTGCTCCAGGAACGCTCGGCCGCGCAAGCCCGTTCCAGTGCGCTGGAGGCCGCCCGCACCTACGCCGCGGATCTGTCCACTTACGACTTCAACGAGCTCGACCGGAACTTCGCCGCGGTGACCGCGAACTCGCACGGCCAGTTCGCCGAGCAGTACAAGCAGATCAGCGCCGGCCTCACCGAGCTGATCAAGCAGAACCGGGCGGTCTCGCACGGCTCGGTGCTGTCGGCGGGCATCGTCGAGTCGGATCAGCAGCGCGCCGTGGTGGCGCTGTTCGTCGACCAGCAGATCACCAACGTCAACACGCCCCAGCCGCGCATCGACCGCAACCGCATGCAGATGACCCTCGTGCAGGTCGACGACCGCTGGCTCATCGACGACATCAAGCTGCTCTAACCGGTGACCACGGGAACCAGGTGGGTGCGGGCGAAGGCGCGGGACCACGCGTCGTCGTCCGCCGGGATGCAGCCCGGCGGGCTGAGCAGCATCGAGTGCGCCAGCCGCACGAACACCTCCGCGGCGGGCTCGGGATCAAAGCTCCGCAGCCGACCGGCCTGCTGGTGCTCGCGCAGCTTCGCGGCGAGGTAGCCGCGGGCGACGGCCAGCACGGCACCGGCGTCCACCGTCAGCGCCGGCAGCGCCGCCGCCGGTTCGAGCGTCAGCAGCCGGTTCAGCAGCGAATGCCCGCGCAGCCCGGTGACGACCGCGACGAAGCACTCCGCGATCTGCTCGGCGGGATCCTCGATGTGGTCGATCCGCTCGTCCAGCCAGGTGAGGAAGACGCGGACCTCCCGCATCAGCACGGCCGCCACGACCGCGTCCCGGTCCGGGTAGCGCCGGTACACCGTGGCGCGCCCGAGCCCGGCGCGGCGGGCGATGTCGCGCATCGTCGTCCGCTGGATGCCGACGTCCTCGAACGCCTCCCGCGCCGCGTCCAGCACTCGATCGTTCGCCGGTTCCGCGAACGGGCGCCGCAACGCACCTTCCAACGCGTCGGGCGTCATGTGACCACCGGGCAGGCCGCCTGCTTCGCCCCGCGTTTGGCCTGGTGGCGGTGGAACGAGTCCGGGCCGAGGTCGGCGATCTCGTAACCGTCCGGATAGGACAGCGGGTCCGGGGCCACCGGGCGGGAATCCGGCCGGGCCGGGCCCATCCGCACCAGCCCGGCGCGCACCTTCAGCGCCGCCTCGGCGGCCTTGCGGCCGACGCCCGCGACCTGCGGGAAGCCGAACGCGGTCAGCAGGTGCGGCTCCATCAGGAAGCGCGCCGCGCGCGCCACGGCCGGCGACAGCAGGCTCGGGTACCAGGCTCCGAACAGTTCCAGCGTCGCGTCGGCGACCCGGCGGCCGCCCGCGTCGAACGCGAAGTGCTCGCGCTCGTAGTCGTCGAAGAGCCGCTCGAACTCCGCGTAGGTCTCCGGAATGCCGGAGAGCTTCATGCCCTCGCCGAGTCGCCGCATCGTGTTGGTCAGCGCCCGCACCTCGCTCGGGTGCAGCTTTCGCCAGCCGAACTGGTCGATCCAGCGCACCGGCGTCACGACGAACGTCGACAGGGTGTAGACGTAGTCCTCGTTGCTGATCCGGAACCTGCCGTGGATGGCGTTGAGCTGCTCCAACGCCTGCCGCCCGCGGTCGCTCTCGGTGCCCCAGTGGAAGATCTCGAACAGGATGAGCACGGTGTCGTCGTAGCGCTTCTGCGCGGCACGCGTGAACTCGCCGGTGCGGTCGAGCAGGCGGCCGATGCTGGGCACCGCGTAGGTGCGGAACAGCGCGAATTCCAGGGCTTTCGTGATGTCCCAGGGGAATTCGTACTCGGCGAGCAGCCGGTAGATCTCCTCGCAGTCGCGGTCGGGATCGAGTTGGAGGATCCGCTCCAGCCGGTCGAAACGCCTCATTCGCAGCACCTCGTCTCGGGCGGGTGTTCGACGCCCCGAAGCTAACGACGGTGAGACACCTGGTCAACAGATGTCTCACCGTCCCGCCCCAATGGTCTAACGAGGGCCGTCGACCCCGTCCAGCTGCTCGATGGTCGCGATCGACGGGCGCTCGGTGCGCTGGAGGTCGCGGGCGACGGCCTCCGCGTCCCGGAGCACGCGCACGGCGTTGTGCCAGGTGAGCTTGGCGAGGTCGGCCTCGGACCAGCCGCGCGTCAGCAGCTCCGCGATCAGGTTCGGGTAGCTCGCGACGTCGTCCAGGCCTCGCGGGGTGAAGGCGACGCCGTCGTAGTCGCCGCCGATGCCGATGTGGTCGATGCCCGCCACTTCGCGCATGTGGTCGAGGTGGTCGGCCACGGTCGCGGCGGTGGCGACCGGCCGCGGGGTGGCGTCCTCGTAAGCCCGCAGCGCCTCCAGCGCCTCGGGTGTCGTGTCCAGCGGGTGGAAGCCCCGCTCGGCCAGGACGGCCTCGGCCTGCTTGCTCCATTCGATCGCCGCCGGGAGCACGAACTTCGGCACGAAGGTCGCCATCGCAACGCCGCCGTTGGCGGGCAGCGCGGCCAGCACGTCGTCGGGGATGTTGCGCGGGTGGTCGCAGACGGCCCGGGACGAGGAGTGCGAGAAGATCACCGGCGCCCGGGTGGCGCGCAGCGCGTCTCGCATGGTGTCGGGGGCGACGTGCGAGAGGTCGACCAGCATGCCCAGCCGGTTCATCTCGCGCACCACCTCGACGCCGAACCGCGTCAGCCCGTTCGCGGCAGGCTCGTCGGTGGCCGAGTCGGCCCACGGCACGTTGTCGTTGTGGGTGAGCGTGAGGTAGCGGACGCCCAGTTCGAACAGGGCGCGCAGGGTGGCCAGCGAGCACGCGATGGAATGCCCGCCCTCGGCGCCCATCAGCGAGGCGATCCGGCCGGCGGCGCGGGCCGCGACGAGTTCGTCGGCGGTGTTCGCCAGCTGCAGGTGCTCCGGGTAGCGAGCGGCGAGGGCGCGCACGCAGTCGATCTGCTCGATGGTCGCGCTGACCGCCTTGTCGCCCTGGAATTCGGCCTTGACGTACACCGACCAGAACTGGCCGCCGACGCCGCCGGCCCGCAGCCGGGCCAGGTCGGTGTGCAGCAGCGCCGACTGGTCCTGGGAGATGTCGCAGCGGTCCAGGTCGTAGCCGACGTTCTCGCGCAGCGCCCAGGGCAGGTCGTTGTGGCCGTCGATCACCGGGTGCTCGGCGAGCAGCGCCCGGGCCCGCTCCAGCGCGGCCGTGTCGGTCATCTCCACACCCCAACCTTCCAAAAATCATCACACCGGGTGAACCCCAGGCGAGCATATCCGGGCTCGGCGGGCCCTGACGGCGACGCTTCGACGCCGCCTGATCGAATCGACGAATCCCGCCACGGCCCGCACCATCAAGGCATGGACCACATCCCCAGGCAGCAGGACGGCAGCGACCTGCCCAGCGTGCTCGCGGAGTACGGGCACTTGGCGGCGCAGCTGCCGGGCGCGTCGCGCCGCCGCACCGAGGAGCTGCGCGCCCGCCTGGCGGAGCTGGACGAACTGATCGACGAGCAGATCGCCCGCCTGACCCCGCCGGTGCGCGATCCCGCGGGGGAAGGTTCAGCGGTCGAGTGGCAGGAGGTCCGCGGCCCGTAGGCGGCGGGGCGGATCAGAAGACCGGCGGATTCGGCTGATCGTCATTGATCCTCCAGGCGATCGTCGTGATCGCGACAGATGCTACTCGCCAGTAGGGATCTGATCGGCAGAATCGACGGCCTAATCCGTTGAGCCGGCAGCAGTATTCCGGGCTTTCGCCAGCGCGGCCTGCGCCCAGGGCACCACGACGAAGCCGCGTTTGACGGTCAGCGCCTCCACGTTCGCCTGCCAGCTGCGGACCCCGTCGATGCGGCCGAGGGAGCCGGTGACGAAGCGGTAGAGGTCCGCGGTGGTCGGCATGATCACCTCGCAGACCAGCGAGTACTGGCCCAGCAGGGCGGCGACGAACCGAACGCCGCGATGCTCGGAAAGCCGTGCGGCGACGGCTTCCAGCTTCGAGGGCTCGACGGAAACGAACAGCAGGACCTCGGCCTCGTACCCGAGCGCGGCGGCGGGCACGAGCGTCACGGTCTCGACGCAGCCCTGGCGGAAGAGCGCCTCGCAGCGCCGCCGCACGGTGCTCTCGTTGACGCCGAGCTGCTTGGCAAGGCTCTGGAAACTGGCGCGACCGTTCTCGTGCAGCAGCGCGACGATCCGGCCGTCGAGCTCGTCGAGGTGCGAGTCTTCGCACAGGTGCAGCGTGCGCGGTTCGGACAGCACGCTGGCGCTGCCGAGGAGCTGGCGGCTCCAGTCCTGCCCGATCTTGTAGGTGTGCAGCACGAGGTCGGCGACGCTGTCCCGCACCCACGGGATGCTCTGCAGCTCTTCCACCAGCAGTGCGTGCAAACCGGCCCCGTTCGGGATCTGGACCTCGACGATCAGGTCGTGTTCGCCGGTCAGCACCGCCAGGAAGCGGACGTCCTGACGGTCCGCGAGCGCAGCGGCCGTCGCCAACTGCTGACCGGCCGCACAGGACACCCGGACCAGGAACAAGTCGCCGTCGCCGCCCTGCTGCAGCCTGGTCAGCGTGGTGATCCGCACGATCCCGTCGGCCAGCAGCTGCTGCGCGCGCCGGGCGACCGTGGTCACCGAGGTGCCCACCACGCCCGCGATGTCCGTCCAACTCGCCCGGCCGTTGACCTGCAGGGCGGCCACGATCTGGCGATCGAGGTCGTCTAGCTGCTCCACGGCGGACTACTGCTGCTCGTCGACGAAGCGCCGCGAACGCCGCTCTATGTCGGAGAAGTGCCTGGCCATTTCCTCGGCTGCCGCGTCGCAATCACCGGCGCGAATGGCGTCGACGATGCGCTGGTGCTCGTCGCCGATCTCGTCTCGCACCACCTCGGGAGGATCGATCTCGGCTTCCACGCGGTGGTAGACGGTCCAGAACAGGTCGATGAGCTGCACCGCGATCTCGTTGCCAACCGGCCGGTACAGCGCCTGGTGAAACCGCCGATCGGCCTCGACGACGTCGCCGCTGCGCATCTCGGCGATGCACGACTCGAGCTCGCCGATCAGCTCGTCGTTGGCACGCTGCGGCACCTCGGAGATCAACGCGGTCTCCAGGATCCGCCGCAGCTGGAGGAAGTCGGCCAGCGTGGAGGCATCCTGCCGAGCGGACTGCCGAGCGCGGAACAGCAGCCCGGGAAGCAGCGCGGTCACCGGCGCCTCCCCGACGAAGGTCCCGTACCCGTGCCGGATGTCCACGATGCCGAGGGTGTGCAGCGCCCGCAGCGTCTCCCGGATGGAGTTGCGACTAGCGCCGAACTGCGCCATCAGCTGCGGCTCGCTCGGCAGCGGAGCGCCCGGCGGCAGCCCGGACTCCAGGATCAGGTCGACGACCTTGTCCTGAAGCAACTTGCCGCCACCCGCCATCAAACCCTCCACCGATCAAGCACCACCAACGTTGCCCGAACATCCTACGTCCGACGTCCTCGCCACGACCACACCCACCTGGGCATCATGCCGCGCCCGCCGGGTCCCGTGGTGTGGGGATGAGGTCCCGGAGGTACTCGCGGTGCTGCGAGGGCAGTGCTCTGCCGCCTGGTCTGGGTGTTCGTCTGGGGTCCACTGTGGGCGGTGGGATGAACTCGGGCCGCCCGTCGCGCATGGCGATGCCCCACCGCTGGTTGTGAAGCGTGCGGTGGTGGTGACCGCAGAGCATGACCATGTTGTCCAAGTCGGTTCGTCCGCCGTCGACCCAATGCTGAACGTGGTGCGCTTCAGGCGTCCCCGGCGGATGGTCGCACCCAGGGAACGCGCACACCCCATCGCGCCGAAGCAACGCGGCGCGAATGTGAATGGGCGCGGTGCGTTTCGCCCTGCCCACATCCAACGGGAGACTGTCACCACCAAGCACCATCGGCAGGATTTCGGCGTCACAGGCGATGCGGCGCGCGTTCTGGGCGGTGATGGCGCGTTCGGTGTTCAGCGTGCCGGGCATGCCGTCCTCGCCGAGGACCTCCAAGCCCCGCTTGAGGTCCCCGAAATCGATAGCAATCGTCATCTGCGGCCGCTGCCCACCGGTACGAGGCATCCCATCATGGTCCAACGCCAAATCCAGCAACGCCGCGAACCCATCGGCATTCCGCTGCCCCACAGTGCGGGGATCCTTCTCCCCGTCGATCTCGGGCCGGGGCGCGGCCAGCGGTTGCATGAGCGCGGCGAACTTCGCACCCGTCTCCCGGTCCAGCTTCGCCTTGATGACAGTCATGCCATCCCGGGTGGTGCCGTAGTGCAACTCGCGCGCTTCGTGCTGGGCTTCCTCATCGCGGAACGCGCCGTCCTGATCCAGCAGGTAGCGGATACGTTCGGCGAGTTTCTCCAACTCCCTCGGCGACATCGTCCGCGCAAACCCGGCAAGGGTTGATTCGACCTCGGCGACCTGGTGGCAGCGGGCGTACTCGGGCAAACGCCGGATGCCGTTGACGATGACACGCGCGTGCTCCAGCCCGATCGCACCCTCAGCCAGTGCTTGAGCCGTATCGGGCAGATCAGGAGGCATGAGCTCACCGTGGAAGGTTTGCCGGTCCTCGACATTGCGGGCGACTGTGACACGCGTTTCGCGTCACGCGGATCGATGCTGAGAAGCCCCTGCAACCAGACGTGCAGCGACCGGGCGGTGGTCTCGGCGTGAATTGCCCGGTGGTCGGCCTCGGCGATGTATTGCAGCTGTTCCCACAGCAGCACCCGCATCTCCTTCTCCAGTTCTTGGATACGGGTAGCGAGTTCGGTGTCGGTGCAGGACACCGCCGACCACGGACCATCAAGGCCCCCGGTCGCATCCTGGCAATTCAGTAGCGGTGTCATACCTCCATTCTCCTGATCCGAACTTGTGTTCGCACTGTTTTTATGGTCGCTTGATCAGGTGAAACACCCCGCCAAAGGTGCGAAAATCGAGTCGTGCCAAGGGAAACGGTCACGACACGCCGAAGGCGACCATATCCACCACCAAACCCCGCGCCGTCATCAGTCGCGCCCACCGTGCCCGGCGATCAGAGGTCGATTCAGGTGAAATCGCGCCATCCCACGCAACCAACCCCTGTGACGGATCACCCCAAAACCTGTCTCTTATACA
>NZ_SMKW01000051.1 GCF_004348985.1 Saccharopolyspora elongata | reverse complement strand
TCTTCCCCGACACCCGAGCGCAGCGCTGCTGGTTCCACAAGATCGGCAATGTGCTCGCCGCGCTACCGAAGTCGGCGCAGCCGGGTGCGAAGAAGGCACTGGCCGAGATCTACAACGCCGAGGACCGTCGGCATGCCCTGGACGCGGTGAAAGCGTTCGAGGCCGCCTACGGGGCCAAGTTTCCCAAGGCCGTCGCCAAGATCACCGACGATGTCGACGAGCTGCTGGCCTTCTACGACTATCCCGCCCAGTACTGGGTGCATCTGCGCACCACCAACCCCATCGAATCCACGTTCGCGACCGTGCGGCACCGCAGCAAAGTCACCAAAGGCCCCGGCTCACGGGCGGCCGGACTAGCGATGGCGTTCAAACTCATCGAGTCAGCCCAGACCCGCTGGCGCGCGGTCAACGCACCCCAACTCGTCGCCCTCGTACGCGCGGGAGCACGCTTCGAAGGCGGCAAACTCGTCGAACGCCCCGACGACCACGCCCCACCCACCGCCGCCTAAACAATCTTGACCCACAGATCTTGACTATTTCTCAGCCCCGACTCCGAGGGATGCAAGGGAGTCGTTGCTGAGAACGGTTCCGCCCCGATCTACGACTGGATGAGCAATCGGATCGGCGACGCCAACGGCCGGCACCAGGAACTGATCCCGGATGGGAAGCTCTGCAGCGCCAACAATCCGATGTACTCGGGTTTCGACGCCCCGGTCACGGCATGGCCGACCACTCAGCTGCAGACCGGCGACGTCAACTTCGAATTCAAGGCCACTGCCAAGCACCAGGGCGGGTTCCAGGTCTTCATCACCAAGGACGGCTGGGATTCATCGAAGCCGCTGGCTTGGGGCGATCTGGTGAAGGTCGCGGACGTCGACAGCCCGCCGGAAACCGCGGACGGATACTCGATCGCCGCGAAGATCCCCGAGGGCAAGACAGGTCAGCACGTGCTCTACACGATCTGGCAGCGCACTGACAGCCCTGAGGCCTTCTACTCCTGCTCCGACGTGGTCTTCGGCCAGCAGGGAACCGCCCAGACCAGCGCCCTTGAGGCGCAGCGACCTGCGGCCACGACTTCGGCCACTACACACCACCACGGCACCCATGCCCCTGAGCAGACTGCGTCCTTCTGGGATCGCGTGATGGGCTGGTTCGCCTGACCTTGCGATCACCCCGGCGCGAGCATGGGAACCTTCCTGTCAAAAGTGGCAGGAAGGTTCCCATGCTCCACGTCAGGACGAGCCGATGCCGGTGAGGGCTCGGACTTCCATCTCTGCGGTTCGCTTCTCGCTCACCTGGCCTCCTCCGAGCAGCGTGCCGATGTAGCCGCACAGGAACGAGATCGGGATCGACACGATCCCGGGATTGCTCAGCGGGAACCACGCGAAGTCCACGCCCGGCAGGATCGAGTCCGGCGACCCCGAGAGCACCGGCGAGAAGATGACCAGAACCGTGCACGAGATCAGCCCGCCGTAGATCCCCCACAGCGTGCCGCGGGTGTTGAACCGCCGCCAGAACAGCGAGAACAGCAACGTCGACAGGTTCGCCGAAGCCGCGAACGCGAACGCGAGCGCCACCAGGAACGCGATGTTCTGCCCGTTGACGAGGATGCCGCCGAGGATCGACGCGGCACCGATCACGAGCGCCGTCAGGCGGGCGACCCGCACCTCCGAGTCGGGGTCTGCCTTGCCGCGCTTCACGATGTTGGCGTAGACGTCGTGGGCGAAGGAGGCAGATGCGGTCAGCGTCAGCCCGGCGACAACGGCGAGGATGGTCGCGAACGCGACCGCTGCGACGACACCCAGCAACACCGTGCCTCCGACGCGGTACGCCAGCAGCGGCGCGGCCGAGTTCTCGCCGCCGGGAGCCGAGAGGATCGCTTCGGTGCCGTTGACCGCCCCCGCTCCGTAGCCGATCACGAGCGTGCACAGGTAGAACAACGCCATCGTGCAGGTCGCCCAGACCACGGAACGCCGCGCCTGCAGAGCGTTGGGCACGGTGTAGAACCGCATCAGCACGTGCGGCAGCCCGGCGACGCCTAGCACCAAGGCCAGGGATAGCGACACGAAGTCCAGCTTGGTCACTTCGCTCTGGCCGTACTTCGCACCGGGCGAGAAGATCCGGTCCCCCAACGGGTTCTGCTCCGCCGCGTGCTGTAGCAGCGAGGTCAGGCTGAAGCCGAACTTGCCCATCAGGAACAGAGTCATCATGGCCGCGCACAGCATGAGCATGGCCGCCTTGATGATCTGCACCCAGGTGGTTCCCTTCATGCCGCCGACCAGCACGTAGACGATCATCACCAGGCCCACGCCGCCGATCACCAACGCCTGGCCGCCCGAGCTGTGCACGTCGAGCAGCAGTGCCACCAGGCTGCCCGCGCCGGCCATCTGGGCGATCATGTAGACGAAGGAGATCACCAATGTGGACACTGCGGCGGCCGCGCGGACCGGGCGTTGCCGCATCCGGAAGCTCAGCACGTCGCCCATCGTGAAGCGGCCGGTGTTGCGCAGGAGCTCGGCGACCAGCAGCAGGTTGACCAGCCAGCCCACGAGGAAGCCGATCGAGTAGAGGAACCCGTCGTAGCCGTGCACCGCGATCGCTCCGGCGATCCCGAGGAACGACGCCGCCGACAGGAAGTCCCCGGAGAGCGCGATGCCGTTCTGCGCACCGGTGAACCGGCCGCCTGCGGCGAAGTAGTCGGTGGCCGTGCCGGAGCTGCTCACGCGGTAGACCATGTACAGGGTGAGCAGCACGAACACCCCGAAGATGCTCATGTTGAGCACCGGGTTGGCGTTGATCATCGCGGGTCCTCCCCGGTCGCTTCCCGGTACAGCGCCACGACGCGCGGATCGATCTGGCGCGCCGCGTACTTGAGGTAGAGGGCGGTGATCAGGATCGTGGTCGCGAACTGGCCGATGCCCATGACCAGGCCGACGTTGACCTCGCCGAAGAGCCGGATGCTCATGAACTCCGGCAGGTAGGCGGCGAGGACGACGTATCCGAGGTACCAGAGGAGGAACACCGCGGTCATCGGGAAGACGAAGCGGCGCAGCCTGGCTCGGAGATCGAGGAATTCGGGGCTCCGCGCGATGGCGGTGTAGTCCGGTGCCGGCCGGTGGGCGCGGGGTGCCGGTTTGTCGATCTGGCCGAAGGTTGCCGGCGTCGCGGGCTCGCCTCCGGGCGTTCGCGGCGGCGGTGGCTGGGTTGCGTTGGGCATGCGTCCTTCCAAGCAGTCGAGCTGCATCGACGTGGTTTCGGTCGATGCTTCGGAGTTCCCCAGTGCTCCGTGGCCGAGCGCCCTGGCTCGCATTCGATCCGGCTTTATCGAGAGGTCTCGGATCCAGGGCGTCGGTGAACCGCGCTGCCCGCGCTGCCAACCGGTTCGGAAGTCTAGCCAGCGAACGCCGCAGCACCGACACGCGCAGCGACACAGCACACACATTGATGAATTCGCCGATCACAGTATGTGGTCGTTTTGCTGTGCCGACCCCATGCGCGGGCGCCACCGAAACCACCCTCCGCAAACCGAAAAGCCCTGAGCCGAGGCAAATTTCAGCAGGTCAACAAGGCACTCGACGCGCAGGACAGGCGACTGGGCGGAATCTCGGCGAGGCTCTGCAACGAAAAAGTCATTTGTAGCCCCAACATCTACCTATTGGGCGACAAAAGCACTTCTGAAGATCGTCCAGCCGAACACGATCAGTGTTCGCGATTACCAAGATCAACCAATGGTCCCAGCAAAAATGATCTCCATCGGCATCGAATCAGCAGGTCAGCCAACCGAATTCAAGAACGGAGGAAGATCATTTCGTTGCGGTAGGGTTCTCAAAACCGACACCCGGCGAAGACGAATCCGGTGCGGCCGCGATCACCCCCGACATCGCAGGCTCCGGACGCCGGTATCGACGACAGCACCGGCCACCGGCGAAAACCGGCGGCACGCAGCGCCGCCAGCCCTGCAAAAAACCTGCCGCGCACACCACAGACGGGCCCAGGCTGCCCACCACATGAACGCGCCGTCGGTGAACACCTCGACTGCGCGGGAAAGGACTGCGTCGTGAGCAGCGGACTCGAAAATCCGGCCGCGAACGCGCCCCGGGCGTCCAGGTGGTCCCGCACCACGCCGAAGGTCGCCGAGCGGATCACCACGTGGCGCAACTGGAAACTACCCACCAAGATCGCCGCTGTCGTGCTCGTTCCGGTGATCTTCGCCCTGGTGCTCGGCGTGCTGCAGATCCGCAGCCAGATCAACCAGGCCGACGAATACGCCAAGCTGGACCGGCTGGTCGCGACCGGCAGCGCGGTTCGCGCGGCCACCGGCGGCCTGCAGCAGGAACGCAGCAAGGCCGCCGAGTTCCTGGTGCGCGGGCCGGTTTCCGCGCCGGAAGTGCAGGAGCGCTTCACCGCCACGGACCGGGCGCTGGACGACATGCGCCAGCGGCTGCGGGCCACCCCGGACAGCGACGCGGTCCGGTTCGCCCGGCAGGAAACCGACCGGCGCCTCACCGGGCTCGCGCCGATCCGCCAGCAGGTGCTGGGCGGTCACGCCGATCCCGGGGTGACGATCAACACCTACACCGAGCTCATCGGCGTGCTGATGGCGCTCGACCGCACGCTGATCAGCCAGATCTCGTCGTCACAACTCGTGTCCACGGCCACCACCGCACACGAGCTGGGGCAGATCAGCGAGGAAATGCAGCTCCAGCAGGCCCTGGTGCTCACCGGGCTGACCCGCGGCGGTTTCAGCACCGACAACCTGGCCCGGCTCGCGGCCAGCGAATCCCGCCGCACCTCCGCGGTCAAGGAGTTCCGCGCGGCCGCCACCCCTCAGCAGCGGATGCGCTACGACCAGCTGTACGCGAAGCCCGAGGTCCCGGCGCGGGAAACCTCGGTGCAGCTGGCGATGGCCGAGCGCGACAACTCGAAGTCGCGGCTCTCCACGGCGCTGGTGTCGGCAGCGGTGTGGAAGGACCAGTCCCGGACGGCTCATGGCGAGCTCAACGCGCTTCAAGACCACCTGGACCAGCAGCTGCACGAAACCGCGTTCTCACTGCAGGACAACGCGAGCAACATGGCGGGTCTGGAGTCGGTGATCCTGCTGTCGGCTCTGCTGGTCGCCGGCGCGGTCGTCGTCGTGGTCGCCCGGCACCTGCTCGGGTCGCTCGACGTCCTGCGCCGCAGTGCGCTGGACACCGCTAACTACCAGCTGCCGCAGGCGGTCGCCGACATCCGCGCCGGTCACGCCATCCGCCCCCGTGTCGAGCAGGTGCCGGTGGAGAGCTCCGACGAGATCGGCGATGTGGCGCGGGCGTTCGACGACGTGCACACCCAGGCCGTCAACCTCGCCACCGAGCAGGCCGAACTCCGCCGCAGCTACAGCGACTCGTTCATCAACGTGTCGCGGCGCAGCCAGGGCCTGCTGGAGCGGCAGCTGCGGCTGTTCGAGCAGCTCGAACGCGACGAGGAAGACCCCGACCAGCTGGCGACCCTGTTCCAACTGGACCACCTGGCCACCCGGATGCGCCGCAACAACGAGAACCTCATGGTGCTCTCGGGCGCGGACCCCGCCCGGCGGTTCACGCAGCCGACCTCGCCCGCGGATCTGATCCGGGCCGCGGTGTCGGAGATCGAGCACTACCCGCGAGTGATCGTCCAGCCGCTGCCGCACGTCAAAATCGTCGGATACGCCGCGAGCGACCTGGTGCGGCTGCTGGCCGAACTCCTCGACAACGCGGCGAACTTCTCGGCGCCGGAAACGCAGGTCGTAGTCTCCGGGCAGCGGCGCGGCGACGGGTCGCTGGGCATCGACATCGTCGACCGCGGCATCGGCATGTCGCAGGACGAGCTCGCGGCCGTGAACCAGCGCCTCGTCGGCAACGAGGAGATCAAGGCGTCGACGTCCCGGCGCATGGGCCTGTTCGTGGTCGGTCGGCTCGCCGCCCGCCACGGCATCCGGGTGGAGCTGCGCCCCGGCCCGGAATCGACCGGGGTGTGCGTCGCGGTCGGCCTCGGGCCAGAACTGCTGGTGGACTCCGTGCCCTCGGCACCGGTCCAGCGGACCAACGGCATCGTGCCCAACGCCCGCACCGCCGACACGCTCGTGGAGGAGTTCGACTGGGAAGCGGCCGAACAGGACGCGGTCGGCCAGCGCCAACTGGTGCGCAACGGCTTCCACCTGTTCCGCTCCCCGAGCAACGGCGCGCCGCAGGGGCCGCCCGAGGACGCCTTCAACACCGAAGAGATCACCCGGGAGCCCGTACAGGCCACCGAGCACCACAACGGCGCGAAGGCCCCGACGCCGATCTTCGACGATCTCGCGTCCGCGTGGTTCCGGGCGACCCCACACGACGCCACCCGCCCCGCCATCCAATGGCCCGCCGCCTCGGCGGAGGGTGACAGCAAGGGAACTTTCCTGTCACCGGCGACAGGAAAGTTCCCTTCCTCTCAGCCCGCCCGGACCAACGGCCATGGTGGCCAGAGCTCGTGGACCTTCGCGAATGACCAAGCCCGGCAGCGGGCCGAGGAAGTTGCGGCGGCAGAACCTTCCGACTACACCGCTGCAGGTCTTCCGCTTCGAGTTCCGCAGGCGAACCTTCTGGCCGGCAGCGCCGACACGGAGTCGGGTGGGCGCGCCCGCCCGCCCCGCGACCCGCACGCCGCTCGCGGCCGGCTGGCGAGCTTCCAAGCCGGTGTTCGGCGCGGCCGCCACCGCCAGCAGCTCACCTCACGCAACGGCGCCGCGCCGACGGGAGCATCCCCGCAGCCTGACCCGAATCCGCACGCCAACAACGGCACCAACAGTGTCCAGGACCCCGAGCCGCTGCTCGACCAGGAAACCGCCGACTACACGACTGCCGGGCTGCCCCGGCGAACCCCGAGAGCCCAACTGGTCCCGGGAACGGCCACCGAGCCGGACGTCAAGCCGCGCCGCGATGCGGACGTGATGCGTGGACGGCTGGCCAGCTTCCAGCGCGGCGTCCGCGAAGGCAAGCACAGCCTCCGCGACTCGCCCTCGGCCGACTAGCGCCCGTGACAACCCGAATCAGTGCAGAGGACAGGAGGGCCGATGAACGCCCACAATTCCCAGCCGAACCAGTTCGGCTGGCTGGTCACGGATTTCACCGAACGAGTTCCGGGCGTGGCGCACGCCGTGGTCGTCTCAGCCGACGGGCTGCTGCTGACCGCGTCCGCGAAACTGCCCACCGACCGGGCCGACCAACTCGCAGCGGTCGCATCGGGGCTGCTCAGCCTCACCCAGGGCGCGGCGCGCTGCTTCGAAGCCGGGACCGTGAACGAGACCGTGGTCGAAATGGAACGCGGCCTCATGCTGCAGATGGCGATCAGCGACGGCTCGTGCCTGACGGTCCTGGCCGCGCCGCATTGCGACATGGGGCTGATCGCCTACGAGATGGCTTTGCTGGTGGAACGAGTCGGCCAGATCCTGACCCCGGAACTGCGCTCCCAGTTGCAGGGAACGAATCGTGTGATGACCGGCCAGTCGGTGTGAGGACGGCATGAGCACAGGTCCGGACGCGTCCGGGCGGCACCGATGGGACGACCGAGAGTCGCCCGAAGCTGACGCCATGGCCGAGGTCTTCAACCGGTTCACCCTCGACAGTGGCCGCCGCGGGCGACGCCGCAAGCGTGCGCGCGACGAACCGGAGCCGCAAGTCCCTCCACAACCTGCGGCGGATCCGCCTTGGCCGTCGGCCGAACCGGCTGAAGCGCCGGCCATGTCGGCACCCGAGGAAGCCAGCCAGGAGCCCGAAACAGCAGCGACCTACATTCGGCCGTATGCCTGGACCGGCGGGCGCACGCGATCGAATCACCGCCTGGAACTGGAGACCCTGGTGTCCACCAGCGAGTCCTGCCACCCTGCGCGGCTGCAGCGGCTCGAACACCATTCCATCGCCGAACTGTGCCGGCACCCGCGTTCGGTGGCCGAGGTCGCTGCCTTGCTCGACGTCCCGCTCGGCGTGGCGAAGGTCCTGCTCGGCGACATGGCCGAAATGGGACTCCTAAGCGTGCACCAGACAGTGAACGAAAACGGCAGCACGTCGCACTTGTTGCTGATGGAGAGGGTTCTGAGTGGGCTTCGCCGGCTCTGAACCCCGCAGCGCGGGTCTCGTGGAGGAGCGCGCGAACCGCAAGACGCCAGCTTGACGCGATAACTGAGGTGGGCAGACATGACTCCTGAAACGCGACCCCGACCTGTGCACACCGGTCGGTCCACGACCGCGACCTCGGCGAAAATCGTCGTCGCGGGTGGCTTCGGAGTCGGCAAAACGACATTCGTGGGTTCGGTGTCGGAAATCGTGCCGCTGACCACCGAAGCCGTGATGACCGAGGCCAGCAAGGGCATCGACGACCTGCACGCGACCCCGAACAAGAACACCACGACGGTCGCCATGGACTTCGGTCGGCTGTCGCTGGATTCGGATCTGATCCTCTACCTGTTCGGCACGCCCGGCCAACAGCGCTTCTGGTTCATGTGGGACGACCTGGTCCGGGGCGCGATCGGCGCCGTGGTGCTCGTCGACACCCGGCGCCTCGCGGACTGCTTCTCGGCCATCGACTTCTTCGAAGACCGGCGGCTGCCCTACATCGTGGGGCTCAACTGCTTCGACGGGACCCTGCTCCACCGGGTCGAGGAGGTGCGCGAGGCCATCGCGATTCCGCCCGACGTCCCGATCGTGACCTGCGACGCGCGAAATCGCGAATCCACCAAGCAGGCGCTGATCAGGCTGGTCGAGTACGCCATGCAGTGGTGGATTCGCCGGACCGCTTAGCTGTTGCAGCATGGGAACCTTCCTGTCACCTCAGGCACGAAAGTCCCCTTCTGCACGCCTACCTGTCGCCCTGCAGCCCACCGTTCGGCGAGGTGTAGGGGTTGGGGTTCTGCTGCTGGAACAACGAATCGTCGACTGTTTCGGCGGCCTTGTCCGGTTCGCTGCCCAAGGTCACCTCGACTTGCCGCTGGTTGCCACCGGCGGAGTCCGCCACCGTGAGGTTGATCTTCGAGCCGGGTGCGTTGGAGCTGATCTGGGCTACCAGGTCCGAGAAACTGCTGACAGCCCGGTTGCCGACCTTGACGATCGTCTCCCCTGCTTTGAGCCCTGCCTTGTCCGCGGCAGAACCGGGAACGACGGAACTGATGGTCGCCGCGCCCGACTGGCCGTTTGTACCGGTGACACCGAGTTGAGGCTTCGTCGCCACCCCACCGCCGATGAGCTCGTTCGCGACGCGACTTGCCGTGTCGATCGGGATCGCGAATCCCAATCCGATGTTTCCGGACGCCTTGCTGTTGGACACGATGCTGGTGTTGATGCCGATCACCTGGCCGTCCAGGTTCACCAGCGGGCCGCCCGAGTTACCGGAGTTGATCGAAGCATCGGTCTGAATACCGTTGTAGATGACGGGCCGACCGTTCTCCCCCTGCACATCGACAGTTCGGTTCAGGGCGCTGACGATGCCTGAGGTCACCGTTCCTTCCAGTCCCAGCGGGGAGCCGATGGCGACGACGGACTGCCCGACCGCCAGCGTCGAAGATTTGCCGAGCTCCGCAGGTGTGAGCCCGCTGGCGCCGTTGAGTTTGATCACCGCCAGGTCGTAGGAGGGCGAAGTGCCCACGACGCTCGCGGTCCGCGTTGACCCATCGGGCAGGGTGACCGTGATCTCGCCGCCTGAGCCGATCACGTGGTTGTTGGTCAGCACATAGCCGTCCGGGGTGAGCACCACGCCGGTCCCTTCCGAACCGCTTCGGGCTCCGCGAACTGCGATGTCCACTGTGCTCGATGACGCCTTACCCGCCGCGAACTGCACGGTGCCGGCCTGTGCGTTGATCTGGGTGCCGGTGACAGGATCGTGCTGCGCGATCGCGGAGTTGGTGCCTCCACCGTCGGCAATGAGCATCCCGCCTCCGACCCCCACACCTCCTCCGACCACTCCAGCGACCAGCGCGGCCGCGACCACGCCCTTCCAACGTCGTGGCTCACCTGTTCGAGGATTGGCCGGGTAGGTGCTCGCTGCGCCCGGCAGCGGTCCGGGCGCAGGGCCGAATGATGCAGTGGGAGCGGTTTCCGGCCCCGGCGTGTGTTGCGTGCCATCTCCGTACTCCGGCGATCCGCCGGAACCAGCTGCTGTCATGCCGTCAACCGTGCCGCGCGAAGCTGAGAACTACCTTGGCGCGAGCTGTTGACTTCGTCGGAATCCCCCCAGCGGCCGAGCCGCGGAACGGGAAGCATGGGAACCTTCCTTTCACCGGATGACAGGAAAGCTCCCATGCTCGGGGCGTGGAAGCATGCGATGGAATGGTCCAGCCCGACACGGGGCCGAAGGTGGACAAAATCAAATGCCCTGGCCTCGGCGCCCGGGATAGTGCTCCGCATGCGTACAACGATCACCACGAACTCAGTCATGCCGTCCACCGGTCGGCGGGTATTTCGCGTCGTCGAACTGGAGAAGCTCGGAATCTCGCAGTCGACGTCCTATCGCCGGGCCCGTCCCGGCGGCCCTTGGATGCGGCTCGCTCCCGGTGTTCTGCTCGTCGTACCTGGGCCGCCGACGGTCAAAGATCGCATCAACGCAGCACTGTTGCGTGCCGGGCCCGGCGCTATGATCACCGGCCTCCAGGCTGCTCGCCTCCTCGGCTTGGAAACTCCTCCGGAAGATGCGGACATTCACGTCCTGATCCCGCACAGCCGGAAGATCCAGAGTTATCCCGGAACGAACTTCGAGCGCACCACCCGTCTACCGGAACCTGTTCTCGTCGATGGCATTCCGGTCGCACCACCGGTGCGTGCCGTCATGGATGGTGCCCGCACTTGGCAGACCTGGACCGTGACCGAAGACCTCCTGGTCGAGGCGATGCAGCGCAGGAACCGCTGCAGGCTGGAAGACCTGATCGTCGAGATGGAGCTCGGCAGCAGGCGAGGAACAGCGGTGCCGCGGGCGATTCTCCGCGCATTCAGGGGCACGACCACGCCGTTCCCGGGGTTTCCGTCGCGTGCTGCACCGCCGGCGGGTCATCACGAGCGGGAGGCAGCCTGAAAGATCCACGGTGTTGGCCTTGGGGCTGGTGCTCGACGGGTTTCCGAGGCAGCATGCCAGGCATCCACCGCTGTCGTGGGAGGTGCTGTGGCGAGCGCTGGACAACCACCGGTTCTGGTCACTGCCCGCCGGATCGTCACCATGGCCGATGAGCCGTATGTGAACACGGCTCGGCCTGCTCTGGCGATCCAGGGCGAGTGGGTCGTCGATGTCGGCGACCTCGGTGACCTGCGCCGCCGCATGCCCGGAGCCGACGTCGTCGACTTCAGGGACGCAACGATCGTTCCTGGCTTCAACGACGCCCACCAGCATCCGACCATGACTGCCGCGAACCAGCGGGGCGTCGATGTGTCCGCATCCAGTTCTCGGGCAGATCTTCTTGAAATGCTCAGGACCCGCGCTCGCGACACACCTCCCGGACAGTGGCTGCTCGGGACGCGTTACGACCACGGACGGTCCACCGGCGGCACGCCCCTGACTCGGTCTGATCTCGACGAGGTCACCGATACCCACCCTGTCCTTTTGATCAACATCGGCGCGCACTGGGGTGTGCTGAACTCGGCTGGCCTCGCTGCAGCGGGGCTGTCCGACGACAGCGTCCCCCCGTCCGGCGGCGAGCTCACCAAGGACGCTGCAGGTCACCTCACCGGGGTGGTGCACGAACAGGCGTTGTTCGACCTGGCGTATCCGTCGCTGTCACGAGGGCGCCCGGTACTGCCCGATCAGGACCTCGAAGCGGCGTTGGCACAGTTGAAAGGCACTCTCCGAGCGCTGAACGCCGCGGGAATCACGAGCGTCGGCGACGCGATGGTCGGCCCGACCGAGCTGTCGCTGCTGCAGGAGGCTCATCAGCGCGGTGAACTCACGACGAGGGTCAACGCGCTGCTCACCTACCGGCATGTCGACACGTTCCACGCTGCCGGGCTGCGCACTGGTTTCGGCGACAACTGGCTCCGGATCGGTGGCGTCAAGGCGTTCGCGGACGGTGCTGTCGCCGGTGGCACCTGCCTGGTCGAGGAGCCTTTCGAAGGCACCGATGATCACGGTATCCAAACGCTGGATACCGATGAGCTCAACGAACTGGCGTTCCGCGTGCACGCAGCAGGTTCGCGGCTTGCGATCCACGCCAACGGCGACCGCTCGATCAAGCTCGTTCTCAATGCCCTCGAACAGGCACGCGCGGCACACCCGACAATCAAGACCGCGCACCGGATCGAACACTGCAGCATGGTGGATGCGGAGATTCTGGCGCGGATGAAAGCCCTGGATGCCATCGCGGTTCCGTTCGGCAGCTATGTGGCTTTCCACGGCGACAAGCTCCTCGACTACTACGGCGCGGACCGGTTGGAGCGGATGTTCGCGCACCGCAGCATGTTGGATGCGGGTGTCGCTGTGGCTGGCTCGAGCGACTTCCCATGCGGGCCCTTCGAGCCCTTGCTCGGACTTGCCAGCTGCGTCACACGGCTCTCCACGGCCGGGCGAACTGCTGGGCGAGTCCTCGGAGCGTCGCAGCGGATCAGCGCGCGGGAAGCTCTCGCGATCTACACCACCGGTTCGGCTCACGCCGCTGGTGAGGCCGCGTTCAAGGGACGACTCGAGGTCGGCGACCTGGCGGACTTCGTCGTGCTGTCCGACGATCCCCTTGAAGTGGATCCGAAGCACTTGCCAGATATCCACATCCACGAAACGTGGGTCGGTGGCCAGGCGGTCTGGCGCGACGGGGGGGATCCGTCATGACTCTCGAAGCGACAGCCTCGGCTACGACTAACAACGACCGCGACGCCATAGCCGGGCGCAGCGCCATGTCCTGATTGGAGAGAGCATGGGAACCTTCCTGTCACCCACGCCTCGAAGGTTCCTTCGCTGAGTTGGATTCAACGGCCGGAGGGATATGTGCTCAAGAAACGAAAATCACTGTGGTGGCTGTTGGGTCCCGTCGTGCTCTACTTGCTAGCGCTTCCGCTTTACAACCGGATCGAGCCGGTTGTTCTGGGGCTGCCGTTCTTCATGTTCTGGACGCTGATTGCGACTTTGCTGACACCGGCGTGCATCTGGCTTGCAGCCCGCAAGGATCCGCTGTGGCGAAGCGACCGGCAGCGTACGCGAGGTGATGACGAATGAGCACCAATGCTGCGGTGTCGGTGGGCATCTTCGCCTTGTTCATGCTCGCCGCGGTCGCCCTGGGCCTGCTTTCGCTGCGTGGCCGCGATCGCACGAACCTCGCCGAGTGGTCCATTGGTGGTCGAAGCCTCGGTGTCGTACTGATCTTCGTGCTCATGGCGGGCGAAACGTACACGAGCTTCAGCTACCTCGGTGCCGCCGGCTGGTCCTACAACTACGGGATGCCGGTGTTCTACCTGCTGGCTTATCTCGCGATCGGCTTCGCCGTCGGATACGTCGTCGGGCCGATCCTGTGGAACTACGCCCATCGCAACAATCTCCACAACATCACCGACATCACCGCGTACCGTTTCAACTCGCCGTGGTTCGGGGCCGCGGTGGCGATCCTCACCACGGTGTTCCTGCTGCCGTACATCCAGCTCCAGATCACCGGAATGGGTGTCGTCGTTTCGACGATCAGCTACGGCACGATCGGCCTGGGAGCTGGATACATCATCGCGTTCGTGGTGACCGAGGCGTTCATCATCTTCTCCGGTCTTCGCGGTAGCGCCTGGGTGTCCATCCTCAAGGACAGCCTGGTGATCATCACGCTGCTGGTCGTGTTCATCTACGTGCCGGTGCACTACTTCGGTGGCCTCGGCCCGATGCTTGATCGGCTCGTTTCGGAACGCCCTGAATGGCTCGTGCTGCCGGGCCATGGCAAGGAGTCCTTGGGCATGCTGTGGTTCGCCACAACGGGGCTGCTCAACGGTGTCGTCTACACGATCTTTCCGACCACTGTGGCCGGTTACTTGGGCGCCAAGAATCCGGGCGTACTACGCCGCAACGCGCTCATCATGCCCTTCTATCAGGTGTTGCTGTTCGTTCCGATCCTCCTGGGCTTGGCCGCTGTGTTCGTCGTCCCCGGGCTCGACGATTCCAATCTGGCGATGTTCAAGCTCGTCGTCGACTCGATGCCGGCTTGGCTCGTCGGGCTCGTCGGGGTCGCCGGAGCGTTGTCGTCGATCGTTCCGATGGCCGTCTTCATGCTCGTGATCGGCACGATGTGGGGACGGTCAGTCCTGGGCGTGCATCCTCGGACAGCGCCGCACCAGAAGCAGCTGTCTCAGCTGGTCACGTTCGTCGTCGGGTTGGTGGCACTGCTGTTCACGTTCATTTCACCGAGCACCCTGGTGCAATTGTCGGTCCTCTCGTATCAGGGACTCGCGCAACTCCTGCCGGTGGTACTCATCAGCTTGCTTTGGAAGCGCATGTCGACCGCGGCGGCCGCCTCCGGGCTCGCTGCCGGGGTGGTCGTCGTCGCATTGCTCGTCATCACCGGAAACGACACGTTGCTCGGCATCAACGCTGGTCTGCTCGGGCTCGCCGCGAACGTCCTGGTCAACGTCGCGGTGACGCTCGCCCGCCCCGCGACCACACCGCCGGAGCGACTCGCTGTGGACGAGCTGCCCGAAGAAGCCCCGGTTCGGGCCTGACCAACGAAAGCATGGGAACTTTCCTGTCACCATGGCAGGAAAGTTCCCATGCTTTCAATGTCTGGTCAGTTGATGTTGGGCGCGGATTCGGAAACCCCGAACCGGCCGCTTGCGATCGGGTTGCCGCTGATGTCCACAGGGCCGGACGGCACCGGCTTGGCCATCGGGCACCACTTCTTGGCGATCTCCCATGAGGCGTTGATCAGGGCCTCGGCATGCGCGAAGGAATACGGTGAGAGACCGACCACAGACGGGGCTGGCACAACGTAGAGCTCGCAGCGCGTCGCGTTCAACTGCAGATCGAGCCGTGCCGCGGACACCATCGCCGCGCCGAGCGCAGCACCGTTCACTCCGCCGACCGACCGCGGTGGCGTCTTCGGCGGCGGCCAGGTCGCGATCGAACCGATCCCCCGCCTGCGCTGGCTGAACTCGAAAGGTTCGGTGCCTCCGCACGGGAGCACGTAAACGCGCTCCGCCCCACGCTCGACGGCGCGACTGATCGGCATGAATGCCGCTGGGCCACCGTCCACCAGCCAGCGGTCCCCCACCTTCACCGGCGGGAACATTCCGGGAATCGAGCATGAAGCCACCAGCGGCGGAAGCGCAGGGCCGCTCTCGAAGTACACCGGATCACCGGAGTCCAGATCCGTTGCGGTCACGGTCACCGGGATCTGCGCGTCTTCCAACCGGCGGAACGGCAGGTTGTTGTGCAGCCAGCGCGCCAGCCCGTGATTTCCCATGACGTGGTTCGACAGCCCGATCTTCCCTGCGAGTATCCGGCTGGGCTGGATCGGGAAGACATCTGTGCGTCGCATCGACACCCACAGCTCGCGGAGCTTCGCCGCCCCACGCGGCGTTGGATCGCCGGCGAGCCATGCCGCGTTCAGCGAGCCTGCAGAGGTCCCGACGAGCAGGTCGGGTTCAATACCTGCTTCGAACAATGCCGTAACCAGGCCAGCCTGGATCGCCCCGAAGGTGGAGCCACCCGGCAAGACCCATGCCGTGCGCATCAGCAATGTCCCTTCTGCGTTCGTCTTCTTCCGAGGCTAGCCGCGCACACTCGCAGCACACGTCAGGCGTCGCCGGGATCACCCCGACGGCGCTGCCGTTTTACCTCCGCACGCCGCTTCTTACCAGCGAGACGACGTTGCTGCGAACCCTTGGTCGGTTTGGTGGGCCGACGCTTCGGGGCAGGCGGGGTAACTGCCTCGGCGAGCAGCCTGGCCATCCGTTCCCGAGCGGCCTGGCGGTTGGCGAGCTGCGCGCGCTGCTCGGAGGCTGCGATCGTGAGCACGCCGTCGACGAGTCGGTGGGCGAGGCGTTCCATCGCACGTTCCCGCAGAGGTTCCGGAATCGACGTCGAGCGCGCGAGTTCGAAGGACAGTTCGACCCGCGAGTCCGTTGTGTTGACGCCCTGCCCTCCAGGCCCGGAGGACCGCGAGAAGCGCTCTGAGAGCTCGAGCGCAGGAATCGTCCAGCGGCTGGTGACGGGCAAGTCTGCGGGCATACCAGTCAGCATGCCTCACGCTGTTTTGGCCGGTCCTACGGCTACACCTCGCCCGCCGGAACGCCTCAGCTCCCATTCGAGCCGGCAGATCGAAGGCTGGAGGATGGGAACCTTCCTGCCACCGCTCTGACAGGAAGGTTCCCATGCTTTCAACGCCAGCCGCGGGTTACTGGGCTGGGCGCCAGCCGGCCACACCGCCGGGCACCGGGGCGTCGGGGGCGTATGGCGTGCGGGTGAAGATGAACGTGTTCAGGTCGAGGTGGGTGGGCACACCGTCGCCGTTGCGCCCCACGCGCAGGATTTCGCCCGAGTAGTAGCCGTCCAGCCCGGTCCAGGTGCCATCCGGGTTGGCGCGGAATCGGGATGCCCGCCCGCGTCCCTGCCACGGCGAGAGGTCGAGCAGACCGTCGCGGCGCACCCGCAACACGTAGGGAGTCGGCCCCCAGTACCACTGGCCGGTGAGCTCCAGGAGCCGCAGGTCCGCGTCGCCGCGGGGTTCCCACGGGGCCGGGATTCGAGGCTCGTGCTTCGCGAGCAGGTCTAGCAGGTCGGTCGCGAACAGCCCCGTGACACCCGCCGTGGTGTTGGCCATGAAGATCACCCCGGTGTTCTCGGCGGGGTCTGCCCAGACGGACGCCAGGAATCCGGGCATCGATCCTGAATGACCGGCGAGCCGACGTCCGCCATGCCGCAGCAGCTGCAGCCCGAGCCCATAACCGCCTCGCCATTCGGCGCCGTCGTCGACCGACGCCGGCGACCGCATCTCGGCGACGGTGTCCGGGTGCAGCACTTCGCCGCTGTCGCCGATCACGAAACGCGCCCACCGAGCCATGTCGTCGAAGGTCGACCAAAGCTGGCCGGCAGGAGCCATTGCTCCCGCGTCCTCGGCGGGCTCGGGCAACACCACGTCCGCCCACGGGTGCACGGCGAATCCCTCCGCGTGCGGCGCGACCGGGCTGAGCGTGGTGCGCTTCATCCCGAGCGGTTCGAGGATCTCGCGCTGCAGCACCTCGCCCCAAGGGGCTCCGCGCAGCCGGGACACCAGTTCTCCCAGCACACCGAATCCGACATTGGAGTAGTGGAAGCCGTGGCGAGGCGTCGGGCGCAGCGCGGTTTCGTCGATGCTGGCCACGAGTTCCTCGGCGCTGCCGCCTGGGGTTCGCTCCCACCACTGCCCGGCGGGTTCCGCGGTCAAGCCGCTTGATTGCGAAAGGATTTCACCGATGCTCCGCTTGCCGATCGAGGTGCCCGGGATGTAGTCGTCGAGCTTGTCGGCGAGGTCCAGGCGGCCTTCGTCGCGCAAGCGCATCACGAGCACGGCGACGAAGGTCTTCGTGATCGAACCGACCCGGTACTGGGTGTCCGTTGTGGAGGGCCGGCCACCGACCTGCCCACGGCTGTCCACCCAGATCGTCTCGCCGTCGCGGATCAGCCCCGCGATCAGCGAGGGCACACGGTTTTCACTCTGCTCCACGGCCAGGCGACGCAGGAGGGCTCGCTGGGTGGAGGGCAGCAGACTCGTCATGCCCCCATGCTTCCACCCCTGCGAAAAGCGGTGTTGGAGCATTCTGAGCCCCGCGATTCAGGTGCGAGTGACAGGAAGGTTCCCATGCTCGCACCGAAACCGGTCAGCGGCGGGTGCGGCGGTTGACTCCTCGGGAGATCCCGGCCGTCTCCACCGGGAACCGCACCGGGAGCTTCCCGAGCATGACGAGCACCAGGACGAGCAGAGCGAGCACGATCCATCCGCTCCATCCGAGGAGCCCCGTTGACGCATTGTCGACCGGGTGCCCGGCCATGCTGAAGACCATGCCCAAACCGGCCGCCGCGTTGAGGAATCCGTGCGCGATGACCGCCGGCCAGACGCTGCGCGACGCGAGCCTGAGCCAGCCCAGCAGCGTGCCCACCAGGGTGCAGAAGCACACCATCATGATGAACGCCACCACGATCGGCAGCGTCGGGTAGTTGTAGCCGAGGATCAGGACCGGTGCGTGCCACAGGCCCCACAGCACGCCAGTCGTCAGGAACGCGCCGGGCTGCCCGAGGGGCAGCAGCGCCTGGGTGAGGTAGCCCCGCCAGCCCAGTTCTTCACCGAGCGCGGGGATGACCTGCAGCCAGCCCAGCCCGAAGACCGCGGCGATCTGCGTGAGCGCGAGCATCCCGGGCGACGTCTCAGGCTCCGCGCCCACCACGGTGGCACCGAACTGCTCGGCCAGCCCGGAGAAACCAGTCCAGTCTGCCTGGTACACCCCGAGCAGGTAGCCCACCATCAGCGCGAAGGTCGCCACCAGCGGCGGCCCCAGCCAGGCGATCAGCGCGTAGGGCCACCACTTCTTGATGCCGCCGGGGTTGGTGATTCCCAGTCCTCGAAGAACCTTCGGCTGCGGGCTGATCCACTTGGTGACCACCAATGCCGCAACCGCCGGCATGAACATCATGAGGAAGAGGACGAGGGGCCCCCAACTCCACGACAGTCCTTCACCGGTCAACCAGAGCGGCAGGGTCAGCAGCCACGCCGGCAAATAGGCGATTGCGACGAAACTGACAACGCCGCGGACGTCCACTCGGTCCTGGTCAGTGCTCACTTCGCCAGTTTGCCAAACCGAGCTGAGAGCCGGGCCCTCTAGGCAAGGGGGCTCCCGCCGCACGAAACGACGGGAGCCCCTTGCGTACATTGTCGGTGACGGATCACACGCGACAGCTCATCGACCTCACTCCTTTCGGACGATCGCCCGCAGGATGCGGATCGCGCTGACGACCGAACCGGGCCCCAGGGCGATGCCGAGGAACACGTACAACGATCAGTCTCGAGCGCCCCACACGCCCCAGGCGAAAAGCGTGATCGACACGGCTATGTGGACCGCGAGGACCACGACCCTCGTCACCACGCGCTTCAGCGGAGCCAACGCGACTCCCACCCATAGCGCCGCCACCCCGAGGATGAGTACGAGCGCAGGAATGATCACTGTTCACCGACCATGGGCGGGATTTGGATGGAACATCCCTTCCGCGCAGAAAGTCATGAAGATATGGTCCTTCAGCTCTAATTAGAGATCAAGATTGATTCCCGACACATTCGCCAAAGCATTCGCATTACTGCAATCACGACACGAACGAACTCCTATGGCGGTACCTCGACCGCCGTTTTTCTTCTCATGAAAAAGCCCGTGCTCACGGTGTGAGCACGGGCTTCATGTCTTAGCAGTGCCAGGGTCAGCTGGGCAGCGCCGCCGGTGGCAGGCCTTCGTGGACCTTGGTCATCGCGGCGAACCAGGTCCGGGCCGGCACCTTGCCACCGTAGATGTTGCCGCCGTTCTTCCCGCACAAGTACGGGGGCGCGTCACCGCCGCCGTCGCAGATCCCCTGGGGGGTGCTGCCGTCGGCGTAGGTCAGGACCGCACCGGACATCTGGGGAGTCGCAGCGAGGAACGCTGCCGACTGGTGCGCCTGGGTCGTCCCGGTCTTGCCGATCATGGGACGATTCCAGCCGACGCTCTGCGCTGCCTGGCGCGATGTGCCGTCGGTGTCGTCCTTGCTCATGCCCTGCGCCAGGGCCGCCGCCACCTGCGGGGACACCGCCTGCTCGCATGCGGCCTCGTTGAGCTGCAGCGGGTTGCCGTGCCGGTCCTTGATCTCCTCGATCGGCGTCGGCGGGCAGTAGACGCCGCCGCTCATGATCGTCGCCCCGACGTTGGACAGCTCCAGCACGCTCGTCGGGGTGTAACCGAGGGTGAATGCGCCCCGGTTGCCCTTCTTGATCACGTCGGCCTGGGACGGGCCGTTCGAGCCATCGGCTTTCAGGGGAATGCCGCTGGAGTTGACCCCGTTCATGCCGACCCGCAACCCGAGGCGCGAGGCCATGTCCACAACGTTGTTGAGGCCGGCCCTTTCCGACAGTGCCACGAACGCCGTGTTCGGCGACGTGGCCAACGCCATCTGCAGCGTCCTCGGCCCCGGCTGCACGCCGTCGGCATTGGAGACGGTGTACGGCGCGGTGCCGTTCTTGTACACGCGAGAGGTGTACGACGGTGGCACGTCGATCGTGTCGTAGACGCTCATGCCCTGCTCGATCGCGGAGGCCGCGGTGAACACCTTGTAGACCGATCCTGCACCGAAGGGCTGCACCCGGCTGACGATGTCGTACGCCGTCTGGCCCTTGCTCGCGTCGTTGCCGTAGTCGCGGTTGGCGACCAGCGCCCGCACCTTGTGCTTGTCCTTGCCGGGCTCGACCATCGCCATCGCGTTGGCGATGCCTGCGGTCTGGGTCGGCACCTGGGCTTCGGCGGCGGCCTTGGCCGCGTCGGTGGCCTTGCGGTCGAGCGTCGTGCGGATGGTGTAGCCGCCGGTCTTCAGCTTGTCCTTGTCGATGCCGAGCCGGTTCAGGTAGTCCGTGACGTAGGTGCAGAAGAAGCCGTCGGTGGCACCGTCACCGACGCCGGCGCAACCGTTCGGCGGCCGGCCGAGCGGCGACATCACGCCGAGCGGTTCCTGCTTGGCCTTCTCCGCGTCTTCCTTGGTGATGCGGATGTTGTTGTTCGGGTCCGCCATCAGGTCGATCACGAGGTTGCGGCGCTGCATCGCGTCTTGCGGGTTGCTGTTGGGGTTCAGCGAACCGGGCTGGTTGACGATCGCGGCGAGCAGTGCGGCCTGGGCGATGGTCAGCTTGTCGGACGTGGTGCCGAAGTAGGTCTGGGCGGCCGCGCCGACGCCGAAGGTCTGATTTCCGAACGGCACCACGTTGAGGTATCCGGTGAGGATCTCCTCCTTGGTCATGGTGTGTTCGAGTTCGACGGCGATCTTCGCCTCGCGGAGCTTTCGGGCGATCGTCGATTCCTTGGCCTTCTCGGCCTCCACTTCGGAGTCCGCCGCGACGTGCACGAGGTAGTTCTTCACGTACTGCTGGGTGATCGTGGACGCGCCCTGCGCCGCCTCGCCGCTGCTGACGTTGGTCGCCAGCGCGCGCATGGTGCCGTGCCAGTCCACGCCGCCGTGGTCCCAGAAGCGCTTGTCCTCGACCGCGGTGATCGCGGCCTTCATGGTGTCCGACACCTGATCCGGCGGCGTTTCGATGCGGTACTGGTCGAAGAAGTACGCGATGGGTTCGCCGTCCTTGTCCATGATGGTGGACACCTGCGGCATGTCGCGCCTCGCCAGGGAACCCGACATCTTCGACATGGCGTCGGTCGTCTGGTTGACCATCGCCCCGGCCCCGGTCGCCATCGGCAGCAACAACGCCGCCACCAGCACACCGGCCAGGACGCACAGCCCGAACATCTTCAACAGCACGCCGCCGCGCACGCCAGCCCCAATCACCAAATGTCCACCCGACTCGACCGCCGATCGCAGGGCCCACCTGGGGCCTGCCCCCGCTCGTCCAACGATCGGCCCGGGAGCGTCCCGTCGGCATCGGCCGACGCCCGCTTCTCCCTAGCTGTCAGTCGATTCGTTGATATCACATCCGCTGATCCGCGCGGCGTTGCACCGAACGGCCGAGTCTCCGCCGACAGCCCCACGCTCCCGGCCGGGATCACTACACTTGGTGACCACCGGAGTCGATCACCGCGGAGGAGAAATGACCGACCCGTTCCTGGATTCGCTGGCCACAGCGCTCGCTGGGCAAGCCGCCACCGCGCTCGGCGCTGCCGGAAAGAAGGCGTTGGAAAAGGTCCGCGACCTCCTGCGCCGGAGGTCTCAGAACGATCCGGAGACGAGGGCCGCGCTCGAAGCCGCCGAACAGGATTCGGCGGGCCAGCCGCAGGTGAAGGCCCTGGCCGAACGACTGGACCAGGTTTGCGCGGAGGACGCCGAGTTCGCGGAGGAGCTGCGCACGGAGGGTGCCGAGGTGCACGAGGAGATCTCGGCCGCGGACAACGCGGTGGTCAACGTGAACCGCGGTGAGGTCAAGAACCTGATTCAGGCGCGCACCATCGAGGGCAACATCACGTTCAACTAGCGCGGCGATCCGACTTGTTCAGGTCGGCCAGGTACTGGTTGTAGGCGGCGAGCTCCGGATCGTCCTCCGCACCGACCGGCGGCGCCGGCGGCGGCACCAGCGGCCGCTTCCGGTGCACGGTCGGCTTGGCCTCGACCTGCGACGCGGCTTCTTCCTGAGGCGCGGCCTCCGCAGCTTCCGGCTCCGCCTCGTCCCGATCCCGGTGCGCTTCCATGCGCATCAGCCGGACCCACAGGAAGATCGTGAACACGCCGAACAGCGGCCACTGCAAGGCGTAGCCGAGGTTTTGGAAGCTTCCCCCTGCTTCGTGCGCACGGTCCCACTGCCACACGGCCAGGAAGCCGGTGGCGACCGTGGCCAGGACGAAAAGCGCGTGCAGAAGCAGCCAACGCGGGGTCAACAGGCTGCGGAACACACCCGAATTCTAGGCCGTCCCGAACGGCCGAGCGGCCGGGTGTCGTCACGGGCTGTTCACCCCGATCACCCGGGACCGGATTCGCCGATCCGCTGAAGCGCGATTCGGTCGGCTGAAATTCCACGAGATGTGTCCAACCACACACCACGGGTCTTACGCGTGGTGACAGGAAGGGAACCTTTCTGTCACCACGCCCGGCCCGGCGCGCGGGGCGGGTGACAGGAAGGTTCCCATGCTGCGGCTCTCCGGCCGACGGGCAGCGGTGGGTGACAGAAAGGTTCCCTTGCTCTCAATCCCGCCGGCGGTGGGAGGCGGCCAGGGGTGTGCCGATGGCGATGAGGATCGCCGCGACGGCGAAGGTCACCGGATAGCCGGACAGCGTGACCAGGGCGCCGAAGCCGATCGAGCCGAGGCCCTGGCCAGCGTCGTAGGCGATGTTCCAGGCGGTGCTGGCCACCCCGGACTCCGTGCGCTCGAACATCACGACCAGGGTGATGTTCTGGACCGCGCCGAACCCGGCCCCGAAGGCAGCCGCGCCGACCAGGGCCACCGGGTCCGCACCCCACGCCGCGACCGCGAGCAGGCCCGTGCCCAGGGCGGCCAGCAGCACGGCGGGCACCAGAACCCGGTTGTGCCCGAGCCGGTCGCCGAGCTGTCCGGCGGCCCACCGGCCGAGCATCGTGGCGGCGCCGAAGGCCAGCAACGCCGCCGGGGCCACCGATCCTGCGATGGCCAGCGGCAGGAACGCCGTGAGCCCGCCGGCCGCGATCGCGGCCGTGGTCATGACGGTCCACGACGGCAGCAGCGCCAGCGGGAACGCCGAAGTACCGGACCGCTCCACCGCCTTCGCCCGTACTCGCGACATGCCCAGCGCCGCCGCGGTCGCAGCCACCGGTAGCGCCCCGGCGATCCAGAACAGCGGGACGAAGCCGATCGTCTGCGTCAGCCACACGCCAGCGGGCAGGAAGAGGACGTTCGGCAGCCCGATCGACAACCCGTAGAGCCCAGCCGCCCGGCCGCGTTGCGCAGCGGGCACGAGCTCGGCCACCAGGGCGGCGCCGGTCACGGTGAGAAGCCCGAAGCCGACTCCTCGCAAGCAGGAGACGCCGAGCAGCAGCCACAGCTCGCTGGACAGCGCGTAGAGCGGGGTGGGCAGGCCGATCAGCATCGTGCCCAGCGCGAAAGCGATTCGGTGGTCGATGCGCTTGAGCAGCCATGGCATGCCCAGCTGGGTCAGAACCGTCACGAGCATGAAGACGGCGTTGGTCGCCCCGGCCGCGACTTCGCCCGCACCGCCCGCGACCGCCCACAGCGGGAGGACCGGCATCAGCAGCACATATCCGGCGAAACCGCCCACGGTCGCTACCAGAAGAAGCCGAAAAGACCGGTGCTGCAACGCCGTCCTGTCCTTGGCGGGGGATTCAACCGAGACTCGCACGAGTTCTTGATAGGCCCCGCGACCATGCTTTGTCCATCCGGTCCACGAAGTCCGAGATGCGCACTCATGGCCGATTGTGGCTTTCGCCAAGATCGGTTTGGCTTGGGCCGTCACTGCGACGGCGAGGAGTTTCTGCATGAATCGGATGCGAGCACTGGCGCTGGCGGCCGTGGTCGCGGGATCGGCGTTCGTTCCCGCAGCGGCCACCGCACCGCTGACGATGGCGGCCCCGCCGCCGTGCAGCGAGGAGCCCCGGGAGAACCCGATCAGCGAGTTCACCAGCTACGACGAGCTCCTCGTCGAGCTCGACCGGATCGAGCGGGTGAGCGCGGGTCGCGTCGCAGTGGAAACCGTCGGCGAATCCAACCGGGGCCGCGACATGCTCCTCGCGCGCGTCGGAACCGGTCCGAAGGTCGTGCTCGTCACCGCCGAGATCCACGGCAACGAGAAGACCGGGCCGGATGCGGTGCTGGACCTGCTCGACTTCCTGGGCACCTCGGATTCCAGCCGGGCCAAGCAGATCCGCGAGCAGCTGACAGTGGTCGCGATGCCGAAGATCAACCCGGACGGGGCCGCGCTCGATCGCCGCGGCAACGACATGACGTGGCAGGAGGTGCAGGCGCGCTTCCCGCAGCTGGCGACCGCGCCACCGTCCTGGAACTACTACACCGAGCCCCGGCAGGGCGACGACTACTCGGAGCGGCCCGGTTTCGACGTCAACCGGGACTACAATCCCGACCTCGACTACCAGCCGCAGCCGCAGGACTTCCCCGGTAGCAGCGACCGGCCGGGCTGGTTCATCAGCCCGGAGACGCAGGCGGTGCGCGATGTCTACCGCTCGCTGCAGGCCGAGTTCGGTGCGGTCGACACCTACATCGACCTGCACCACCAGGGCGCCTGCTACACCGTTCCGGGTACCGACCGGTTCGTGACCTTGAGCCTGTCCGGCAAGTTCGTCGCCGACCCAGCCACCCCGGAGGGCGCCGCGTACGCCGAGTTCGCCGACACCTTCCGGCCGGAGTACTCCAAGCAGCTCAACGTGGCCGCGTACAACGCGTTGCAGGCCGCGGCCAACCGCAATCCGGAATTCGGCAACATCACCCTCTACCCGCAGGACACCAACCTGCCGGGCACCGGCCTCGGCACGTTCCAGCTCAACGGCAGCGGCGCGGTGCTGTTCGAGGTGCGCGGCCAGACCCAGACGCTGGGCGAGCAGCATCGCGCGATGCTGACCCGGGCCGTCTACATCGGACTCGACGGGATCCTCTCGTCGGTCGCCAGCGGCCAGGTCGAGCACCTCGACCCCGCCGCCTACGACCGCATCCCGCCCACCGACCGCGGCAAGCAGACCATGACCGCCACCACCGACATCGAGAACTGACGAACCCGGCACACGACTGGCGGCGCTCGCCGGCTGCGTTCCTGCGCGGCGGCGAGCGCCGTTCGTTCGATACCGGATGCCTCCGGAAAACACCTGGTCACAGCGCCTTCCCGGATGGTGGGTGACAGGAAGGTTCCCATGCTCGCATCAGGTTTCTGGCGGCTGCCGGGGTTCGGTGGTTCGAATCGCGAGCTGGGCACATGCCGCTGCGGCCAGGGCTGCGGCGGCTAGTGCGAAGGCGACCGTGCTGAAGGCGGGCGCCGCTTCCGATCCACTCGCTGGCGCCAGATCCAGGTAGATCGCGCCGAAGGCCGCGACGCCCACGGCACCGCCGATCTGCAACGTGGTGTTGAACAGTCCGCTCACGTCCGGTGCGTGGCGGGTTTCGACGACGCTCGTCAGGTGGTCGAGCGTGGCGCTGAACGCCGCTCCGTACCCCAGCCCGCCGAGACCGAGCAGGACGATCAGCAGGGGCCCGTTGGCCGTGGCGGCCCACCACCGGCCCGAGCCGATCCCGGCGAAGGCAGCGGCGAGCAGCAGATTCCCGGCCGGTGCCGCCGATCTCCTCAAGCGTGCGGGCATCCGGCCGAGCAGCGGGCCCGAGACGCCGAAGGCGGCCACCCAGGACACCAGGACCAGCCCGGAATAGGTTGCGCTCTCCCCCAACCCTTGCTGGAGGTGGAGCGCCAGCACGAACAGCAGCGCGAAGTACGTGGCCCGCACTGTGGTCTGCGCGACCATCGCCCACGCCACCGGCGCCCGCCGCAGCAGGCTCAGCTCGACCAGTGGCCGAGCGGCGCGGCGCTCGACCACGACGAACAGCGCGAACGCTGGCGGGCTGGCCGCCAAGCACAACTGCATCCACACTGGCCAGCCCATCTCCCGCCCCAGGATCATCGGGCCGATGAACAACGCGAGCGCCGCGGCCAAGACCGCCGCTCCTGCCAGATCCAGTCGCTCCGTGCTGCGTCCCCGGTCCGCGGGCAGGAAGAACCAGGCGGTCACGAACAGGGCCGCGCCGATGGGCACGTTGATCAGGAAGACCGGACGCCACCCGGAGCCGAACAGGTCCGCGGAGACCAGCAGGCCGCCGAGCACCTGCCCGATCACCGCACTGCCCGCGAGGGTCACCGCGTAAAGCCCCAGCGCTCGGGGGCGTTCGTCGTCCCGGAAGTTCAGCTGGATTCCGGTCAGCACCTGCGAGGTCATCAACGCCGCCCCCGTGCCCTGCACGATCCGCGCGCATATCAGCAGAAAGGGTGTTGGCGCGAGCCCGCAGCCCAGCGACGCGAGAGTGAAGACCGCCAGGCCGAGCAGGAAAATCCGCCGGTAACCGCGCATCTCGCCCAACCGTGCGCTGGTGATCAGCAGCACCGCGAAGCTGAGCGCGTACCCGGAGACGATCAGCTCCAGCTCGGCGCCCGAGGCGGCCAGGTCATCGCGGACCGACGGCGCGGCCACGTTGACGATGGCCACGTCCACGTTGCCGAGGAACATCCCACCCAGCAGCGCGGTGAGCTGCCCGCTGGAGCCACGCCGCCGCGACACCGTTTCGGTCATCAAACTCCTCTTCACCATGTCCCGGCCTGATGCCTGGCATGAGTGAATCGGAGCGCGACGACAGATGCTGGCGGGCTTCGGACACGGAAATCCGGCTCAGCGAAGTGGGGCTCAGTTCCCGAGTTCGTCGAGCGCCGCCTGCGCCGCGGCGAGCTCCGAGCGAAGTTGCTCGACGCGCAGGCGCTGCTGCTCGCGAGCGGCGTCGATCAGCGGTTCCACCGCTGCTGCGACGTCGTCGTGCAGTGCCTTCGCTGCTTGCGCAACCGCGTTCGCGGCGACGGGTGTCGGACGCACCACGCGCTTCTTACCGGCGCTGACCTCGACGCTCCACTGGCCGTCCTGGTCCGCCGTCAGCGTCACCGTCGCCCCGCCGATCGGCTTCGCCTGCCGTGGTTTGCGGCGTGCCGCCGACTCCGCAGCCGGTTTCGCCGACGCAGCGGCCGGAGCCGCGGCGGCCTTGGGCTTCTCCGGAGCAGCAGGCTTCACCGCAGCAGCAGGCTTCACCGCAGCGGCGGGCTTCTCCTGCGCCGCCGGTGGCTTAGCCGGAGCCGGTGCCGGGGTGGCAGGGCGTGGCTTCGCGGCAGGTTTCGCCGGCGGCTCGGGTGGCGCCGCTTTCTTGCGGGGTGGTTTGACCTTCGTGACCTCCGCGGCCGAGAAGGACAGCACGTCCTTCGAACCGGCCGGGCGGACCTGGATGAAGTCGCCCTCGGCCGGTTCGCCGAGCGCGACGACCTTGCCGGAGCGGCCTTCCTGGACGCCCACGGCCGAGCCGGTGAACCACACCGTCGGCGTGGTTCCGGCGTTCAGCTCTTCGCGGATTCCGCGCAGCTCATCGGACGACAGCGGTGACATCGCCACCCCTTGCTCAAGGGTGAGCCCCTTCGGGGCTGTTAGACAGTGACGCCACGACTATATCGAACGCCCGTGCGAAGCTTCAACGGGATTGACCGGCGGTCGTCTCGTAGTCCGCCAGATCGGCCTTCCGGGTGCGCTGCCAGTACTTCCAGGTGAATCCGGGCCAGATCGTGCGGTTCACGCCGTTCTCGTCGAGGTACCAGCTCCGGCACCCGCCGGCCGACCACACCTCGTCGGCAAGCTCCGCCTGGATCTCGGCGTTGAACGCGTCCTGCACCGACTTCCGCACGTCGATCTGCCCGATCTCGTCGCGGCAGATCGGTCGCAGGCAGCTGAGCACGTAGTTGATCTGAGACTCGATCATGAACACCACGGAGTTGTGCCCGAGCCCGGTGTTGGGCCCTAGCAGGAAGAACAGGTTCGGGAAGCCGGAGACGGTCATGCCCAGGTAGGCCTCCATCCCGTTGCGCCAGGCGTCCTGCAGCTTGCGCCCGTCGCGGCCGACGATGCTCAGGTGGTCGAACGCGTCGGTGACGTGGAAGCCGGTGCCGTAGATGATCGCGTCGACCTCGCGCTCCTCGCCGTCGCCGGTGACCACGGATCGCGACCGGACCTCGGCCACCCCGCTGGTCACGAGGTCCACATTGGTCCTGTTGAGCGCCGGGTAGTAATCGCTGGAGAGCAGGATCCGCTTGCAGCCCATGGCGTAGTCCGGGGTCACCGCCGCGCGCACCTTCGGGTCCTTGACGGCCTTGCGGATGTACCGCTTGGACAGCTGCTCGGCGAACTTGCCGAGGCGGCGGTTGAACACCGCGAAGTAGCGCGCTTCGAGGGTCCAGTACAGCGCCGCGCGGGCGGCCCGCTGGACCAGCGGGACGTTGCGGAACAGGCGCTGCACCGACTCCGGGATGGGCCGGTCGGGCTTGGGCTGGATCCACGGCGGGGTGCGCTGGAACAGGTGCAGCTGCGCCACTTCCTTGGCGATGCGCGGCACGAACTGGATGGCGCTCGCCCCGGTGCCGATCACCGCGACCCGCTTGCCCGCCAGGTCGAAGTCGTGGTTCCACTCCGCGGAGTGGAACACCTCGCCCTCGAAGCCTTCCACGCCGGGCAGTTCCGGGTAGCTCGGGATGTGTAAGGCGCCGACGCCGGACACCAGCGCGCGGCCCACGTACTCGGTTCCGTCCGCAGTGGACACCGTCCAGGTGTTGGCGTCCTCGTCATACTCGGCGCCGGTGAACTCGACGCCGTAGTGGATGTGGTCGCGGACCCCGTACTTGTCCGCGCAGTGCTGCAGGTAGTCGGAAATCTCGCCCTGCCTGGCGAACATCCGGGACCAGGACGGGTTCTGCTCGAAGGAGAACGAGTACATCAGGGACGGCACGTCGCAGGCGCAGCCCGGGTAGGTGTTGTCCCGCCAGGTGCCGCCGAGGTCGGCGGACTTCTCCAGCACGATGAAGTCGCTGATCCCGGCCTGCTTGAGCCGGATCGCCATCCCGAGCCCGGAGAAGCCGGTCCCGACGATGATCACCGAGGTCCGGTATTTGCGCTGGTCCTGCGTTTGCCGTTGCACCATCAGGTCCTCCTCCGACACCGGAACGACTGACTACCCGACAGTAGCTTACTACGAGTAGGTTACTTGCGGTAGGGTGTTTCCGTGGAGACGCAGCAGGCACCGACCACCGGACGCAAGCGGATGCCCCGAGCCGAGCGGGAACGCCAGATCCTCGCCGTCGCCGAGCAGGTGTTCGCGGCGGACGGCTACCAGGGCACGTCCATGGACGACATCGCGGCACGGGTCGGCCTGTCCAAGCCGATGCTCTACGAGTACTTCGGTTCCAAAGAAGGGCTGCTGCTCGCCTGCCTGCAACGGGCCAAGCGCGAGCTGCTGGAAGCGACCACGGTCGCGGCGGCCGGCGCAGCCACCCCAGAGCAACTGCTGCACAACTGCCTGCTGGCCTTCTTCAAGTTCAGCGACGACCACGCCCAGGCCTGGGCGCTGCTGCGCAACGAGTCCGCGGTGCCGAGTTCATCGGTGAGCAGCGAGCTGGAATCGATCCGCATGCAGCAGATGGAGTTCACCTCGGGACTGATGGGCGCCGCGCGCCCCGACCTCGATCCGGTGCAGTTGGAGGCGTTCGCGGAGGCGATCATCGGCGCCTGCGAACGCCTCGCCCTGTGGCGGGACCGCCGCCCGGAAATCACCGCCGAACAAGCCACCGGACACCTGATGGCCCTGTTCGCCCCGAGCCTCACCCCGGTCCCCTGACACCACCCGCCCGCAAGTCGTCCCAGCCGCCGACGGCCCCGGAGCGCCGGTTGGAGCATGGGAACCTTCCTGTCACTCCACGCCGGTCGCAGGGCTGCGCCTTTGGAGCATGGGAACCTTCCTGTCACCTCACGTCGAGCGCACGCTCGCACCGTTGGAGCATGGGAACCTTCCTGTCATCCATCCCCGAGCTGGGACGCCGCGCGGTGTTGTCAGCGCGAGATCGCGGGGCCGGAATGCCGAGGCAGCAGGGGCCGAGGTTCTGACCTGAGCAGCGGCCCGTACCCGAATTTCACTCGTTCGGGCGGTGATCGGAAGTTGGGGGTCAAGATCCACCGGACGTTCTCCGATGCCGAGTCAGCCGTGCCAACACGCCAGACCCAAGGAGAACAGTTTGCGCCCCTGGACCACGCGCACAGTGAAGGCAGCCGTTGTGGCCGCGGGGTTCGCCGCAGTCGGAACCGGTGCCGCCTCTGCCGCGGAGAGCACCGACCTCCCGAAGCCGGACCTGTCGTCCGTTCCGGACAACATCGGGGTCCTCGCCCCGTTGAACGCCTGCCAGATGCAGAACGGCCCCGGGTACAGCTCGACGAAGGCTCCGTGCGCGGACACCCAGCTGTACGCGAACACCCCGAACCTGGTTAAGAAGGTGGGCGCGGACATCACCACCACCGCCCACGGGATTGGCGGTGAGATGCGGGACGGCCGCCCGGTGCTCGCGCCCGGCAAGCCGAACCGGGTGCTCGGCCACGTCTTCGCCGAGACCACTCGCGTCGAGCAGATGACGAAGAACCGCCCGACCATCGGCGGCTCGGTGGCCCCTGACCACCTCGGTGTGGCCTCCGAACGCATTCCGGAAGCCACGCTGCTGGACGCCGAGGTGGGGCCGCGCGAGCCCGGACACCAGGGCATGTCCGCGCTGGACACCGCGGTCGAGCTGACCGCGGCCCAGGGCTACGCGACGGAACCGCTGGCCAACCCGGTCGGCGCGGTCGCCCCCGCTCTGCAGCGCAATCCACTGCAGAACTCCGGCAAGCAGGTCGCCCTGCCGCAGCCCGAGAAGCTCGTGCCTGCGCTCGAGAAGACCCCGGTGACGTCGGAGCTCAACAGCGGCCTCAGCGGCGGCGCGAGGGACGTCGCGCAGCAGGTCACCGGAAGCCTTCCGAATGCACCGGTGCACCGGATCACCGGCCAGCTCCCGTCGGTCGGCGACGTGGCCCGCACGCTGCGCTGAGCACGATCGGATCAAGTGGTCCCGGACATCGTTCCGGGGCCACTTTTTCATTTCCGCGCAACGAACAAGTAACGCTCCACAATGGATTTCTCACTCCATCGTGGGAACTTGCCGGAACACGCCCGGAGCGGTTCGACTTCGCCTGCGGGCATGGCGCAAACTCTGCCGCGCGGTCGCCGTTGCACGGGGCCTGTTCCCGCGTTTTCCCGGTCGCCGCAAGGGATGAACCCACAATGTTCAGTCACCTAAGGAGAAGCACAGTGCGTACCGGTGCTCGTATTGCTGGTGTTGCCGCGGCCGCCGCTGCGATGATGGCCATCGCCTCCCCGGCCTTCGCCGACAGCGCGAACAACAATGGCATCAACCTGCTGGACGACAACAACGTCAGCGCCATTCCGGTGCAGTTGTGCGGCAACAACGTTGCCGTCCTCGGCGCCGTGGTTCCGATCGTGTCGCCGCAGATCAACCACTGCGTCAACGCGCCGATCGTCGACCACCCCAAGCGCTGAGCAGGACCAGCGGAAAAGGCGCCGGGCCTGCGTTGGCCCGGCGCCTTTTCACGTCCTCGAGTTCGCCGGCTACGAAGCCTCGCGCGTCACGCCGCCGTGGCCGCGACGATGCCCCCGTCGGGTTCGCCGAGGTCGAACGGCTCCCCCGCCTCTGCGCGGCGAACCAGGGAGGCCGGCGGCTCGAACCGCTCGCCGTAGCGTTCCGCCAGTTCCCGGCAGCGCGCGACGAATCCGGCCAGCCCGCCCGAGTAGCCGTTCATGTACTGCACGACCCCGCCGGTCCAGGCGGGGAACCCGATGCCGAAGATCGAGCCGATGTTGGCGTCCGGCACCGACCGCAGCACGCCCTCGTCGAGGCACTTGACCGTTTCCAGTGCCTCCACGAACAGCATCCGCTCCTTGAGGTCGGTCAGGCTCACCTCGGACGGATCACGCTCGGCCGCGCCGAAGTGCTCGGCCAGTCCCGGCCACAGCCCGACCCGTTTGCCGTCGACGTAGTCGTAGAAGCCGGCGCCGCTGGAGCGGCCCTTGCGGTCGAACTCGTCGACCATGCGGTCCAGCACCAGCTCGGCCGGGTGCGGCGTCCAGGTCCCGCCGGCGGCCTCGACGGCACGCCTGGTCTCGTCGCGGATCTTGCGCGGCAGTGTCAAGGTCAGCTCGTCGAACAGCTGCAGGACGGGCGCCGGGAATCCGGCCTGCGCGGAGGCCTGCTCGATGGACGCCGGGTGCACGCCTTCGGCGAGCATCGAGACGCCCTCGTTGACGAACGTGCCGATGACGCGGCTGGTGAAGAAGCCGCGGCTGTCGTTGACCACGATCGGCGTCTTGTTGATCTGCTGCACCACGTCGAACGCGCGCGCCAGGGCCCGGTCGCTGGTGTGCTCGCCGCAGATGATCTCGACCAGCGGCATCTTGTCGACCGGGGAGAAGAAGTGCAGGCCGATGAAGTCCTCGCGGCGGCGCACGCCCTCGGCGAGGTCGGTGATCGGCAGCGTGGAGGTGTTGGAGGCGATCAGCGCGTCGCCATCGATGACGTCCTGCACCTCCGAGTACACCTGGTGCTTGATCTTCGGGTCCTCGAAGACGGCCTCGACGACGAGGTCGCAGCCGGTCAGCGGGTCGAGCTGGTCGGTGGGCGTGATCCGGGCCAGCAGCTCGTCCGCCTTGGCCTGCGTCGAACGCCCCTTGGCGATGGCCTTCTCCAGCAGCTTCGCCGAGTAGTCCTTGCCCTTCTCGGCCGCCGCGAGCGAGATGTCCTTGAGCACGACCTGCATGCCGGCCTTGGCGCACACGTAGGCGATGCCCGCGCCCATCATGCCGCCGCCGAGCACCGCGACCTTCTCCGCGCGCCATTCGGGTTCGCCGGCCGGGCGACTGCCGCCGGAGTTGATGTGCTGGAGGTCGAAGAAGAACGCCTTGCTCATGTTCTTGGCGGTCTGGCCGCAGACCAGCTCCACGAAGTAGCGGCCCTCGATGGCGAGCGCGGTGTCGAAGTCGACCTGCGCGCCTTCCACCGCGGCGGCGAGGATGTTGCGCGGGGCGGGCAGCGGCGCGCCCTTGAGCTGCTTGCGGAGGTTCGCGGGGAACGCCGGGAGGTTGGCGGCGAACTTCGGGTTCGACGGCGTGCCACCGGGAATCTTGTGTCCCGGCCGGTCCCAGGGTTGTGCCGCCTCGGGGTTGGCCTTGATCCAGTCCTTGGCGGCCGCGACCAGCTGCTCCGGCGTGTCGACGAGCTCGTCGACGATGCCGATCTCCGCGGCCTTCTCCGGGCGCAGCCGCTGGCCCTGCAGCAGCACGTTCAGCAGGGCGTCGGCGATGCCCAGCAGGCGGACCGTGCGGACCACGCCGCCAGCGCCGGGCAGCAGGCCGAGGGTGACCTCGGGGAAACCGAAGCGGGCCTTGGGGTCCTTCAGCGCGATGCGGTGGTGGCAGGCCAGCGCGATCTCCAGGCCGCCGCCGAGGGCGGTGCCGTTGAGCGCGGCGACCACCGGCACGCCGAGGGTTTCGAGGCGGCGGAGCTGCCGCTTGACGCCGGTGGTGGTTTCGGCGACCCGTTCGGCGTCGCCGGGGCGGGCCTGGACCAGCTCGCGCAGGTCACCGCCGGCGAAGAAGGTGCTCTTCGCGGAGGTGAGGACGACGCCGGTGATGTTGCCGCGCTCGGCCTCCAGGCGCTGCAGGGTTTCGTCCATGGAGCGCTGGTAGCGCTCGTTCATGGTGTTGGCCTGCTGCTGCGGGTCGTCCAGGGTCAGCACGACGATGCCGTCGGCGTCGGACTCCCAGCGGATGGTGTTCTGCTCGCTCATGTGTGATGTGTCCTTCAGCCGATCCGTTCGACGACAGTCGCGATCCCCATGCCGCCGCCGATGCACAGCGTGGCCAGACCGTAGCGCTGGTTGCGGCGTTCCAGCTCATCGATGAGGGTGCCCAGGATCATCGCCCCGGTGGCTCCCAGCGGATGACCCATGGCGATGGCCCCGCCGTTGACGTTGACCTTGTCGTGGGCGACACCGAATTCCTTCATGAACTTCAGCGGGACCGCGGCAAAGGCCTCGTTGATCTCGATCAGGTCGATCTGGTCGATGCTCAGGTCGGCCTTGGCCAGCGCCTTGCGGACCGCCGGGCCGGGGCCGGTCAGCATGATCGTCGGATCGGCGCCGCTGAGCGCCGCGGCCGCGATCCGGGCGCGGGGGCGCAGCCCGGTGCGTTCGCCGAGGGATTCGCTGCCGATCAGCGCCAGCGCGGCGCCGTCGACGATGCCGGAGGAGTTGCCGGCCGTGTGGACGTGGTCGATGCGCTCCACCCAGTGGTACTTCTGCAGCGCGACGGCGTCGAATCCGCCGAGCTCGCCGATGTCGGCGAAGGACGACTTCAGCCCGCCGAGGCTGTCGGCCGTGGTGTTGGCGCGGATGTGTTCGTCACGGTCGAGGACGGTGACGCCGTTGCGGTCGGTCACCGGGACCACGGAGCGGGCGAAGCGGCCGTCGGCCCAGGCCTTGGCCGCGCGGGTCTGCGACTCGGCAGCATAGGCGTCCACAGTGGACCGGTCGAAGCCTTCGCTGGTGGCGATCAGGTCGGCGCCGATGCCCTGCGGCACGAAGGAGGTGGCGAAGTTCGTTTCGGGGTCCATCGCCCAGGCTCCGCCGTCGGAGCCCATCGATACCCGGGACATGGATTCGACGCCGCCGGCGAGCACGGCGTCCTCCCAGCCGGAACGCACCTTCTGGGCGGCGATGTTGACGGCCTCCAGGCCGGACGCGCAGAAGCGGTTGATCTGCACGCCGCTGACGGTGTCGGGCAGACCCGCGGCCAGCGCGGCGGTCTTGGCGATGTCGCCGCCCTGATCTGCGACGGGCGAGACCACGCCGAGCACGACGTCGTCGATCAGCGCGGGGTCCAGGTCCGGGTGGCGGCGCTGCAGCTCCTGGATCAGGCCCACCACCAGGCTGATCGGCTTCACCCCGTGCAGCGACCCGGTTTTCTTGCCGCGACCGCGTGGTGTGCGGATCGCGTCGTAGACGAACGCCTCGGACATGTGTGGCGTGCCTCCTCGTTGCGGCAGGTGCTCCACCCAGAGTGTGACACCAACACTGTCACAGTCAATGGGGGTGGGGCTTGCCGAACGATCAGTTGTGCCCGGATGGGCGGTGCGAGCATGGGAACCTTCCTGTCATCCCGCCCCGAGCGGCGCCGGAGCGAAACCGGTCAGGAAGCCGATCCCACCCCGCTCAGCTGCTCGCGGAATCGGGCGCAGATCGCTTCCACCGCTGCTTCGTCCGGCATCGCACTTTCGGTGAACATCGCCATCTGCAGCGCCGGCCCGTAGCCGTCGAACCGCTCCATCAGGTCGCGGGTCGCGGGCTGCACGACGAAGTGGATGTGGCCGGGCGTGCCGCCGGAATGCGACCACAAGCAGACGTAGACCTGTTCCGGGCGCACGACCTCCTCGACCGCCGCAGCGACGCGCCGCAGGAGCGGGCCGAGCTCCGCGCTCTCCGCATCGGTCAGCTCTGCGATGTGCAGGACGTGGCGGAATGGCTTGACCAGCAGCGTTCCGACACCCAGCGGACCCACGCAGTGCTCGACCACCCAGGATTCGGTCTGGTGCACTCGGCCGCCCGGGAGCCGGGCCGCACCGTTGGAGAGGTCGCAGGCCAGGCACTCGCCCGATGCTTCACGCCACGCGTCCACCGCTCTGCCCCTCCCTGCCGGATCGACCGCCTTCGCAGCCGATCGCTGCGTGCCGGTGACAGGAAGGTTCCCATGCTCACGTTCGCGCCTCAGAAATGACAGGAAGGTTCCCATGCTCCATGCGTGGTGACAGGAAAGTTCCCATGCTTGCAGCCGGCACAGCCCGGGTCTCAGGCGGCGAGGGCCCTCGCGGCCATGAGCGGCACGAGCCCTGCGAGGCCGAGGCTTCGGTCTCGCAGGGCTTCGGGTCAGCCTCGCAGGAGCGTTTCGACGCCCTTGCCGCGGATGGATGCGTCGAGCACCTGCACGGTGTGCGCCATCGCCAGGCGCTCGCCGCGGCGCTCGAGCGCCGTGCGGATCTGCATCGAGCACCCCGGGTTCGCCGTCACCAGCAGCTTCGCGCCGGTGGCGAGGACGTTCTCGGCCTTGCGATCGCCCAGGTCGCGCGCTGCCTCCGGCTGGAGCAGGTTGTAGACGCCTGCGGAACCGCAGCACAGTTCGCCCCGGTTGATCTCCTTGAGCTCCAGCCCGGGGATCGCGCGCAGGAGTTCGCGCGGCTGCGACCGGATGCCCTGGCCGTGCGCCAGGTGGCAGGCATCGTGGTAGGCGATCTGCACCGGCAGCGGGTGGCGCTCGGCGACCGGGCCCAGCTCGGCGAGCAGTTCGGAGATGTCGCGCACCCGCGCGGAGAAGCGTTCTGCGCGCTCGGCGTATTCCGGGTCGTCCTGCAGCAGTCGCGGGTATTCCTTCAGCGTGGAGCCGCAGCCGGCCGAGTTGATGACGACGTAGTCCACGCCGGATTCTTCGAAGGTGTCCAGCAGCTGGCGGGCGAACTTCACCGCTTCGGGTTCGCGCCCGGAGTGCTCGCTGAGCGCGCCGCAGCAGCCCTGCGCCGGCGGGATGACGACGTCGCAGCCTTCTGCGGAGAGGATGCGCGCCGTTGCCGCGTTCACGTCGGGGAAGAACGCACTCTGCACGCAGCCGGTGATCATGCCGACGGTCGCGCGTCGCTTGCCGCGCGCCGGGATCCGGTTGCCCAGCTTCGGCGCGCGACTGATCGGCGGCGCCAGGGACTCCATCACCTGCAGCCCGTCCGGCAGTTTCGCGAGCAGCCCGGACCGCTTGAGCAGGTTGCCGATGCCGAGCCGCTGGTACAGCGCGAGCGGTCCGCGCATCGCCTTGAGGCGGCGCGGGTACGGGAACAGCGTGAAGATCGCCGTGCGCAGGAGTCGTTCCCAGCGCCCACGCTGGTGGTTTCGTTCGACCTGGGCCCGCGTCTCGGTGATGAGCGTTCCGTACAGCACCCCGGACGGGCAGGCGGTCACGCAGGCCATGCAGCCGAGGCATGCGTCGAAGTGGCCGACCATCGTGTCGGTCATGGGCTCGCCTTCGAGCCCTTCCTTCATCAGGTAGATGCGCCCGCGCGGCGAGTCCATCTCCTCGCCCCACAGGTCGTAGGTGGGGCAGGTGGGCAGGCAGAAACCACAGTGGACGCAGTCGTCGACGAGCTCGCGCTGCGGCGGGTGCAGCGCGTCGAAGGCGCCCGGGCGGGCCGGCGTCTCGGTCATCAGATTCCTCCCACGAACCGGCCGGGGGCTAGCCGGTGTTCCGGATCGAACTGGTCCTTGGTTCGACGCATCAGCGTCAGCAGTCCGGGCGCGATCGGCCCCCACGGGTCGATCGCGGCGTCCTGCGGCGCGCGGAGCAGTACCGCGTAGTCGCAGCTGGCGCGCAGCGCTTTGACGAGCTCGGCGACGGCGGCGGCGTCCGCGTCGCCGGGCAGCCCGGCGTTCAGCACGCCGAGGCCGGCGGCCCCGCGGATCGCCAGCGGCAGGACGTTCGCCGCGGCGGCGTCTTGCGCGGCGCTGAGCAGTCGGGGCAGCGCGGTCGGCTCCGCGCCGAAGCGCAGTCCGATCCCGTCGGCCGGGTCGAACGGGTATTGCCCCCACCACGAAGGGGCCTGCTCCAGCACTTCCGCGCCGTGCCCGATGGCGGCGGCCAGCTCGACCGCGCGGTCGTGCGTGGCGGTGGGCCTGCCTTCGAGCTGCGCGCAGACCGTGATCGGCCCGCCGGGTTCGGTCCGGTCGAGCTCGATCGCAGTGGGCATGGCCTGGGAGTGCCGGACGATGTCGGCGGCGGTCGCGGCGCTTTCCGGGTCGTCGGCGGTGACCGTGATCCAGCGGTGCTCGGCGGCGACCGGGTGCAGCCGGAACACGGCTTCGGTGATCACCCCGAGCGTGCCGAACGAGCCGGTGTAGAGCTTGCCGAGGTCGTAGCCCGCGACGTTCTTCACGACCTTGCCGCCCGCCGTGGTCACCGTGCCGTCGGCCCGCACGACCGTGATGCCGATCAGCAGGTCGCGCACCCCGCCGAAGAGGTGCCGGGACGGCCCTGCGGTTCCGGTCGCGATGATGCCGCCCAGCGTCGCCGTCGGCAGCGGCTGGTCGATCGCCAACTGCTGCCCGGCGGCGCGGGCAGCGCTGTTGACCTCGGCGATCGGCGTTCCGGCCAGAGCGTGCACCACGAGGTCGCCCGCGGCGTGGTCGACGATGCCACTCGCGGCCGACGCGTCGAGCAGCAGGTCCACGGTGTCCGGCGCGCAGCCCCAGCCGAGCTTGCTGCCCGATCCCCTGGGCACCACCCGCAGGCCGTGCTCGGCGGCGATCTTCATCGCCACCGACGTCCGCTCCGTTGCGTCCACAGTGGCCACCCAGTGCGGGCGGACGCCGGACACGGCGTCGGCCTCCGTCGCTTCCCGCACGCATTCGGCGCCCAGCGCGGCCACCAGTGCTCCGTGCGCGGCGTCCTTGGTCGTAGTGGGCATCAGAACTGGTCCGCCAATCCCGCTTCGGTCAGTGGGTGCACGCCGCGCCGGGGCCCGGGCACTTCGCCGCAGAGCCTCGGCGTCGGGAAGACCTTGCCCGGGTTGCAGATTGCGACCGGGTCGAAGGCGCAGCGCACGCGTTGCATGGTGTCCAGGTCGTCGGCGGTGAACATCCGGCCCATGTACTTGACCTTGTCCGCGCCGACCCCGTGCTCGCCGGTGATGGAACCGCCGTGCTCGATGCACAGGTCGAGGATCGCGCCGGAGACCGCTTCGGCGTGCTCGTTCGCGCCCGGCTCGGCATCGTCGAAGAGCACCAGCGGGTGCAGGTTCCCGTCTCCGGCGTGGAAGACGTTGGCGACCCGCACGCCCGATTCGGCGGACAGCCTGGCGATCCGGCCGAGCACCTCGGGCAGCGCGGTCCGCGGGATCACCCCGTCCTGCACGATGTAGTCGGGGCTGATGCGGCCCACCGCGGCGAATGCGGACTTGCGGCCCTTCCAGATCATCGCGCGTTCGTGATCGTCGGCGGCGACCCGGATTTCGAACGCGCCGTGCGCCTCGCAGTGCCGCTTCACCTCGGTGAAGGTGTGCTCGACGTCGGCCGCGGGGCCGTCGAGTTCGACGACCAGCACCGCGCCGGCACCTTCCGGGTAACCGCACTGCACGGCCTGTTCGGCGGCTTCGATGGCCAGCGCGTCCATCATCTCGATCGCCGCCGGGGTGACGCCGTCGGCGATGATCGCCGACACCGCCGCGCCCGCCTCGTCGGTGGACGGGAACCCGGCCAGCAGGGTCTGCACAGCCTCGGGTTTGCGCAGCAGCCGCACGGTGATCTTGGTGACCACGCCGAGCGTGCCTTCGCTGCCGATGAAGGCGCCCAGCAGGTCGTAGCCCGGGGTTTCCCGCGCGTTGCCGCCGAGTTCGACGATGTCACCGTCCGGGGTGACGATCTCGAGGGCGAGGATGTGGTTGGTGGTGAAGCCGTACTTCAGGCAGTGCGCGCCGCCGGAGTTCTCCGCGACGTTGCCGCCCACCGAGCAGACCTGTTGGCTGGACGGGTCCGGCGCGAAGTAGTAGCCCTGCGCGGCGACGGCCTTGGTGACGTCGAGGTTGATCACGCCCGGTTCGACGACGGCCCGCTCGTTGGCCAGGTCGATCTCCAGGATCCGCCGCATCTTCGAGGTCACCACGAGCACGCCGGAAGCGTGCGGGAGCGCTCCGCCCGACAGTCCGGTGCCGGAACCTCGGGCGACGAACGGGACCTGGTGCTCGGCGCAGATCCGGACGATCTCCTGGACCTGCTCGGCGGTTTCCGGCAGCACCACCACGGCCGGCACGACCCGGTAGCTCGCCAGCCCGTCGCATTCGTAGGTGCGCAGCCGCTGCGGGTCGGTGATTACCGCGTTGGGCGGCAGTGCCGCGTGGAACCGCTGCACGACCTGGTCGAGCGCCGGCTCGGTCGCGGTGCTGGTCGACTGCATGCTCAGCCTCCCGGTTACTTCCGTTTTACGGAATGACCCTTCCGGTCATCGGGAACCCTAGGTTGTTCACAACATAGATACAAGAGGTGGACAAGATGTTCCGCCGCCGCGTACAGCACCAGGATCGCCCCCGGCTCCCGCCGTGACCAGAGCAAGGGAACCTTCCTGTCACTTCCACCGCAAGACGAGCCCTCGCCGGGCGCGAAATGACAGGAAGGTTCCCATCCTCACGCCCTCCGGGCCGCCGGATGACAGGAAAGTTCCCATGCTCGCACCGCCGCGAATGCCGAGGGCGGGAGGCGAGCGCCGCGGTCAACGGGACGAAAGCGTTAGACGTCTCAAAACGAGCGGAACCGAATACTTCTCAACAACGTCGAACGCGACGTAGGGTCGACAACCAGTCAAATCACGCTGAGGGGAAGTGCCGCAGTGGGTGGCAATCTGCAGATGACGCCCGGGACGCTGACCGAGCACGGCTCCGGCTGCGAGAGCCTCGCCGACAAGTTCGGGCAGCTCGCTCAGCTTCTGGAGCAGGCGCGCACCGACGACCAGTGCTTCGGTCCGATCGGCAATGCCGTCGGCATCAGCGACAAGTACTTCGAAACCCTGCAGGGCTGCCAGGAGATGGCGCAAAAGGCCCAGCAGTTCCTCACCGAGACGAAGCAGGCCCTCGAAGACACCATCAAGGACTACGACGAGACCGAGCAGCAGATCATCGAGATGCTGAACAAGGCCGGAGAGGGGCTCGCAGGATGACCGGCCCGGGAACTTTCACCGAGCTCAACCAGGGCGACTCCACCCGCAAGAACTGGGCCGAGCAGACCCTGACCCGCGGCTCCTCCATCGCCGGTGCCGCCTCCGATCTGAAGGACGCGGCCGCCAACACCAACGGCGGCAGCCTCGCCGACGGCTCCGCCGCGCCCGAATGGACCTCCGCGGTCATCTCGGCGCGCCAGGAGCAGATGGACCTGCTGTCCAATCCCGGCGCGGCGCTGCTGGACAACGGCCTCGGGTTCCTGGTGTCGATCGTGATGACGCCGCTGATCGAGATCGCCGAGCAGGCCATCGGCGACCCCGAGCAGATGCGTGCCACCGGCAAGGGCTGGGACGAGGTCGCGAAGTGGCTCGACTCGGTCGCCGAGCAGGAGCCCCAGCGCGCCGAGGCGACCGCCGGGACGTGGGTCGGCCAGGACGGCGACGCCTTCCGCAAGCAGATGACCGAGTTCGGCGACGGGACCAAGGCCCTGGCGCAGGACGTCCGCGGGCTGAAGGAAACCCTGGACGGCATTGCGGACATGTTCGACATGTTCGTCGAGATGGTCATCAACATCCTCACCGAGCTGATCATCAGCCTGATCATCCAGTGGCTCGCGGCGCTCGCCGCGTCGTGGATCACCGCGGGAGCGTCGGTGGGCGCGGCCAGCGCGACCACCACCGCGTCGGTCGGCATCACCGGTGGCCGGATCGCCGCCCAGGTCGCCAAGATCCAGGCCCAGCTCTACAAGTGGCTGAAGAGGCTGGAAGAGCTGCTCAACAAGATCCGCGAGTCCGGCAAGCTCGGCAGGCTGCTCACCCGGGGAATCTCCAAGGGCAAGATCGAGCAGGTGAAGGACCCCAACACCGGCGAGGTGCTGCGCGAGTTCGCCACGTCGAAGACCAGCAACGTCTTCATGAAGGGCCAGGGCCTGCACAAGACCGGCGAGGAAGCGCTGGCCGCGAACCTCGCGGGCAAGGTCATCGGCGGGGCGCTCGGCGGCAAGGCCTCGCTGGTCGGTGCTGGTATTAGTGGTGTGACGGAGACCCTCGAAGGACAGGCCGTCAAGGAGATCCCGAAGGCCATGTACGACGAGGCCAACCAGCGGATCAGTGGACAGCTCTCTCCGGAGGAGAGCAAGGCCGCGCAGGAGAAGGGATTCTCGTGACCCCGTGGGAGCGGCGAGCTGAATGACCCTGGAACACCTGATCCTGAGCGCACGTTCGTCGTGGTGCCGGCCGGGGGAGCCGATCGCATGGGCCTTCCCCGACCCGTACCACGTCCCGCTGTTCGAAGTGGGCGGGCTCGACGAGCACGGCAAGAAGCGGCGCGGCATCCTCACCCGCGCCGCGTTCCAGGTGGGCGCAGTGCCGTTCCGCGTCAACTCCCTGTTCACCGGCGGCGACGAGCCGTCCGACGAACGCAACCTGCCGACGGCGGTGGTCTCTGCCCGGAGCGTGTCGGAGACCGCCGTGCGGATGACCGGTGCACAAGGCGAGGCCTCCCCGGGAGAACTCCCCGGGGTCCTCGTAGCCACCCCCGACCGGTTGGCGCTGCTGGAGCTGCCGGAACTCCCGGAAGGCTCGCAGGACTGGTTCGACAAGGGCATGGAGACGATCAAGAAGGCCACCGGCCCCGTCTACCGGCTCGCCGACGATTTCGCGGGCACCATGGGCAGCACGGTCAACAACAAGGGCCGGTACTTCGACCACGGCGGCCAGACCCAGGTTCTGCAGGTGATCGAGCGCGCGAGCGTCGGCACCGACCAGATCAGCGGCTACGAGATCGTGCAACGCCGATTCGGCGGTCTCGGGCGCGAACGGGAAGACAGGGCGGCGGCGTACCTGCGGATCACGTTCGCCGACGGCTCGCGGCTCGATCTCCAAGTGCCCGCGAAAGCCCAACCGGACCGGGTGCTCGGTCTGGTCAACACCAGGAGCGGCAGTTGGTAGCCACCCCGAAGGACGTCGCGAAGGTCGCCGAACACGGCTGGCTCCGGCAGGGCGAGGCGTTCCACCGCATCTTCCACCGCGCCCCCGGGTTCCTGGCGTCCACGGTGGCCGGTCGAAACGCCGTGCCGCACGCACCGGCTAACCCCGTACCGACGTGCAAGCAGGAAGTGTCGGAGACGTACCTGAAGCCGGCCGACCTCACCGTGCGCGGGGACTACCTCGGCGACGAGTGGGTGCACGACGCGGGAATCCGCGGCTGGGCCACCGCGGCCGACAGCGGCCAACTCGCGATCCAGGGCGCCGACGTGCTGGCCGCGGGCAACGGGTACGCCTGGTTGGTCGCCACCAACCAGCGCATCGCCGTGGTCATCCCGGCCCGGTTCGTCGACCTGCCCGCCTCCCGGACCCCGCCCCCCGCGCCGCTGCCAGGGCTGGAAACGTCTTTGATCACGTGGTGGGAACAGCCACCGAACGCAGTGCGCGGCATCCGCGACGTGCTGCTGGGGCGGACGTTCGTCGGAGCGCCGTTCGCCTCCATCGACTTCGCCGACGGCTCCAACCTCCTGCTCCGGCAGTGACCCCTCGCCGCAGGCGTCGCGGATGACAGGAAGGTTCCCGTGCTGCACTCCGGCCGCAGCCGTGGTGACAGGAAAGTTCCCATGCTTTCGCCGCGTCACAGCTGGGCGAGGGTTTTGATCGACGGCATGGCCGTCTTGCCCAGGCGGTCCACCGCGCGCTGGACGTGATCGCCCGGGTAGCGGAAGCGCAGTTGGTCCGGCACCGCCAGGCCGGTCGTCCTGAATCCGCACAGTCCGGCCGCGACCACCGGCGCCGGGTACGCCGGGCGGCCGTGCAGCTTCCGCGCCCACCCCGGCAGCACCGAGTACGCGAGGTGTCCGAGCGGCAGGTAGCCGAGGTTCACCGGCAGCAGCCACCACGGCGCGAACGGCCGGTGCAGGAAATCGTAGACCAGGTCGGAGTCGGCCGTCCGCTGCAGTTCGGGCCGGATCTGCTCGAAGTACTCCGCCATCGCGCGGGTCGAGCCGGGCACCTCCGCCGGGTCGAGCCCGACGAGGGCGGCCGCCCGGCGCTGTTCGTCGAAGTACCGGTCGAGCTGCGCATCGGTGAGCGGGAAGCCCGCGCGCCGCACGACACCGGCGAACGATGCGACCTCGGCGCAATGCACCCAGCGCAGCAGGTCCGGGTCGTCCAAGCGGATCTCGGCGCCGGTTCTCCGATCGGTCGCGCTGAGCATGCGGTGCACCCGGCGGACCCGTTCGCCGGCGGATTCGGCTTCGGCCGTCGTGCCGTAGGTCGTCGTGGCGACGAAGTTCCCGGTGCGCATCAGGCGTCCCAGCGGGTCTTCCCGGAACCGGGAGTTCTGCACGACGGCCGCCACCGCGCGCGGGTGCAACGCCTGCAGGTAGAGGCTGCAGATCCCGGCGATCCACATCGCCGGGTCGGCGTGCAGCTGCCAGGTCACGGTCTGCGGCCCGAACAAACCCTCGTCGCGCATCCGCCCGTCACCCGCCCAACATCAGCACCGGAACCAGTTGTTCGGCCGAGGTGAGCGAGCCGTGGTGACCGCGCAGCGCGGACTCCCCCGGTTCGATCACCGACCGGATCACCCCGGAATCACGCATGATCGCCAGCACGTCGCCGATGCGCGGTCGCACCGAGTCGGCGACCACCGGGCCGAACCAGCCCTCGTCGATCGCCTGCTCGCCGGTGAGCACCATGCCGCGATCGCCGATCGTCTCCCGCCAGGCGGCATGCACATCGGCCAGCGCACCGGGTTCGACGTAGATGTGGCGGGCGCGGACCTCGCCGCCGAGGAGGCGGACACCGGCTCGCAATGCCGGGTCGGTGTCGGCGTCGACCGCGTCGCCCGGGTCGATCTCGACCATGCCGTGATCGGCGATCACGGTCAGCACCGCATCGCGCGGGAGGCGTTCGGCCAGCATCGACACCAGGCGATCGATGACCGTCAGCTGCAGACGCCACGGCAACGAGCCGGGACCGTGGACGTGCCCGAGGAAGTCGAGGTGACCGTGGTAGCCGTAGCACAGCGCCGGACCGTCGGCGGCCAGCGCGGCGAGCAGTTCGGCGGCGAGATCGCCCAGGGCGCGCATGCCCCGGAAGTCCGCGCCGCGAAACGCGGCCCTGGTCAGCCCGGTGTTCGCGAACTCCGCGGGCACGACGGTCCGGACGTCGACGCCCACTGCGGCCGCCCGTTCCAGCACCGTCGGCGTCGGTTGGGCCTGTTCCGGTGGCCACTGGTCGAGCAGGCTCCTGCGACCTCCGGCGGAATCGCCCGTCGTGCCGTGGGTTCCCCAGCTCAGCGGGTGCAGCAGGCCGCCCGAGGGCTCGGCGAAGCTGTAGCCGACGAGACCGTGCTCCCCCGCGCACCGGCCGGTGCCCAGCGAGGTGATGCTGGTGACCGTCGTCGTGGGGAAACCGGCCTTCAGCGGCGGTGACGTCAGCAGGCTGGCCATGAACGGCGCGTCCTCCGCGTGCTCGCGCAGCAGGTCCCGGCCGAGCCCGTCGATCAGCAACACGCCCGCGGTGCGGCAGGCCGGGAACCCGATGGTGTCGGAGAACCCGGCCACGTCCATCGCGCCGAGCAGCGACGGGAGGACGTCGGGCAGTGCGCGCCCGTCGTCGTCGGGAGCGACGATCCAGTCCATGGCGCCCTGCCTCTCTCGTGGGCGCGTGCGCCCACGACCGTCAGAATCCCATCGACCGCCCGATGACTTCCTTCATGATCTCGGTGGTGCCGCCGTAGATCGTCTGGATCCGGGAATCCAGGTACGCCTTGGCGATCGGGTATTCCGTCATGTATCCGTAGCCGCCGTGCAGTTGCAGGCAGCGGTCCACGACCCGCTTGTTCAGCTCGCTGAGCCACCACTTGGCCATCGAGGCGTGCTCGTTGTCCAGTTCACCGCGAACGTGGTCCATGACGCAACGATCCGTGAACACCCGGCCGATCTCGACCTCGGTGGCCATCTCCGCCAGCTCGAACCGGATGTGCTGGAACTTGCCGATCGGGCGGCCGAACGCCGTGCGGTCGCGGCAGTAGTCCTTGGTGATGCCCAGGACCTTCTCGGCGGTGGCGGCCGAGGCGACCGCGATCGACAACCGCTCCTGCGGCAGGTTCTGCATCAGGTAGATGAAGCCCTGCCCTTCCTCGCCGAGGAGATTGCGCGCCGGCACCCGCACGTCGTTGAAGAACAGCTCCGCGGTGTCCTGCGACTTCTGGCCGATCTTGTCGAGGTTGCGGCCGCGCTCGAAGCCGGGCATGCCGCGCTCCACGACCAGCAGGCTGATGCCTTCGTACCCGGCGTCCGGGTCGGTGCGGGCCACCACGATCACCAGGTCGGCGAGGATGCCGTTGCTGATGAACGTCTTCTGCCCGTTGAGGACGAAGTCTCCCCCACTCTCGGCTTCGCTCGAGCGGGAGGTGCCCCCAACGTCGCGCACCGCGGTGGTGCGGATGCCCTGCAGGTCGCTGCCCGCACCCGGCTCCGTCATGGCGATGGCGGTGATGAGCTCGCCGCTGCAGAACCTGGGCAGCCAGCGCTGCTTCTGCTCGTCGGTGGCCAGCCTGATCAGGTACGGCGCGATGATGTCGTTGTGCAGCGGTGAGCCGAAGCCGGAAATGCCCGCGCCGACGAGTTCCTCGTCGAACACCACGTTGAACCGGAAGTCGTCGACGCCACCGCCGCCGTACTGCTCGTCGACGGCGAAGCCGAGCAGCCCCTGCGCTCCGGCGGCCAACCACGACTCGCGGCTGACGACCCCGGCTGCCTCCCACTCCTCGACGTGCGGCACGAGCTCCTTGTTGACGAAGGTGCGCACCGTCTCGCGGAACGCCTCGTGCTCGGGCTCGAACAACTCCCTGCGCATCGGTTCACGCCTCCTTTCGATGTTCACGCCGGGCGTGGGAGGAAGGGAACTTTCCTGTCACCACGGCCCTGGCGGGACGACAGCATGGGAACTTTCCTGCCACCACAGCCCCAGCCGGACGGCAGGATGGGAACCTTCCTGCCACCGACTGGTGGGGGCGGGTCGCGGTTCCTGGCCCGGACACCGGTTGCCGGCGGGTGCGAGGATGGGAACCTTTCTGCCATCCCCCTCCCCCGCGGCGAGCGTTCGCGGCGGCGCCGCTCATCGGTCCCTCGAACCGAACGCACCGGATTCGAGCAGTTCCGGCGGGACCTTCCAGTCCCGCAGCACCTCCTCGGTGTCCGCGCCCGCCTCGGCGACCGGTCCGGGCGGCGGGTTCGGGGTTCGGCTGAAGCGCGGTGCCGGTGCCGGCTGCAAGACGCCGTCGCGTCGCACCAGGGTTTCCCGGGCCGCGACGTGGGGGTGGGTTTCGGCTTCTGCCATGGACAGCACCGGCGCGACGCACGCGTCGGAGCCGGCGAACAGTTCGGCCCACTCCTGCCTGGTGCGCTGCCGGAAGGTTGCGGCGAACCGTTCGCGCAGTGCCGGCCAGTTCGCGGGGTCGTCGCGGTCGGGCACCTGGCCCGCCAGCCCCAGCCGGTCCAGCAGTTCGGCGTAGAACTGCGGCTCCAGCGCGCCGACCGAGACGTATTCGCCGTCGGAAGTTTCGTAGACGTCGTAGTAGGGCGCACCGGTGTCCAGCAGGTTGGTGCCGCGGTCGGTCTTCCAGCCGCCGGTCGACAGGAAGCTGAACAGCATGGTGCCCAGGTGCGCGGCACCGTCCACAATGGCCGCGTCGACGACCTGCCCGCGACCGCTGGTGCGCGCTTCGAGCAGCGCCGCCAGCACACCGACCGCCAGGTACATCGCGCCGCCGCCGAAGTCGCCGAGCAGGTTCGCGGGAACTTGCGGCGGCCCGCCTTCGCGGCCGATGGCGTGCAGCATGCCGCCGAGGGAGATGTAGTCGATGTCGTGCCCCGCGGTCGACGCCAGCGGCCCGTGCTGGCCCCAGCCGGTCATCCGCCCGTAGACCAGCTTCGGGTTGACCGCCCAGCACTGCTCCGGCCCCACGCCCAGGCGTTCGGTGACCCCGGGGCGCAGACCTTCCAGCAGCACGTCCGCCCGCTCGGCCAGCGCCAGCACCGCCTCCGCGCCGCGTTCGTGCTTGAGGTTCACCTGCACCGATCGCTTGCCGCGGTTGAGCAGGTCGGTCTTGCCTCCGGCGGCAGTGGGCCGGTCCACTCTCACCACGTCGGCACCGAGATCGGCCAGCAGCATCGCGCAGAACGGGGCCGGCCCGATCCCGGCGAGTTCGACGACTTTGATCCCTGCCAGCGGCCCGCCTGTTCCCGTCACGCCACACCTCTCCGCAGCCTGTGTCACGCGCCACAAGTATCGCGACGCAATTAGTGTTACACCGTTGGTGTTACAGCGGTCAAGGCCTTGACCTGCCCGGAAGCCCTGCTAGTTGGGGCAGACATGCACCACAGGACACCAGGCGGACACCCGATCGCCTGCCTGATCCTCTCTTTCCTCTCCGCACTTGCCTTGCTTTCGGCGGGCAACTTCAGCGCGCACGGTAGATCCGCCGAGCTGCCACCACTGTCGGCCGAAGCCGCCTCACCGCTGCTGGCTCCCGAACCGCCGGCGGTGGTCCGATGAGCGAGCGAATCGAACGAGTCACGCTGTTAACGATGTTCGCGGGATGTCGGCCTACTTGTGGGCGGCAGGGCAGCTCGGTACTCCGGTCGGCCGACGCGGAATGGGGGCGCGGCATCACGGGTGCGATAGTCCGGCGCCGCTCGCCCAATCTTCCAGCAGAACCTGGTTACCACAACGAGCGGATTTGATCCCACATTAGGGTAGTGCGACCAACGATCGACATGACATTGCGGCAGCATGAGAAGTTGCCATAATACTCCAGAAACATGTGTGGGGTTACACCGTGCGAGTCATGCTTGGGCGTATAGCCAACGGTGTGCTCATCGTCGCTTGCTGTCTGCTTGTAGTCGGTTGTCCCGCGCCCCGCGACGATGATCGCGACCAGTCGCCCACACCGGGACCCACTGAGGGCGGCGACCCCGTCGAGCCGTTGCCGCCTCCTCGCCTTGACCCCGAGAGTCCTCCCACCGGCATTGTCCCCACTCCTCCGGAGACCCCGCCTCCCCCTACGGAAGATGACGGTGAGCCCCCAACCCCCGATGCACCTCCGGATGAGGAGCCGCCGACAACGTGATCTCCGCCATTCGTCAGGAGCCCGGGGATTCCGCGGTACACATGACTCCTCTCAAGCTGGTAGCCGCGGAAGCCTCTCTTCTCGCCGCTCTGATGTTCTACTTCGGAGCGATCTACACCGGTCGCTACTACGCCTACTTCCAGCTCTCCCCGCTCGACATCGGGTTGAGTTTCACGGACTTCGTGCTTCAGAGCACCCGAGTGCTGACAGAAGAGGTTGCGTGGCCGCTTATTTTTGCACTGGTCGCAATCAGCATTCCTGCTTCGCTGAGAACCCTGCCCTCGACTCGTCGCCTTTGGAGCGGAATCTCCTCGGCATGGGCGGCACTGGCCCGCTACAACCTCGCGCTCGTGGCTGTCGGGCTGGCGATCTTTGCCGCCTGGATCGTCGGCTGGGAGGCGATTTATCCGTATGTTCCGTTGGCCTTCGCGCTGATCGCTGCGGGGCTGTTGCTGGGACAAAGCCGAGCCGCCCAGCGCGGAGCCCGCCCGAGAAACTTTCTCGGCAAGGGAATACCCGTCTTGATCGCTGTCTTCTTCCTGGTCTGGGGAATTTCTTTGTTCGCAGCACGGGAAGGCACAAGAAAGGCGGTGTACGACGCGCAACACATCGAAGAGCGAACCGCAGTAGTGGTTTTCAGCACCCAGCGTCTGAGCCTCCAAGGTCCGGGGGTGGAGCAAAAAGACCTGGGAGAAAAGACCGACCTGCGCTATCGATACACGGGCCTGCGACTTCTCGCCGCACGCAACGGGCGGTACTTCGTGGTACCTCTTGGCTGGAACCCCAACACCAGCTCAACCTTCGTTTTCCGGGAAACCGACGATACGCGAATCGAGCTGCGGCCAGGAGTTCGGAGGGCCTGAAAGTCCGTGTGGCAGCGGGTGGCCGCCGAAGGCGTGAAGGGCGCCCTTGAACTCGACCAAAGGGCCCTTCACCCAGGGGAATCACATGGGGAGGCCTGTGGGTGCGATTGATGTGGGGAGGATTTCTCGGTCCGCCAGGTAGCGGTCTACTCAGGCGGCTGCGGTAGAGCGAAACAGAAGCGCCCGCCCGGTACCAGGAATACCCGGCGGGCGCCTCACTGCGCGGGTCAGCGGTCGAACTGGCCGCCATTGACTGCGTCGATGAACGCCGACCACCGCGGGGCCGGGAAGGTGAGCACTGCACCGTCGCGGTCCTTGGTGTCGCGCACACCGTTCACGTTGGGGGCGGTACCGACCTCGACGCACTGTTCGGGGTTGTGCAGGCTCTTCGTGGACCTGCCCGGAAAGACCTGCGTGCGGGGCAAGTCCGAGCAGGCATGCATCACAGCAACACGAAACATGCATCGGCTCCCACGCAGCGCTCGCAGTGGTGCCGTCGGCGCGTGGAACGAGACGTCCGTTTGCCGCCAGCCCGGAGGCACTCCCGTCACAAGGATGGATCGCATGACGGCAACAACCTCGACGCACACCCGGATCGAACCCGGCATTCTCTACTTCGGGACACCGGTAGTGCTGATCTCCACGCTGAACGAAGACGGATCCGCCAACCTCGCCCCGATGTCATCGGCCTTCTGGCTCGGCTGGCGAGGCGTGCTCGGGATGAGCGCCCACTCGAAGACCATGCAGAACATGCGGCGGACCGGCGAATGCGTCCTGAACCTGCCGTCCGATTCGCTCGCGTCCGCCGTTGACCGGCTGGCGTTGACCACGGGCTCGGATCCGGTTCCGCCCTACAAGCACGACCGCGGCTACCGGTCCGAGCACGACAAGTTCGGCCGCGCGGGACTCACGCCGGTCGTCTCCGAAACGGTGTCGCCGCCGCGAGTGGCCGAGTGCCCGGTTGCGATGGAAGCCGTCGTCGAGGCAGAGCACCCGGTGGCCGATGACGACGAGGCGCAGCGCGGCGGGATCGTAGCCCTCGAGGTGCGCATCCAGCGCGTGCACGTGCACGAGCAGATCCGCATGGCGGGAACCAGCGACCGCATCGACCCGGATGCGTGGCGACCGCTGATCATGAGCTTCCAGAAGTTCTACGGGCTCGGGCCGCAGGTGCACCCGTCCAGGCTCGCGCAGATCCCGGAAGGGTTCTACCGCGGCCCGGACATCGAACGAGGACGAGAGGCCCCGACGCTGCGGGTCGGCTAGGACCGCCGGTGGCCCGTTCATGCGGATGGCCCGCTCTCGCAGACTCGAGAACAGGCCATCCGCATGACGATCGACCAAGACCCTGATGGCGGCAGGCACCTTCGGACACCGTGATCAGAACTCGCGAGAACGCAGTCCGACCTGCTTGAACCCGGGCAGCCGGGATCACAGCATCGATGAGACACCGTTGGTGTTACAGCGGTCAAGGAGTAACGTTGCGGCCATGCTCCGAACTGCGGACGAAGAGCTCACCATCGACGAACTGGCCGCCCGCGCCGGAGTCACCGTGCGCACCGTCCGGTTCTACTCCTCGCGCGGCCTGCTGCCGCCGCCGCGACTGCGCGGCCGGCTCGGCCTCTACGGCGGCGACCACCTGGCCCGGCTCGACCTGATCCGCGAACTGCAGGCACTCGGCTTCACGCTGTCGGCGATCGAGCGCCACCTGGAGCGCATCCCGGCCGATGCCTCGCCGGACGAGCTCGCGCTGCAGCGCGCGCTGATCGCGCCGTGGACGGACGACCACGCCGAGGACCTGGAGCGCCACGAGCTCGATCGCCGCGCCGGCCGGCACCTCGACGACCGGCTGGTCGAGCAGCTCATCGAACTCGGAATGCTGCAGCGGATTCCGGATTCGACGCGGCTCCGGCTGCCCAGCCCGGCGATGCTGGGCGTCGGACTGCAGATCCTGGACCTCGACCTTCCGCTGGAAATGCTGTTGCAGGCCAAGGGAATCGTGGAGCAGCACACCGCGCAGATCGCGACCGAGCTGCGCGAACTGTTCGCCGCGAACGTGCTCCGACCCTACGTCGAGCGCGGCCGACCGGAAGATGAGCGCGAGCGGGTCCGCGCGGCGACCGACCAGTTGCGACCGCTGACCATCCAGGTCCTGGTCAACGGATTCCAGCGCGCCGTCAACGACGTGATCCGCGACCACGTCTGAATTGACCGGATCGGGCGGCCGATTCCGGCTTTCGGCGCTGGCCAACGACACCTCCCATGAGGTTTCATCTCGTCGTGACGCATGCCACACCCGAGCATGCGCGGAGGGGAGACCGGATGCGATGAGCGCCTCGGAAGCCTGGGCCACGGCCGCGTCGGAGACGACCATCCCGCAGCTGTTCTCGCGCAACGCCGCGGAGTTCCCGCAGCGCCCTGCGCTCACCGACAACGGGCGCGAGCCGCGCGCCTGGACCTGGGCCGAAGCGCGCCACGAGGTCCACGAGCTGGCCGCCGGGCTCGCGGCATTGGGCTTGCAAGCAGGCCAAACGATGCTGATCATGATGGCGAATCGCGCCGAGCACTGGCTGATCGATGTTGCGGCGACCCACATCGGCGCGGTGCCGAGCACCCTCTACCCCACGCTCAGCCAGGACCAGGTGCATTACATCGCCCAGCACAGCAGGGCCCGGGTCGTCGTGCTCGACGGCGCCGACCAGTTGCGGCGCTGGTCCAAAGTGCTGCGCAACGTGTCCACCATCGAGCACGTCGTGGTGCTGGACGAGGCAGCGATGGTGTCCGCGGATCACCGGTTCCGCACCTGGGAGCGCTTGCGGGTGCTGGGCGAACAGCGCTTGCGCGACGATCCGGACCTGGTGCAGCGGACGGCGGCGGCAATCGCCCCGGGCCACCCGGCCGCGATCCTCTACACCTCCGGTACCACCGGTGAGCAGAAGGGCGTAGTGCTCACGCACCGGAACATCTGCTTCGCGGCCGCAGCGCTGCACCAGATCACGCAGCCCGAGCGGCACGCACCGCGCCTGTGCTACCTGCCGCTGGCGCACATCGCGGAGCGGATGGTCGGGCTCTACGCCGCGATCCACGACGCCGCGCACGTGCACTTCTGCGCCGATCAAAGCCGGATCCTGGCCGCGCTGACCCACGCACGACCTGCGCTCTTCTTCGGCGTTCCCCGGATTTGGGAGAAGCTCGCCGCAGCGCTCCGGAAGATCCCGGACGAACAGCGCGCCAACCAGCAGGCGCTGCGCGCCCGCATCGGCTTGGACCGCGCCCTGTGGCCGTCCAGCGGCGCCGCCCCGATCGACACCGGCCTGCTGGAGTTCTTCAGCACGATCGGCTTGGACATCTTCGAGCTCTGGGGCATGACCGAAACCACCGGCTGCGTCACCACCAACTCCGCCGGTGCGCGCCGTCCCGGCACCGTGGGCCGCGCCGTGCCCGGCGTGGAGATCCGCACCGCACCCGACGGCGAGGTGCTGGTGCGCGGCCCGTTGGTGTGCGCGGGATATCTGCAGCCCGACGGGGTGATCCGGCCGGCCGCCGACGCCGACGGCTGGCTGCGCACCGGCGACGTCGGCGTGCTGGACGCCGATGGTTTCCTCACGCTCACCGGCCGGAAGAAGGAGCTGATCATCTCGGCCGGGGGCAAGAACATCGCGCCCACGGCGGTGGAGAACGCGCTCACGGCACATCCGCTGATCGGGCACGCGCTGGCGTTCGGGGATGGCCGCCCGTACCTCGTCGCGCTGCTGGTGCTCGACGAGGACACCGCACCGAAGTGGGCGCGCGAGCGCGGCATCGCCTTCCGGGACCGCGCCGACCTCGCCGCGCACCCCGCGGTCCGGTCCGAAGTGGAGGCCGCGGTGCGGGCCGCGAACGAACGGCTGAACCGGCCCGAACAGATCAAGCGCTACCGGATCCTCGGCCAGCAGTGGGGCGTTGAAGGCGGCGAGCTGACCCCGACGCTGAAGCTCAAGCGCCGGGTGATCCACGACAAGTACGCCGACATCATCGACCAGCTCTACGGCGACTGACCCGGCAGCGCGAGCATGGGAACTTTCCTGTCACCCCGGCCCCGGCGGTGCGAGCACGGGAACCTTCCTGTCACTTCCAGCCCGGCCGCTTGGCAGAAAGGTTCCCTTCCTGTCGTCTGACAGCAAGGGAACCTTTCTGTCATCACGGCTCTTGACGGCCGTGAGGATGGGAACCTTCCTGTCATCCGGCCTGCGGCTTGGCGGCATGGGAACCTTCCTGTCACCGAGGCCCGTAACGGTCTGGGGTGGGACTTTCCGTCACCGTGACGACAGGCCCGGGTTCAGTCGGCGCCCGTCTTGACGCCGCCGGGCGGCGGGTTCCGGTGGCGCCAACCGCCCGGCAGCGCCCGGTCAGGTCGTCGCGGGTTCGGCTTCGCGGGCCCAGCGGGTCGGTTCGCCGGTGATGACCAGGCACGCCACCGTGATCAGCGCGCCGATCACCAGGTAGGCCGCGATCGGCCAGGACACTCCGCCGGAGGCGGTCAGCAGTGCCGTCGCCACCACCGGCGACAGCCCGCCGCCCAGCACCGAACCGCTCTGGTAGCCCAGGGACACGCCGGTGTAGCGGACCTTCGTGGCGAACAGTTCCGCGCAGAACGCCGCCATCGGGCCGAAGACCGCCGCCGAGCCCGCGTATCCCAGCGTCATCGCCAGCACGATCAGCGCCGGGTTCGCGGTGTCCAGCAGCCAGAACATCGGGAACGCGTACAGCGCCAGGAAAAGGCCGCCGCCGAGCATCACCTTAGTGCGGCCGAGCCGGTCGGACAGGTGCGAGAACAGCAGGATTCCGGCGATCTGCGCCGCCGATCCGCACAGGCTGCCGAGCAGCATCACGTCGCGGGTGACGCCGAGCTTCTCCGTTCCGTAGGTCAGCAGGAACGTGGTCAGGATGAAGATGAACGTGTTGAAGCCGAGGTTTACACCCGCCGACAGCAGGATCTGCCGCCAGGAGCTGGAGAACGCCTCGGCGACCGGCAGGCGGGCCCGCTGTCCGCGTTCCCGGATCTTCGCGAACTCCGGGCTTTCGGCCAGCCGCAGCCGCACGTACAGGCCGACGCCCACGAGCACCAGGCTCACCAGGAACGGGATCCGCCAGCCCCAGGTCAGGAACGCGTCGCCGGAGATCGCGGTCGCGCCGGCGAACGCCCCGGTGGCCAGGAACATGCCGCTCGGGGAGCCCAGGAAGGTCCACCCGCCGTACCAGCCGTGGCGGTGCGGCGGCGCGTGCTCGACGGCCATCAGCACCGCGCCGCCCTGCTCGCCGCCGAGGAAGAAGCCCTGCACGAGCCGCAGCACCACGAGCATCACCGGCGCCCAGACCCCGACCTGCTGGTAGGTCGGGAGCAGCCCGATCGCCGCCGTGCACACGCCGGTCACGCTCAGCGTGATGACCAGCATCAGCTTGCGGCCCACCACGTCGCCGAAGTGCCCGATGACCGCCGCACCGAGGGGTCGGGCGAGGAAGCCCGCGCCGAAGGTGGCGAACGCGAGCAACGCCCCCACCCAGGGGTCTCCCGCCGGGAAGAACAGCTTGTTGAACACCACGGCCGCGGCGGTGCCGTAGATCAGAAAGTCGTAGAGCTCGATGGTGTTGCCCACCGCGCTGGCGAACGCCGCCTTGCGCACCGTGGCGGTGTCCGGCCCCGCAGGTACCGTCGCCATCAGGCCTCCCGTCTGTTGCGGACACCGGACCCGGCGTCACGTGGTTCCGCACCACAATGACCAGTGATCGACAAAAGGTCCACCACCTTATTGAGCAGGGCACCGCTTGTGGGCGACTTCCCGCCCTGTGGGGCAACGCCTTTTCGTGACGGGTCGTGATGGAAACCGGTTCGGGCGAACCACGTTTCAGTGATCCGCCGTCGCATCTGCCGCATTTCGCTCGACCTCGGCGATAAAGAGAAGCGAATCGTCTGCTTCACCAACCCAGGAGGAATGACGAAATGGCTGCAAAACGGCTCATCGGCCGAACCTTGCTCGCCGCCGCCACGCTGGCCGGCACCGCGCTGGCCCCGGCGCTCGCCCACGCAGAACCTGCGTCGGCCCCGCACGGCAGCATGATGAACCTCTCAGTCCGCGGCGAAGGCCGCGACGACCTCCGGAGCGCGTTCCTGCTGTGCGAGCCCGCCGGCGGCTCGCATCCGCACGCGCAAGACGCGTGTTCGGCGCTCAGAGACGTCAATGGTGACTTCAACCTGCTCAGCACCGGTAACTCCACGTGTCCGCTGGTGTACCGACCGGTGACGCTCACCGCGCAGGGCAGGTGGCAGGGCAAGCCGGTCACCTTCGAGAAGACCTACCCGAACGAATGCGTCGCCGGAGCCGCGACCGGCAAGGTGTTCTCGTTCTGAGGCTGCTGTCGGGCCCCGCCGCGTGCGGGGCCCGACGCGTGCCGTGACCTGTGGAACACGCGCTCTCGCCGTACCGCCGTTCGGGTTACCGTGACCGCATGGCGACCGACCGAGAAGACTGCGATTCCCGCTGGCCGCGGCGGCTGTACCGGGACGGCTCCGATCCCGACCCGAGGTTCACCCTGGCCAACGAGCGCACCTTCCTGGCGTGGATCCGCACCGCGCTGGCGCTGATGGCCGGCGGCGTCGGCGTCGAGGCGCTGAGCGCGGCCACCGGTCAGCCGAGTCCACTGCGGACCGCGTTGGCGGTCCTGCTGCTGCTCGCCGGGGTGCTTTGCAGCGCAACTGCTTTCACGCGCTGGTGGACCACCGAGCGGGCGCTGCGGCGCGGCCGCCCGCTGCCTGCGCCGCGGCTGGCGCCGGTCCTCGGCTACGGGCTCGGCGCGATCGGCGTGGCCGCCTGCGTGCTCCTGTTCGTGACCGGGTTCTGACGTGGCGCGCCCCGACGGGCCCTGGGATCCGGGGCTGCAAGTCGAGCGGACCACCCTCGCGTGGCTTCGCACCGCGCTGGCGTTCGTCGTCGGAATGCTGGTGCTGCTGCGGCTCCTCGCGCACGAGAGCATCGTCGCGGCAGCGGTTTGCGCCGCGCTCACCCTGCCACTCGGGCTTGCCATCGGCTGGCTCGTCTGGCACCGGCACCTCCGGGGCGAACGCAGGCTGCACGCCGAGACCCCGCTGCCCGGCGGGGTGCTGCCGGCGGCGGTCGCCGTCTTGGCGGTGCTCGCCGGCAGCTCCGGCCTGCTCTACGTGCTGTTCTCCTGAGTCAGGCGACCCGCAATTCGATCTCGACGTTGCCGCGGATCGCGTTCGAGTACGGGCAGACCTGGTCCGCAGCGGCAACGAGTTCTTGCGCCTGCTCGCGCGGCACGCCCGGCAGGCCGACGACCAGGCCGACGCTGAGGCCGAACCCGCCGGCGTCGTTGCGGCCGATGCCGACCTGGGCGGTGACCGACGAATCGGCGATGTCGGCCTTGGCGCGGCGCGCCACCACCTGGAGCGCGCCGTGGAAGCACGCCGCGTACCCGGCGGCGAAGAGCTGCTCGGGGTTGGTCGCCGTACCGCCCGGGCCGCCCATCTCCTTCGGCACCGCGAGGTCGAGGTCCAGGACGCCGTCCGAGGACCGGGTCCGGCCGTCCCGGCCCGCGCCGGTCGCCGTCGCTTCGGCCGTGTAGAGCACTGTCATCGCTGACCCTCCCGCTTGTCTTCCGCCTGCTGTTGCGCCGCCGAATCCAGGGCGGCCGTCAGGCGTTCCAATGTGGACTTCAGTTGGACGAGCTCGTCGACCTGCAGTCCGGTCGCGGCCACCATCCGGTCCGGGATGCACCGGGCCTGCGCCCGCATTTCCGCACCGTCCGCCGTCAGCGCGACCGCCACGGACCGCTCGTCGACGAAGCTGCGTTGACGCGTGATCAGGCCGCGCGCCTCCAGCCGCTTCAGCAGCGGCGACAAGGTGCCGGAGTCGAGCCGCAGGGCGGCACCGAGCTCCTTGACCGTCACCGACTCGTGCTCCCACAGCGCCAGCATCACGAGGTACTGCGGGTAGGTGAGCCCGAGCTCGTCCAGGACCGGCCGGTACAGGCCGGTGAACGCCCGCGAAGCGCTGTACAGCGCGAAGCAGACCTGCCGGTCCAACGCCAACCTCGACTCATCCACACGGACAACGTAGCGCGAAATTCAGTTGTGCACAACTCAGTTGGGTACCGCCGATTGTGAGCATGGGAACTTTCCTGTCACCCCACCCCCCGAGCAGCGAAGGGCCCTCGCCGCCGGGCGCCGGTGGCGAGGGCCCTTCACCTGCATCGGGTCACTTCTCCAGGCAGAACTCCTTGATCGGGTAGCCGACGTGGCGGTCCTCCGCCGGCAGGTAGCCGAGCAGCCGGTCGCCCGGCTTGAGCTCCGTGCTGTTGAGGACCACGCCGCCCGGCCCCAGCACCCGGACGTGCCAGTCGTCCTGCAGGATCAGGTTCACCTGCTGGCCTGTGGTGCTGACCGCCTCGATCGAGATCAGCGGCCGGCTCTCGATCTTGACGCGGCCGACCGTGACCACCCGGGTGCGGCCCTTGGTGTCCACCGCGAGGACCTTGCTGCCCGACTTCAGCTCGCTCAGGTAGTTGGTGCGGCCCTGGTGGGACACGGTGTATGAGTGGATCGCCCCGGCGTTGACCCGGAACGGGCGGGTCGGCATGTACGGCAGCGGGTGCGTTTCGCTGACGCAGAGGATCATGCCCTTGGAGTGGGAGCCGACGAGGATGCCCTCGTCCTCGCGGAAGTAGGTGCAGGTGTCCACACACGCCCGCTCGCCCATGCCGACGTGCTCGGTGCGCACCACCTCCAGCTCGGTCAGCTCCAGGTCGGCCGAGCCGCCCGCGGACGCCGCGACCAGGTCGGTGGCGTCACCGACGCGCTGCGGCTTGAGCAGCACGCCGTCCGAGCCGTGCTCCAGGACGCCGAAGACGATCTCGGCCTCCTCCACGTCTTCGACGACCGTGACGATGCTGCCGGAGGCGCCGGCCGCGGCGGCGAGCACGATCTCCAGCGGGATCTTCGTCGGGTCGCGGAACCACAGCACGCTCCACCGCTGGGTGCGCGCCGCCTCGCAGGCGACCTCCAGCGTCGGCGCGTCGACGATCTCCACGAACGGCCCGAACTCGACGCCCGGGTGGCGGGCCGCCAGCACCGCCGGGTCGCCGTGGCGCTCCGGGTCGACGATCACCACGTCCGCCGGCCCCAGGTCGTCGGGCAGCGGGCCGCGCGGCAGCAGCACCTTGCGCACCGTCGGCGGCAGGTCGACCAGCTCGCCGGGCTCGTCGGCCACGATGGCGCTCACCCGCTGGTGCACCGCCTCCTCGACGATGGCGGTCTTGATCTCGGCGTCCACACCTCGGATGTCCAACCACGTCAGTCTCATCACGCGCTCCTCGGTCAGGTCTCGGTGACTGTTGGCGGAACTCGGTTCGCACGGGCGGTCCCCGCGCTGGGTGGGGCCGGGCTGGTCAGGAGGCCAGTTCCGGCACCAGGTCGTCGGTGAACTCGCGGGCCGGATGGATCAGCGCCGCCACCCGTCGTGCCCGCTCCCCGGGGTCCGGGGCCTCGAAGATGTTGCGCCCCATCGCCACACCTGCCGCGCCTGCGCGCAGCACTCCCTCGACGTGGGCGAGGACCTTCGCTTCGTCGTCGACGCGCGGGCCGCCCGCCGCGACGATCGGCGCGGCGCAGGAGTCCACCACTTGGGCCATGGCCTCGACCGTGCCCGGGTAGACGGTCTTGACCAGGTCCGCGCCCAGGTCGGCCGCGAGGGTGGCGGCGTGCGCGACGAGCCGCACGTCGCGCGGGTCGGTGATCTGCGGGCCGCGCGGGTAGATCATCGCCATCAGCGGCAGGTTCCAGGCGTCGCACGCCTCCGCGACGGCGGCGAGGTCGGCGACCTGGCGGCGTTCTTCCGTCGAGCCCAGGTTGACGTGCACGCTCACCGCGTCGGCGCCCAGCCGCAGCGCGGTTTCCACGCTGGCGACGAGGTACTTGGCGTCGGGGTCCGGCGCGTGCGCCGTGCTGGCGCTGAGGTGCACGATCAGCGACATGTTCACGAACGCCGCCGGGTCGATGTAGCGCAGCGCGCCCTTGTGCAGCACGATCGCGTCGACGCCGTTGGCGGCCAGCTGCGGCGTGAGGTTCGCCGGGCCGCCGGGCGTCGGTAACGGGCCATCGGTGACGGAGTGGTCCATCGGCACCAGGAGCAGGCGGTCGTCGCCGTTTCGCGACATCCGCCGGAGCCTCAGCTGCGCGCCGAACGATCGGGTGGTGGACACCGGGTCCTCCTGTTCACGAGGTGGGGACGGGATCGGGGCGGGGTCGGTCCATTTCGAATTCGTCGTGCAGCGCGGCCACCGCCGCCGCGGTGTGCTCGGCCGGTACCAGCACCGAGACGCGCAACTGGTTGGTGTGCAAGGAGTTCGCGGGCACGCCCAGCTCTTCGAGGGTGCGCAGCACCCGTACGGCGTATTCCGGCCGGGTGAGCATTCCGGTGCCCAGCAAGGAGATCTTGCTGAGTTCGCGCTGCACCGCCACGTCGCGGCCGGCGTTCGGCACGGCCAGTTCCACCTGCCGCCGCGCCTGGTGGACGGCGGCGCCGGCGACCGTGAAGCTCAGCGCCGGCCGGTCGTCCGCCCAGGTCACCAGGTCGACCGGGATGATCTGGTCGGCGATGGCGCGCAGCGCCCGGTGCGGGCGTTCCGGGTCGTCGGGGTCGAGCCGGATGGTGAACCGGGCGATGTCCGCGTCGTGGGTGATCGCGGCGACGAAGCCTTCCTTCTCCAGCATGCCGATGGGGCTCCCTCCGGTGATCGTGGTGCCGGGGCGGTCGTGCATGGCGCTCGCCACCAGCAGCGGCACGTTTCGGACCGCGGCGAGTTCCACGGCTCGCGCGTGCAGCACCCGCGCTCCGGCGAAGGCCATCTCGGCCATCAGCGGCGCCGCGATCTCCGGCAGCGGACGCGCCTGCGGAACCAGCCTGGGGTCCGCGGTGTAGACGGCGTCGACGTCTGTGTAGATCTCGCACCGGGCGTCGAGCGCGGCGGCGAGTGCCACCGCGGTCGTGTCGGAGCCGCCGCGGCCCAGCGTGAACAGCTCCCCCGCCGGGTCGATGCCCTGGAAGCCGGCGACGACCACAACGGAGCCGCGTTCGAGGTGGGCGCGCACCGCCCGGGTATCGATGGTGTCGATCAGGGCGGCGCCGTGCGGCCCGGTGGTCCGGATGCCCGCCTGCGCACCGGTGAGCGAGACGGCTCGGGTGCCCCGGCGGTGCAGCGCGGTGGCCATCAGGGCGGCCGAGGCCACCTCGCCGGTGGCCAGCAGTTGGTCGGTTTCCCGCGGTGCGGGGTGCGGGTGTAGCTGCTTGGCGTCGGCCAGCAGGCGGTCGGTGGTGTCGCCACGGGCCGAGACGACCGCGACCGTCGGGCGACCGGTCTGCCGGGCGGCGTCGATGCGCTCGGCCACCCGGCGAACGTGTTCGGCGGTGCTCAGCGAGGTGCCGCCGTACTTCTGCACCAATGGTTTCATCGACACCTCATCGCGAGGGGCGCGCCGCAGCCGACGCCGGGACGAAACGTTCTGTCGTGCAACATCTTTCTAATCGACCGCTTCATCGAGGGGCATCGCGGGAACACGTGATTGTCGTGGTGGCGGGCTGATTTGCCGCGCGATATCCCGGAAAGACGTGCTGCGCGGGTCGTGCCCGCGGGCGTTGAATCGGGCGGTGCGATGTCGGCCGGGAGATTCGAGGATGCCGTGCGATCGAGGGGAACTCCGATGCGGATCTGCGTGATCGGTGCGGGCCCGCGGGGCCTGATGGTGCTGGAGCGGATCTGTGCCAACAGCCGCGGGCTCGTCGGCCCGGCGGAGCCGGTCGAGGTCCACCTGGTGGATCCGCACGTGGGCGCGGGTGGCCGAGTGTGGTGGACCGGGCAGAGCTCGCTGCTGCTGATGAACACGGTCGCCTCGCAGGTCACCGTGTTCACCGACGACAGCGTGGAGTGCGAGGGGCCGATCCGGCCCGGGCCGAGCCTGCACGAGTGGGCGCGCGCCGATCCGGACGAGGTGCCGCTCGGGCCGGACGACTACCCGACGCGCGCCTCGTTCGGCCGCTACCTGGCGTGGTTCCTGGACCACGTGATCGCGACCGCGCCGCCCAACGTGACCGTCCGGCTGCACGCCGAGACCGCCGTCGCGCTGCAGGACGACGCGCAGCACCAGCGGGTCCGGCTCGCCGACGGCAGCGTGCTGACCGCGGATGCCGTGGTGCTCGCGCAGGGGCACGTCGACGCCGAGTCCGCCGGTGCGCCACGCGATCTCGCGGAGTTCGCGCGGCGGTACCGGTTGCGCTACGTGCCGCCGAGCAACCCGTCCGAAGTGGACCTTTCGTCGATCGTCCCGGGCGAACCGGTCGGGCTTCGCGGTCTGGGCTTGAACTTCTTCGACTACCTGGCGCTGCTGACCGCCGGGCGCGGCGGCCGGTTCGTGCCGGCCGGCGGGAAGCTGAGCTACATCCCCTCCGGTCGCGAGCCGGTGCTGTACGCCGGTTCGCGCCGGGGCGTGCCGTACCACGCGCGCGGGCGGAACCAGAAGGGCGTGTCGGGGCGGCATGAACCGCTGTTCCTGACGCCGGAGGTGATCGCCGGGCTTCAGCAGCGGGCCGCCGAGGGCACTGCGCCGGGTTTCCTGGGCGATGTGTGGCCGCTGGTGTCCAAAGAGGTCCGTGCGGTGTACTACACGACCTGGATCGGGCAGCACCGCAGCGCGAGCACCGCCCGGGTCTTCCGCCGGGACTACCTGCGTGCGATCGACGACGAGATCGCCGAGCGCTGGGTACTGCGCCGCTACGGCGTGCCGCCGGGCGAGTGGTGGGACTGGGACCGCGTGACGCGCCCCTGCGCCGGGCGGGTCTTCGCCGATCGCGACGAGTTCCACGGCTGGCTGCTGGAGCACCTGGAACGCGATCTGGTCGAGGCCGAGCTGGGCAACGTCGCCGGGCCGCTGAAGGCGGCGCTGGACGTGCTGCGGGATCTGCGCAACGAGATCCGGCTGGTCATCGACCACGGCGGGATCGCAGGCGGCTCCTACCGGGACGAGGTGCAGCGCTGGTACACCGGGGAGAACGCGTTCCTGTCGATCGGCCCGCCGGCGCGGCGGATCGCCGAGCTGATCGCGCTGATCGAGGCGGGCGTGGTGCACGTGCTCGGCCCCGGCATGCGGGTGTCGGCCGTGGATGCGTCGTTCGTGGTCTCCGCGCACGGCGTGGCGGCGCCGCCGGTGCCGGTGACGACGCTGATCGAGGCGCGGTTGCCGGAGCCGGACCTGGGGCGTTCTGCCGATCCGCTGCTGAGCTGGCTGCGCCGGACCGGGCAGTGCGTGGCGTACCGGATCGCCGATCCGGACGGTGCTTTCCGGACCGGTGGGCTGGCGGTGACGCGCCGCCCGTACCACCTGATCGACGCCGCCGGCCGGCCGCATCCGCGGCGCTTCGCGTTCGGGGTGCCGACCGAGGCCGTGCACTGGGTGACCGCGGCCGGGGCGCGGCCCGGCGTGAACTCCGTGAGCCTGGCCGACGCGGACAGCGTCGCGCGGGCGTGCCTGTCGGTGCCGCGCAGCGAGTCCGGCCCGCGGCAGGCCGCATTGTACGCCGACTACCACAATCCGCTCGCCTGGTTGCCGACCAGCGCGCCGCGGCGAGCGCGTAAGGGGGCGGCCCGATGAGCCCCGGGTTGGATGCGGGCCTGCTCTCCCCGGTGTGGGCGGGTACTCCCGTGCACGCCGCGACCTCCGACGGTGCGTGGCTGGCGGCGATGCTGCGGGTGGAGGTGGCGCTGGCGCGGGTGCAGGCGCGGCTCGGGGTGATCCCGGAATCCGCGGTCGCGGTGATCGAGTCGGTGGCGCGGCCGGAGCGGTTCGACCTCGGCGAGCTGGCCGTGCGGGCGCGCGAGGCCGCCAACCCGGTGGTGCCGCTCGTGTCGACGCTGACCTCGCTGGTGGCCGCGGAAAGCCCGGCGGCCGCCGACCACGTGCACCGCGGCTGCACCAGCCAGGACGTGCTGGACACCGCGTCCATGCTGGTCACCAGGCGGGCGCTCGCCGAGATCGAGTCCTGTTTGGACCGTTGCGCGGCCGCCTTCGCCGGGCTGGCGGAGCGGCATCGGGACACGCCGATGGCCGGCCGGACGCTGACGCAGCACGCGGTGCCGACGACGTTCGGGCTCAAGGCGGCCGGCTGGCTGGCCGGGGTCGGCGAGGCGCGCCGCCGGGTGCACCGGCTGCGCACCGAGGGGCTGCCGGTGTCGATCGGCGGCGCGGGCGGCACCGCCGCCGCCTATGCGGCATATGCGCAGGCGGCCACCGGCGCCGATCACGTGGGCGAGCTCATCGAGGGCATGGCGAGCGAACTCGGGCTCGCGGTGCAGGCCGTGCCGTGGCACACGCAGCGGGTGCCGCTGGCGGATCTCGGCTGGGCGCTCAGCGTCGTCGCCGGGGTGCTGGGCAAGTTCGGCGTGGACGTGCAGGTGCTGTGCCGCACCGAGGTCGGCGAGGCCGTCGAGCCGGGCCCGGCCGGGCGCGGCGCCTCGTCGGCGATGCCGCAGAAGCGCAATCCCGTGCTGTCGACGCTGGTCGTGGCCGCCGCGCGGCAGGTCGCCCCGTCGGCGGGGGTGCTGGCTCAGTGCATGCTCGCCGAGGACGAACGTCCGGCCGGGGCCTGGCATGCCGAGTGGCAGCCGTTGCGGGATTGCCTGCGCGCGGCGGGCGGCGCAGCGCACACCGCCGCCGAACTGGCCGAGGGCCTCGCGGTGTTCCCCGCCAGGATGCTGGAGAACCTGCACCAGACCGGTGGCGCGATCGTCGCCGAGCGGGTCAACGTCGCGCTGGCCCCGGTACTCGGCAAGGCCCGCGCGAAGCAGGTGCTGGCCCGCATCTCGGCCGAGGCCGCGGCCGGGCGCGGCACGTTCGACCAGCTGCTCGCGGACGCGCCCGAGCTCCGGGAGTCCGATGTGGACGCAGAGGCGGTGCGGGAGCTGCTCGCCCCGCAGAACTACCTCGGCACGGCGTCCTGGTTCGTGACACGCGCCCTCGACGAGTACTCACCACCGTCCGGGTGAAGTTGGCGTTTTCGCGCGAAAACGGCGCTGCCCAGGAGGGGGCGGCGACGGTTTCGCGCGAAAACGCCGCAATCACCGGCGGGCCGCAACCGCTGCGCGAACCTCTGCGAGCAGGTCTGGCAAACGCTGATACAAGCGCTCCGCGGTCACCACGATGACGTGCCAGCCGCACGCTCGGATTCGGCGCAGCCGCTTCTGATCTAACCGGTGCCGATCGGGGTCGGCGTGCCAGGCTCCGTCGTATTCGAGGGCGATCTTCACGTCCTCCAGGGCGAGATCAACGCGAGCGACGAAACCGTGCCCATCGTGGATCTCCACCTGCGGCGTCGGGCGAAAACCGGCTTGCACCAGGGCAACACGCAGCTCCGATTCGGGGAGTGACTCCGCTCGCCCATCCAGGAGCGCAGCCGCGGCTCGCGCGCGGACTATGCCGTGGTCATGGCGCCCGGCGAGGAAGGCGTGGATCGCCTTCACGTCGATCAGCCCGGCGTGGACCAGCGCATCACCGGCCGCAACCGCCGGTCTCTGCGGATTCCGGGCGAGGAGATCCAGCACCGTGCGTTCGACGGTCGCGAGGTGGATTCCCGCCCATCC
>NZ_SMKW01000050.1 GCF_004348985.1 Saccharopolyspora elongata | reverse complement strand
CCCGGCGATTCACCGTGAACGCGATCATCGGGTGCCTCGTCGCGGCGCTGGTGGTCGTCGTCTTCGGCATCTCCGGGATCATCTCCCCGGGCGCGAACAAGTCGTGGCGCGCGCCCGGAAGCATCATCGTCGAGAAGGAGACCGGCGCGAAGTACCTCTTCCTGGCAGGGAGCCTGCATCCGGTGCTCAACTTCGCGTCGGCGCGGCTGATGGTCAACAGCCCGCAGGCGAACGTGGTGTCGGTGTCGAGCAACTCGTTGCGGGACGTGCCGCGCGGGCTTCCGGTCGGCATCCCGAACGCGCCCGATTCGCTGCCCGGACCCGACGCGCTGACGCGCGCGCCGTGGTTCGTCTGCGCTGACACCAGCTACGACAAGTCGAACACGCCGTCACCGGTGACGGAGTTGCAGGTCCGCGAGATCGCGGGTGTCCCGCTGGGCCCGGATTCGGGCCTGCTGGTGTCCACACCGGACGGTTCGAAGTACTTGGTGTGGCGGGGAAGCCGGTTCCGGATACCGCAGCAAGCAGTGATCGACGCGCTCGGTTACGGTGCCGTTCGACCGCTCCCGGTGGCCTCGTCGTGGGTGCAGGCGCTGCCGAGCGGGCCGGACCTGACCGCGCCTGACGTGCCCGAGTTGGGCAAGCCGGCGCTCTCGGTGAAGGGGGAGGCCGGGCGGGTCGGGCAGGTCTACGAAGTGCACAACCCAGTCCTCGGGGACGACCGGTTCTACGTGTTGCTGCCGGACGGATTGGCGCCGTTGAGCCGCACCGGGGCGGGACTGCTGCTGGCGGACCCGGACCTCGCCGCCGCCTATCCCGGCTCGAAGCCGGGCGCGGTGGCGATCGACGCGGCGGCGGTGGGCTCGGTGCCGCGGTCCGCACTGGCGGCGGTGCCGCCGGAACTGCCGGTGGACCCGCCGAAGATCACCCCGGTGGACCGCAACGACCGCGACGTGCCGTGCGCGCGGTTCGCCGTCGGGTCAGGGGGCGAGGTCCCGGTCGAGGTGGTCATGGTGCGGCGCGACGACGCACGCTTCTCCGGCATCGTCCGGTCGCCGCAGCCGACGGGGGCACTGGCCTATCAGGTCTCGGTCCCGCCGACATTCGGGGTGCTGGCCCGAGACCTGCCGGCGCCGGGGGCCCCGACGGGGGCCCACTACGTAATCACCGATCTCGGGATCAAGTACCCGCTGCCCGGCCCGGACGCGGTCGGGGCGCTGGGCTACGCGGGAGTCGATCCGCTGCCGGTGCCCAGCGAGCTGTTGGCGTTGCTGCCCAACGGCCCCGAGTTGGCTCCGGGGACCGCGACCGAGGTGCGTCCCGGGAGCTGATGAGTAATCCCCCTACCGGCAACGGCGACATGCCCTCACCAACACCACCGGTGTCGCGGGGGTGCTGTCCTGAACAGGGTGCTGGAGCACCCGAATCGACGTGAAACCCGTTGATGCGACTGAGAGAACAGGAGTTCGGGCGAATGTCTGACCAGACCCGGTTGGTCGCGGAGCGGCTCAACGCGTACTCGACCCAGCACGACAGCACCGGCGAGGAGGTGAAGAGCACGCGGACTTCACTCGGCGTGGAGATCGCGACCGTGGCGTCGCAGAACAAGGGCGCGATGATCCAAGCCCTCAACGACGTGCACATGGAATGGGACCGCCAGTGCCTGACGGTGGAGAACGAGCTCCACGCGATGGCGCAGGCGATCCGCGATGCCAGCACCAAGTACCAGTCGCAGGACCGGGAAATCGCGGAGCAGGTCCGCCGGGCCGGAACGCAGGACGCCGGTCGGGTGGATCCCGTGGCGCCCTCCGAGATGAACCGCTTCCTCAACTAGCCGGCCGGACCGGTCCCCGGAGCACGGAAGGACGCACACCAGTGGACGACGAGATCCAGTACCAGTACGCGGCGCTGAGGGCGGGCGTCGACAAGATGCGCGGGGCGACCAAGGCGCTTTCGCAGAAGATCGACGACCTGAAGAACCAGACAGGCAACCTGCTGCAGTCCTGGGACGCCCAAGCGTCGCAGACCTACCAGACGAAGGCCGGCAACATCAGCGCCGCGTTCACCGCCATGAACGAGACGCTGAACGGCGTCACCTCCGCGGTGGACACCGGGCAGGACAACATGCGGCAGATCGACGGCAAGCTCGCGTCGAGCTTCGACTGAGCGCGCGATGACCGAGGACACTGCCACGCGGGTCGACGTCGTTGAGCTGGGCAAAGCCGCGTCGGTGGTCTCCGGGATCGCCGACGAGTGCGCCGGATGCGCCGAACTGGCGGGGGCCGCACCCAGCGCGGGCGACCTGCCGACGGGGAAGTGGTTGCAGGACCTGCTCGCCGAACGACGGGACGAGGTCGCCGCGCACTGCGCGCGGCTGGAACGGGTCTTCCGGGAACTGGCCGATCGGATGGCGCAGTTCGCCACCGACGTCCAGGCGCTCGACCGGCACAACGGTTCAGCGGTGAAGTCCCTGGGCGATGGGTTGGCCGAAGCGTTCGACGGTTCGGTGCGGGGCTTTTCCGGCATGCCGGGTGTCCACCAAGCCTGAATTCGACCACTTAGGACTGTGAGAGGAGGTGCGATGGCCGGATCGGCTGCCGACGCGGACGATGTCCCGGGCGATGTGGACGCGGCCGTGCGGGCGCTGTCCGGCGCCGATCCGCACAGCTTCTACGACGCGGCGCAGCGGTTCGAGCGCACCGACGCGCGCCTGCGTTCGGTGTCCGAGCAGTTCCGCAGCCGGCTCCGGCACCTGGAGCAGGCTTGGCAGGGGCCCGGTTTCGAGATGTTCGCGCAATCGGCGGACCGGCTGCTGAACCGGGTCGAGCAGGTCGTCGGGGTGCTCGCGGAGCCGAGCTACGCGGGCCTGCTCAACGAGCTCGGCGATGCGCTGGCGGAGGCCAAGCGGGAGGTGGCGGACGCCCGGTCGCAACGCACCGGAGACGGTCTCCCCGCAGATCCCGGGGTCCGTGCCGAGCAGGATGCCAGGGCGCAGGAGGTGCTGCGGCGGCTGGCCGGCTTCTACCAGAGCACGGGGCGCCGGTTCCGCGCGCCACCGGCACAACAGTCCCACGTGCCCGGCGGCTCGGGGCAGGCCGTCAACGCGAGCTTCCACGGCGGAGACGGAACGGTCGGACCGACTTCCGCTGACGGCGGGGGAGCGGGTTCGGGAGGAGAGAACCAACCTGCCGAACCGGGACAGCTTCCACCGGACGGCGCGGGCGACTCCGGGGTCGATTCGGCCGCCGGTTCGTCGGCGGACGGGTCTTCGGCCGACGAGGGGCCGGGCGAGGGCTCGGCCGGTTCCATCTGGAGTTCGGTGCTGCCGACCGTGGCGCTGCCCGCTGCTGCGGTGCTCGGGAAGAACAGGCGAAGCCGCAAGAAGCAAGGTCGGCAGGAACGCGACGACGAGTCCGAGGAGGGCCGCAACAGCAGTGCGGAAAGAGACGACAAGCACAGTTCAGCCGACTACCGCAAGCAGAAGGACAGTGAGCGCCGAAGCCATGACTCCGGCCAGGAAGAAGAAATAGCGGGCAACAACGCGCCGAATCGCCGGACGCACCACAACATGTCCACATCTGACGTTCAAAGCGAACCCGGCTCGCAGCGTGATTCGGCGCGCGACGGTGTCGATCGAATGCCCGAAACGGCACCGTCGGCCCGTACCGACACCGCCGTAGCCCAGCCCTCGGCCGTGCAGACCGCACATACCCCGGCTTCCGTGGCGACTGCGGCGGCAATAGGGGCATCGCGATTCTTCCCCGGTTCGGCGACGGCCCCGCCGCCACCGTCGCCGACCGGGCTGCGCAGCGACGGGAGTGCGCTGACTGCTCCGGTGGAGACCGGACCCGGGCCGGCCGGACAACCGGGTGCCGGGCCCGCGATGCAGGGAGCGGGCGGACCGCAGGGCGGGATGCCGCCGATGAACCCGCGCACGATGGGCGGCCCGGGCCAGAAGGAGCAGCAGGAGCCCGGCCACCAGGAACGCGAGCGGAACGTCGCGGAGCGCGAGGATCCGAGCACCTGGCAGGTCGGCACCGGATATCCGGGCGCGCTCGGTCGAGCGCATCCGGAACGAGAGAAGGAGGACACCTGATGAGCTCCGATGCGCCGCGCCCGCCGTTGGACATGAGCTCGGCGTTGCAGGCATTGGAAGAGCAGCAGGCGAAGCTCGCCGAGTTCCAGCACAAGCTGGCCGAGACCACCACGCGGGTCGAGTCACCGGACCGCGTGGTCGCGATCGTGCTCGACGGCCAGGCGGAACTCCGCGAGATCAAGTTTCTCAACACCGACTACCGCACGATGGCCCCCGCCGAGCTGGGCGAGGTCCTGCTGCGCACCATCCAGCAGGGCCGGGCGAAGGCGGCCGAGAAGGTGCAGGAACTGCTGCCCGCCGAAGCCTTCGGCGACGTCGATCTGCACGGCCTCGCCTGCGGCGAGGCGGACCTGGGCGAGATGCTCGGGCAGATCATGCGCCCGGCGCTGGAGGATCCCCTCGGAGGCTTCCCGGGGCACCGGAGCGAGCAGGGTCAAACCGACGACGGCTGGGACCGCACCAGGTCCGGATGATCCTGCGGCCGCGGGAGTCGAGGATTCGTAGGCCTTTCTGCAATGCCCTGAGGAGTAGATCGTGGCGGACGAGACGTATGTCAACGCCCCCGGAGTTCAGGCCGACGCCCAGAAGCTCGCGGAGGCGGTGCGGCGTTTCCAGAGGTCGTTGGACGAGCTCAAGGCCGCGCTCCAGGCCGACGACAAGTGCTGGAGCGACGACGAGATCGGTGCGGAGTTCGAGAAGAACTACAAGTCGGCGGCCGGCAAGGTGACCGACTCGCTGGAGCAGACCGGCAAGAACCTGCTGCAGGTGGCCGAAAAGACGCTGCCCGACTCTGCCCGGGTGTTGCAGGAGCAGGACGACTTCAACGCCCAGGGTGTCCGCGCTGCCGCGGCCGAGCTCTACCAGGAAACGCCGCCGGACACCAAATCCTGATCGGCACTTCACCGGTCGGTAATACCAGGACTCCCGCGGCCCGGACGGCGTCCGAGGTTCCGCTACTCGCACCGCTGCGCAAGCCATTCCGCAACCTCCGACATCAAAGGAACGCTGTCATGCCCACAGAACTCCCTGCAGGGCTGCAGGAAGCCCTCCGCGTGGTCGGCGGACAGGCTTGGCCCGAAGGCGACGAGGACGGGCTCAACCGGATCGCGGACGCCTGGAAGAAGGTGGCTTCGGACATCGTAGTCCTACGCGACGCCATGCAGACTTCGGCCGCCGATGTCTCGCGCGACATGCGCGGGGACTTCGCGAACGCCTACCGCAACTACGCCGAGACCAAGGTCGAGGACAGCCTCTTCAAGTTGAAGCAGTCCGCGCAGGAGCTGTCCGACCTGGCGCGCAACACGGCGGCGGACATCCAAGCGGCGAAGATCTCGATCTGCGTCCAGCTCGGCTTCGTCGCGTTGGCGATCGCGACGACGTTCATCCCGATCATCGGTGGGCTGATCTCGGGCGGGATCGTGGCGACGGTGCGGTTCGCGATCGGGCAGATCATCAAGGGCGTCGTCATGAACATCGCCAATAACGGCGTCAAGAGCGTCGCCACCAATGTCGCCAAGAACATCGCGGCGAGTGTCGTCAAGAACGTCACCGTGTCGTCCGCCAAGGCCGCCGCCACGAACGTCGCCAAGAACGTCGCTGTGAATGGCGTTATCGGCGAAGGCCTCGCCATGGCGATCGAGGGTGGGACCCAGCTGGGCCAGATCGCGAGTGGCCAGCGTACCGACTGGAACGAGGATCGCCTCAAGGGCGCGGCGATCAGCGGGGCCTTCGGTGGTGTCGGCGGCGGGGTGGCACAGTCGGCGGCGGACGGACTGGGCAAGGCCGCCGCGCAGGGAGCGTTCGGCGAGGCGGTGAAGGAGGGCATGAAGTCCGCCACCGGTCAGGTGACCGGCGCGACGATCAACGCGGGCCTGCAGGGCGTCGGCGGCTACGCGGGGGAGAAGGCCGCCGATGCGGCGCAGCGGCATGACCAGGCCAACAGCTATTCGTTCACCTCCGCGATGGCCGGCGGTTTCGGCAAGCTCGGTGGTGGCAAGGCCGGGCACATCAGCGAGCAGCAGGCCCACGACGTGGCCAAGGCAGGGGAGACGGCGGGCAAGGCGGCCGACGCGACGGCGGTCGGCTCGGTGAAGACCGAGACCCTCGGCCCGGACTCGAACGCCGAGACGACGTCGGTCAAGACCGAGTCGTCAGGTCTGGCGAACACCAGCGGAGGCTCTCCGGCAACCGGCACGGGCGAGGAACTACCCGCCTACACCGGGTCGACGTTGCCGGGTTATGCCGAACAGGGAGCCGGGAACGACGCCGGGAACACGGCGAGTCACACAGAAACGGTGGCGCAGCAGCAGACCTCCGGTGTATCGGGGGGCAGCGGACAGCAGACGGCTGCTGAAGCCGGGCAAACAACGGTTGAGCAGGCCCAGGTCACCACCGAAAAGCAGCAACCGGTCACCGAGTCGGGCACGGACAAATTCTCCTCGGCCTCGACCACCAGCGATGGCACCTCGCAGTCGGGCACGGACGCGGGAACGACGACCGACGGTCTCCAGGCCGTGTCCTCGGACCTGGACCAGAAGGCTGCTTCCGAGATCTCGAATGTTGCGCAGGGACTGTCTGACGTGCAGCACCAGGGCGTTGGCGCGCACCTGGACACAGGCCTCGACCAGGGCACTGGCTCGGAGCACGCGGGTCAGGTGCAGACTGCCACGCAGCATGTGGGGACTGCGCAGGAACACGACGCTGCAGGGGATCAGGGCGTTAGTTCGGAGGGCGTGGGGCAGCAGACTGGCTCGCAGCACCAGGAAACCGCAACGCAGCACGGCAACAGCCAGCACGACGCATCGAACCAGCTGCGTCAAGAGATTTTTGGTGAGCAGGGCACCGCCACGCACCAGGTGGAGCTTCCCCAGGAGGCCGGATCCCAGCACCAGGACGGTTCATCGCAGCATCAGACCCCCACACCGACCGAGCAGCCCCCTGGGACGACGAAGCAGGTCACCTCGCACACCACTGAACACGAGGTGGAAACACGCGCAACCCACACCGAGTACGGCCAGCCCGGAACACCGGTCCACTCGACGGAAGCCGTTGCTACGAAGCAGGAAACAACGGGCGGTACCGCGACGAAGTCGACGGTCCAATCCAGTTCGGACATCTCCAGTTCGCACTCCTCGACGGAGACAGCGTCCTCGCACGCCGCGCAGACTTTGGCCATCTCCGGTGAGAGCACGCAGAAGCCGGGCACGACCCCGTCCACTGCGCAGCACGAGACGCTCGCCCCAACCCTGGACTCCACCCCGAAGCAGGAGACCCGCGCGACTCCGCCGGAGCACTCAACAGAACAAGCGAACACAACGCAGCAGACCACGCCGCCGGTGATGCTGCTGCTGCCAGATCAGCCGACTGCGAACCACAGCGCGGCCAACCAGCCCACCGGGCAGCCGACCGGCCAGCGAGGCCCGGCCCCGACCACCTCGCCGACCAACGTGCCGCAGCGCCCCGCCACGACTTCCACCGGTGTCTCGCACACTGCGAGCCAAGGCAGTTCCCACACTCCAGCCACCGAATCGCGCCCCACCACGTCGACCGCACAAGGACAGAAACCCGCAACCACCGCAGCCGCCACAACCGGCGACACCCGACCCGCGAACACGTCGAGCGGGCCGTTGTCAGAGAAGGCCATGGGCAAGCAGCCGATGCGGTCGACGCAGTCGTCGAGCGACCACGTTGGTGGGAGCAGTTCGTTTGGACCGAGCCGCCCGGTGGAGGTCGGTGGTTTCGGCGCGGACTGGCGGGGTGCGCTGCGGGAGGCGTTCGGCCGCGAGTTGACCGACGAGCAGTACGCGGCGTTGCAGAAGTACGCACATGCTCGGGAGGCGCGTGATGTGCTTGAGGCGAATCCTGCACGGTCTGCTGCCGGTGGTTCGCAGAATGCGCCGAGCTTGCTGCAGAGCGCTAGCGAGGCTGATGCGCGGCTGGCGGATGCGCAGCAGCAGTTGGATGCTGTCGAGCACGGGCTTCGGCAGCTGCTTCCTGATCTGAACCAGGATGTGCTTTACGCTCACTACCAGAATGAACGCGCAAAGTACTACGCCAAGTTCGGCCGTGCTCCCGGTGGGAGTCCATGGCCTGTTGGGGATCAGAGCGTCGCTCCTGGGCAGCTGACCGGACCCCCAGGGGGCGAAGCCGGGTCGTCGAACTACACAGCACAATCCACTTCGGACGGTGGGACGCTGGCTGGGCAGGCTCCGACGCGGAACACGAGGAACTGGCGGGTCCCGGCCTCGGGTACGCCCCGGCGCATCGCGCTTGAGCAGGCCGTTGCCACGGCCCGCGAACTCGGCATGAAGACGACGGATATCGAGAAGCAGTACAATATTGCCGACAGTACTGCGAGCCTCCTGAGTTCTGCAGGGGGCTACCGGAAACATGCTGCCGGTTCGGGCCGGTCGAGTGTTTTTGATGTTCAGTCGCGGGCGTTGCTGGCTGAGCGGTTGGGACGTGCGCCCGATGCGGTGAGTTCTGCTGAGCTGCGGGCGTGGCAGGAGTACGTGAGTGCTCGCGTGGATCGCGATGTGTGGCAGGTTCTTCGCGATCAGGCCGGCCGTTTCGGCGCGGACGTGGAGCGGGATTCGGCCGCGCTGCGGTTGGGTGAGGCCCAGATGCGGTTGGATAATGCGGCGAGCGGGCTTGGTGGGTTCGTGCCCGATCCAGCTGGGCTGTACCAGAATTATCTGGACAAGCGTGGTGCGGATGTGGTGCTCTCGTCCACTTCGAAACGGACCGTGCCGGATGATCTCGCTGATACCGGTAGGAAGTGCCAGGAACGGTGGGAACCGTCTGCTGATGTAGTCGGCAAGATTGTCGATGACTACGTGATTCGTGGGAAGAGCTTGCAGCAGCTCGGCCGGGAGCATGGTCGCGACATGGGCTCGGTCAGGCGGATACTCAAGCACGAGAAGGTACAAATTCGTTCTGTCTCGGAGCAGAGGGTCCTGGACGGGCAACGATCGTATGCGGTTCGGAGTGAGTTCGCGGAGGCTCAGCGTCTGCCTGGGTTTGATCGCGACAGTGCGGTGCGCGCGATCGCTGAGAAGCACGGTTTCCCGACGGACTATATCGAGCGGGTGCTGAAGGTGGGCAAGCAGTCGTGGTCGCAGGAGCAGTTGGGTGCGTTCCTGGAGCACGACCAGGGCGATTTCCTGGTGTCGGGTTCGAACGAGGTGAGTTCGCAGGTTGGTCCGTCGGCTGGGGAGCAGCAAGGGCCCGCGCTGGCGACCGGGGCCGATGAGGTGGATGTGTCGGCTTCGCACCAGCAGATCGACGAGGCTGGTTCTGAATACCGGTCGGAAACTCAGCATTCCGAGCATCGTCCCTCGAGGAATCCTGCGGGACCGACAGATATGCAAGGGATTGTGTCGTCTGCTCATGATGGTCGGTCGGACGGTGTTGGTCTGGGTCAGGGGTCGGTGGGGTCGGGGGGTTTGTGGTCGCAGGAGCAGTTGGGTGCGTTCCTGGAGCAGGACCAGGGCGATTTCCTGGTGTCGGGTTCGAACGAGGTGAGTTCGCAGGTTGGTCCGTTGGCTGGGGAGCAGCAAGGGCCCGCGCTCGTGGAGCGTCGACCCGGGGAAAGGTATGGTGCCGTCCCGGCCGGGCAGCTCGAATTGGGGGCGGATGCTGGGCACCGGTCGCCGCAACAGGTCGATGCCGGGGCTTTCGCTGAAGATGTGGTCATGGCCGAGGACGGCCTGGCGACCGGGGCCGATGAGGTGGATGTGTCGGCTTCGCACCAGCAGATCGACGAGGCTGGTTCTGAATACCGGTCGGAAACTCAGCATTCCGAGCATCGTCCCTCGAGGAATCCTGCGGGACCGACAGATATGCAAGGGATTGTGTCGTCTGCTCATGATGGTCGGTCGGACGGTGTTGGTCTGGGTCAGGGGTCGGTGGGGTCGGGGGGTTTGTGGTCGCAGGAGCAGTTGGGTGCGTTCCTGGAGCAGGACCAGGGCGATTTCCTGGTGTCGGGTTCGAACGAGGTGAGTTCGCAGGTTGGTCCGTTGGCTGGGGAGCAGCAAGGGCCCGCGCTCGTGGAGCGTCGACCCGGGGAAAGGTATGGTGCCGTCCCGGCCGGGCAGCTCGAATTGGGGGCGGATGCTGGGCACCGGTCGCCGCAACAGGTCGATGCCGGGGCTTTCGCTGAAGATGTGGTCATGGCCGAGGACGGCCTGGCGACCGGGGCCGATGAGGTGGATGTGTCGGCTTCGCACCAGCAGATCGACGAGGCTGGTTCTGAATACCGGTCGGAAACTCAGCATTCCGAGCATCGTCCCTCGAGGAATCCTGCGGGACCGACAGATATGCAAGGGAGTGCCGTGCGCTTCGAACACGTGTCCGGTGAGCACGTGTCGTACATGAAGCGGGGTACCGAGGCGCGTGCGGATTTCGCCGCGGAGATCGGGGCGAAGTACGAGGCTGGTTGGAAGGTCTCGGAACTCTCCAAGCAGTACAAAATCAGCGAAATGAAGATCTATGGCCTGCTTGACGATGCGGGTATCAAGAGGACGAGGTTCCGGAGTGCGCCCTCCACCGAGGGTGCGACGGCCGGTGCAGGTTCCAGAAAGCGGCCGAGAGCCAAAACCTCTGCACATCTTCCCCCGAAGGGAACCGTCGAGCGCTTGGACCTCGCGAAGAAGGTCAGTGCGGATAAACACAAGGGTGCCTCGTGGCGGGACCTTGCCGACAAGTACGAGATCAGCGAAAGAAGTCTGCAGAGACTTGTTGATGGGGTCCAGAAGCAGGGTTTCCAAGTAGAATCTGAAGCGCAGTTCGTCGAGGACGCGCCGGCTTCCGGTGGGAGCAGTTCGTTCGGGCCGGACCAGCCGATGGAGATCGGTGACTTCGGTGAGCACTGGAGAGCGGCCCTGAGGAAGGCGTTCGGTCGCGAGTTTACCGACGAGCAGTACGCGGCGTCGCAGAATTACGCACATGCTCGGGAGATGCGTGATGTGCTTGCGGCGAATCCTGCACGGTCTGCTGTCGGTGGTTCGCAGAACGTGCAGAGTTTGTTGCAGAGTGCTAGAGAGGCTGATGCGGAGCTGGCGGATGCGCAGGAGCAGCTGGATACCGCTAAGCACCAGCTTCAGGAGCTGCTTCCCGATCTGGACCAGGATGCGCTTTACATCGACCACCAGAATGAACGTGCCAAGTACTACGCCAGTCGCGGCCGTGCCCCTGGTGGGAGCCCGTGGCCTGTCGGGTCTCAGAGCGTCGATGCTGGGCAGCTGACCGGGGCCCCGGGGGGCGAAGCCGGGTCGTCGAACTACGCAGCGCAGTCCACGTTAGACACTGCTGCGAATCATCAGCTGGACTACGTGAGCATCGACATGGGCACGGACGCCATCGAGCTGCAGGAGCTTCACCACGACACCGCGCCCCCGGCGAGTCCGGAGACGCAGCACAAGCAGGACCTGGTGGCCACCAACCTGGTCAAGGCTAGCGATGTCGACGGGACGAGGCTGCGTGCCGACCTGGACAGCGCCATGACCGAGCTCGGGGTGGACGAGCGGACGCGGAATGCGTTCAAGGCGGCTTTCTCGGACGTGCAGCTCAAGGACGACTTCACCACGCTGTCCGAGGAGGGCGTGACCAAGTCGATCGGTCACGGCCCGGAGGCCGTCGAGGTCACCGTGCGCACCCGGCTGGTCGGCGAGGAGTCGCCCGTCGCCGGGCCGGTGCCGGGCGAATCGCAGCACGAGGTGGAAACCTCCGGTGACTACGGTAAGACCTCCGACGAGAGCGCTTCGACGGTGCGACGGGAGAAGGGCGTCGACCTCACCGGCATGTTCGGGCTCGGCACCACCAATCCGATGGGCGCGGTGGAGGCCGGCGGCAGTGTCAAGGCATCTGCGGTGCCGGGGTGGAAGTTCGGCACCGATTCGGCGCTCCAGCACTCGGCGGAGTTCGAGCTGTCCGCCAACACCCGCTCGACCCGACACGACCTGCGGTACGAGATCACCGTCACCTGCCACGACGGAACGTCCACCACGCGAAGCGGTACGCAGGAATCCGGGGTTGAACTGACCACGCCGGAGTCGCTGCGCACGGCAACCGAACCCACCCCCGCCACGGAGGCACGCGTCCCGCATCCGCAGCACGTGCACACCGCGCACGTGCGCGGCGACAACGGCCTCTTCGGCAAGATCACCGGCGCGCTACCAGAGAACTCCCCGCTGCGGCGCGAAATCGGCACCGTCGGCTCGACGGCACGCGGTCAGCTTCGCGAGGCGGTCAGCGGTGGCGGGCTGTCGCTGCGGGCCGGTGACCTGCTCGGCGGTCGGACGATAACCAAGACGCTGCAGTACGAACACCTTGGCCAGACGCGCACCGCCAACGTCCACATCACCGCCCGGCCGCACTCCCCGACGCGGCTGGACGCGTCCGATGTGACAGTCACCGACCGCAGCGGTGCGAAGACCGAGCACGCCGCATCGGAGCTGACCAAGCAGAGCACCGACGTCCGCTTCGGCGGTGGGGCTCTGGTCGCGATTCCTCGTGCGCAGGACGCGAGCTTCGCGGCCGGTGCCCGCGGCGACGTCAACGTGCAGGCGAAGGTCGGCGGCACCGGTAGCGACGAGCACACCGCGAAGAACACGACCGGTGTTGCTTCGGCGTCCGAGCACAGCGGCTCGCTGCGGGCCTACCGGACGGCGTTGGACTACGACGTCCACGTCGACTTCGATGATGGAAACAGCGTGCACGTCGGTGCGCACACCGTCGAATCGGGTGCCACGGTTTGGATGAGTCCTGAGCACGCCGCCGCCAATGGCTGGGATTCTCCGGTGCAGCACGCGGAATCGTCCGGTACGCGGTCGAATGCCCCGGAGTTGAGCACCATCACGCCGTTGAGCGTGTTCGGCAGCCGGATCGAGTTCGGCGGGGTGGACCAGATGGCCACCGAACTGCACCAGATCCTCGACGGCGACTCGCTGCCGCCGCACGATGGCCTGGGCCACCAGCCGCCGCACATCAGCAAGAACGTCGACCGGATCAACGCGCTCATCACCCCCGACTCCTTCGCCGCGCACGGCGCCGATCTCGTCGGCGACGGCTGGTCGTTCGTGCTGCCCCGCGAGACCCACCTGGGTACCTCCACCGGCACCGAACACGTGTGGGTCCGCATCCGGGCCATCCCGGGGCGCTACGAAGCGTCGCCGGTGCCGCTGCCCGACGGCGGCGAGCTCAAGGGAGAGCTGACCGCTTCCGCGCTCGACGAGCACACCGCCAAGACCAAGGGGAACTGGCTCGGCACCGGTGGTTTCGGCGGGGTGATCCCCACCGACCCGAACTTCCCGCTGCGCACCGCGCAGATCTCCGGCAGCTACACCCGCAAGATCGGCGACTTCGAGCGGACCGTGACGGTGACCGCCGGGCACGAGAACACCTCGTCCTGGCAGACCGGCACCCGCTACCAGAACACCCAGCGGGTGCACTACCACATCGAGGTGTTCGGACCGAACGGCCGCATCGGCGAGCGTTCCTTCGCCGCCGACGCGACCTCCGAAGTGCCCGTCGGATCGCGACCGCCTGGCGGACAGGCGGGGGAGCCCCCGTCCACGCCTGCCGCGGAGTTCCGCGACCACAACAGCTCCACCCCGCTGCGGCCGAACGGCTGGAAGCAGGCCGCGCTCTCCGACGACTACGCCGTGCACAGCCTCAACCTGCCGCACGGCATGGCCGAGAAGCTGATGCGCGAGATCAAGGCGTTCGACGGTCTCGGCGACGACGCGGCCGCCAATGACCCACTCGGGCACCTCGGCGAGGACGGGGTGATCGCTGCCAACCGGGTGCACACCTTCGCCGGGCCGACCGAGGTCGGGGCCAACCTCGACCGAGCGGTCACCGGCACCTACCACGCGCAGGTCGAGCGCTACCGGCAGGGCGAACTGGTCACCGGCTATTCCAACAGCCTCGGCGAGGCCGCGATGAACCTGTCGCTGAGCAACGCCAAGGTGATCGACTACGCCGAATCCGTCAGCCTGGAACTGACCGCGAAGAACCAGGGTTCGACCACTCGCAGCGAGTTCGCCAAGACCGCGTCGGACACCTCGCTGGACGGGAGGTCCAACGCGCGGCTCAACCAAACCGCAACCACGGTGCCGCAGTGGACGCATACCACCGCCGAAGAGTCCGGGGCGGGTAACGCGGCCTCCCACGCGCACGAGAGCGCCAAGACGCGCACGTACCGCGGGCCCGGCTATCTCGTCTCCTTCGACGCCAGCATTGTCCTCAGCGGACGAAACACCGAGCATGCTGTCGCGCTGGTGGGCGACTCCTACAGCAAGTCGCAGTGGACGCATTCCCAGGTGGACGCCTCAGACACGATCCGGGTGTGGGTGCCGGCCGACCAGATCCACCAGATCGGTTCGGACATCGAGTGGCACGTCGAACGCCCGCAGCACGACGATGCGCCGCTGCAAGTCGAGGGTGGGCAGTTCACCGAGCCCGACTACGCCAAGCTCGGCGACGGTTGGGTGAACGTGCGCCCCGAGGTGACCCGAAACCTGGTGTCCGGCCTGGCCGGCGCGCTCGGCACGCTCACCCACGACCAGCTCCCCGAGGCAGTCCGGACCAGCTTCGTCGCCACGCTCTACCACTCGGCCGCCAACCTGGTGTCCTCGGCGTACTCGTGGCTGATGGACCCGAGTGCGGGGCGGCTGGACTCGATGGTGCACTCGCGGCTGCTGCCCGCGCTCGCGCCGTCGGGGTTGAGCGCACTGCACGCCGACATCGTCGGTGGCGGGCTGCGCACCACCTACCACTACGTCGGACCGCTCGGCCGCAGTGACATCATGATCACGATCAAGGGCACCGAAAAGCCGGGTCGGGTCGAGGGTGTCTCCGACCACTGGACGCTGAGCGAGGAGTCCAAGAGCACCGGCAAGCTCACCGAGCAGCGCACCACCGCGACCACGCACACCGAGCAGGGCCAGGCGGTCTTCAGCGTCTTCCCGGAAGGGCAGATCCAGCGCAACCCCGGCACGGCCGCCGTCGGCGAAATCAGCCACAAGTCGCAGGTCACCGTCGAGGACTCCACCAGCACCGAGACCACGCACACCAGCGAGCGGACCGGGCGCACCGTGGCGTTCGTGCACGACCTGGACCTGACCATCACGATCGAGAAGACCTCCGGTTGGGGCCGCCTGCCGCAGAGCCTGTCCTTCGGCGTGCTGGACCGGCTGTTCCCGGCCACCACCGCGGAACCGATCAAGGTGGACGTCGAGATCAGCGACGCGGTGCGCCGCCTCGTCCCGGAATCGGACTCGCTCGGGCTCGAGCAGCTCCACAACTCCGGTATTCAATCCACAGTGGATTGGGCGGCGCCCAAACACGAGCTGTCGTCGGGGAGCCGCGCGATCGTTCGGGCGACGGGCGTTCGCGCGGAGATCGACGCGCTACTCGCCGGTGGACTGGGGGCGGGTTCGGAGGGCAGTCCGGCGCCGTCGCTGTCGGCCGGTGCGACCGACACCCGCCACTGGATTTCGGCGATGACCACGCAGAGCGCCCTGTCCGCGGACCTCGCGGCGGCGATGAGCGAGGGCGGCTACCGGATCGAAGGACTGGACGCGGACCGCTACTTCGAGGCGGGCGCGCTCAACCACGGCCAGCTCAAGTCGTTGACCCTGCACGCGGAACTGCGCAATCCGAAGATCACCGCCGCGCAGGAAGGCAGCTTGTTCGACAGCAAGCAGACCAGCAGCTCCGCCCTCAAGGTCGAGCAGAGCAAGACGCTCGCCGGTGGCACTGCGGTGCGCATCGGGATGGGTGGGCTGCTGTGGAACGCCAACCCGGCCGGCCCCGGCCCCGGGCAGATCGGGCGCATGGCCGGGGAGTTCGCCATCAAGGGCCCGGCGGCGCAGAAGGTGGTCACCGACACCAGCGAGGTCGGCGGCAAGACCGCCGAGCAGGAGCACTCCCTGGTCGGCAAGACCTACCTGGTCACCAGCGACGCGACCTGGTCGATCACCCCCGAGTACCGCGGCTCCAACGTGCCGGAGCACTGGACGGATCCGCGGGTGGTGCGCGAACCCGGCGGAGCGGTGTTCTGGACCGACGAAGCGGGCCTGCGCTCGCTGGGACTGGAACCACCGGAGCTGCACGCCGAGTCGCAGCCCCTGCCACACGAGGAAACCGCCGCTGAGGATGGGGCCACCAGTCAGGATTCGGACGATGCGGTGCACGAGGAGAACAAGGCCGATGGCGGCGAGCAGCCGCACGAAGTCGAGGACGGCAGCAGCGATCAGCAGCAGCCGGTGGAGCACGACTCGGGCGTGGTAGCCGAGTCCGCCGGCCAGCCGTCACTGATTTCGGATTCCTCCGATGCGGCGTCGACGTCGATGAGCGACTTCCTCGCGCCGCAACGCGCCGACGACGCATCGACCGGACAACCTCACGCGGACGAGTCGCCACAGCACCAGGTCGATCACGGACCGGAAGAGCACACCGCGGAATCGACCGCCGAGCACCAGTCCCAATCGAACAAGGGCAAGCAATCGTGGAACCCGGCTCAGGACGCGGATTCCACGCGGTCCGACGAAGCACCAGCCACTTCGGATCACGGCGGCTTGGTCGAGGCGGAGACCGGTGACGCCGCGTGGCACCAGTACCTCGAAACGCTAGGACGGGAACACCCGTCGGAGGCGGGGGCACCGGCTACCAAGGCCGCTGCGTGGGCCGCCTACGTCACCGCGATGGCCAAGCAGAACCTGGCTGCCTACGACCCCGCGTTGCGGGGTGTGGGCGGTTCGCACACCGCCCCCATCGAGATGGCGCGGGCTCAGCGCAGCGTGGCGCAGGCCGAGACCGACCTCGCGGCAGCCGAGCGCGGAATGCGGGCTTGGGGGCTCGATCCGCACACTCTGCTGGCGGAATGGGAAGCCACGCGGCAGAACCACGGCGATGTCCTACCGACGGGCTCCTCGTCAGTTCCGGACGAACCGCAAGGCCCGGCCGAGCGCACTGAGCAGGTTCCCGGCACCGACCACGTGCTCACCACCACGCTGCACGGTAGCCGCGCCGGGGAGTACGTCCTGAGCGATCGCGACGGCACCGTGCTGGTGCAGCGGTTCAACCTGTTCGAACAGGGGGAAGCCGCCGGTTATGTGGCCGTGGACCACCGGGGTGGAAGTCCCACCGCCTGGCTCTTCGCGGCCGATGACGCCAACCCGGTCGAACTCGGGTATTCCGAGGCGAATCACGATTTCGGGGCGACCTTCCGGCTGACCGAGCTCGCAACCGGTGATTTCCGGGAGTACGACCTGGCGACCCGCACCGTGGTGCACCAGTACTTCGGGCTGCGCGGGCAGGAGACCTTCGGCGGCATGTGGCACGACCTCAGGACCGGCCAGGTGATCGTCACGGACGGGCTCGGGCGGGCGCACGTCGGACTGGGACGCAAGCAGACCAATGGCAACATCTACGTCAAGCTTCCCGACGGGGATTTCGTGGCAGATCCCGGCAACGGCGCGGTGGTCGCACAGTACCTGAGCGACGCCGTGCACCTGGGCACCCCGAGCGAGCACCCCAGGCCGTTCTGGGCCGACGGCCACGATATCGACGTCGAACCGGCGGAGCGGTGGCAACCGGCCTTCGTCGATCCCCATGGCCGATTCACGCAGCTCAGCGCGGATTCGCGCTGGTGGCGATTCGTCGATCCGCAGGGACACGTGACGCTCTCCCAAGTCGTGCGCCCAGGCGAGCAGACCAAGCTGGTCGGCAAGCTGGTCCGGACGATCGAGGCGGTAGAGGACGGCGGACCGCCGGAAATCCACGTGAAGTACGAGTGGTACCGGGTCGACCTCGGCACTCCGGAAGCTCCCGCCACCGCCTTCGTCGGCGTTTCGGATGCCGGGGCATCCCATCCGCTGTGGCAGCACGAACCTACCGCGGCGCCTGAATTCGACCCGTTGCAGGCGGCGGTTCAGCGCCCGTCCGAGGCCACCCAGATCGTGCCGTCACCGCTGTGGCGCGCTGACCTCGACCTGTTGCGGCGCTTCGATCACCGGCCCTTCGAGACCATCTTCGAAGAGGGCTTCGCGCCCCTGCGGCCGGAGAACTCGTGGCCACTCGGAAATGGCCGCAGCACGGAAATCGACCTGGTGACTTACTCCGCGCAGAACCACGTCCGGTCGATGTTCGTCAGTACCACCCGGTGGCCAGAAGGGATCGAGGATCATCCCGGCACCCTCTACGACATCGACGCTCCGGGCGGGGTGGATGTGAACGCCACTTTGGGCGCGGCGTCGCGCTACCCGGAAGAATCCGAAATCGCTTTCCCCGGCGGGCTCAGGCGGCAGTTCATCATGGGCGCCGAAACCCCGGACGAACCGGAGTGGTACCTGGTCAACAAGCACTACGACCCGCTCGGTCCGGCCGCGCCGCTCTTCGGCGAGCCACCGATCATCCAGCTGGAGAACCTCGTCACCAGCGAAGGACCCGCCAAGCCGTCGACCGGGATCGAGGCGTGGGAGCAGTACGTGCGGGCCCGCGCCGAGGTGGATCGCTGGACGAACGATCCGGCGTGGCAGGAGGTCGGCGAGTCCAGCTCGGGTTCGGTCGCGAAGCAGCGGGCGCAGCAGGAACTGGACGCGGCGCGAGCCAGGTTGCGCGAGGCCGAGCAGAACCTGCGCTCGATGGGCGTCGAGCACCCGGACGCAACGCTGGCCGAGCAGCGGGCGCGGCAGGCCGAGGATCGGGCCGGCAGGGACGCGGCCGGTCATCCGGGCGGTGGCGCGAGCTGGTCGACCCCGGACCAGCGCTTCCACGTGCAGACCGATGAGAACACCGGGGCGACGCTCACCACGACCCTGCACGGTCGTCAGGCTGGCGAGTTCGCGCTGCGCGACGCCAACGGGTTGGTGCTGCAGCAGCGGATGAACCTGCTCGACGCCGGCAAGGAATCGATGGGGCACGTGGTCATGGACCGGCGTCCCGGGATGAACGAGGCAGTGCACTACCTGCCCGACGGCACCACGCGGACGCTGCGTTGGGAACCGTTGTCGCAGACGGAGTTCCGGCTGGTCGAGGCGGATTCCGGCGACTACCTGAGGTTCGACGCGCCGACCCGCACGCTGGTCGAGCAGCGCTCCGGCATCTTCCACGAGCCGAACCCCGAGTCGGTCCAGGAACAGAATGTTCCGCAAGCGGAATCCGCTCAATCATCCACCACCGATGGTTCCGATCGGCAGCCCGACAGCGCCCGGAATGATCACACCGCGCGGAACGAACGCACGCAGTTCCCGGATAAGCATGAGGCGAAACTGCGCGGCGGCTCGCGGGACGCGTGGCAGCCGCCGGGCGGATCTGGCCACGACGCGACCGGCGCTCCGGCCGAGTCGTCCGTTTCCCGAAGCCCGCAGCACACCGACATGGAGGTCGATCTCGTTCCGGCGTACGCCAAGGTCGATGACCTGTCCCGGTACGGGTTGGCAGACGGGGACGCGGAGGCCTTCGACTCGCTGTTCAACTCCGAGGACTTCGCCAGCAGCGAGTACGCGATCGGCAATTGGACGATTCGCGGTCAGTCGATCGACGACATCCATTTCTGGGGCGCGGTTTCCCAAGACGGCAGGTGGATCGGGGTCGTGTCCGACCAGCCGGGCTACTCCGTATGGCATTGGTACGAGCAGGACAAGGGCCTGGTGACCACCTCGCTGTTCTCGATAGGAGGCCCGGCCAAAGCGGAACTGGTGAAATTGGAGAACTCGTCGTCGAACACCTCGTCGACACCGCCGATTCCACCGACCGCAGCGTCATCGTCGGACCCCACGCCGGATGCGTCGTCTACGTCGGTCAATCCCGGTGAGCAGCACGACGATCCTGATTCGGACCCCGTCGCTGTCATGGGCACTGACCAGCACGGCTTGCAGTGTCCGCCGTTCGGTGGGGAGAAGAACCACCTCCTGCACCCGGTCGACGCTTCCGGGGGTTTCGTGCAGACCGAGCCCGGTATCACCGCATACCGGTGGCTGGACGAGCATCCGGCCTTGGCGTTGGACTACGGACTTCTGCCCAGGGACGCGAGCCGCTCCGACTCACTCAAGTTCCACGTCAACGGACTCGGCTACACGCAGTTCGTCTCGACCACGATCGATCCTCGTTACCACCACAACGATCGTCGCTATCGCTACGAGATCCACGCGTCGCAGCCCGGGATCGACGTTCGGAAAACCTTCGGCGCGCGCGACATCGACTGGTTCGCCTTGGAACGGGAGAAGGAGGTGGCCTTCCTCGGGCCGATTTCTCCGAAGGACATCGTTGAAGTCATCGAGATGGTCCGCGGCGACCACGGGTGGGAAAAGCACGTCGTCTGGACGGCGAAGGGCGATACCACGGACACCGATCCGACGACGCCGAACCAACGACCTGCGATCCGGAACCTCCGAGCGGGCTCGGACGAGGAAGCGATGACCCTCGCCAAAGACGTGGTCGAAATGGAGGTCCTGGCTTACCAGGCCGAGCGGCGGGCCACGAGGTCGGTGTTCATGGTGGACGAGTCGCAGCTGCCGAAGTTCCGCGAGGAACTCGCCGACGCCTTTCGGGGCGGTGATGGGGAAAAGATCGATCAACTGCGAATGCAGCTGCGCAATGCGCTGTACGGAAAGCGCACCGTCGCGGCGGAGTCGTTGCAGGGCGTAGGTATGGAGAGCAAACGGGCACGCCTCCCCGGCGCAGGACAGATCGAGTCGAAGGCCGCCCTGCAGGAAGTGGTGGAGCACGGGGAGCCCTCGCACCAGCAAGCCGCGGAATCCTCCGCAGCAGCGGCGAAGGCGGAATCGTTGAGCGACTCCCTCGCGCTGAAGCAGGAGGACGGCGGATCGTCCGGCGGGCACGGCTCGCAAGAGGTGATGTCCGAGAAGCGGCGAGGTAAGCTGCCGTGGACTCAGGTGCACGGGGGTAGCGAGCACGGTCTCGGCGGTGATCCGGCCACCGAATCCGCAGGGCACGGCACCGATGTGGACTCTTCGCCTCGCCGGACCGACCCCGGAACCGATGCCGCGACGAAGTCGACAACGGATGCGACCGGGTCGTTGTCCGAGGCCGAGCACGAGGCGATTGACGCCTTGGCCGACCTCGGATTGGATCCGCAGCGGGTCGCCGAGATCAGGGCCGAGTTCGTGGACCTGGCAGCCACCGGTCACCTGGAGGATCATTCGTCGCACCTCGCAGCCAACCCGGGGATTCGGGAGGCGTTGCAGGTCATCCACGCCAACCTCGACCGGATTCCGGAACCAGGTCGAGCCAGGGTGCGGGCCTGGGTGGCCGACGCGGTGCTGGCCACCTCGCTGGTGCCGGTCCGGGAAACCGCCCCAGCGGGACTGGCCGGGCTCGACCATGCTGCGGTGCGGCAGCGGTTCGCGGTGCGGGCGTTGACACCGGACCGCCTGGAGACCGCATTGGCGGAGATCGCCAAGAACTTGGAGAGCTGGAGCGACCCGTTCGAGACGGACTTCTCGTCGTTGCAGCACACGGACTACCAGCCGGAGGCGGGGCTGCCGCAGCGGCTGGCCCAGTTGTCGCTGGCCAACCTGACGCCGCAGGCGCGGCCGAAACTGCGGGACAGCGACCTGTACCAGCGGCTTCTCGGCGATGAGGACGCGCTGGTGGATTCGATGTTCGCGGCCGGTGGGCACGACACGCAGCATTTCCTGTGCACTTGCACGGCGGCGGCGCTCAACGCCGAGGTGTTGGGCAAGGTGCCGACCACGGCGGGGCTGCTGCTGGTTGCCCGCAACCTCGCTGACCAGGTGGCGCAACGGATCGCCGATCCCGCGAAGGAGCGGGCGCACCTGCTCGACGAACGCGACCAGCTGTTCGGCCGCACCATCCGCGAGTTGGTGTCCGACCGCGTCCAGGAGGCGCGCCGGGAATTCGACGACATCGAACGGCGCGCGTTGGAATTGATCGACAGCGGTCGGCGAGATCCTGGTGCCTGGGCAGATTTCAACCAGCGTTGGGGCCGCAGCATGCAGAAGCTGTCGGTCGTCATGGATCCCTCGCAGGGACCGGATTCCATCCCGGTACTGACCAACGCGCTGTTCCCCGGCCACTGGGGGTGGAGCGTCGGCATCTCAGCGCTGCTGATGGTGCTGGACAGGCCGTTCCGGAGGTTCGCGGGAATGGACGGTCAGGCGATGGCGGAGGCGCTGCGGAAGACGCTGCACCACGATGGCCGGATCCGGCAGGTGGAGTTCGCGAAGTGGGTCGATGAAGCCGGTGCGGCGCAGGCATGGCAGCGGGTGCACCGCAGCGGTGGCGTGCTGCTGCAGACCGCGACGCACACGCTGTGGCTGGAGGCGGTCCAACGCGACGGTCAGCAGGCGTTCCTGTTGCACGACCCCAAGAAGTCCCATCCCGACCACTACGGACCGCAGGCGATGCTGGACCGAGCAGGCCGGAGCAAGATGGTGGCGGAGCTCGTCGATCCGCCGTTCCGGCCGTATGAGGACAGCGGGTCCCCGCAGCTAACGGGCAGGAAGTCGCAGAGGTCTACATCGGACAATCTGTCCGCTGTGGCTGAGAGGTCGGATTCCGGCGCCGATTCCACTCACATCACGACCGGATCACCGGAGGAGCCGGGAGGATCCGGCCACACGCCGGCACAGCAGTTGGCCGAACACTCCGATGGTGCTTCGGAATCGGAGCCGCAGTCGACCGAGCAATCCGACGGCATGCAGGAGCAGCCGCCGGTCGAGCACACTGCCGGCATACCGGAGGTGGATGTGGCGGCCGAGCTCGCCGCCTTCGGGTTGGATGAGCAGCGGCTCGAGCAAGTGCGCGCGGAGCTGCGCGAGTGGGTGGGCGACGGCCGGGTCGAGGACTACACGGCCGATATCCTGTCGCAGCCCGAACTCGGGCTCGCCCTGCGGGAAATCCGGGCGAACCTGGACTCGGTGCCTGGTCTGGACGTCGCGCGGCTGAAGGCCCTGGTCGCCGACGCGGCTTTGGTGGCGGCGCTGGTGCCGGTGCGCGACGGTGTCATCCCCGGCTCGGCGCATCGCGGAACCGTCACCCGCAACGAGCGGCTGGCGGTGCAACCGCTGTCCCTGCCCGGGCTGCACGAGTTGCTGACCGACATCGCCAACGTCACCAGCGAAGGCAAAGACCCCTTCCGGGCCCGCGAATCGCTGCTGCGCCACTCCGACTATCAGCCCAAGCAGCGCGCGTCCCGGCGGCTGACGCAGCTGTCGCTGGTGAACCTCAACCCGCACGTCCGCCAGCAGCTGGTGCACGATGCGCTCTTCCAGCAGTTGCTCGGCAGCGAAACGGCCCTGGACAACGCCCTGTTCGGTGTCGCCGGCGACAGCTGGCGCGACCTGCTCGCCGAACACGGCCTGTCGGCCGGCACCATGCCGACCGCCGGCGGGCTGTTGCAGGTCGGGCGTGCGGTGCTGCGGCACCTCGACGACGAGCTGGCCGCGTTGACGGTGCAGGTCAGCCAAACCCCGGCAGGTCGGCCACGCGGCGGCAGCGGCGTCGACGAGTTCGTCCGCAGCAAGCTCGCCGAGGCGCGGGCGGCGTTCGACGAGATCGAGCAGATCGCGCAGGACTCCTTCGACAGCATTGAGCAGACGGCCTTGGCGTTCATTCGCTCCGAATCCGACGGCAACCCGGTCCACCACGAGCAGTGGGCCGAGCTGACCCGGGCCTGGAGCGGAACGATGCGCGCGATGCTGACGTGGGACGGGCCCGCGCTCGACGGCCTGCGCGGCGCGTTGTCGCAGGCGGCGACCGGAGGTGGGACGCGAGAGCCGGTGCGGGTCAACAGTGAAACCGACCCGGCCGGGCTATGGGAGCGGATGTTGCGCTGCGGCGGCGCGGTGCAGGCCAGGATCGGGGTGGATCGGCAACCACTGCTGATCCGGGTGGTCCGGCAGGGCGAGGAGCGCCTTTTCACCATCGTCGACGCCGAAAGTGGCGAAGCGCAGCAGCTGGGACTCGAAGCCTTCACCGGTTGGGCGCAGGAGCGCGACGCTGTTGTCACCGTTCCGGTGGAATCGACAACTGGTCAGGACGCGGGGACGTCCGATGTGGACCCTGTGACACAGGAGAACAATCCCGATTCGGGTTCCTCGGAATCCAGTGGCGAAACCGACACGGCGGATGATGCCGAGGAGCCCCCGCGGTCGATGCCGACGCGTGATGCTGCGCCCGCGTCGTGGACCACTGCGGAGTACCGGTGGTTCGGGACCGATCCCGTCAGTACCGGCCCAGGGGGCAGCACGACCAAGCAGCGGCTTGTGAATGGGCCGTTCGTGCATCGTGCGCCGGAGCAGATGATCGATGGGGGAGACCAGTCCTTCCCCCGGTTCCTCGCGGCGCGGCCGGCGTTGGTCGACGAGCATCCGCCGGTGCGGATCTCCGGGGACGGCACGCTGGCCATCGCCGCGCACGGTCACGGGGCCAAGGAGGTCTTCGCGACGCTGGAAGTGGTGCGTCGGGCGCAGGCCGACCTCGACCGGGTTGGCGGCGCGGTGCGGTTGCGCGTGGATGAGAGCAGCGGCATCGAGTTCGAATCGGGTGGGCGGACGAAGCGGCTCTACCGAGTGCTGCCGGACTTCGGGGACGGCGGGGTTTCGGACATCTCCAAGGAGTTCACCCGCGACGTGCTCGGCGCCTCGCCCACGCACGCCGTCCTCTACGACACCCGCCCGTCCGGCGCGGGCGGGACCGGCAAGCTCGCCACGGCGCAGATCAACACCACCAGCGACAAGGAGATCTCCGGTACCCACGAGCTCGCTGACGCGCTGGTCTCGGCCGCTGCCGAGCCGGAGCTCGCCGCCCCCGAGTGGGCCGCCGGTCAGGTGCGGCGGGGCTGGGACCAGCAGGAGCACGACTCCCCGACACCGGGGGAGGGCTACGGCCGGGCGTTCTCCCGCACCGGCTCGGGCAGCTCGGCGGTGGCCGCGAAGTTGGGCATCAACGAGCACGCTCGTCCGCGAGTCGGCGAGGGTTACCTGATCCAGCCGATCTCGCACGGCACCGACGACGACGGCGGCCGCCGGTTCTCGCTGGACTTCTCCGGTTCCGACGAGGGGCGCCGGGTCGAACGGATGCGGTTCTACCGGTTCGCGCCGGTCGTGCTGGAAAGCGCCGACGGGCAGCACCACATCGTGCTGGAGAACACCAGGCGGCGGGAGGCCGACAACAGGTTCCTGCGGACGGTGCTGGAGAAGAACATCATCCACTACGCAACGCGGGTGCACGAGCTCGAACAGGTCCTCGCCGAGGCGACGACGAACGAGGGTACCGGGCCCCGAGCGCTGTTCGCGGACAGCCTGCTGAAGGTGATCGAGCACCAGCAGCAGCTGGCTGAGCTCGGCGACCAGGATCCAGCGCAGATCGAGGGAGAACTCGCCGCGGCCAAGGGCAACGCGGTGCGTGCGCTGTCGGCGCTCAGCGGCGAGGAGTTCGGCACCAGCGGGGACCAGTGGTGGTTCGAGATGTTCGGCCGCGCGCCCGGCGAGTCGCTGTTCGAAAGCGACTCGCACCTCGGGGAAAAACCCAACGCACTGGTGCTGACGGTCATCCCGGACCACGACGACAAACGGATGCAGGTCGAGTTCGGCGCCGGCAGCACGCAACTGGACGAGTTGGCGACCGCGCAGACGCAGCGGTTCATCAGCAAACTCGCGGGCAACGCGGCGTGGCTGGCCAAACAAGGTGCGCCGCTGCCGCAGGTCCACATCACGGTGGAATCGCTGCCCGACGAACTGGGTGCGCGCGAGCAGCGCAGCGCGGCCGTCGTCCAGGAGTTGCGCAAGCACGCCGCAGCGTTGGGCTTGGACGTGGGCACGATGCCGGTGGTGATCGAACACCGCGTCCGCGATGTGGAGGCCTTGCGCGCGCAACGCAGTGAGTTCGGTTTCGACGACGATGAGCCGATCCGCACCGCCGTGCGGGTGCACGCGCAGCTGTCCGGGCCTGGTGCGGACAAGCCCGACCCGACGCCGCAGGAACTCGCCGAGCTGGCGCGTACCACGGGACTTCACCGGGCCCAGACCCCGCTGGGCAAGTACCTCGGCAAGCACACCGAGGTCACCACCGAGGAGATCGACCGGATGCGCGAAATCGTCCGCACCGCACGGCAACTCGACCCGGACCGGGGCGACGATCCGGACTGGCTGACCTCGGTCCGCCGCATCTCCGACCTGCAGCAGCGCAGCGGGGCGGCAGACCTCGATGCGCTCGTCCGGCAGGTCTTCGGCCTGGCCGACGACGCCGAGGTTCACCCGTGGGAACGGCGCCAACTGGCCGACCTCGTCCCGCACGCCAAGCGGAGCGGCCGCCCGGTAGCCCTATCGGACCTGATCAACGCCCGCAAGGCGCATCAGTGGCCGACCCCCGCCCCACCGCCCGAACCGGTCCCGAACGAGATCGCGTTCTAATGCCGCCCCGGACTCGGCCGGTCGGCCCGTGGCATATCCGGCACGGGAGGGTGCCAGTTTCAGTAGGGCGTTTCAAAATGGCTCCTGGCAAGCTCATCCCGAAGGCACTCGGAGCCCGATACCGACGCCGGTTTCGCGCGAAATCGCCACCCTGCCCTCACGTGGAGCGCCGGTTTCGCGCGAAAACGACGCCCTGCGTGCCAGGCGGTCGCGTCCCACGCGTGCCCGCGCACCATCCTGAAACGGCCCCTGATCGGGCAGAACCGACACCTGGACAGCGGCGCGGGCGGCAACGTCAGGTCAAAGACAGGCTCTCAGAGCAGGCCGAGGCCGCGGGCTTTGGCGATGGCTTCGATTCGGTTGCGGGCTTCCAGCTTCCGCAGCGTGTTCTGCATGTAGCCCTTGACGGTGTTCGGCGAGAGATACATCGCCGCGGCGATCTCCGTGGTGCTCTGGCCCAGTGCTGCTCGGCGCAGCACGTCGTACTCCCGGGTGGTGATCGGCCCGCGCTGGCGTCGCGGCGGCTGGGGCAGCCGGTCGCCGCGGGCGACCGCCAGCAGCGCGCGCGTGATGTCGCCGCGACCCGCGTCTTTGGGCAGCACGCCGTGCGCCCCGGCGTCCACGGCTGCGCGCACGACTGCGTGTTCTGGGACGGCGGTGAAGACGACCGTGCGGATGTGCGGGTCCCTGCGCCGCAGTTCGGCGATGATCTCGGGGGCGAGCAGATCGCGGAAGCGGTCGTCGAGCAGCATGACGTCCGGGTGCGTGCCGGCGCCCACCTCGATCGTTTCGCGCCCGCTGCCCACGCTGCCCACCAGCGTGAACGAGCAACTGCTGCCAAGCAGCAAGCCGATCCCGTACCGCACGACGGGGTGGCGGTCCGCGACGAGCACGCGGACCTGTGCGGAGTTCCTTCGTTCACCGACGTTTCGCGAGACGTCCATGGCAGCTCCGTTCCGAGCATCCGGGTGAACGGTCCGGCGAGGACGTGCCGGACCCGGCCGTACCGGGTGACCGGGTGGTCCGGCCACCCCTGATCGAGGCGGAATCAGTGCGCTGGAATCCCCGGGACATCGGTCACCCGCAACCCGGCGTGCACTCGATACCTGCGGTTGATCGAGATCAGGTTGGCGGTGAGCGCCTCCACCTGGCGGGAGTTGCGCAGCCGACCCGCGTAGATCCCGCGCATGCCCGGGATGGTGCCGACCAGCTCGATGACCGCATCGGTGGCCGCCCGGTCGTCGCCGACCACCATCACGTCCGTTTCCACCCGCGGCACCGAAGGATCCAGCAGCAGCGCCGCGGAAACGTGGTGGAAAGCACCGACCACGCGGCTCATCGGGCAGATCTGCTGGGCTTGCAGGCAGGCGCTTCCCTCCGGCACGTCGAGCGCGTGTGCACCGCGCTTGTCGAAGCCCATCGGGACCACGCAGTCGACGATGATCTTCCCGGCGAGTTCTCCGCCCACTTCGGACAGCAATGCAGCGTGGCTGTCCCACGGCACCGCCACGATGACCAGATCGGCGCGTGCCGCGCACTCGGTGTTGTCCATCCCGGTCGCGACGGGTAGATCGCGCGCGATCGAACGCGCTCGGTCCGCCGACCGGGAGCCGATCAGGACTTCGCTTCCGGCCAGGCCGAATCGGCGTGCCAGGCCGCGCCCTTGGTCCCCGGTGCCGCCCAGCACGCCGACCACCAGGTCGGCGATGTCCAGCTGGGCTTCCGCGGGGCTGCTCGGCACGGGGGCCTTCACCTTCTCCACTGGAGTTCCTTCCCGTTCTGGTCGGTGTGCGTGATCGGCAGGTCGAGGAGGTGCCCGAGGCGGTCCCGCTTCGCGGTCAGGTAGCCGATGTTGTGCTGGGTGGGCTGCGTTTGCAGGGGCACCCGCTCGACCACCGGGATGCGGTGTTGCTGGAGGGCGTCCTGCTTGTCCGGATTGTTGGTCAGCAGCCGAACGCCTTGAACGCCCAGCTCGGCGAGGATCTCCGCGGCGACTCCGTAGTCGCGGGAGTCGACCGGAAGTCCCAGGTGGGTGTTGGCGTCGACGGTGTCCAGCCCGAGCGACTGCTGGGCGTCGTAGGCCTGGAGCTTGCGCCCGATGCCGATCCCGCGCCCCTCTTGCCCTCGCAGGTACACCACGACACCCCGGCCTTCCTGGGCGATGGCGACCAGCGCGGCGCGCAGCTGCGGGCCGCAGTCGCAGCGCAGGGAGTCGAACAGGTCGCCGGTCAGGCACTCGCTGTGGATGCGGACCAGCACCGGCTCGCCACCGCGCACCTCGCCGCGGACCAGCGCGACGTGCTCGACACCGTCGGGTGCGCGGAAGGCGATCGCCTGGAAGACGCCGTGCGGGGTGGGAATCGCCGCTCGGCCCGAACACGCGGTTGCAGTGTTGTCCACCGCGGGATGGGACATCGTGCCGCCTCCCTGACCTGGGAACCCGGACGATGGCGCGCCCGGTGAGTGACTCTGCCGTGGATCACGGTAGGGACCGGCGGCGGCGAGATCGTCCGGACAATGAAATGTTGAGAATTACTTGATGTCGGTCTGATCTTGCCGGTCAACGCTGTTGCCGTGCTCACAACAACGCTGACCGCCGGCGACGGGCGGACGCTGCACGGCCTGCTGGCCTGGCACGCTACCTATGCACCGCGTCGCACGTTCCTGGCCTTCGAGCCGGAGCCCGGATGTGTGCGCACCACCAGCTACGGCGAGTTCTTCCTGCGGGCCCGGCAGGTCGCCGGGCTGCTCCGCGACGCCGGGGTCCGCCCCGGCGACCGGGTCAACGTGCACCTGACCAACCAGCCCGAGTTCTACGAGAGCTGGTTCGGCGCCGCGCTGGCGGGCGCGGTCCTGGTACCGACGAACCCGTTGGCAAGTGCGGACGAACTGGGCTTCGTGCTGCGGCACGCGAACTGCCGGGCGGTGATCACCGAGCCGGACCTGCGCCGGGTGGTCGCCGAAGCGGCGGCCGGAACACCGGTTTTCGTGGTCGGTTCCGGCGGTGCGGATGACTTCGACGCATGTGTCCGCGCCAGCTCCCCGCACGCGGTCGAAGGCACGACGTCGGAGCAAACGGCCAGCATCCTCTACACGTCGGGAACCACCAGCCGACCCAAAGGAGTGCTGGTCTCGCACGCGGCCTACGCCGCGGCCGGGGAGACGGTGGCCGGTCAGCTGCGGCTTGGGCCGGACGACCGCCAGCTCGTGGTGCTGCCGCTGTTCCACGGCAACGCCCAGTACTACTCGACGATGTCCGCACTGGTGACGGGCGCGTCGATCGGGCTGGCCCCGAAGTTCAGCGCCAGCCGGTGGTCGGCGCAGGCGGCAGCGCTCGAAGCTACGATCACCAGCCTGTTCGCGGCCCCGATGCGCATGATCCTGGCCGCGGAGCAGTCGGAGCACGACCGCGCGCATCGGCTGCGGGCGGGGATGTTCGCCCAGAACGTCTCCGAAGCTGCGCTGCGGGAGTTCGAAGGCCGGTTCGGCGTTCCGATGGTGCAGCTGTACGGGATGACCGAGACCGTTACGCCGCCCACCATGGGGCCGCTGCACGGGGATCGCCGCCCGCACAGCATCGGCCGCCCGGTCCCGGGAGCCGTGCTCCGGATCGTCGACGACGCGGGGCAGGACGTCGAACCCGGCGAGGCGGGCGAGCTGCTGGTCGGTGGCGAGCCGGGCCGGACGCTCATGACCGGTTACCTCGACGACCCGGACTCGACCGCGAAAGCGCTACGGGACGGGTGGCTGCACACCGGGGACACCGTGCGCGCCGACGGGGACGGCTACCTGCACTTCGTGGACCGCGCCAAGGACGTCATCAAGCGCTCCGGGGAAAACGTGGCATCCGCCGAGGTCGAACGCGTGCTCAACGAGCACCCTGCGGTCTTCGAATCCGCGGTGGTGGCTTTTCCCGACCCGGTGCGGGACGAAGCGATCAAGGCATTCGTGGTCCTGCACGCCGGCGCCGAAGCCACCGCCGAGGACCTGCGGCAGTGGTGCGCGCAGCGTCTCGCGAAGTTCAAGGTCCCCGAGTTCGTGCAGTTCGTCGACCGGCTGCCGCGCACCTCGGTGGGAAAGATCCAGAAACATCTGCTGCGCAACGAGTTTTCCGGCGATTCGCCGGAAAGGTGAAGGGAGAACCATGGAGTTCAAGAAGGTCGTCGGCGCACGGCGGTCGATCCGCTACTACCAGCCGTGGCGCCCGGTGGAATCGGCGAAGATCCAGAAGGTGCTGGAAGCGGCCCGCCTGCAATCCAACCACGGCAACGCCCAGCTGATCCGCAAGGCCGTCGTCGTGGTCCGGGAGGAGACGCCCAAGGAGATTTGGGACGGGCTCTGCGAGGCGCTGTACAACCAGCCGGCCGCGGCGCAGGCCCCGGTGCACATCTACTGGACCATCGACATGAGCGGCTGGGACAACCTGCGTCCCGAACTGCTCAAGCTCATCGAGGCCGGGGCGCTGACCTCCAGCTACGGCTGGAGCGAGCAGTTCGTCGACGACGTCGTGATGAAGACGCCGGACTTCAACGTGATGGCCGGTGACATTCGTTTCGCCGAATGGCTGAGCGCGATCGAGACGGGCCTTGCCATCGGGTCCGGCCTGCTCGCGGCCGTCGACGAAGGGCTGGGCACGGGCCTGCTGACCGGCAAGCGGGAGCGCATCCGCGAGCTGCTGGACATGCCCGAGCACGCCACCCCGGCGCAGATCCAGCTGCTGGGCTACCCGGCCGAGGACGCCGAGGCGGGCGGTCAGCGACCGCGCCCGGACTTCGAGGAGCTGTACTTCCGCGGCAAGTGGGGCGAGAGCTTCGAGCGCGACCCGGAGGTCGTGCAGGAGCTGGTCGATGCGGGTGCGATCCAGGCGTCCGCGCCGCAGCCGTGGCGGAAGGCGGAGATCCGCGCGCTGGCAGGGCTTTTCGGCCTGCCGGAGTGACGCGCCGGCGGCGATGTCGGGCCGTCGACATCGCCGCCACCCACCGCCGGAGTTCCACCTCGGGAGAGCCAATGTCACAGGATCTGTTCACCGACTTCGAAACCGTTCGCCGCTACGCCGACCAACTCGACTCCGACCTGACCGAGGACGAGCGCGCGGACCGCCTCGACACGCTGCGCAAGTTCGCGGAGTTCGTCGAGCGCACCCCGGACGAGATGGTCGCCGAAATCTTCAACACGCAGACCCGGAAGTACCGCAAGCGCGGCTTCTACGCGACGAAGATCAAGGAGTTCTCCGAGCAGCTCGACGTGCCCAGGGGACAGCAGGTCGCCAAGGGCAACGTCATCCGCGCGTTCTTCATCGCCAACGGGCGGCGCGTGCCGCCGGAGATGCCGGAGTGGTTGATTTGATCACGCTACTAGGAGGCGGGATCGGGGCCGCCCGGCTGTGGTGCGGCATCGCGGAGATCGCCGAAGAACCGCTGACCTTCGTCGTCAACACCGGCGACGACCTGTGGTTGCACGGCCTGCGCATCTGCCCGGACCTCGACACCGTTCTGTACGCGTTGTCCGGTCGCCAGGACACCGAACGCGGGTGGGGGATGGCGGACGAGACCTTCCGGTGCATGTCGGAACTCGGCGGGCTGGGGGAGCAGACCTGGTTCCAGCTGGGCGATCGAGACCTGGCCACCCATCTGCTGCGCACCGGAATGCTCAAGTCCGGCCGCACGCTCTCGGAGGCCACCAGTCGGCTGGCCGCCGGCATGGGCGTCCGCCACCGGGTGCTACCGATGACGGACGCCGAGGTCACCACGTTCGTCCGGGTGGCCACCGGCGAAACGATGCACTACCAGGAGTTCCTGGTGCCCCGCGGCGCGCGGGACACGGTCGAGGCCGCGAACTACCGCGGGATCGCCGATGCGCGCCCGGCCGCCGGCGTGCTGGAAGCCATCGAGCGCTCCAGGCTGGTGATCCTGGGGCCGAGCAACCCGGTGGCCAGCGTCGGCCCGGTGCTCGCCCTGCCCGGCGTCCGCGATGCGCTGCGCACGACCGCGGCCCAGGTCATCGCGGTGACCCCGGCGGTGTCCGGTGTCCCGATCACGGACCCGGGTGAGGCCGGCCGGGCGCGCAGCCGAGCGGCGCTGCTGGCCCAGCGCGGTCTGCGCCACAGCGCGGCCGGTGTCGCGTCGATGTACCGGGACATCTGCGACCTCTTCGTGGTCGACGAGGCGGACGCCGGCGAAACCGTGGAGATCACCGCGATGGGCATTCGAACCGCCACGATGCCGACCCTGGTGAACACGCCGCAGGACGGCGTCTCGCTCGCCAGGCAGGTGCTGGAGATCTCGGCCGACGCTGGGGCGCTGGCGGTGACGTAGCAACCTGCGGCTCGCCCGAACAAGGTCCTCGACGAAGAGCCCGTGCGGCATGGGGTGGTTGGCGATTTCGCGCGAAATCGCCAACCTGCAGGCGTGCGGAGCGGCGATTTCGCGCGAAATCGCCGCAGAACCGAACCGCGCAATCGCGAAGGAGTATGGAATGGACGGAACGGCGCGCGACCTGCTGCGGCTGCCGCTGGCGGAGTTGCAGGCGATGGCGCGGGAGCGGCGGGACCGCACTCGTGGAACCACGGTGACCTACTCGCCGAAGGTCTTCATCCCCCTGACGAAGCTGTGCCGGGACCGCTGCGGGTACTGCACTTTCGCAACGGGGCCGCGGAGCCTGCGCGCCCCCTACCTCACCCGGGAAGAGGTCCTGCGGATCGCGGTCCAGGGTGCTGAGGTGGGATGCCACGAGGCGCTGTTCACCCTGGGGGAGCGGCCGGAGCTCCGGTACCCGGGAGCGCAGCAGTGGCTGACCGAGCACGGCTACGGATCCACTGTGGACTACCTGGTCGCGATGTGCGCGACGGTCCTCGCCGAGACGGGTGTGCTGCCACACGTCAACGCCGGTGCCCTGACCGGTCCGGAGATGGCCGTGCTGCGGCCGGTGTCCGCGAGCCAGGGGATGATGGTGGAGTCGCTGGTCGAAGACCTGCCGGCGCATCGCGGGGCCCCCGACAAGGTCCCGGCGCGCCGGATCGCGACGTTGCGCGCGGCCGGAGAACTCGGAATCCCCTTCACCACGGGCATCCTCGTCGGCATCGGGGAACGCGACGACGACTGGATCGCGGCGTTGCAGACGATCGCCGAGATCCACCATGAGTACGGCCACATCCAGGAAGTGATCGTGCAGAACTTCCTGCCCAAGGCCGACACCGCCATGCGTGATGCTCCGCCGTGCTCCGCCGAGCGGCACCAGCGCGCGATCGCCCTGGCGCGCATCCTGCTGCCGGACGAGGTGCACCTGCAAGCACCGCCGAACCTCAGCGACGACCCGGGTGCGCTGCTGGACTGCGGCATCGACGATTGGGGCGGCGTATCGCCGATCACCTCCGACCACGTCAACCCGGAGCGCCCGTGGCCGCACCTCGATCGGCTGACGAGCGTGACCGAGGAACGTAGCCACCGCCTGGTGCCCCGCCTGCCCGTCTACCCCGAGTTCGCGGCGGACCCGGAGCGCTGGTTGCACGAAGACCTGCACTTCCCGGTGCTGGACAGGTCCGACGCGGTCGGGCTGGGCCGGGACGACCCCGGGCCGATGTTCCCGGAGCGGGTGGCCGCCGCCAAGAACGTCGGCGACGGAGCCGAGGTCGTGCTCATCGGGCGTCGCTCGGGCACCTGGGTCAGCGGCGGCACCGTCGACCCGCCGGTGTTGATCCCGGGCCAGCGGGGTGCTTCCCCCGCCGCGGCGGTGCGGGAGGTCCTCGACGGTCACGCCGCGGGACAGGAGCTGGGGGTCGACGAGCTCGTCTCCCTGCTCACCGCTCGTGGACCGGACGTCGCTGCCGTCGCGGAGTACGCAGACCACCTCCGCGCCGAAGCGGTCGGGGACGACGTGACCTATGTGCGCAACCGGAACATCAACTACACCAACGTGTGCACGTTCCGCTGCCGCTTCTGCGGTTTCGCCAAGGGCCAGTCGTCGCTGAACCTGCGAGGGAAGCCCTACCTGCTCGGCCTGGACGACATCGCCGAGCGCACCAGGGAGGCGTGGCAGGCCGGGGCCACCGAGGTCTGCCTGCAGGGCGGCATCCACCCCCGGTTCGACGGCGACTACTACATCGACGTCACCCGCGCGGTGAAGGAAGCGGTGCCGGACATCCACGTGCACGGGTTCACCGCGCTGGAGGTCTTCGAAGGCGCCCGACGGCTCGACGAACCGCTGCGCGACTACCTGCGCAGGCTGGCGGACGCTGGATTGCGCTCGCTGCCCGGAACGGCGGCCGAGATCCTCGACGAGCCGGTCCGCCGGCTGCTCTGCCCGGACAAGATCTCCACCGACCAGTGGCTGGAATGTCACGAGACAGCGCACGAGGTGGGCCTGCGGTCCAACATCACCATGATGTTCGGCGCGATCGAGCAGCCGGTTTCGTGGGCTCGGCACTTCATCGCGACCCGGGACGTCCAGCGCCGGACCGGCGGGTTCACCGAGTTCGTCGGGCTCCCGTTCGTCCACATGGCGGCACCCATGTACCTGCGCCGCGAGGCCAGGCGCGGGCCGACCTGGCGGGAAGTGGTCCTGGTGCACGCCGTGGCCCGGATCTTCTACCACGGGTTGATCGACAACGTGCAGGCGTCTTGGGTGAAGCTGGGTGCGCCGGCGCTCCGCCAACTGCTGCAGGCGGGTGTCAACGACCTCGGTGGCACCTTGATGGACGAGAACATCAGCCGCGCCGCGGGTGCTGCGCACGGGCAGATGATGAGCGAAGCTGATTTCACGGCGCTGCTCGCGCCGCTGGGGCGTGACCTGGTGCAGCGCACGACGCTGTACCAGCGGATCCCCGCCGGACTCGCCGTGGGCGCCTGAAGTTGCTCGCGGAACAGCTCTGGACCGGCTGCGGACCGGGATGATCCGCAGCCGGCCCAGAGCCGGCCCTACGGTTCGAAGCGGTACCCGACCCCGCGAACGGTCCGGATCCGCCGCGGCCGGGACGCGTCGTTCTCGATCTTGTGCCGCAACCGGTGGATGTGCTCGGTGACCGTGGACTCGGCCTGCCAGTCCGGCGCGGCGTGCCACACCGCCTGCAGCAGTTGCCGCCGGGAGAAGACCTGCCGGGGAGCGGATGCCAGGTGTGCCAGCAGGTCGAACTCCTTCGCCGTGAGCTCCACGACCTCGCCGTTCACGATGACCTCGCGCGTTCCTCCGTCGATCACCAGGCCGTCGAACTCCAGCCGCGATCCGCCGCGCTGGTCGCGGCCGCTCCTGCGGAGCACGGTCCGCACCCTGGCGACGAGTTCGCGGGAGGAGAACGGTTTGGTCACGTAGTCGTCGGCGCCCAGCTCCAGGCCCAGCACCCGGTCGGTCTCCCCGCGCCGCGCGGTGAGCAGGATGATCGGGATGTCCCCCTCGCCGCGGAACTGGTGCAACAGGTCCAGGCCGTCGACACCGGGCAGGCCGATGTCGAGCACCACCAAATCCGTCCGATTCAGCCGGACGTGCTCGAAAGCCGCCCTGCCGTCCCCGGCTTCGCTCACGTCGAACCCGCCTTCGCGAAGGGCTTGGGCGGCCAGCCGCCGGATGCGCTCGTCGTCATCAACGACCAGCACGGCGTGGCCGGACGCGCGTGTGGGGAACATGTTCGGTGCGGTTCCTTCCAATAGATCGGTGTTTGTCGCGGACCAGTTCTCGTCCGACTGGTCGGACGTCTCGGGTCAGTTCCCGGGCAAGGGGCAGCGGAGTTCTCGAGCGAGGTCCTGCAACCTGAACGGTTTGCGCAGCAGCCCGGCGAAACCAGCCTCGCGGACCCGCTCTTCGAGGTCCGGGCTCGCGCTTCCCGTGCTGGCGATCATTGGAATCCCGTTGTGGCACAACATGTCAGCCAGCGCGAATCCGTCCATTTCGGGCAGTCCGATGTCGACGATGACGATGTCGGGCCGGTGCGCGTCGACGGCCTGCTGGGCGCCCGAGGGAGCGCCCACGGCGAAGGCAACGCAGCGCAGCGCGGAGAGCTGGCGGACCAGCAGGTCGCGCATCCGGTGATCGTCCTCGATCACGAGTACGCGCTTCATCAGGTCGCGTTCGCTTCCCCTGGGATCGGCAGCTTCTGGTCGAAGATCTCCAGCAGCTCGGAAAGGTCGACCGGGATGCGGAGGAAGTGCGGCGCGCCGATGTCGTCGGGCATTGTCTCCGCAGTGGTGTCGGTAAGGCACACGACCGGCTTCTCCGCGGTCAGCGGATGCCGGCGGACGAGGTTCAGAAGGCTGCGCGACCTGCCGGCGTCGTCGAGGTCGATCACCACCAGGTCGGGGCGTTCGAAGCGGATCAGTTCTTCGACCTCGCCGTAGAACTGGTACACGCACCGCAGCCGGATGCGCGGGCGCGCCCGTTGGGCTTCCGCGATGGCCTCGATGCTGTGCAGGTCGCTGTGCAGGTACAACACCACGGGATTCTCACCGCAGCGCTGCGCCGGGACCCACGGCGTGCGCACCCCTTCGAGAGTCTCGTCGTGCCGCGGAAGTTCGACCCAGAACCTGGAGCCAACGCCCGGTTCGCTGTCGGCGGCCATGCGGCCGCCCATCGCGGTGACGAGCTTCTTGGCGACAGCCAGGCCGAGGCCGTGGCCGGGCGGGTCCCCGGGCTGCACACCTGGGCGCTGGAACGGGGCGAAGATGCGGGGGAGGTCGGCCGGTGCGATGCCGCGCCCGGTGTCCTCGACGACGAGCCGGGTGAACTCCCCGGCCGGCTCGATCCGCACCGTCACCAGGCCGCCCGGCCGGTTGTACTTGATCGCGTTGGTCAGCAGGTTCAGCAGCACCTGGCGCAAGCGCTGACGATCGCCGAGGGCGACGGGCTCGCTGCTCGTGGGCAGCACTCGCAGCGCGACAGCTTTGCGTTCGGCCACTGAGCGTGTGAGCGCCAGGCTGTCGTCGACGACCTCCGTCAGGTCGATCAGCTCGGACTGGATGGGCAGCCGACCGGCATCGGCGTGCGTCATGCACAGCGTGTCATCGATCAGCCGTTCCAAGTGCCCCGCAGCGTCCATGATGTGCCGAGCGCAGTCCGCGGCGTCGTCCGAGGGCAACCCGCCCTGGGTGAGCAGCTCGGCGTAGCCGAGCACTGCGGTGATCGGGGTGCGCAGCTCGTGGCTCAGTTGCGAGACGAACTCGCTCTTGACGAGGTTGGCGCGTTCGGCCGCCTCGCGGGCTCGGGTCTCGCGTTCGATGCGCAAGCGGTCGGTGATGTCGCGGAGTTGGAGGCACACGAACCGGGTGCGGTCCTCGGAGTCCTTGACCGGGGAGATGACCACGGTCGCGGAATGGAGCGTGCCGTCGGCGTGCCGGTACTCGTGCAACTTGAGGTAGCTGGTCGACGTGCCGGCGACCAGCTTCCGCACCGCGGCGCGCACTTCAGCGGAGCCGTCCCCGCTGATCAGGTCGGACACGTAGGTGCCGTGGAGTTCGTCCACGTCGTACCCGGTGTCGGTGCACAACGCGGCGTTGACGTGGACCAGCCGCCCTTCCCGGTCGCCCAACGCCATGCCGATGGCCGCGTCGGTGAAAGCGCTGCGGAACCGCTCCTCGCTTTCGTGCAGCGCGCTGAACAAGCGGTGGTGCTCGATCGCGACCGCGGCCAGATGGGTGAACCGCTCGACGACCACTCGCTCCTCGACGCTCGGGCGGTGCGGAGTGTTGTGGTACACCGCGAAAGTGCCGAGGACGTCTGAAGTCCGCGGGCTGACCACCGGGGACGACCAGCACGCCCGCAGGCCGTGGCGCATCCCGAGGTCTCGGAAGGCATCCCACCGCTCGTCTTCGAGGATGTCGCTGACGACGACCGGTTTACCCGCATATGCGGCGGTTCCGCACGACCCGGCCACGGGGCCGATGGACATGCCGTCGATCTCGGAGATGTAGCTGTCCGGCAGCGTCGGCGCCGCCCCGTGGTAGAGCCGGCTGTCCGAATCGAGCAGGAGTATCGAGCAGTGGGTGCCGGGCAGATGCTGTTCCATCCCGCTCGCGAGCCTGGCCAGTGTCGCGGAGAGTGGTGCTTTCCTGGCGATCAGTTCGAGGACGGCCGATTGACAGGTCAGCAGATTGGCCGCATCCAGGAGTTTGGTGTTGCGGAGGGTGATCGAACTCCGCAGTGCTCCGGCGCGTGAGATCGCCTCTGCGATCGTGCGGAGCCCTTGTCGCGCGGAGGCCGGAAGCTGTTCGCTCTGGGCCAGCAGTTCGGCTGTGCCGAGCGCCACGCCGAGTTCGTTGCCCATGTCGTGGAGCAACTGCCGATGCTCGCCGCTGCTCTCCGCGGGTGAGTCGGAGTAGCGTGGATGCCGCTGCGAGGACTTCCTCGTATCCATCGTTGCTGCTCCCCGATCATTCACACAACGTGACAAGAATGTACCGGCGCGTGGTTTGTTGTCACAACAGGGATCTGTCCAACTACGGTCCGTGTCTCGCGATGTGGAGGTCCGGCAATGCCGAAATCCGTCCTGAGGTGGCAGGAAGCGTTGGAGCGCAAGGTCGGCATGGACGATGCCGAGCGGCGCAGATGCCTGGCGGCCTTGCTCGAATTCTGCGCCGAGCACCACGTCGAACCGGACGAATTGCTCGAAAACTGGTTGAAATATCCAGAACTCACCGTGCGTCGCAGATTGGCGCCGGAGGAAGCGCGATCGGTGGCGAACATTCCGGTGGAGAGCTTTCTCATCCACAACGGTGTGAACGTCTTCGGTGATCTCGTCTGCCTGCCCGGTAGTCCGGAGGATCTCCGCGACCAAGGGTCCCGGTTCGTCGGCTGATGTCTTTCGTCCCATTGAGGTTTTCCAACCTCGTTTTGGGTGGCGGTGCGGGTGGCGGAACCTCCGAGGCTCCCTGGACTGTGGGGTCCCTGACTTATGTATGTCCAATACACGGCGTCAGGGCCGTCCCGCCCAGGAGTGCCCCAGGGGCACGGGCACAGTGAACCCGCGGCGGTGCGAGTGTCGTAGGTGGGTTATGCGCCTGCGGCGCATGCGACACCTCATCGACGTGCGGCTTTGCGACCCGCGGCTGCGGGCTGATCAGGATGAAAAAGGCTCATTCGGACGGATTCGATCTGGTGAGGATTACCCCTGCACGTTCCGAGCCGCCACCGCGCGGCGGGCGTTCCGGAAGGGCGGCGGCGGACACTCGGGTCTGAAACCGCCGTCCGGCGCCACCTCGTCGTGGCCGGGACGTCACCCGCACCGCTGTTGGTTGTCGCAGGGGGACGTGACGATGCGCACTTGGAAATCCACTCGGCGATCGAAGCTCCGGAAGGGACATCTGCCCGATTCGGGACTCGTCGTCGAACGACACGAGTCGGTCATGCACATTCGGCGCCCTGATGAGTCCGAGGCGGCGCTGAGCGGGTATCTGGACGTGCTGGCGAGGCAACCGGGCGTGGCGGTCGTGGCCGCTACCGAAGGAGCGCTGAACGTCCCGAGCATCCCCAGTGCGGTGCGCCAGGCCTGCGCTCTGGCAGTCGAGGAGGTGCTGGACGCCGGGAGTGCGGTTGTGCACGTGTGCCTCGCCCTGCCGGAAGCAGCGTCCCCTTCCCCGGGCGACGGACAGGTCTTCGCCCAACAACTGGCCGAAGAACTCGGTGTCGGGGTGATCGCCACCAACACCGGCATCGTGGCCGAGCCCGTTGGTTCGTTGTTCTCCGGAAGCGATCAGCCCGGGCACGGCTGGTACCGGTTCCGGCGGGGCTGGCCCGCGGAGTGGATCGGACACCGGTATCCGGCACCGGGGTGGGAAAACCTGCTGCCGCGCACCGACATCGCCGAGGGCGGACTGAGCCTCGTGCCGATCCCGGCCGGGCTGATGGTGTGCAGATCCGATGCGCTGACACCGGGGGCGGTCGAGGAGGCACGCGGTGTTCCGGTGCATCCCGGCAGACCCCGGCTGGTTCTCGGCCACCCGGCGGATGGCGAGATCAGCGCGTTGGCGGTCGCCGAGTTCCTGCGGAAGAGCTCGCCGCAATTCCTGGACCGCGTGCAGCTGGTGCCGACGGACCTGCAGACCTCGTCGGCCCGGTGGAACCAGCGCCTCGCCGACCTGCTCGGTCGGCCGGTGGTCGCGAGCACGGGCGTGATCAGCGACGACGGTGCCGGCGGCGCGATTGCGGTGGTGCACGACGGGGGCGGCGAACCGACCTGGCAACCGCCCGCGCTCGCTCTGCGGTACGCGCCGGGCAAATCGGCGGAGGTGGTGGAGACGGCACCGCCCCCGCGCGGCTGGTTGGTCTTCGATCCGGTGCATTACCGCCAGGCTCCACCGCCGGGAGCAGTGGCGGCGTCCGGAGGCTGGCTGGCGCGCGTGGTGCCGAGCGGCCTGGCGCTGCTACCCATCGGGCAGGATGCCGGCGAAGCCGATTCACTGCCGTTCGAGCCGAACCGGATGACCGTGACGGTGGCCTGCCCCGAGGAATGCGAGGTGTCACTGATGGGGCCGCTGCGCTCGCTGCTCGACGGGCTGCCCATGAGCAGTCGTGAGCGCATGCGGCTGGTCACTGCCGAATCGGTACCGCCGGGGCTGGCGGACGAGATTCGTGAGCTGGCCGATGTGTACGGCGCCCAGTTCGAACGCGGCACGCCCGCCGTCCCTGCGATCGGAACGTCTATCGAGCCCGCGGGCGAGCAGAGAACCCTTGTGATGGCGCCGGTTTCGGGCAAGGCGGCTCAATCCGGTGCGAACGCAGAACCGGGCCCGGGCGAGGCGAAGACCCGGATTCTCCCGGTTCCGGTTGCACCCGCGCTCCGGGAACCGGAAGCCGCACTCCTCCCAGCGCCAAGGAGTCCTTCCGCCCCGGGTGGAAGCAACGACTGTTCGGCCCTCGATCGGCAGGAATTCGTGCGCTGGTCCGGAAAGTACCTCGACGACGTTGCCCTACCGGTGGACATCACGTCCGCGACGAGCGCCGACGCCCGCATCGACTACGCGGCGGTCCTGCTCTACTTGGGGCGCGGCGAGTGGTCGGGCGCTGCGCTGAACAACGCTCTGCGTAGTTCTGGGACGGAAGTCCCGGCCCACTACGTCGCTTGTCTCACGGCAGGGCTGACGCGATTGCCGAGCCACTGCGGGGTGGTCTTCCTGCGCGTGACCGACCGTGCCGGGCTCGACTCCGCCTATTCGGCGGGCGATGTGCTCGCGGAGCCGGCGTTCCTGAGCGCGATGGGAGCCCGAACCCGAGCTGTAGCGGACGACTGCGGCGCGGAGTTGGTGATCTGGTCGCGAACCGCGCGCCGCACGGCTGCGGTGAATCCCGATCCGGCCGACGAGGTGGTGTTCCCGGCCGGGAGCAGGTTCAAGGTGCTGGCCGTCGACCCGCCGACCAACGACAGCGCCCGCATCGTATTCCTGGTCGAGCTGCCGTCATCCGAGATCGAGGTGCCGGGCGAACCGGACCTGGACCGGGTGCTGGTCGACGAGCTGCGAGCGGCGCTTCGGCGCGGGCGGCGAGACCATCCGGTCGAGATGACCGAGGCGCAGGCTGAGCGTTGCGACATCCCGGTCGGCCTGGTGCCGCGTCGTCGAACGGAGGTGGACTACGCGGGCGGGTGAGGCGGACGGGTGGCGGGCGCGGCGAATCCAGTTCACCGCGACCCGTTGCCCGATCCGGTCGGGAAGTCGCCGGTGAGCATCGCTGCTGCCAACTCGACGCGGGAGCGGAATCCCGATCTCGTGAACATGCGGGAAAGCCTTGCCGCCACGCTTTTTTCACTGGTTCCGAACACGGCGGCCAGCTGCCGGTTGCTCAGCCCTTCGGTCACGAGCACCGCCAGCAGTTGTTCGTTCTCCCGCAAGGTTTCGCTGCGGCCGGGCACGCTCACGTCGTGGTCCTGCATGTGCCGCCGCAGGCGCGCTCGCCACAGCAGGGCCCCCAACTGCCCTAGCAAGCAGTAGGCGTCCAAGAAGAGTTCCTGCGTCCGCAGGCCGGTTTGCGCGATCCGGCTGAACGCCACTGCCCGCTCGAACGGGGACGAACGTTCGCGCGCCAGCGCGATGGCAGCTTCGGCGCTGCGCGGATCGCCCAGCACGGTGGCACGGGCGACGAGGAGTTCGAGCCGCGCCTTGTCGGTGCCCAGTTCGTCCGCGACTCGAGCGAGCCGTCGAAGGCTGCGTTCGGCCTGCTCGTGTTCGTCATGCCTGGCTTGGTGGTATGCCATGTCGGCCAGCAGGGTTTCGGTGCCGAACACGATGGCCTCGGCTTCGGCGCGGTGCAGCCCCGACCGCAGCAGGTCGTAGGCGGAGTCGCCATCGCCGAGCAGCCGCACCACAGTGGCTTCGGCGTGATCCAGCACGTGCTCCAACTGGCCGCACCGGGCTTCCGCGACCAGGTTGCGCGCCCGACCCACCCAGCCTTGGGCCGTCAGCACCTGGATCGCGCCGTGGTGCAAGAACAACCTGCCGACAGGGTCTGCGCCGGGTTCACCGCCGATGCCGTTCCGGGCGATCCGCATCGCCTGGTCCCAGTTCCCGGCGCTCCACTGCACCTGGAAGCGGTCGGCATCGGACAGGCGGCATCCAGCGGAATCCGTCGGTTCATTTGCTTTCCGTGCGGGTGTACTTTCTACCAGCGCGAGCAATGACGAGTGATGCGGGGGCACGGCCCTGTCGCGTTCTGCTCCACACAGGATGGTTGCGGTGAAATCGAAAGAGCGGCCCCACCACGCCGCTGACGGGACCACCTCGGTCCACTGCGAGCGGTACCGCCGAAGTTCAGAACCTGCTTCCGCCCAGCGGTTCAGCAAGCACAAAGCGATCGCGCGAATCAGCCAGCGGTGCCGTCGGTCCGGCGGAAGCCAGTCGACGCTGAGGTCGATGATCCGCTGCAGTTCGGATTTCTCGCCGCACGAGGCCAATGCGAGGACGCGGTGGAGCGCGAGCAGAATCCATTGCGGCTCTGGAAGCGGTGGCGGTCCAGACTCGAAAACCGTCCGCGCACTGCGTTCCGCTTCGGCCATCCTCCCGTGACGAAAGCAGGCCGCGCAATGCTCGGCCAGCACGGCCGCTCGCTGCTGGCGCGTCGGTGCGAGTGAAGCTGCGGCGGCCAGCCACCGCATGACGCGGGGATCGTCGTCGAAGGATTCGTCGGTGGCGTGGCTCAGCAGCTCACCGATCGACCGCGCGGGATCCGCGAGAGTGCCTGCTTCCACGAGGAGGTCGGCAAGCACGCCATCGTTGCGCTGCGGGACGTCGCCGGTCCGCAGTGCGTTGACCGCCGATGATGCGAGCAGTCGGCGTTCGAAAGGACCGACGGCCGCACGCACGGCTTCGCGCGCTGCGGGAAGGGAAAAGCGCCACGATGGTCGTTCGTGATCCGCGGTGCGCGGTCGTCGGAGCGTGCGGTCGGCCTCCAGGTCCGCGAGGGCTTCCAGCACGCGGTCAGTGCTCGCGCTGAGCGCTCGACCGGTGAGTTCGACGGCGTCCGCGCCTAAGCTTTCGTAGGTTGCCATGCATTTGATGACTCGCCACCGGAACCCGTCGGTCGTCCGCAGACCGGGCACCGCATCGATGCTGACCGGCGGCACACTGCTTCCCCGGCGCAGCACGGCGTGCCGGTCCACGAACCGGATTGCACCGGTCTGCCGGCATGCGGCGGCGCTCGCGAGCAGCAGGGCCGGATTGCCGCGGCTGGCGTCGTGCAGGGCGGTGACCACCGATGCATCAGGGACGGCGCCGAGCACACGGGCAAGCGCGGCCGCGCTTTGCTGCGCCGTGAAGGGGCGGATCGACCGGCTACGGGCGAGACCGCGGCGGAGCATGCGGTCGAGGGCCTGGGAGCGTGCATCACGTGCGTGGTCGCGGCGCATGGCCGTGACGATCGTGCATTCCGCACCGGCCAGGTGCTCAGCCAAGATCGGCAGCAGCTCTGCGGATCCGTCATCGGCCCAGTGCGCGTCGTCGACGAGGATCACCAACGGAGCGAGCCGGCGCAGCACCATCGACATCGCCACCGCGAGCCGGCGTTCCGTCGCCTGCCCGGCTGTTCTCCCACCACTCTTGGCCAAAGCCGTCATCACGGATGAGGCCACGGCTCCGCTATGCGCAGAGGCGACGGAGGCCAGCAGGCGATGCGCGGCGCAGAAGGTGGTGAGCCGGTCGCCTTCGGCCAACCGCAAGCGCACCAACCTGGCGGGCCGCCCCCGAGCGCTCAAGGCTTCGAGCAGAGCGGAGCTACCGATTCCGGCCGTCCCCAGCAAGGCCATGACCGGCACGGAGTCGTCCGCTATTACGTCCAGCACATCACGCACCAGGTCGTCCCGCCCGACTAGGGACGGACGTTCGTCGGTCACCGCGGAACGGACGGCCGGCGCCTGGTCCGGTCGGTTCGCTGTCGTCGGGTACCCAACCAGCACGATCGATGACTCCTTCCCCAGTTGACAGCACGCACGCGCTTGCCAGCCCGGAGGAGACCCGCGCAGTCGCGAGAGTTCTCCCTACCCGAAGCATCGTCCATCTCAGTTCGCCGCCGACACCTGCTGTCGGGGGGTATTAAGACGTGGAGTGTTGCCACGCGTTCAGGCGCCTGATTCCGTTCTCCTGGAGACGTCCGGGTGGCAGTTGGTGGGCGGGTTCGTCGAGCGGGAGGAAGGGGACGATGATCCGGGAGAGCGGAGCGGTCGTCGGCCGGGACGGAGAGCGGGCCGCGCTGGCGGAGTACGTTCGCCGGGGCGTCGTGGTGGACGTCCGCGGTGACATCGGGGACGGCAGGACGTCGCTGTTGGACACGGCTTGCGCGGACTGGACTCGGGACGGCACTCCCGTCGTCAAGGCGACTGCCTGCGGCGAACGACCGTTGGGCACTGTGGATGCGCTGCTCGATGCCGTCCGGGAGCAGTTCGACCTGACCGCGAGCCCTCGTCTCCTCGAAAGCATCGCTGCTGCAACGAGCCTGCGTTCCCGGTTCCGGACGGTCGGCATGCTGGGGCTCGCCCACGAGGTCGGGCGGGCACTGGCCGAGGCGGTGGGCGGACAGCGCGGCGGGGTAGCCGTCATCGACGACGTGGACCGGGCCGATGCCGTCTCCAGGACCGTGCTGGCCACGATCGCCGCGACGGTTTGCTCTGCTGGAGCCGCGGTGGTGTTCTCTGCCCGCCGCGGTAGCACCACTCCGCTGGACGTGCTGGTTTCCGAAACCGTAGAACTCGTACCGCTTTCGGACGCCGACGTCCGCATCATGCTCGCCCGGCGAGTGCCGCGGTTCCCGCTCGACGTTGCGGTGGTCGATGCGCTGCGCACGGCACTGGGGCCGCTGTTCCGCAACCCCGGCACTGTCCTGCAGACCCTGCAAGCGATGTTGGCCGACCAACGGCTGGTAGTGGTCGACGAGCACTGGTGCCTGACCACCCGGGGCGGGGAAATAGCCGTACCCGCGAATCACTGGTTGGTCCGCCCGCTGCAGCAGGATGCGTTGGCCGCGATGCTTTCGGCACGGAGCCCCTTCAAGCTGGAGCACCTCTCGGACCTGGTAGACGTGGTGGGAGCGGATCTGGGGGAAACAGGTCTGCTGCTGGACGAACTGGTTGCCGCCGGGATTCTCGTCTTCTCCGAATCCGGGAGCTCGGTGTCGTTCGCGGTTCCGGCGCTGGCTGCCGCGGCACGGGCGGTGGCGGACGAGGGGCTCGTCGACGAATGCCGAGCCGCCCTGCGTGCGCGGTCGACCTCCCGGGCGGATCGAGCGCTGGTGACCGCACCGTCGCCGCGGGATCCGGGATGGTTGGGATCGTTGCGCGATCACGTTCAGGCGCGGGTCGCGGCGGCGAGGTTCGACGATCTCCACGCCGAACTGCGTCGGTGTCTCCCGGAAATCCTCGCGGCAGCACCTGATCCCACGCACCCCGATCGCCAGGCGCTGGACGAGGTCCTGGCGGCTTGGATCGGTGCGCTGTTGCACGAATGGCGCACGGACTTGCTGCCGGAGGTGGTCGCCCAGTTGCGGTCTGCTGGGGCGGCCTTGCCAGATGACTTCGCGGAATCCCTCCTAAAACCGGTTTCCAGGGCTGACTGGCGTACGGCGGCAGCCCGGCTCAAAACGATGTCGCCGTTCTGCACCACGGCTGCCGACTTCCTCGCGCTGTTGGGAGCGCTCACCGGCGACCACAGGACGTTTCTCCAGGCAACCAGCAACTGGCCCAGGCTCCGGAGGATGGCCGCCGACGACCTGCGCGATGCAGCCGCGCACGGCGATCTCGCCACTGTTCTGGAAAGCGCGCTCGGCATCCGGTACGGCTCCGTCGAGCACAGCGACGCGGCTGAGTACCAGCGGATGCTGCGGGCCTACCACGTGGGAGACCGGGAACGTGCGTTGTCGCTCGCGCGGAGGATGGAAGCGCGTGACCTCGGGCGTCGCGGCTCCCCGTTGAGGCAACTCTCCCGAGTGCTGGCCGGCGAGATCTGCGCCGACGCCGGCGACTTCGGCCGCGCGGCGCAATGGCTGCGGGGAGCTTCGCACCGGATGCTTGGCGGCCACCTGGCGAGCTGGGCGCGCTGTGGTCTGCGCTACCGTACGGGCAAGGCCGCGGCAGCGATCCACCACGGATGGCGGGAGTACCGCGAACACCGCAGCTGGGGACGCACGTCTGGGCTGGAGAAGCTCCTCGGCCGGCTGATCGACTGCTCGACCCGCGAAGGCGATCAGGACATGGCCGAGACCCTGCTCGACGAGCTGGAGGAACTCGACGAGGTGGTCCGGTCGGGTTCGACGCGCATCGCCGTGCTGCTCGCGCACGGACTCGTCCGGCGTGACCGCGGCAAGACCGTCGAATGCGTGCGCCTGGCGCGGGAGCGCGAGGACGCGCCGTCGGTGGCGCGGGCCTGCCTGCTGCTGAGCGATCTCAGCGAGGACCCGCAGCCCTGGTTGGCGGAGCTGTACGCGTTGACCAAGCGTCACGGTTCGTCCCGGAGTCGCGCGAACCTGGTCGGCGCGATGCGGCGGCGCGGAATATGGCTGCCCAGGCAGCGCAGCAGGGACGATTCCTTCGCGCACACCGAGGCCAGGGTGGCGCAGCTGGTCAGCGACGGCTGCACCAACCGGCAGATCGCCGCGGTCCTGGAAGTCAGCGAGAAGACCGTGGAAAGCCACCTGACCAGGATTTTCGCCCGAACCGGCTGTCGAACCCGGGTCGAGCTGGCCGCCGCCTGGCTGGAGGGGCGAGTGACGGAGACAACGGCGTGACAACCCGCGCCGCGAGCCGGCCGCGGCAGGAGAAGAGGACCGCAGATGATCTCGGTTTCCCAGGTGGTGCCGGGTGGTTTCCGCACGGTCTTGCAGGCCGTCAACGCGGCACCCGAGGGCGCGACGATCAGCGTGGCGCCCGGCCGCTACCGCGAGAACCTGGTGCTGATCAGGGACGTCACGATCGTGGCCGAGGACGGCCCGGGGACGGTGACGTTCAGTTCCGATGTCGGCGCCGTGCTGGAGGTGGCGGCCGCGGTGGCGCTCAGCGGCATCGAACTGCGGGGCAGCGACCCCGAACAGGCGCCGGTGGTGGTGGGATCCGGGCGCCTGGTGATGGTGGAATGCGCGGTCCGGGGTGACTCGTGGGCTGCGGCTCATGCCCACGGCAGCGGAAGTCTGGTGCTTCGAGACTCGCATGTCAGCAACCCGGCGGGGGCCGGTGTGGTGGTCACATCACGGGCCGGGAGTGCGGTGCACAACTCGACCTTCGAGGACCTCGGTACCTCGGCCGTCGTGGTGGCCGAGCGCGGCCTGCTGGACGTGCGCGGCAGCACCGTCCGGAAAAGCGGCGGGAACGGCTTCTACCTGAGCGGGAATGCCGAGTTCACGGCCGCGGATTCCGGGATAGTCGATTGCGGCGACAAACCCGCGGTAGCGGTGGAGGACCACGCCACGGCGGTCCTCCGGCGGATATCGGTTCGCGAGACGGCGGGCATCGGCTTCTTCCTGAAGACAACCTGCCCGGTCGAGCTCACCGAATGCACCGTCGAGGACTCTGCCGCGGAGGCGTTCCTCGCGGAGGGGACCGGTCGTCTTGCGCTGCGGGGCTGCGAGGTGCGCCGCAGTGCACGGCACGGCATGCGGTTCTCCGGTGCGGCGACGGCAACGTTGCAGAGCTGTCGAATGTCCGATGTGGGTGGTACTGGTGCGATTGTCGAAGACATGTCCACTGTGGAATGCGACGGACTCGAAGTGCGGGCCTGCGGGGAAAGCGGTCTCCAGCTGACGTCCAAGCAGGAGTCCGTGTGGCAGAGGTTGATGGTCCGCGAATGCGCGCACAACGGCATCGTGATCCACGGCGCCGACGTCCGCTTCGAAGCGCTCGAGGTCGAACGAGCCCAGCGGACGGGCTTGGAACTCGCCGCGGATGCGCATGTTCTGCTCCGGGGATGCACCGTGCGGGGCGCAGGTGGAGCGGGGGTCACCGTCTCCGGCGGGACGCTCACCGCAGAGGACGGCGATCTGCACGGCTGCGGAGGCGACGGGGTGCTTCTCGCCGACGGAGCCTCTGGGGTGCTGACCCGCTGCCGGATCCGGGAAAGCACCGGCCACGGTATCCAGGTCGCTGCCACGGCGAAGACGCGCATGACCGACTGCGAACTCCTGGGCAACGACGGCGACGGCATCCGAGTCGCCACGGACCGCGAAGTCGTCGTGCGCGACTGCTCGTTGCGGGACAATGGCGGAGCCGGGCTGCGCCAGCAAGTGGTATCGACGTCGATCACGTTCGAGAACACCAGAAGCAGCGGCAACGGCTTCGCGGACGCCTTCGGCACTTCGCATGCCGTGCCCGCAGTTGCCCCGGCAGAACATGCGGCACCAGGCGGTGGAAAATCGGTTGAGAGGCCGCCTGCGGAGGAGCTCCAGGCTCTGGTCGGCCTCGAAAACGTCAAGCGCGAAGTGGCAACCTTGGTCAACCTCAACCGGATGGCGAAACTCCGGGAGGAAGCGGGCCTTTCCGCCCCACCGATGAGCAGGCATCTGGTCTTCGCGGGAGCACCGGGAACCGGCAAGACCACCGTGGCCCGGCTCTACGGCGCGATCCTGGCCGAGCTCGGGGTGCTCGAGTCCGGTCACCTGGTGGAGGTCGCGAGGGCCGATCTCGTCGCTCAGATCGTCGGTGGCACGGCGATCAAGACGACGGAGGCGTTCCGCGAGGCGATCGGTGGCGTGCTGTTCATCGACGAGGCGTACACGCTCAGTTCGCAGTCGGGTGGCACCGGCCCGGACTTCGGGCGCGAAGCGATCGACACCCTGGTCAAGCTCATGGAGGACCACCGCGACGAGGCGGTGGTGATCGTCGCGGGGTACTCCCGTGAGATGGCGGACTTCCTGGCCACCAACCCGGGCCTGGAATCGCGGTTCAGCCGGACCATCGAGTTCTCCAACTATTCCGCGGAGGAACTGGTGACCATCGTGCGGCAGCAGTGCTCGCGGCACGACTACCAGCTCGACGAACGAGCAGCGGAACTGCTCGTGCGGTATTTCGACGACATGCCCAAGGACGCCACGTTCGGAAACGGGCGAACGGCGCGGAAGACCTTCGAACTGATCGTGGACCAACAGGCATCGCGCCTGGCGGCCTCGCCCTCGGTCGCCATGTCCGACCTGACCCGCCTGCTGCCGGATGACCTCGCCTTCGCGCAGCCGGCCCCGTCTCGCAATGCGCTCGCCGATGAAAGTAGGCGCAGCCCGGATTCTCGAGCAGCGGAGGCCCGGTGATGTCACGAATGCCTTGCTCCACCGAGCGAGTCGGATCGTTGGCCCGCGCATGCGGGGAGCTGGCGAGCAAGCCGCCGTTCTGACGGACTCCTTTACTTTGCCGAGTACACTGTGAAATGGCCTTGAAGAACAAGCTTGAGCATGCCGCTGACCTCTCGTGAACTGGGGGTCAAGGGGTCGCAGGTTCAAATCCTGTCAGCCCGACCGTGGAGAAGGCCCGCTGATCGGCACGTAAGTGCAGGTCAGCGGGCCTTTTCGAGTCCCGATGTGGACCTTGGGTGATCGTCTCGATGGGTGCCGTCTCGATTTTTTCGGCATTTTTGGGAGGATTTTGGGAGGATCGGTTTCGCGGGTGCGAAATGGGGTCGCATTGTGGGAGGAGCCGCTATTCACCCGCGTGGGTGGTTTCAGTGTGCGCTGGACGCTTGGCACTGATCGCGCAGAGAGTTGGGTCTGGCCCTCGATGACCATCGACCGGGCGAGCTGGATAGGTTGTTGGCCATCGGTACACCTGCCGATCGAGTGTGGTGGACGCTGATCTTGGACAAGCTCCATGGTTACAGGCGAGTGCCCGCCTGTGTCTGAGGGGCGAGTTGCACACTATCCACCCGCCTCGTTCTTCCTGGCGTCAGCTGACGAAAGCGAGAAGCTGCGTTCGTGGGGCTTGTCCCACCTGTCTCACCGAGCCGAGTTCTGCGACAGCTCGGTGGGAACAGGTGGAGATGCTCGATGACCTGCAAATTCCGTTGACAGAGGTGGCAGGACGGCTGGTGTCTGGGTGTCCAGAGCTGTCCAGGGACCGTTAACCAAGTGCGGATGACGATCGGTGGTTAGGGCAGCTGGACCCGCTTGATTCCTGTGCATTTCGTAGCGTAGCGATTTACTCTCAACGGATGACTAACCTGCCGACATTCGAGTGTAAACGGTCGCCGCCGATCTCACACTCTGCAAGATAACGGCAGATAAGTATCCTATCTACAAGCCCACCTAGCGCAGCTTGGCGGTATTATCTCTGACCTTTGGCGTGGCGGTGCAGTTGCCAGCCATGCAGTGGGACACAATGTGCAGCATGCGGAGATCAAAGCTGACGGTCGCGGCCGAAATGGCAGGAATCGGTGCCCTGGCAATAGCCATTGCCGCCCTAGTCGTGGTCGTATTCTTCGACACTGGCGTTAGAATGCCGTGGGATACCAACACAAGTGTCCAGTCGAATACAAGTGTCACATCCGCGCCTACTTCAGAAGTTCGCATCAATCCTAGCCAGAATCCAGTCATCGGCCCAACGCGTACTGCGCCAGAGGGTGAGAATAAGCCAAATGAAGGAAGTTCTGAAGATGAACATGAGCGAAGCCGTGCCGATTTCTGGACCAGCTGGATTGGACTATCATTTCTGGCTGCGGTTACATACTTAATCACGGCTGTCGCTTCCATTGTCGTCGGCTTCTTTATCGATGTATTATTTTCTCCATTGAATCCGGTCGCCGCCGGTGTTGTAATTTCAGTTCCGCTGACTACTATGGTCTACCTCTGGCTGCTTTGGCCATTCTTCTCCACCTCAGGGTTGATAGTATTCTTCATTGTGACCCTTATCGCCTCGATTGCTTTCTCGTTTCTAATGGAAGATTTCATCTAGTTGATCTATTTCAGATTGATGCTGAACTGCTTGATAATACTCGACCATGTTCGTTCGCTGGGCTGTTGTCCAACCGGCAGACCTCACCGTTGTGCAGGCAAGCGCGGCCGGAAGGTTTGCAGATCGTAGCGCCGCATACTTCCACTACCACACGCACGGCAGCACACAGTCCCGCTACAAGTGGGACGAAAGCCCGGCTCCCTCGCGTACCCGAGTTCGACAATCAGGCCACCCGGCCCGAAGACAACGGCGGGATGCGAGTGGCGCAGTCGGGGAGGAAGAAAGACCAGCGGCCAGCTGACTCGCTTGACGATCGAGGCAGCTAGCCGCTGGTTCAAGTCCCTGGGGAGTTGAACCCCCACGTGTCCGAGGGGGACTTGAACCCCCACCATTGGGAGGAATCCCCGAAGCGGGGATTCGTCTCCATGGCGGCGATGCTAGCGCTGGCGCTTTCGGCTGTTCAAAGAAGTGCACCGGCGAGTCGTACCGCAGTATCTCCTCGACGGCGGGGCCGACGAGTTCCGGGTTGGCGCAGCAACTCGTACTGGTCGGGGTGGCCGCGATGGGTGTCTCCGGTTTGGGGCGCAAGCGCTTGTTGCCGGGAGTCCTTTGATGCCAGCATGTTTCATCAAGAACTCAACGGCTCCGTGGCCGATCGCGATGCTGTGTCCGAGGGTGAGCTCGGCGTGGACGCGACGAGCACCGTAGGTGCCGCGGGAATCGGCGTGAATCTTGCGGATCAGGTCGGTCAGCCACGCGTGCCGCAATGTCCGCGCTGAGGGAGGGCGGTTGCGCCACTCGTAGTAGCCCGATTCGGACAGGTCCAGAACCCGGCAGGCGACCTGGACCGAGGCCATCATCTTGACGGCCTCGAATCGTCTTTTGAGGACACCCTCTCTCAGTAGCTCATTGGCCGTCGTGTGATGGCCAGTCCGGTCTCCAGTTCAGCGATGCGCCGTCGGGCGGCGACCAGCTCCGCGTGATCGGTACTGGTGATCCCAGGGAGCTGACCAGTGTCGATCAGCTCCTGACGGCGCCAGCTGTAGATCGTCTGATCGCTGATATCGAGATCGTGGTCGATCTGCGCGATCGGACGGCCGGCGGCGACCAGGTCAAGCACCTTGCGGCGGAACTCCGGCGGGTATCTCCGGGGCATGCGAGGCAACCTCCAGTCGGGGCACTGAGATGACGATCATCGAATAACCCGACTCCACCGACGCCGGGGCACGCACATCACTGGACTCGTTGCCCAAGGCGCTGCGGGCGGAGAGCATCGTGGTAGGGAGTGGTAAGGACGCCGGATCCTGCCGACAGAAGGCTAGGATTGTTCGCGGAGCTTCTTTTTGTCGATCTTGCCGAGTGCTGTGACCGGTAGCGAATCTCGGAGGCGAACCCGTTTCGGTGCCCAGATCGCGCCCTTGAGCTCACGGACGTGGTCGGTCAGCTCGGCGGGTGTGGCCGTCCGTCCGGGACGCAGGACCACCGTCGCGGTGATGGCCTCGCCCCAGCGTGGGTCGGGCATCCCGTAGACGGCGCTGGCCGCTACAGCTGGGTGCGTGCAGAGGGCGTCTTCGACCTCGCGGGGGTAGATGTTGAATCCGCCGCTGATAATGGTGTCCTTGATCCGGTCGACAATGGTTATCAGGCCGGTCTCGTCCAAGCGGGCGACGTCACCGGTGTGCAGCCAGCCGCCCGCCAGCGCCGCCGCCGTCTGCTCGGGCTTGTTCCAGTATCCGTCCATCACGAGCGGTCCCTGGACACACAGTTCGCCGGTCTCCCCGGCCGTCACTGCGCGGCCCTCGGGGTCGAACAGGGCGATCTTCACGCCGGGCATCGTCCGCCCGCAGCTGCCGAGCACGGCGGGATCGTCGCTGTGTTCGGCCGGATCGAGTACGGTCAGCGCGTTCGGGGCCTCTGCCTGGCCGTAGTGCTGGCTCAGGACTGGTCCGAACACCCTGCGTGCCTGGACGAGCCGTGTGGGGTCGGTCGGCGCGGCACCATAGAGGATCCAGCGAAGTCCCGACAGGTCGGCGCCGGCCAGCCTGGGGTGATCGAGCAGGGCGTACAGCATCGTGGGCACGAGAAACGAGGCGGTGACGCCGTGCTGCTCGATCGCGTCGATGAACCTGTCCACATTGAACGATGGATGAAGCTCGAAGCTGGCGCCACGGAGCAGGCCCGGTGCCACAAGAAGACCGGCCGCGTGCGACATGGGTGTGGTGATCAGGAGGTTCGTCTCCGGTGGCCACGCCCAGCTGGAACAAGCCCACGCGTTGGCGACCAACGACCGGTCGCGCAGCATCACGCCCTTGGGCTCGCCTGTTGTCCCGCCGGTGTAGAACAGGTACAACGCGGGCCCTCTAGGGTCATCCGCACCCGGTCGCGTGTCGTCGACGAGACGACCGAGTTCGCTGAGCGTCACCACGCGGGTGTCGGCGGAGTGGGCCCGGGACGCGAACCGAGTGTCGTCTACGAGGAGGAGGTCCGCGGCGCAGTCGCTCAGGATGGATCGGTCGGTGTCCACAGTGCCTAGCGGATGCAGAGCGGCGTAGCGCAGTCCGGCCAGGCAGGCTGCGACCATGACGGTGAACGCTTCAGGGCGCGGCCCGGACAGCAGGGCGATCGCGTTTCCGGGAGCGAGTCCCAGGCGCCCCAAGGCGGCTGCGGTCCGCTCGATCTGCTGCGCCGTTTCCTGGTAGGTCCAGGCGCGACGCATGCCGTCCTCCCCGGTGAACCGAAACGCGATGTGGTTGGGGCGCCGCCGAAGCGCGGACAGGATAAGATCCGCATACCCGGGGCTGGTGTGCGGGTCTGCATGCAGGGTGCTCATTCTGTCCTTTCCAGGATGGTCACGGCGGCCACCGCTTCCTCGATGCCGAAGAGACCGCCACCGTTCTCGGCGATCGCGATGCGAGCGCCGGGGACCTGACGGTCACCAGCTCTGCCGCGGAGTTGCGTCACGAGTTCGAATACCTGCGCCAGTCCTGTGGCGGACACGGGATGGCCGCGGGATTCGAGTCCTCCAGAGGGGTTCACCGGGAGAGCACCACCGAGCGTGCTGGCACCCGAGGCCGACCAGGGGCCGCCGTTCCCGATCGGGCAGAAGCCGAGGTTCTCGACCTGCTGGATCTCGCCGAAGGCGGTGGCGTCGTGCACCTCCGCCACGTCGACGTCTCCTGGCCCTACCCCGGCCTGCTCGTAGGCGGCGACCGCGGCGCGGCGGCCGATGTGCTGGTCGGCGTCGTCCGCCGCGCGGTCGGTGCCCGACAGCAGAACGCTGCTCAACACCGCCACCGCGGGTCGGCCAGTGCCGCGGGACCGCGCGAAGTCGGCGCTGGTCACCACGACGGCGGCGGCTCCGTCGCTGACTGGAGAGCACATGGGCACGGTCAACGGCCACGCCACCCGGCGCGCGGCCAGGACCTCGTCGGCGGTGAACCGCTTGCGGAAATGCGCTCGGGAATTGTGGACGGAGTGGGCATGGTTCTTCGCCGCGACTGCGGCGAGCTGGGTCTCGGTGGTCCCGAACCGCTGCATGTGCGCGCGAGCGAACGCGGCGTAGATCTCCATGAAGACCGACCTGTCACCGTCCACAGCCTCCAGTCCAGGAGGTGGTGGGCCGGCCAGCGCGGCGAGTGCCGTCAGCGCCTCCTCGCGGTGCGTCACGTCCAGCGCCCCGTCGAATACCGCCAGCCCTTGCGCGGAGTCGGCGCACACGAGCTTGTCCACGCCAACGGCCAGGGCGACCTCCGAGAGGCCCGCCTGCACGTGGGCGATCGCCAGCCACAGGGCCGTTGCGCCACCTGCGCAGGCGTTCTCCACGTTCACCACGGGAGCCCCCGAGAACCCGTGTGGTCGCATGGCGATCTGGCCCGGGATCATGTGCTGGCCGTCGATGGCTTTCTGGCTGACCGTGGCGTGGAAGATCGCGCCGACGTCAGCGGGGGAGAGCGAGGCATCGCTCAGTGCCTCGTGCGCGGCCTGGCCGGCGAGGTCGGCGGCGGTCCTGCCCAGGTGGCGGCCGAACGGGGTGGCGCCGACACCCAGGACGAACACCTCGCTGTTCATGCCACCACCCGGTTGCGCAATACGCCGAGCCCGGTGACCTCGAGCTCGACGATATCCCCGGATTCCAGGAAGCGGCCATGCTCGAACCCGCAGCCGGTGGGCACGGTGCCCGAGCACAGCACCTCTCCCGCATGCAGCCGGGTCGAGGTGGACGCGAACGCGATCATGTCGGCGAAGGTGTGGTGCATTTCGGCGCTGCTGCCCCGGCTGACCTCCTCGCCGTTGATGCGGGCGGTCATCCGGAGCCGGTAGGGATCGTCTATCTCGTCGGCGGTGACGATCCAGGGGCCCAGCACGTTCGAGTCGGCGAAGTCCTTGCTCTTGCTCAGGCCCAGCCCGGTGGCGATCTCCTCGAGCTGAGTGTCGCGGGCACTGAAGTCGTTGAAGATGGTGTAACCGAAGATGTGGGATTCCGCGTCCGCGACGGCGATGTCAATGCCTCCGCGGCCCAGCACGCAGGCGAACTCAAGCTCGTAGTCCCGCAGTGTCGAGTATCGGGGCCAGTGGACGTCGGTTCCGTGACCGGTCACGGACAGCCGATTGGCCACGTAGTACAGCGGCCGTTCGAGCTGGACGGCCGGTAATTCGACCTGGTCGACCGGGATTCCCTGAATCCGCGCCCTGGCGTTGCGGAAGTGGTCCATGAAGCAGCCGAAGTCCCGGATCTGTACGGGCCTGGGCAAGGGCGCCAACCAGCGGACTTCGCTCGAATCGATGACCGCCTCGGCCGGCGATGCCTCGGCGATACGTGCCAGGGCGTCTTGTGCCTGCGCCCCACCGTCGATGATGTCTTGCATGGTCGCGAGCACGGGGGCGTGCTCGCCGGTCACCAGATGATGAGCCTTGGCGAGCAGTAGCAGGCGCTCACCGTCGTCGAGCACGAGAGTGGTGTGCTCCGCGCTTCCGTACTCCACGGTTGCGAGTTTCACGGTGGTCAGTTCCCTTCGACGATTCGGATTCGCGGCATCGCGCTCAGGTGAAGGCCACGACTCGGGCCGGGGCAGCGCTCGCCCGGGCGATCTTGATCGGGAAGAACGCCACGCGGAATCCCGACGGAGGCAGCGCGGCGAGGTTCGCCATCTGCTGGACGATGAAGACCTCCCGTTCGCGGCCGGCACGATGTCCGTCCCAAAGCACCGAGTTGTCGCCGGATGCGCGGAACTTTCGCGCCATCACCGCGAAACTCAGGTCCCACCCTGCGGCATCGGTGCCGAGTACCTTGGCGCCGCGTTCGGCCAGGAACAGGGTTCCCTCCCGGCTCATACCGGGATATTGGAAGAACTCCAGGTCGGCCAGGGAGTATCGCTCCTGCCCGGTGCGCAGCAGTACCGCACCGCCTGCGGGGATCGGCGCCCCGTTCTCGGCCAGGGCCGACTCCAGCGCGTCCACGGAGATCGCGGTGTTCGCCGCGCATCGGCCGCGCAGGTCCAGCACGATCGCTTCGCACCACAATTCCTCCAGTGCGATGTCGGTGATGGTGCGGGCTGGTTTCCCTTCGCAGGTCGAGCCGTAATGCAGCGGAGCGTCCACATGGGTGCCCAGGTGGGTGCTGAAGTCGGTCAAAAGTTCCGATCCCCATCCTTCGCCGTCAGGAAGATCCTCGACCCGGCACTGCATCGCGGAGGCGAACTGCTCCCGGCCCGATCCCGCGGGATGCGCGTAGTCCACGTTGGGCGCGATCACCGGGGCCAGTGTGCGCAACGGTTCCGGGAGAAGGTCGCGATCGGCGGGGTCCAGCGTCCTGGTCAGATCGATCAGTGTCACGACTCGTATCCCTTCTTAGTTATTGGACGCTCATCCTAGAACTGGACGCTCAGCATAGGCAAGGGCGCTTGGCCACCGGTCTGACCTACGCGGTGAGGGCGAGCGGGGTGTGCGTGCGGGCTTGGCGCCTGGAGGAGGGCGCCCGTCCCGCGATGGGCACGTGACAGAATCGTCACGTCGGTGCCTCATGGGCGACCCGACGAACCTGGGAGGACACCGAATGGGAGCGACGCGGAAGCAGGAGATCTCCACGGAGACCCGGCGGCGGTTGGTGGCGGCGGCATGGGAGCTTGCCGCCGAGGGCGGGTCGGCCGCGATGTCCATCCAGGCCGTGGCGGAGCGCTCCGGAATCAGCCGCGGCTCCGTGTCCTGGCACTTCGGCTCGAAGGACGGATTGCTGCGGGCTGTGGTCGAGGAAGCGTTCCGGTGGGGTATGAACTTCATGCGAGAACGGCTGGCCTCGGCCGGGCCTGGAAGCGGCGTCGAAGCCTTGATCGAGGCGAATTTCGTGATGATGTCCCAGCCGGAGGCCCGCATCTTCTCGACCATTCTGATCGAAGCGGTGAGCCAGGATTCGGTCGTACGCGCGACCTACGCCGAGCAGTACGCGATGTTGCGCTGCTTCTACACCGACCACTTGCGTGCGCTGGCCGCTCCCGTCACCGATCCGGATTCCGTCGCGGTGGCCCTGCTCGGCGGCACGCTTGGCATCAACATCCAGCACCGGCTCGACCCCGAGCGGCTCGATCGCCGTCGCGCCGTCACGGCACTGGAGAGCATCTACGCTCACGGACTGGCCAACGCCCGGTCGAACTCTCCGGCCGAACCATGACCCGATTTCGGCATCGGTACGCCAACCGGAGCGGGCGCTGGGTGTGTTCTGCACTTGACCGCGACGACGGGTGCAGTTCTGGTACACGGCAGCTTTGGCGGGATCGATGATGCGACCGGCGTTCGGTCCCGCGGGTTTGCGAGCGGGAGCGTTGCGGTGTCAGACGAGGGTCTCCCGGATCGTTTGGTGCGGGATATGTTGATCCGCTGCCGACCCTGGATACTGTCCCTCAAGACGAGATCGTCCGATTCGTGTCGCCCCGCTCGCAACCTGTGGGGCTCGATAAGTCGTCGCCGCATGTTGAACGGCGCGTCGGCGTGCCGTGTTCCCACAGCCAGACCAGCACTGGTGGGCATCTACTTGATCATTACGGGACAGCTTTAGGGATTCTTGGCGAACCGCCTAGTCGAAAGCGACGTGCGCGAGGGACGGTTCCTGTCGAAGGCGGTGCCTGCCTCAGTGGGGCTGGGCGCGTTTTTCCATGCGAATATCTCCTCCCGGTAGCTCAGCAACGGTTTCCCATCCGAGTCGACGGTAGAAGCCGCTCGCTCGACTCGCGCCGTCAGTTTCGAGCCAGATGGTGTCGTGTGATTCGAAGAGATACGCCCCTGCCAGGGCGAGGAGGCGTCGTCCGATTCCGCGTCCTTCGAATGCAGTGCGAATGAACAGGGCGAATAGATTGCCATCGTCGGGATGAGCCACGGAAAACCCGACCGGCTCTCGATCGAACTCGGCGATCCAGGTTCGCGAGGAGGTCGAGGGGGCTAGATCCTCACGTACCGTTTCAGGGGTGATGCTCAGTGCAGCCATTTCCTGCATCGAGAGGTGATTCTCGCGGACCTCGGTGCGTATCGCGAAGATCGCGTCGACGTCTTCCGGGGCGGCGATCCTGATGTCAATCGTCATGTTGGTTCGTTTCCGCGAGTAGAAGGGCGGACATGTCAAGTTGGAGGCGGGAAAGGTGTTTGCGAAGTTGCTGGTAGTGGTGGGCTTCGCTCATTTGTGGTCCTGATCGGACCGAGGCGCATAGACGTGGCGCTAGGTAAGTGAGACTCCTAGTTCGTTTTCCATCGCGGAAGTGAGGATGCCTTCGACGCTTTGGCCTGGGAACTGGGCAGTGCGTACGGAGCGTTGGATGAGGGTTCCGTCCATGACGACCAGGATTCTCCACGCCGCGAGTTTTCGGTTCGGGTGCGTTGAAGACGCCGGCGTGGGCCGACGGCGTCAGCAAACTCGCAGACCTGATCCAAAGGGGCGGCGAGCGTGGCCAGCTTTGTCAGTGTGTTGGCAGCCGTGGCGGCTTCGTCGGGGTCGAACTTCTGGAGCAACCGGGTCAGGGCTGTGCGTCGGCTTGGTGTGATGTGTGTGCTCCCGGCAGTGGTCGTGCCGGCGGCCGTGGTCACGCGACTGCCGTCGGTTCCACCGGAGCGAGCCGGCTGAACGGCGGCCCGGCGCTGCTGCGGGTGCATCTGGGGACCGAGGGGCGAGATGGGTGTTCGGTTCGAGGAGATCGATTGGCGGGAGACGCCGATCGGTGCGATCAGCCTGCGCCGTCGGCGGGATCCGCTGCTCGACGTGGATGTCTACGAGGTCAAGCTCGACGACGAGTACCTGATGTCGAGCCTGTTCACCGTCGCGGAGGAGGAGCTCGCGGCTGGGCCTGGCCGAGTTGCCTGGCAGCGGTTTCGACGTTGTGGTCGGTGGGCTCGGGCTCGGCTGCACGGCGCGTGCCGTGCTGGATGATTCGCGGGTGCGGTCGTTGGCCGTCGTGGAAGGGCTTGGTGCGGTCATCGAGTGGCATCAGCGCGGTCTGCTGCCACTGGCCGAGTCGTTGACCGGTGACCCGCGGAACCGGTTCGTGCAAGGTGATTTCTTCGCCATGGCCGCTGTGGATTCCGGGTTCGACCCGGCGGCGCCCGGTCGGCGGTTCCACGCGATTCTGGTCGACATCGACCATTCACCGCGCTTGCTGGACTCCGGTCACGCCGATTTCTACACTGCGGTTGCCGAAAAACGGTCCGCGCAGGTCACGCGACGCGTTCGTACTCGTGAAGGATGCCGCCGAGGCGCTCGTGCCTGCGTATTTTGAGGCGGGCTATCTGGTCCAGATCGATGATCGGCGTGGGCAGTGGATTCAGCGGGTGGGTTCGCGATGCCCTGGTGGGGCCGGTGGGAGTTGTAGAACTGCTCGAACTTTCGTAGAGCGTGGAGCAGGTGGGTCTGGTTCCAGATCAAGGTGCGATCCAGCAGCTCGGGTCGGCAGGTCTGTATCCACCGCTCCATCATGGAGTTCATCCTGGGCATCTGGATGCCGGTGGTGATGACCTTGAGTCCGGCGTCGGTCAGCACCGCGTCGAAGGCGGCCGTGAACTTCGAGTCGCGGTCGCGGATCAGGAATCTTGCCCTGCTGCCTGCGTCCTCCAGGTCCATGACAAGGTTGCGTCCGAGCTGCACGATCCATTCCGCGGTGGGGTGTGCGGTGGTGCCCAGGATTCGGATGCGCCGGCTGGCGTGCTCGATGACCGCGAAGACGTACAGGCGAGCTCCGGTCAAGGTGCGCGTCTCGAACAGGTCACAGGCGAGCAGCGCTTGGGCTTGGCTGCGCAGGAAGCCGGCCCAGGTAATTCCGTCCCGTTCAGGGGCGGGCGGGATGCCGTGTTCCCGGAGGATTTCCCAGACGGTGGAGGCGGCAACCCTGATGCCCAGTGTCGCGAGTTCACCGTGGATCCGGCGATACCCCCACGAGCTGTTTTCGCGGGCGAGGCGAAGGACCAGCGCGCGGATCGAACGGATGGTGGGCGGGCGCCCGCGTCGCTTCGGCACGCAGGTCGCGGCATGGCGCTGTTTGAGCAGGTCGCGATGCCAGCGCAAGATCGTGTCCGGGCGTACCAGCAGTAGGAGGTGGCGCACCTTCTCTCTCGGGAGATGGTGGAGCAGGCTGGCGAGTATGACGCGGTCAGCGCCGTTGAACGCGGCCTTGCCGACTTGGCGTTGCAGGACCAGCAGCTGGTGCCGCAGGGCGAGGATCTCGATGTCTTTCTCGCGGTCGCGCATCGGCAGTAGGCGCAGGAGGGTGAGGGTGTTGGTCGCGGCGAGGTAGGCCAGTCGCAGCAGCACGACAGATCATGATGCCGTCCGCCCGCAGTCAACGTGAAGACACCGGGACGAGCGGTGTGTACGACCAGGGACAGTGATCAAGGTTGTGACCAGGCTGGATGACTTATCGGCACCCGCAGTCCTTGCGCATCGCGTATTCGATGTCGGAGACGCGGTTGTTGGCTTCTGTCTTGGTGGCGAAGCCGGTTTCGGTGCAGAGCTCACCGTTGAGGTAGTACCGGACGCGGAATCCGGTGCCGTGTTCTTCACTCCATGCCATGGGACGCAGCTCCGTTACGGACGTGTTCGTTATCGGCCGGTTGGCCGGGGGTGGTCAATGGACGCTCTGATGTGCGCAGAGAGCAAGCGGTATGTGTTCAGTCGCGGGCACGGGAGTTGTCGTGTGTCCGTTGAGGACTTTCGCTGCCGGGCTGCGAACGTCGCGGTAGTGCGACCTGCTCGATCAGGCTGAGCGGGCTGGATCTGCTGAGGGAGCACGCCCGCGGCGGATGATCTCGATGAGGTCATCGTCGGAGAAGCGGAGGTGTTTGCCGAGGAACGTGCAGGGGATGGCTCTGGCGCTGGCTTTGCGGCGTAGCCGGGATTCCTTCACGCGCCAGCTGTCGTCGACCGAGCACAGCGACTCCGCGCAGTAGGCACAACACCAGACCCGGCCTTGTGCACCGTTCGCGACAGTCAGCGAAACTCCGACCGTTTCGGGTTCGTCCTGCGCACGCGTTGGTTCTCGCCCGATCCGGTGCTTCCTGATCAGCGCCCGCTCACGTGCGGTGGCCGCCTCGTCGACGTCGCCGTGGTCGTCGAGGACAACGCCGTACACCGCTTCGGTGTGATGTAGCAGTCGAGCAGGTCTTCGGCGACAGCGTCGACCTGCCGCAACAACGGATCGCCGAGGCCGCCCCACCACCGCTGCGCATCCGCAACACGTCGCCGCGCGACAGCGAGACACCTCCTTGGTGCGACGGTCTGAACGGTTCGTTGCCATGCAGCAGCGTCGCGAGCGGATTGTGCCCCTCGGCCAGCACTTCGTCGAGGTTCGTGTGGTCGATAGTGCTCCAGGTTCCGGCAGACGCGGCGGAAGCCGCTGCCTGTCGCTGCCGTAAACCGCCCGCGCGCTCTCCATCGACAGACCGCCGCTGTGGACGCCTGGCCCACCGGAGTTCGCGTTCAGCGTGCGCCCCAGGTACAGGGCCGGCTGCGTACTCTCGTTGACCTCGATGCTCGGCAGCCCGATACCGGGGCTGATCGTCATGCCGTACAGGTCCAGCCCGTCGAACGAGGACTGCGCGCCGCCACCCGCACCGCCGCAGTGATCCATGAAGAACACCACTGTCGGCGCCTCGCCGTGACCGGTTCCGACCAGCGGAGACAGCCCGGACGCATGTATGTTTAAGAATCGAATCGGGGCTTCTGTGGCGCTAGTGAAAATGAGATCACGGCACCTTTGCGGCGGTAGATAGGCGGGGCTGGGGGAATGCGCGGTCGTGTTGCACGCCGTGGCTGGGATAACGGATCGTCGGCATCTGATCGCCTTGCGGTGGGCCACGTGCTGAACGTGGTCGGCTCGTGTTGCGCCGCCGCGGAAGATGAAGGCGATGTAGCTTCGGGATAATTCCTCTGTGAGGCCGATGCTTTGGGAAGTGTGATGAAGTCTGCTGGGGCGTGGGAGATTATGTGAACGCGGGGTAAGTTTTCAGCATGACTCCTGATCGTGTTGGTGCCGCACCGTTCACCGAGTTGATCGCGCTCGAGCGGGTGGAGGAGAACCTGTACCGCGGCACCTGCCATCCGGGTGCCCCGTTGACGGCGTTCGGCGGGCATGTGGCCGCGCAGTCGCTGATCGCTGCGGGGTCGACGGTGCCGGCTGAACGTGCGGTGCACTCCCTGCACGGATATTTCATCCGTGCAGGGAGAACTGACCGTCCGATCGTCTACCAGGTGGACCGAACCCGTGAAGGCGCCTCGTTCACCACTCGCCGCGTGGTCGCTGTCCAGGATGGTGAAACGATATTCAGTCTTTCTGCTTCGTTCCAGAGGCCGGAGGACAGCGAGGAGCACCAGGTTGACATGCCTGCGGTGCCCCAGCCGGACCAATTGGCTGCCGGGTGGAGTGTCGAAGAGGCGGCGGAGCACGAGATCTTCCAGGGAGCGTTGGAAACCCGGCGGGTCACCGACCTGAGCCCGGAGTTCGATACCGGGCTGGGGCCGCAGCAGAAGATGTGGGTACGCGTGGTCGGAGAGCTCCCCGATGTGCCGTTGGTGCATGCCTGCGCTTTGACGTACACCTCGGATCTCCGGCTGGCGTCGACCGCATACCTGCCCTATGCGAGCTCTCCTGTTGCGCCCCGGATGGCTTCGCTGGACCACGCGGTGTGGTTCCACCGGCCGTTCCGCGCCGACACCTGGTTGTTGTTCACGATGGACAGCCCCAGCTATGCGTCTTCCCGAGGGTTGACGCGTGGTCAGTTCTTCGCTCAGGATGGCCAGTTGGTCGCCTCGGTCGTGCAGGAAGTCTTGATCCGCCAGCGGCGAAGCTGATCCTCGATCTCGTCCGAGCTGGGCACCTCGCTGCGCGAGTCGCCTCGGGCAGCGAGGGCGCCGCTCGGTCGGTCCGGGGGTGTTACAGGGCGAGTGATTTTGCGATCGCGGTCTTCTGCACTTCGTTGGTGCCGCCGTAGATCCGCGAGACGCGGGTGTCCGCGTAGAGCCGGGCGATGGGGTACTCGCGCATGTAGCCGTAGCCGCCGTGGAGCTGGAGGCACTTTTCCTGTCGATCCGGTTGCTGCGGCAGGAGGCCGTAGAGGCGAAGAACGACCCGTTGTGACTACGCCCGTCAGGTACGCATTACATCCAGGCCCTGCTCCAGCAATGATGGGTAGGTTTTGGTTCGGACACTCAGTTAACCCATGAAGTCATAACCTTCGAATGGATCGAAGCTGGCTGTCTCGCGCTCTCCCCACCGGACTAGATCAGCTTGTCGGCAGTAACAGCGCGCTTTATCGCCAGCTGCACTTCGACCTGGATCTTCAACGGTGCTGCCGCCTGGGCAGTGAACACTGGGAGCGGCATCACCGCGCGATTTCTTCCGCCGCCTTGCGCCGTGAACTCCGCGCTGAGCCGCAGCATGCTCGAACGGTGGCCCGCGTCGTTCGAAGCGCGAGCGGGAGGGATCAGCCCTCCAGCCCGCCGCTGACGACGAGGATCTGGCCGTTGATGTAGTCGGACTCCGGGTATGTGAGTATCGCGACGGCTCCCGCAGCCTCGTCCGTGGTGCCGGCGCGACCGAGGGGGATCTTGCCGATCAGTGAGTTCGAGTGGTCTTGGTCGATACCGATGTTGAGCTTCCTGCCATCGAGTTCCACGGTCGTCGTCGTGGTTGCGGTCAGGCGCGTTTCGATGAACCCGAACGCGACGCCGTTCACATTGACGCGGTAACGGCCCCACTCCTTGGCCAGGGTTTTCGTCAGGCCGATGATCCCGGCCTTTGCCGCGGAGTAATTGGCTTGGACGGGACCGCCGTAGACACCCAGGATCGATGACACGTTCACCACCTTGCGGTGGACTACTTGCCCGGCGTCGTTTTCTGCCTTCACCGCCCGGCTGATTACGGGCTGCGCTGCGCGAAGGATGCGGAACGGGGCCTTGAGGTGGACGTCGATCATCGCGTCCCACTGTTCGTCGGTCATCCTCTGGATGGGATTGCCCCAGCCGTATCCGGCGTTGTTCACGATGATGTCGATACCGCCGAAGTTTTGCGTTGCGGCCCCGATCAGCTGCTCGGCGAACTCTGCTGCGCTCACACTTCCGGGACACGCCACTGCTTTCCCACCGGACAAGGTGATCTCGTCGACCACCTCGTTTGCGGGAGTGGCGTCCAAGTCGTTGACGACCACGCTCGCACCCTCGGCGGCGAGCTTGTGAGCGATGGCGCGTCCGATGCCGCGACCGGCTCCGGTGATAATCGCGGTCTTGCCTTCGAGCCTGACCATGGCCGCGTTACTCCCTACTTCTATTGTCCTGCAGGTACTCGCCCGGCATGCGTGAAACCCAGCCGTCCGCCCCCTCGTGGACGGCTGGGTCGGTTGGGTCAGTTCCAGTTAGCGGCGCTGATGTCCTTGATGGTCCACGCCTTGTCGGACTTGATGGACCGGATTGCATTCCAGCCCGTCAGTTCGTCGATCTGTCCACCCTGGACGGCGAAGACGCGGCCATTGATGTCGCAGTCGGCTTGGGCGAGGTAGGCGACCATGGGGGAGATGTTGGCGGGGTCCCAGACGTCGAGGCCGGTTTCGGGCTTGGCCATGAGGTCTTGGATGCCGGGGGTGGCCAGTGTGAGGCGGGTGCGGGCGCCGGGGGTGATGGCGTTGACGCGGACGCCGTAGCGCTCCAGCTCGGCGGCAGCGACCTGGGTCATGGCCAGGATTCCGGCCTTGGCAGCGGCGTAGTTGGTCTGGCCCGGCAGAACTTGCGTGGAGCCGGATGCGGAGGCGGTGTTGATGACGCTGGCGTTGACGGGGTGCCCGCCCTTGGAGCGTGCCTTCCAGTAGGCAGCCGCGTGGTGGAGCAGGCCGGCGTGGCCCTTGAGGTGGACGGCGATGACGTCGTCCCACTGCTGTTCGGTCATGCTGGCGATGAAGGCGTCACGCAGGATGCCTGCGTTGTTGACCACGACGTTGAGGTCGCCGAACTCGGTGACGGCCTGCTCGACGATGCGTTTTGCGCCGTCCCAGGTGGCGACGTTGTCGGCGTTGGCCACCGCGGTGCCTCCGGCCGCCCGGATCTCTGCGACTACCTGCTCGGCCGGTGAGGTATCGAAGCCGGCACCGTCGTTTGCGACACCGAGGTCGTTGACCACGACCTTGGCGCCCTCACGTGCGACCAGCAGCGCGTGCTCCCGACCGATGCCACGGCCGGCACCGGTGATCACCGCTACGCGGCCTTCAAGCGTTCCCATGGTTATTTCCCTTCGGTTATGTACGTCTGGGTCTGTGTGGGCAGGGGTGAGCGCCGCCCAACCCACGAAGACCGGGCTGTCGAGGGTCAGGACCAGAGCTGGCTGGCGTCGACCAGATCGACCTCGTCTGCGGGGTGCGGGGTGGTCGGGTCGGTTCGGGAGAATCGCGGTGCCGGTCGCGGCTGGTCGATGCCTGCCACGGTGTCGAATGCCTTGCGGGCCGACAGGTGCGAGTCGAGGAGGGCCTCGTCGTAGGTGAGCACGGGTGTCACGCACGCGTCGGTGCCGGTGAAGACCTCGGCCCACTCATCGCGGGTGCGGGACTTGAACGCGGCTTCCAGAGCTGCACGCAGCTCGGGCCACCGCGACCGGTCCCACTGTGCCGGCAGCTCAGCTCGGTCCAGCCCGATTCCTTGCAGCATCGCGGCGAAGAACTGGGGCTCCAGCGCACCGACGGCGACGTGCTTGCCGTCGGCACAGGTGTAGGTGTCGTAGAACGGCGTCGATCCGTCGACGAAGTTCACACCCCGGCCGGGGCTCCAGTTCCCGGTGCCACGCAGCGACCACATCATCTGGGCGAGCACGCTGGTGCCATCGACGATCGCACCGTCGACGACCTGGCCCTGACCGGAGCGGTCCCGCTCCCACAACGCCGCGAGGATGCCCACTACCAGGAACATCGAGCCGCCCCCGAAGTCGCCCACCAGGTTGAGGGGTGGCACCGGTCGATCACCGGCACGACCGAAGTTGTCCAGCACACCGGTCAGCGCGATGTAGTTGATGTCGTGCCCAGCCGCATGGGCGAGCGGACCGTCTTGCCCCCAGCCGGTCATCCGGGCGTACACGAGGCTCGGATTCTGTTCCAGGCAGGCATCCGGCCCCAGACCGAGGCGCTCGGTGACCCCAGGCCGAAAGCCTTCGACGAGCACGTCCGCTCGGGCGATCAACTCCCGGACTCTTGCGATGTCATCAGGGTTTTTGAGGTCGGCCCGGACGATGCGACGTCCACGAAGGGTCGCGTCCGGCGCGCCTGCGGTCCCGGGGATGAGTTCGGCTGAGCTGTGCCGTTCGACCCGGATGACGTCGGCCCCGAGGTCGGCCATCAGCATGCACGCGTGCGGCCCGGGACCGATCCCGGCCAGTTCCACGACCCGAAGCCCTGCCAGCGGGCCCGAGGTCTGGTTCGGTGACGAATCGTTCATGGTGCTCCCTCGCGCTCACAGGGTGCGCGCGATGATCTCCTTCATGATTTCGTTGGTGCCGCCGTAGATCTTCTGGATGCGTGCGTCGGCGAACATGCGCGCGATCGGGTACTCCCGCATGTAGCCGTAACCGCCGAAGAGCTGGAGGCACTTGTCGACGACCTGACACTGCTGCTCGGTGAGCCACCACTTGGCCATCGCAGCCGTACTCGCATCGAGCTGCCCGGCAAGGTGCTGCTGGATGCACGAGTCCAGGAAGACGCGTGCCACCTTGGCCGCGGTCGCGCATTCCGCTAGGACGAACCGCGTGTGTCGGGTAGGACCCTGACCTCTCGGCGCAGAGTCCCCCCTCAGAACCGGGCGTGCGACTTTCACCGCACCCGGCTCAAGCAGGCCCAAATGGCTACGCAATTTCCTGCATCTCCTTGTAGTCG
>NZ_SMKW01000004.1 GCF_004348985.1 Saccharopolyspora elongata | reverse complement strand
CTGGCCACCCGCTACGCCCGCGAGCGGCTGACCGACATCGCCAAGAACCAAGGAGCCACCGTGCCCACCACCCCCGAGGTCCTGTTCGTCTGCGTGCACAACGCCGGCCGCTCCCAGATGGCCGCCGCCCTCCTGCACCACCACGCCCAGGGCCGCGTGACCGTCCGCTCCGCCGGATCCGCACCCGCCGACACCATCAACCCCGCCGTGCTCGAGGTCATGAACGAGCTCGGCCTCGACCTGTCCCAGGAATTCCCGAAGAAACTCACCACCGACGCCGTCGAAGCCGCCGACGTCGTTATCACCATGGGCTGCGGCGACGCCTGCCCCGTCTTCCCCGGCAAGCGCTACCTCGACTGGGAACTCACCGACCCAGCAGGCAAATCCATCGACGACGTCCGCCCGATCCGCGACGACATCGACCGCCGCGTCCACGCCCTGCTCGCCGAACTCGTGCCCGAGGCGGCGAAGTGAGCGACGTCCAGGCCACCGGGGTCGGCGGCGACCACCTTTAACCCGCACATCAAAGCACCCAGTGCGTTGTGCCCGCGAAAAGCCGAGACACAACGCACTGGGCGCAGGCTTTTGACCATTAGCTGCTGCTCGCCGCGCGTACAGCACCCCCGGGGAGGGCGGCGTCGCCGAGACTTCGCAGGTCAGTCCGGATTCGTTCGATGTGGTTGAGGTCCGTTCACCGCGGTTCAGCGCACAGGGCTGCTCCCCGTTTGCTCACCACGTACAGCCATCGGGGGTTGCCGGGCTGCCAGTTCGCCCGGTGTAGTCGCGTGCGTCAGGCGGTCATCTGCGGCCGTTCGGGAACCAGACGGGGACGGTGTGGAAGTAGCTGACCATGCCGATCAGTTCCACCAGGGTTTGGGTGACCACGATGACCGGGGAGAAGTTGTCAAGAGTTGCGGACTGGGTCGTTGACGTCTACCGAGTCTGTTCCCAGGCTGCTCGGCGGTCGCCTGGCCGACTTCTTCGGGCTGCGGCGGATCTTCACGCTCGGCCTGGTGGCCTTCTGCGGAGCGAGCCTGGCTGGTGGACTGGCTAACTCACCGAGCTGCTGATCGCCGCGCGGGCAGTGCAGGGCCTAGGCGCAGCGGTGCTGGCCCTCGCCACGTTGACGGTCCTGACTACGACCTTCCCCGAGGGAGCTCAGCGCACGCGCGCCCTGGCCGCCTGGACCGCGGTCGGCATGGCCGGAGGCACGGCGGGAAACCTGCTCAGTGGCGTGCTCACCGAATACCTGTCGTGGCGGTCGATCCTGTTCATCAACGTCCCGATCGGCGCGGCAGATTCATGCTGTGCCCTTGCGAAAGCCGCGCGACAAGTCGCCTGCCACGTGACCGGGTCGACTGCGCCTCGACCATCCGCTCCCGTAGCGGGACCGAGTTCTGATCCGAGCGCTGCGCCCGGCCACGACACCCCGCGGAACCATGTCGATTACGGTGGGATCCGGTCCGGACTGCGAAGGGGATGACGTGAGCGAGCGGATGCAGATCGGCGAGGTCGCTGAGCGCACGGGGCTGTCCCTGCGCACCATCCGCTACTACGAGGAAGTCGGGCTGGTTGTGCCCAGCGACCGCAGCCAGGGCGGGTTCCGCCTCTACACCGAGCCGGACGTCGCCCGGTTGAAGCTCATCATGCGCATGAAGCCGCTGGGCTTCCAGCTGGAGGAGATGCGCGAGCTGCTGGCCATCATCGACCCCACACCCGGCAGCCCGGAGTTCGATGATCCGGCCGCCCGGCTGGCAGCGTTCAGCGAGTCCGCCGAGCAGCGTTGCGAGGAACTGCGCGCCAAGCTGCGCATCGCCGAGGAGTTCGCCGCCACCCTCCGCGCGCACCTTGGTACTACCGGCAGCGAACGCACGCGAAATACCACTGCCTGACAGCACTTCGCCGCCGATCTCTGCAGTGATACCGGCCTCACCCAGGGGCGAAGCGCTGGAGCACCCACCACAACTCTCATTTAACGTAAGGGTAGAGTTCCGGGCGGTCCGTACACGAGTTATCGACGCCTCAGCTCCCGAATCCGGGAGCGTCCCGTTCGCCGAACGGGGTGCGGAATTCCGTCCCATCCCGCCCACAGGCGGCGCTGCTGCGTCGCCAGCCGCGTCATGCCTCGACGCGACGACGTTCCGCGCCGCCGTCCGGCGCCCGAGCAGTCAGGTGTGAAGTGCCGAATTCTCCGTCCCCGTTGGTGACCCGCCTGCGACCGTCCCGGCCGGCATGGCTCTCACCCAAGGTCGCTCGCACTGAGGTCCTCGCCGGTCTGGTCGTAGCCCTGGCTCTGATCCCCGAGGCCATCTCGTTCTCGATCATCGCCGGGGTGGACCCCAGCGTCGGCCTGTTCGCCTCGTTCACGATGGCCGTGGTGATCTCGGTCGTCGGCGGACGTCCCGCGATGATCTCCGCCGCCACGGGCGCCATCGCCCTCGTGGTCGCTCCCCTCGCCCGCGAGCACGGACTCGGTTACCTGGTCGCGGCCGTCATCCTGGGCGGGGTGTTCCAGATCGTCCTCGGCTCGCTCGGCGTGGCGAGGCTGATGCGGTTCGTACCGCGCAGCGTCATGGTCGGCTTCGTCAACTCCCTGGCCATCGCCATCTTCCTGGCCCAGGTGCCCGAGCTGATCGACGTGCCCTGGCAGGTCTACCCGCTGTTCGCCGCGGGCCTGGCGATCATGGTGCTGTTCCCCAAGCTCACCAAGGTCATCCCCGCTCCACTGGTGTCCATCGTGGCCCTTACCGCGCTGACCATCGCCGCCGGCATCGCCGTGCCCACCGTCGGCGACAAGGGCGCGCTGCCCTCCTCCCTGCCGACCCCCGGCATCCCGGACGTGCCCTTCACCCTGGACACCCTCAGCCTGATCGCGCCCTACTCCCTCGCGTTCGCCCTGGTCGGGCTGATGGAATCGCTGATGACCGCCAAACTGGTCGACGACATCACCGACACCCGCTCCAACAAGACCCGCGAATCCATCGGCCAGGGCATCGCCAACATCGTCACCGGCTTCTTCGGCGGCATGGGCGGCTGCGCGATGATCGGCCAGAACATGATCAACATCAAGACCTCCGGCGCCCGCACCCGGTTCTCGACCTTCCTCGCCGGCGTCTTCCTGATGATCCTGTGCATCGCGTTCGGGCCCCTGGTCTCGCAGATCCCGATGGCCGCGCTCGTCGCCGTCATGGTGCTCGTCTCGGTCGGCACCTTCGACTGGCACAGCATCTCCCCCGCCACGCTCAAGCGGATGCCCACCGGCGAGATCATCGTCATGGCCGTGACCGTGGCCGTCGTCGTCGCCACCCACAACCTCGCCATCGGCGTCGTCGTCGGCACCATCACCGCCATGGTCATCTTCGCCCGCCGCGTCGCGCACCTCGTCGACGTCACCGCCGTCACCGACCCCGACGGCACCGAAGTCGTCTACCGAGTCACCGGCGAGCTGTTCTTCGCCTCCAGCAACGAACTCGTCGACCAGTTCGACTACGCGAACGACCCCGACCGGATCGTCGTCGACCTCACCGACGCCCACGTCTGGGACGCCTCCACCGTCGCCGCCCTCGACGCCATCACCACCAAGTACGAAGCCCGTGGCAAAACCGTCGAAATCATCGGCCTCAACAAGCACAGCGCCGCCATGCACAACCGGCTCACCGGTGAACTCACCGCCAGCCACTGAGGCTCGCCGCACTGATCCCGATACAGGTGGCATGGCGGCTCCCTTCGGCCGCCTGCATCGGACTACGCCGGCAAGCAGCTGCTGATCATCCAGCGCGCTGGCGGCGCACGGCGGGCGGCTGGTCACGCCTTGCTGGAGGAGCTGCTAGACCTGCTCGACAATGCTCCGCTGGAGGTCGCATGGTGGACAGTGAGACCACTGTCCACGGAGGGCCGGTGCACGAGAACCACTACTGCCTATCCGAAGTCGCCCTCTTCCGCGACCTGTCCCGGCGGGAAATGGCCGACTTGGCGGTTCACGCCCCGCTGCGCACCGTCGCATCGGGGCAGGTCGTCTACAGCCCGCAGCGACCTACCGACACGTTGTTCATCATCAAACGCGGCCGGCTGCGCCTGTTCCGGATCGGCCCGGCCGGACAGACGGTCACCACCGCACTTCTCGGCCCAGGAACCGTCTTCGGCGAGGTTCCGTTGATCGGGATCCGAATGGGGGGCAACTGGGCGGAGACGTTGGAGGAATCCGTCCTGTGCCTGATGAGCCCGCAGGACGTTCGCCAGCTGCTCCTTGCCGACCCGAGGATCGCTGCCAGGATCACCGAGCACATGGAAGAACGCATCACCGAACTCGAACACCGCCTGACCGACCTCGCTTGCAAAGCACTGCCCGAGCGACTGGCCAGCACCCTGTGGACCCTGACCAAGAGGACGCCCGCCGGTTCGGTACCGGAGCCGGTCCGGCTGACGCACCACCAACTCGCCGACCTGGTGGGCGCCACCAGAGAACGCACCACCACCGCGTTGGGCGAGTTGGCCAACCACGGACTGATCCGGCTGCACCGGGCAAAGATCACCGTCACCAACCGGGACCGCCTATTGGCCTACGCCGACGGGGCCGGACGCACGCCCGGCGAGCAGGCGCCATCGGAATGACCGCCCATGACAAGGTGGATCACGAGCACCGAATAGCGCAGGTGCGGGTTGCCCCTCGAACGACTGGGCGCCGTTTCAGGCTGCCGGGAAGCACGGCCGTCGCAGCTGCGTGACGCGTTCGCGGGCCGCGTGTGCCGCGCATACATGGTGGCCTCCCGTCTCGGAATGCGCACCGCACAGTGTCCGGTTTCTGACACTCTTCCCGAGATTCCCGACCAGTAGGCAATCTGATCCATCAGCTAAAACCGGGTTTTCCTGGGCTATGCCAGGGAAAGATTGTGCCCACACTGCACCGGCGGTCGACTCGGCGAATGGTTGACCAATCCGACACCGCAGGCGAAAGCAACCGAGAGCACCTTCATGCCCGGTTTGCGAACTTGGCAGTTGCGCCCGAAACGCGGCGCGGGTACTCGGCGGGATAGGCGGTTCTGCCGCCGTAGGTGCCGAAGAATTGGGCGGCGGCCTGTTGGATCGCGGTGGACGGGTATGCGTGGGTGGTCTGCGCGAGTCTGCCGGTGAACATGCCGAGCTGCATGGCCAGGGCGGGTTCGTGGATCAGCTCGCCCGCGCGTGATGCGACGATGGTTGCTCCGAGCAGTCGGCCGCCGCCGGCGAAGCCGAGCGGTCTGCGTGGTCCGGCGATGAGCTTGACGAAACCGCGGGTTGCCGCAGCAGTGATCGCGCGGTCCACTTCGGACATGGACAGGTAGGCCACCTTGGCGATCACGCCGTCGAGCTTGTGCTCGCCTGCGCCGACGATGGCGATCTCCGGGTCGGTGAACACCACTCTCGGGATCGCGTGCGGGTTGAACACGGGCCTGTTCGAGCGGCGCAGGCTCGCTTGCACCGCGATGCGGCCCATGGCGTAAGCGCCGTGGGTGAACGGAAACAGCCCGGTGACGTCCCCTGCCGCGGAGATCCCTGCGGCCCCGGTGCGCAGGTGTCGGTCGACGATGATGAAGCCGTTCTGATCGGTGCGGACGTCGACAACATCAAGTCCGAGATCACCTGTTTCCGGGCGCCGTCCGGCAGCGACCAGCAGTCGCTCAGAACGAATGGTCTCGCCCTTGCCGATGTCGATCGCGACGCTGTTTCGGGTGCCACGCACTCGGTGGGCAGGCACGCCGGTATGTACTCGCACCCCGTTTTCGGTCAGGGCCTCGGCCAGCAGTGCTGAGGCGTCCGGGTCTATCGCGGGCAGGAGGCGGTCGGCTAGCTCGATGAGCGTGACCTCCACGCCCAGGCGGGCGAACGCCTGGGCCAGCTCGCACCCGACCGCGCCCCCGCCGAGCACGGCAAGCGAGCCGGGCATCGCGTCGAGGTCGAAAACCGTGTCCGTGGTCAGATACGGCACATCCGCCACTCCCAGGATCGGCGGCACCGCTGGACGGGTGCCCGTCGCAATGACGACCCGACGGGCCCTGAGCCGGCTTCCGCCCACTTCGATCGTGCGCGGCACGACGAAGTGGGCGCGCCCGCGCACCACGTCGATCCCCTGCTGGCGCAGCACCTGTTCGCTTTCCGTGGCCGCCACCCGCGCAACGGTCTCCCGTACGCGCTTCAGCGCAGTATCAAAAGAAAGGTCCGCAGCGGCGGCGTCCAGCAATGTTTTCGAGGGCACGCAGCCGGTGAACGTGCAGTCACCGCCGGGTGGTCCCTCGGTCACCAGCGACACCCGCAGCCCGGCGCGCACTGCCGTCGCCGCCGCTGCCAGTCCGGCGGCGCCGCCACCGATCACACGGTATTGTCGTCCATTCGGCTTTCCGTTCAGGCCAAGGTTCCCAACCAGGTGGTCACGGCGTACAGCACCCCGTAGGCGACCACGCCGATGGCCAGGTCGTCCAGCAGTCGCCACCGCCAGCGACGCACCCCGGCGATGCTGCACTGGTTGCGGCGCCGCGGCGACAGCCACACCAGCAGGCCCAGCACGGTCGGGCCGATGCAACACAGCAGACCGACCACGCCGCCGGTGATACCGATCCGCCACATCGGCAACCGGATGGTGCGGCTGTTCTGACCAGCGGAAGAAATCGCCTTCTCGGGTTCGATCACCGGCCACCTCGCAATAGGGCACGCAGCCAACCGGGTTTTCCGGATGCTCGGTCGTCAGCGTCCTCGGGTTCGCCTTCAATCCGCACACCCACCCCGAACGCCACATGCCCCTTGATCCGGCGGGCCAGCAAGGTCGGGTGCGGGTAGTACCAGGCACCGTCGGATTCGACGTCGTCGTCGGTCAGCAGGTTGTAGTAGTGGGCGATGCCCTTCCACGGGCAGATCGTCCTCGTTGGGCTTTCGCCGAGGTGTTCCCGGTTGACGGAGTCGGGCGGGAAGTAGTGGTTGAACTCCACCCGGACCGTTCGTGGGGCTTCGGCCAGGACCTTCCCGCGGTAGATCGCGCGCAGCATGACAACTCCATTTCACACCGACTGCTCGATCACAAGTAGAGCGATGGCAGGTCCTCCGCGCCCACCGGAATGTCAACTCTATGGCACATTCGGTCACCGCCCGGGTCCGGCGATGCCGAACATTGTCGAGTGGCGGACAGTGTTGTCGTGGACGACCGCGGCAATCTGGTGGGTTGAAGCCCAGTTCGAGTTCGCCGAGGAAAGCAGAGAGCAGCATGGCCGAGCCGAGCCCCGCGGGGAAGCGCGATCGCGATGAGGTGTTCCTGGAGTACACCAAGAGCATCTGCCCGGCGTGCAAGGTCGTGGTGGACGCCCAGGTCAACATCCGGGACTACAAGGTCTACCTGCGCAAATCCCGCTGGCTCCCCACCTGTCGTTCCATCACCTACCTGCTCGTCGACAAGACCGACGACCGCACCTACGTCATCCCCATCCCACAGCCGCTCAACATCGAGGACCACCTCGACTACGTCACCAACCGTGTCATGCCCGATCAGGCGGTGCGCGAGGCGCTGGAGCAGTTGTGGAGCGCCTCGGCGTTCATGGGTACGGAGTCGACCATGAGCAACCTGGAATCCACCACGGCACAGCTGGAGTGCGAGGCGTGCGGCATCGAATTGCCCGAAGCCGCCAAGGACCTGGGCGACAAGGCGTTCATGATCGTCGTCCAGGACTTTCAGGATCCCTACACCCTCAACGTCAAGCAGCTCATGAAGTGCTGCGTCGAGGAAATCACCCCGGACGGCCGGATGATCCCGTTCTGCGCCTACAACTCCGTCGGCTACCGCGAACAGGTACGAGCCCAGATGTCCGGTGCGGACGTGGCAGACGTGGTCCCCAACGCCACCGAACTCCAACCGATCGTGACCGACTCGCCCTACGGATCCAAGATCGCCAAGAACGGTCACCGGAGAGGAACCGTCGCACCGGATTCGACCAATGTCGGCCGCAAGGCGGTGGAATCATGACCGCACCGCAGGATCCGGAAGTGATCAAGGGCTGTTGTGCCGCTGCCTACGGCCAGGATGCGGTCGCGCTCCTGCTCGGCGACTCCTACCACCCCGGCGGACAAGCACTGTCCACTCGGCTGGCCGAGGCACTCGACCTGCGCCCAGGGCAACGCGTCGCCGACATCGCCTCCGGCCCCGGCGCCACGGCCCGACTGCTGGTCGGCCGCTTCGGCGTCCACGTCGACGGGATCGAGCTCAATCCGACTATAGTCGGCAAGGCACGGGAAACCACCCGCGTTGACGGGTTGTCGGACAGCGTGCGTTTCCACGTCGGCGATGCTGAAGGACTCCCGTTGCCGGACAACATCTTCCACGCCGTCGTTTGCGAGTGCGCCTTCTGTACCTTCCCCTACAAACACACCGCAGCTGCCGAACTCGCGCGGGTGCTCCAGCCCGGCGGACGGGTCGGCATAACCGACGTCACCGTGCACCCCGACGGGCTCCCATCCGAACTCGCCGGCCTGACCGCATGGGTGGCCTGCATCGCCGACGCCCGGCCACTAGAGGACTACGCCGCCATCCTCGCCGGGGCCGACTTGCGCACCACCCACACCCAGCGCCACGACGAAGCCTGCGAACCATGATCGACACCATCGAGGCGCGACTGAAACTCTTGCGCATGACCGCACCCGGCCAGCTCGACGCCGCAGGTGTGGACGTCGACGCAGTCCTCCGCCACACCCGCCTGGCCGCCGAAGCCACCGCCAACGGAACCCTCGGCTACGCCCACCTCATCGCCGAGAAACCCGCGTGACGGGGCGAATTGGGCGTTGCAGCTGCCGTGGCGGGGTCACGTGTTGTGCCCGGCATCGCCGTGACGACGCCCCGCCAAATCCAGACCAGCAGGTCGAGAACGATCAGTCCAGCCGTAGCGAGCAGCCAGGTTCGGCAAGCCAGCCCCAAGCGGCCCAACACTCCAGCGGCGATCATCACCGGGGCGGCACAGCACAGCACGACCAACAACTGGCGCAGCCGGGTGCGATGTAGATCCGCAACGCCGGACGTTCAGCGTCGGTCACACGTGGCCCGCCCGGCGCCGGAACCCGAAGAGCACCACGCTCATGACGATTCCATAGAGCAGGTGCCCCACCAGGCTCATGACGGCCATCTGCCCCACCTGGAACACCGGCATGCCCAGCCCGACGGGCATCAGCAACAGACCACCGAGGACCCACCAGACCGCGCCGTAGACCACACCGGCCCCGAGCAGCGGCCAGAACTCGGTGAAGGGAGCCACCAGGCCGAAGCCCGCACCGAGGATCGCCGAGATCACCAGGTGCACCACGACCCCGACCCCGACGTTGGTGCTACCGACGAGCATCGCGACCATCGGCAGCATTCCCATCGCCGCCATGAGGATGCCGAACACGATCCCACCGCCGATACCGGCCAGAGCCCCGTAAAGCCCCCGGGACAAGACCAACTGCACCGGGTGGTGTGCAGGATGAGCAACAGACATGATCATTCCTCCCCATCGACGCAACCTTCACGGCAAGCGTCCATCCCGCGCCCGCCACCGTGTCAGTAACACGGGTTACACATCAGGTCACCGGTGCAGGTGAGCCGGTGCCGCCGGGACACCGCACTGCATTCCCTCCGAACGCGAGGACTGCCTGGCGCGAGCCGCGATGCTGATTCGCGGTGACCGCGACATGGACGGCGCGTTCGACATCGGCTCGGATCTCATGGTGCGCGGTATGGATTCCTACCGGCAAACTCTCCAATCGTGGCACCGGAGCGGACATGACCGAAGCGAACTGCGGCACTACCTCGCCGCATTTCACGGTGAGAAGCCCGGCATCCGAGCGAGTACTCAGCCGGGTGGACAGCTCGCCGTACGGATGGCTGGCCGAGCCGCTGCACGACATCTCGGGACTGATCGTGGATATCGGCTGCGGGACCGCCCCGACCCGCGAGCACCTGATCGGCCGCCGCTGGGTCGGCGTGGACCTCAGCTCCAGTGAGTTGGCCGTGGCCGTCGCCGCTGGTCGCTGCCCCCTCGTGCAGGCACGAGCCGATGCCCTGCCCGTCGCCGACAACGCCGCCGATGCCGTTTGCGCCGCAATGTCGCTGCAGGTGCTCACACCGCTGAGCGCCGCACTGGCCGAGATCGCGCGCATCCTGCGGCCCGGCGGGCTCCTCGCGGCCCTGGTGCCCTCGAGACTTGGGTTCGCGCCGCGCGGGTGGCTCGGCTGGGCCAGCGTGCTCAACGCTCTCGGAGTCACCAGCCATCCTTGGCTCAACCCGCGTGTCTGCGACGGTGTTGTCAAAGTCCTGGGCCGGCGCAGCTTCGAGATCGTCTCCAGCCATCGTCGGACATTCCTGTTTCCGATCAGCACTGGCGAAGCCGCCGAGCTACTCGTCGACAGCCTGTACCTCCCGGGCACCAGCGCGGATCGCATCGCCGCGGCCAAGCACACCCTGGGTGCGTGGGCCCGTCCCGGCCGGACACTGCCCCTGCCGTTGCGCCGGGTCGTCGCCCGACGTCAGGTTTTGCCCTAGCCGGAGCGAGGCCGCAGTGTGCGCGGCCAAGACGGCAACAAGGCCCCCGATCGTTGAACTGAATACCTCTCTCATGCGCGCTGCTGGCGCCTCACTGACTGGGGTAGTTCGAGCAGACCCCGGACCACGTCCACAAGATCTGTTCCGGTGACGTCGGCGGACCTGAACACCTCGGCGTAGTGGCCTTCCAGTCGGCTCGCCCACCCGACGGTGAGCCCAGCCCGTTTCGCACCGTGGCAGTCGAAGGCGTGGACGGCGACCAATGCGACCTCGTCCGCGGATCGGCGTAGCCGCTCCAACGCGTAGCGGTAGACCCGCGTACGTGGTTTCCAGCTGTCAGCTTCGGAAACGCTGATGATCTGATCCACATACGCTTCCAGGCCGTTGCGCCGGAGGAAGCCTTCGGTTGTCTCCTCTGCCCCGTTGGTCAGGCAGACCATCGCCGTGCCGGACTCGGCAAGGATCTTCATCGCCGGCTCGACGTCGGGATGCGCGGGCAACTCGGCGAACCCAGTGACCACGTGGGCAACACCGGCATCACCGATGTCGCCGCGGGCCAGCGTGCGCAGCGCGCTCGCGGCCACGGCCGGGAACGGTTCGTAGTCGTCAGCCAGGCTCAACGCCATCCCGTCCGCAGCAACCGGTCGAACCAGCGCTCCAGCAACTGCCCCGGCAGACCGACCTCGGCGAGGCGGTCGCGCAATGGCTCCAACGACATGAGCGTTTCCACAACGTCGAAGATCACTACCCGTGGTCGGGTGGGCATAGTGCCTTCCATCGCTCCTCCCACACCAGCACTCGGCCGGTCACGCAGGTCCCGAGTAATTCAATTCCGGTCCGCGGGTTGCCGCCAGCCATGTTCAGGGCTTCGTCCAGAGACCGCAGGCTCTGCTGCGCCACCGGTCAGGCCCATTGCCACCGAGAGATCGGCGGGGCCCACGAACCCCGCGTCGACGCAGGGCACCGCCACGATCTCCGCCGCGTTGTCACATGCTCGTGGTGCCTCGAGAATTCGGCACGACGATCGTGGTTTCCGCTGCAGCGGTGAGGTGCTCAGCGGTGCTTTGAGCTCCGTGTCGCCCGGCGCGGCTGTAGACGGCAAACCCGCGTTCACCGCGCGGCGGGTAGTGGGCGAAGCCCACCACCTGCTCCGCGTGTCGACGTGCGACACGATCAGACCGTCCGCGCCCAGGTCGAGAACCCGCTGCACCAGCGCTGGTTCGTCCGCGCCCACTCGCACCAGCGTGCAGATTCCGTGCGCGCTGGCCGACACAACATGGCGTTGCAGCGCTACGTGATCGGCCGGCCGTGTTCGCAGTCGAGCACGACGAAATCCAGGCCGGCGATGCCGCTCATCTCCACCATAGGTTCGGCCGGCATGCGGAGAATGCCTCCGACCAGCCGCCGCTCCCCCACATTCAGCCGTTGCTTCAAATTCGCTCATCTCGCCACCATTCCCGCGGACATGTCGAGTCAGCTGAGCACAGACCCGACATGTGCAACATGGCGATCACCGCATCCGCCACCTCGTCCTCGGTGACCACCCGCGCCGCTGCATCCCCGAACCCAGCATCGCGCGGTCGACATTCCAGGGGGTAGCCACTTCTCTCACCCCCTGGGCTAACGTTCAGGAGTGTGGCGAGGGTATTGCTGGTGGAGGACGATGATGCGCTGGCGGAGGCACTGAGCCTCGCGCTCGGCAGCCTCGGGCACAGCGTGGAGGTTGCGGCAACCGGTGAACGGGCGTTGGCGCTGCTGTCGGAGGGCCACGCCACCGACGTGGTGCTGCTCGACGTGATGCTTCCCGGCATCGACGGCTTCGAGGTCTGCCGTCGGATTCGGATCGCCAGCACAGTGCCGCTGATCCTGCTGACCGCGCGCGGTGACGCTATCGACGTGGTCGTCGGGTTAGAGGGCGGCGCGGACGACTACGTGGTCAAGCCCACGGAGCCACGGATCATCGACGCCCGTATAAAGGCGGTGCTGCGGAGATCCATGCCGCCCGACGCGAACACCGACCCGTGTCTGCGGTTCGGGCCGCTGGAAATCGATCCGCTCTCGCTGGTCGTCACCCGTGATGGCCAGGAGCTGCACCTCACCGCCACCGAACTGCGGCTGCTGCTGGAGTTCGCTGACCGCCCAGGGCAGGTGCTCAGCCGCCAGGTGCTGCTCCGGCAGGTGTGGGACTACGGATACGTCGGCGACTCCCGGATCGTGGACGCTGCAGTGGCCCGGCTGCGCGCCAAGATCGAGGAAGACGCCGGGAACCCGGTGCTTCTGCGAACCGTGCGCGGGCTCGGCTACCGACTCGTGAAGCCATGACAACCCTGCACCTCGGGTTGCGGGCGCGGATCGTCATCGCGGTGGTGCTGGTCACCACCACCGCGACGATCGCGATGGCGTTCGCCGTGTACCGGATCCAGGCCACCGGCACCACTGACCGCTTCACCGCAGCGGCCAACGCCGGATTCTCGTCGGACCTGAGCCAGGTGCGAACGCGGTTTGCCAACGCCACCGGGCCGGGTGGCCGGATCCGGTTGGTCGCCGACTACATGCTGGGCCGCAAGGGCCTGGACTGGACCGTTCTCGACTTCATGCCCGCACCGGACGCAGTGCGAGGACGGGCGATGTTGACCGCCGGCAACGGCTACTACGGCCCGGAAGCCCAGCTGGATGAGCAACCCGCAACGGCGTTGGAGTTCACCGGCTTGCCCGACCCCGTGAAAGTCGCAACTACCACGCCTTGGGTGAACCTGACCAGGGATCTGATTTACCGCGCCCGTCAGGGCGGCACGGTTACCGGCCTGGTCGCGATCGAGCGGGGCGGTCTGCTGGCATTCGCCGCCAAGATCGATCCGGATCTGGTGCTCGTCGAGTTCTACGACATGCGGCCGCTGCAAGACGAACTCTCGCAGCTGCGCAGGACGTTGGTCGTCGTGGCGTTCGTGGTCTCGGTGCTGGGCGTGGCGGCCGCGCTGGTGGCAGCGAGCAGCATCCAGCGTCCGGTGCGCCGGGTGGCCGCCGCAGCGCATCGGCTCGGCAACGGCGCGTTCGACGTCCGACTTCCGGTGCGCGGTAACGACGAGATCGCCGAGCTGACCAGTTCGTTCAACTCGATGGCCGAGCGGCTCGGCGACTTGATCGAGGAGCTCAAACAGAAGGAACGGCAGCAACAGCGGTTCGTCGACGACGTCGCCCACGACCTTCGGACGCCCACGGCGTCGCTGGTCGCAGCGGCCGACAGCCTGCGGCATCCCGACCTCGATTCGCGTGATCGGGCCGTGCTGCTGGTCACGACGCAGGCCCGCCGGATGGCCCGGTTGGTCGAGGACCTGCTGGAGATCTCCCGGCTCGACTCCGGAGCCGCGGAGGTCCGCCCGGAAGCGGTCGACCTGCACGCCCTGGTGCTGGACGCGGTCGACCTGATCGGCGGAGGCTCGCGGATCGAGTTGCGCACCAGCGGCGACGTGACGCTCGTCGGGGATCCGCGCCGCCTGCACACGATCACCTGCAACTTGCTGGCCAACGCGTTGCATCACGGCGCCGAACCGGTCACCGTCAGCCTCGATGGGACGGATGTCGACCACGTCATGATGAGGGTCGCCGACTCCGGCCCTGGGGTGAGCGACGAGCTGATCCCAATCTTGTTCGACCGCTTCGTTCGGGGGGATCGGGCACGCAGCGCGACCGAGGGAAGCGGACTCGGATTGGCGATCGCCCGCCGCAACGCCCTTGCCCACCACGGTCGCCTGACCGTGCACAACGACGGTGGCGCCGTATTCACGCTGGCCGTTCCACGCGGACCGGAACCGGACGACGAGTTCTGAGACCCCGCTGATTCCGAACTCGTCGTTCGCAGTCTGCCGACGGGCGGTGCCACGCGATTTCGCCGGTCGGCCTCGCCCGTCGACGCTCAGGCCTGGCCGACCTCGGACTGCCCGGGTCGCAGCGTCGGACCGCAGTGGCGCCTCGGCCAATCCCCAGCCGCATCCTTGCGGTCCACCTCGGCCACCACTGACTCGGCGTACTCGCGGAGCTCACGCAGGGTCCCTTCGCCGTGCAACGCGTCCCGGCGCACCCAGTCCCCGGCCGGCGGGCCGGGGAGCTCGTAGCGGTAGATCTGCACGTAGTCACGCATCCGCGGGTCAGAAGAGATCCCGTTGTAGCCGCCCCAGATAGAGCGGGAGTGGATGAAGGTGGGCTTGACCTCCGCGAAGACCCAGTCACGCATGCCCGCCATGTCCCCGCTGTTCATGAAGTCGGCGATCTTCGGCTCCACCAGGCCGCCCATGTCGATCAGCCGCAGCTTGCTGGTCATGGCAGAGCCCCCGAGGTCAGGAATCAGGATCGACGCGTCGCTCGCGCCGAGGATGTCGGCGTAAGCGTTGGGCACCCGGCCGAGCCGATCGGCGACGTAGCACATGGAGATGTTGGGCACTGCCCGGAATTCCCTGGCATGGGCGCGGAAAGCGTGCGCCGACGGGACGATGGCGGCGAGGAGCCCCAATGCCAACACCGTCCGATGCCGGCCCTGACTGAACACCTCGACCGCTGAGAGCACGACGACCAACGAGCCCAGCGCCCAGATCGGCGTCGCGAACCGGTACTGCGCCATCCAGTCCGGTTGGAGCACGGCGTAAGCGACCACGGCCAGCAGCAACGGAACCAGCAGACAGGCCAGACCGGGCTTCCAGGCCATCGACCGGCCCAGCGCCATACCAACGATCATCGCAGCCGCCAGCACCACCAGCGGGCCGGCGTAGCCGATCAGCTCGGTCGGGCGAAGCAGATCGGAGAGCTCCGGGACATCTTGGGCCTTTGCCACGGACGGGTTCGACAGCAGGCGACCGAACTCCAGGTATCGCCAGCTGACGTAGGCCCCGACCGGAAGCGCGAACGCCGCCACGGATAGTGCGGTCCCGCGCACGGCGGCGGCCAGCTCGGACCGGCGTAGCTGGACCAGCATGGCCAAGGGGTAAGCGCCTCCGTAGATCAGACCCTCGGGCCTGGTCAATGCCGCAGCCGCGGCGAGAAGACCCGCCACTACCGCGACTTTGGTGCTCAGCAGCCGACCATCCAGCGACGCGTGCCACAGCAGTGCCGCCAACCCAACGATGATCAGTGTGTACAGCGAGTTCTCCAGCCCGGAGAAGCACCAGATCACGAACGACGGGATCACAGCCAGCATCCCGCCGACGGCGAGCGTCACCAGCCACGCGTGCTGCGTGACGCGGTGTGCCACGCCGTGGCACACCGCGAGCATTCCCACGATGCACAGCAGCGCGAGGCCCTTCGGGAACAACACGTAGTCCGGAACGCCGAACAGTTCGCCCCGGTCGAACAGACCGAGCAGGCGACCACAGGAGAGCAAGACCGTCCACGTCGGATTCGAGAACCCTTCGACTGGCTGCGCGCCGGGCTGCACAACCGGGCCGAGCCCTTCAGCAATGCTTCGCGAGTACGCGAAGGTGATGGCGGCGTCGTCGACGAACCAGCTGCCGTAGAGCGCCCCGTGCGCGCCGATCGCGGCTGTTCCGCCAAGCACGGACAACCAGGACCAAGACCGGTGTCCACGTCGGACGGGCGAGACCAGTTGCTGCTCGCGTGTTTCGACAGTTGGGGCCGACACTGTGGCCGTCATGCGAAGAACCGCTCCTCACGAAACTTCGGTGGATGTGCCTCACCCTATGAGCGGTATGTGCCGGTTCTTCGACAGCAGATCACCGATCTGGCCACCAATTTTCACCCGAATATGACGATTCGTCGACAACCCGCACTACGGCTAGCGTTTTCGACCGCTCGCCAGGTCCACGATGTGACTCCCGTGCTTCCGCAGCGCACCGCCACGGTCTACGGGTGGAGTGGTGTGTGACATGCGGAAAGCTGGCGACCTGTCGGACGGCCGTCTGCGGGTGATGTGAGCGGCCTCGAACACTCCGGCGACCACGGCTCTTGTCCTCGTGCCGACACTGATCACGGGCGTTCGTCTGTCTCGATGGAAATGCGAGCATGTTGGACGCGCTGGCACTGCCCGAGCAAGTCTGTGAGTTCGACGAGGAGCTTGCGAAAGGCGGGGAGCCCTGGCTCGGCTGTCCGCGCATGCGCGCGGCCTCAAAGGCTGCGGTGCCGACGCGCATGCCATGCGCCGAGTACGTGGGCTTCGCCTCCAGCAACGACTTGGTCTACCGGTTCGACTACACCGGCAACCTGCACAGCATCGTCATCGTCCTCGACCTCACCGACGCCGACGTACGCAAGACCACGAGGCGACCTCATGCGGCTCGCCGCCGGCGGCCGATCGGGATGCGGGCAGCCTCGTCCCGCTTGATCTGTTCGATGGCGGCCTCAATCAGCCCGGCGGCGGCCAGGGCCTGACCTTCCGTACGGCGGGGGCCAGGGCATTGACGCGCACACCGTCGGCAGCGAGCACCCCAGCTGCGGGTCAGCTGTTCGAGGGTGGCCTTGGACGCGGCGTAGTGGGCAGTGCCTGGCAACGGCCGGTGGCCGTAGGCGCTGGAGACATTCACGCCAAGCGGGCGCAGTGGCTGACCACGCCAGACCAGGCAGGACGGGATACGATTCCGCTGTGCGGGGTCGGCAAGCAGCGTCCGACGTGATCACGGCGAGCGCCTCCAAGTCGACTGGGGTCGATGCCGCTTTCCTCGAGGGCTACCCGGAAGTACTGGAGGTCGTCCTCGCAACGGGGCGGAGGCTCGCTCGTCGGGAAGTTGCGGAACGCCGGGCTGCTGGGCGCCGGGCTGCGGAATCCGGCGTTCCGCTGCGTGACCTCCTTCGGCTCTACCTCGCGGCGATACAGATGACATGGCGTGAAGCCCGCTCCGAGGACAAGGCCGGGCACGGACCGGGCTCGGTTGTCACGGACGCTGGTTTCCGCGCCGTGGCCGACACGATCGCTGCGCTGGCGGACGGCTACGAGAGCGCGCATCGGCTGGCTCTCCGCCAGGAGGATACCGCCCGCCGGGAGTTCATCGATGATCTGTTCTACGGCCGCAGCGAGCCGGGGAGCATGGCCGAACGAGCCCAGCGGTTCGGCATTCGATTGGCGGAGGGGCACATCGCCATCATCATCGAGGGCGATCAGCCACTGCGGGAGAGCAGTCAAGCAATCGGAGCAGTCGAGACCGCCTTGTACCGCTATTTCGTCAGTCGAGATCTGCTTTTCACGACGAAGGACGGTTCGCTGGTGTGCATCGCGCCCAGCACCCTCCCGGACACGCCGACCGAGCTGGCGCACCAGATCTCCAAGGCGATCGGATCCTGGGCGGAGTGGCGGATCGGGGTCGGTCGAGCCCACCAAGGTCCGGGCGGCGTGCGCCGGTCCTACGACGAGGCTCGCGCCAGTCTGCTCTTCGCGACCCGCTTGGGCTACCACGACCGGGTCATCAGGGCAGCCGATTTCCTTGTCTTCCAAGTACTCCTTCGGGATCGAGCGGCCATCGACGATCTGATCGCGACGGTCCTGGCCCCCTTGCAACACGCGCGGGGCGGGGCAGTCCCGCTCATCGAAACGCTCGCCTCCTACTTCGGCTGCGGCACGATCCATGCCGCAGCCGACGACCTGAACCTGAGCGTCCGCGCCGTGTCCTATCGGCTCGACCGAGTCAAGAAGCTCACGGGCTACTCGGCCACCGATCCGGCGCAACGCTTCACGTTGGAAGCCGCGGTGCTCGGAGCCAAACTCCTCGACTGGCCCGATCGATCAACGTAGCCGGGCTCGCGTCTCGATTGCTCACCGGACCGACGCGTCGAGAACGACCAGAGGTGTTCCCTGCATGCACATCGTGACATGTTCGGTTCGGGCGGGCCGTCCCCGGACCACCGCCATCACTCCCGGCTGAAGCGCCGGCGTCGGGTGCACCAGCAGGTACTCCTGATCAGCCGTACTGAGGACCAAACTGTTCGGTTCGATTCCGCGCTGCACGGTGCCGCGCACTGTCACTTCCGCGCCGGGCGCCGATGTCATCGGTGCCGAGACCGCAGGGGAGCCGGCCAGCGACGTAGGCTCCCCGCAGCCTGCCGACACAATGACTGCGGCGCACGCGGCGAGCAGTGCCTGGTAGCTCGCGTGGTCTCCTGCCCGGGAGCACTCGTTTCCGCAGGGGTCCATCTCAACTCCAAAGTTCCCGCGCCCGAGCTCTTCGAACCGTTCTGCACGTGCCCCGAGATTCCCTGCCGTGCGGTGCCGCGGAGTCGCGCTCCTCTGTGCCTCCAGCACGCGCACGAGTACTGTGGTGTGAAGGGAATGAAGACCGCTCGCACCGTTCAGGGCGGTGATTCCGGATGCTTCGCGAATACGTGCGGGAGCACACGAACCCACCAGTGTTCGTGATTTCGGGTGTCGTCGCAGTGGGGTTCGTGCTGTGGGGCGTGCTCGCACCGGGGAACGTTTCGACGGTCGCGGGCGCGGCGAACGCCTTCATCACCACCTACTTCGAATGGCTGTACATCGTCGCGGCGACGTTCTTCCTCGTCTTCGTCGTTGTCCTGATGGTCAGCCGGTATGGAGCGGTGAAGTTGGGACCGCCCGATTCCACGCCCGAGTACAGCAACCTGGCCTGGTTCGCGATGCTGTTCACCGCGGGAATGGGCATCGGCCTGGTCTTCTACGCGGTGAGCGAACCCATCGCGCATTTCACCGCCCCACCAACCGGCCCGCCCGCGACCGCGGAGGCGGCGCAGAACGCGATGAGCTACACGTTCTTCCATTGGGGTCTGCACCCGTGGGCCATCTACATCGTGCTGGGGCTGTCGTTGGGCTACTTCGCCTTCCGCAGAGGACTGCCGCTGCGTCCTGCAGCCGCGCTGTACCCGTTGCTCGGTGAACGGATCAACAGCTGGGTAGGCAACCTGGTCGACATCCTCGCGGTCTTCGGCACGCTGTTCGGTCTCGCGACGTCCTTGGGCATCGGCGGCCAGCAAGTGGGCGCTGGGGTGAGCGCGCTGTTCGGCCTCACCAACGCGACCACGCTGCAGGTGGTGCTCGTCCTGGGCATCACCACGATCGCCGTGGTATCGGTGATGCTGGGAATCGACAAGGGGATTCGACGGCTGTCGCTGGCGAACCTGTGGCTGGCGTTCGGTTTGATGCTGTTCGTGTTCTTCGCCGGGCCATCGCTGGACTTGTTGAACACCATCGCCGCGAACGCCGGGCACTACCTGCAGAACCTGGCCGGGCTGAGCCTGCAGACCTTCCCAGGCGACAGCGCTGCGCAGGAATGGCAGGCGTCCTGGACCCTGTTCTACTGGGGCTGGTGGATCTCCTGGTCGCCGTTCGTGGGCATGTTCATCGCACGCATCTCCTACGGCCGCACCATCCGGGCGTTCATCATCGGCACCTTGCTCGCTCCCGTCGGCGCATCGATGGTGTGGCTGACGATCTTCGGCAACTCCGCCCTGCAGCTGCTGCTGAGGGACCCGAGTAACCCGCTGGCTGGTGCCAGTCCGGAGTCCGCGCTGTTCGTCCTGCTCAACCAGCTAACGGTGCCAGAAGTCGTGTCTGCCGTGGCATCCGTCGTGGCGATCCTGGTGGTGGTGCTGTTCTTCGCAACATCCTCGGATTCCGGCTCGCTGGTGGTCGACATTCTCACCAACGGTGGCGATCCGCATCCGCGGTGGCAGCAACGACTTTTCTGGGCTGTGCTGGAAGGCGTCATCGCGGCCGTTCTCCTGCTCGCGGGTGGAGCGGCGGGCGGCGAGGCCCTTAGCGCGTTGCAGACGGCCTCGATCGTCGCTGGACTGCCGTTCTGCATCGTTCTGCTGTTCCTGTGCCTGGGGCTGGTTCGTGGCTTGAGAACCGAAAGATTGGCGGCCCTGGCTCTCCATCCTCCTCAACCCCTGACCGACCTTCGCCGGAGTTCGCAACGCCGGAACCGTCCGTCACCACCCCGTGACGTGGACTGATCTCGTGCACCGGCCGCGCCTTCCAGGCCCGGCGGAATGTTGGCTGCGCAAGCTCTTTCCCGCATTCGGATGCGTTGGCGGCGGCTACGTCTCGGCCCTCCGGTAGGCGGCGTTGCGCAGTCGAAGGACCACCGACGCCGTACATGCCGCGAGCAGGGAGGCCACGAGCACCGCGAGAGTGACGTGCTCGCCGCGTTCGGTCCCGGCGCCGAAGGCCAGGTCACCGATGAGGAGTGAGACGGTGAAACCGATTCCGGTGAGCAGCGCCAGTCCCAGGACATCCCACCACGAGAGGTTCTCGTCGAGCGTTGCCCGGGTGAGCTTCGCCATCGCGAAGGTCGATCCAAAAACGCCGACCAGTTTGCCCATCACCAAGCCGGCGATGACACCGAGCGCAACGGGATCGGTCATCGCATCGACGAGTTGTCCGCCTCGCAGCGGGACGCCTGCGGCGAACAGCGCGAACAGGGGAACCGCGACCGCCGCCGAAATCGGTCGCCACACGTGCTCGAACCGATCCGCGAGGCCCGGCAGCGTGTCCCGCTTCAGAACCGGAACCGTCAAGGCGAGCAGGACGCCGGCAATCGTGGCGTGCACACCCGAGGCATGAACCAGCAGCCACGCTGCCAACGCCAGCGGCAGCAAGGCCCACCACCAAGTCCTGCGGATCTGCACGAGCAGACCGAACACCGCAATCGGAGCCAGCGCCGACAACAGCAATGCGAAGTCGACATTGCCGGCGTAGAACACCGCGATCACGGCTATCGCCAGCAGGTCGTCGACTACTGCCAGGGTGAGGAGGAACGCCCGCAGGCCGGTGGGCAGGTGCGAACCGATCACGGCCAGAACGGCCAAGGCGAATGCGATGTCGGTGGCCATGGGTATCGCCCAGCCGCGCAAAGCTTCCCCACCGGTGTTGAGGTTGAAGGCGACGTAGACAACGGCCGGCACGATCATCCCGCCAACCGCGGCCACCACGGGAACCGCTGCCCGTTGGGGCTCCCGGAGATCCCCGGCCACGAACTCGCGCTTCAGCTCCAGCCCGACGACGAAGAAGAAGATCGCAAGCAGGCCATCCGATGCCCATCGCCCGACCGAGATGTCCAGGCCGAGGAATCGGCCGCCTGGCCACGGAACCCATCCCACCACGGACTCGTAGCTCTGCCCCCAAGGCCAGTTCGCCCAGCCCATCGCGACTACTGCCGCGAGCATCAGCAAACCGCCGCCCACCGACTCAGCGCGTAAAACCTCGGCAACTGTCCGGTTCTCCACCTGGGACAGTCGAGGAAACAAGCGCCGCGTCACCGAGCGCTTCGGATCATCCGCACCGCAGCCACCCACGTGGACCTCACCCCGGCACCAGATCTGGGCAAGGGCCAGGTGCGTCGGTAGCCATCAATATCACCGTTACGATCAAGCTGGCCTGAGCACGCTACCGCTCATCATGGTCTGCGGGTCGACCCGCAACATCCTTCAAGTAATACATATAAGCAAATCCGCCGACCACAAGGCATATGCCCAGCAGCACCAGCGCAGGCAGGCTCACGACGATCCCGCCCAGCAGGGAGACGAAACCAGCGACCATCGTTGCCGAGAGCAGCCGCAACCGCCGGTCAGGAGGGGACCTCACCGGCGCCTCCCGGACGTATGCTGCGAGCCCCGGATCATTCTCCTCGAACCAGAGCTCGATCTCCCGCAACTGTCGTCGCTACCGTCGGCTCAACATCGCGAGCCCCCGAACGCTCGCCCACCCGCACTACCCGGCGCCGACCAACGGCAGTCGGGATCTCGGATGCCTGTTAGACCGCACCTTCGATGCTGGTCTCCCATCCGCTCGGCTCCTGGCAGCGTCGACCTCAGGAAAAGACGGCACGCCTTCCTTGCCGGTAGCCGGCAGCCATCGTGTCGGTGAATCCCTACTCACACCATAAGTACTCCGCATCTGCGTGGCAGATCAGTGCTGTCTGCTCGTGCGCTTGCGAACCGCTGAACGAGGTTGCAGGCTGCGCGCAATACCCACGAGCGCGACCAGGAGAGCACCGGCCAGCGCTGCGAACACCATCGCCACACCCAACGGCATGCTCCCCTGCATCCCGAGGAAGTGGACGGTGGCGCTCGCCGAGTTCTGCACGATGAAGACAAGCAAGAAGCCCAGCACGATCGCGGCGATCACGATCACGCCCGACAAGACGCTGGCCCGTGTGTGCTGCGGGCTGGTGTCCATGCTCTCGTGGACGGCAGGGCCGGAAGGGCCAGTCCTGTCGCTGAGCCGGTTCTCATTCGACCCCTCGTGTCTCTCCATGGCCGATCACCCCTGCCTTTTGCCATCCCTCGCCGAGTTCCCAGCGACCGCTCGGTCCAACGACTGTGCTGAGTCGTAACGCGTCGTTACCCAGTTCGATGAGTACTGCCCTGGCTGGTAAGACGAGCCCAGTCGCTTGGCGACGATCCCGCCGAGTTGGTAATCCCGGGCTATTGAAAGCACTTGTGCCGAAGAGATGTCCCGGAAGTGCGGCGGCACCGCCACATGTGGGTACCGGTGCAGGCCCAGGCTGGCCAGCACCGAACGGCGCACCTGGTACGGCTCCGCCAACAAGCTCGTCCCGTCCAGCCAAAGCACGTCGAACGCGATGAAGCAGGAAGCTCCCCGGCGCCCGGCCTCCCTCCGGGGGCCGTTGACCCACGATGACCGAAAAGCGAAAGTCCATGTCCGCTCGTCGAAGTCGGCCAGCACACCATCCAGCACCATTTCCCGGTCGTTGCTGAGCGCACGCAGAAGTGCCGCCGAGTACGCCTGCGTCATCCAGTTGTCCGCGCGGTCGATGAGTTCCACCACGTTGCGCTCCACCAATGCCAGGCACCTTCGCCCGCTCCAACGGAACTCGTACGCCCACTCCAATCCGTTCGGAGCCGCGCCGTTGACGGCCAGCATCGGGGTCAACCGGTGAACCGGACCGCGCTCCGCGGCGATCACCTGCTGTCCGCTGCTTCGTAAGAACCCCATCACCTCGACCTCGCGAATCGGACGTGCAGGTACGCGTTGGCGCAGCGCGGGCAGAAATGGGGTCCGAAGGACCAAGACGTGCCGCGCCAACCACAGCGGTGCAACTCGTGCCACCGTGTCGGCCATTCGTCGGCGGCGCTGATCCAGTTCCATGTGGCGTGCCCGCACCCATCGCACACGACTTTCAGCGCAGCCCGGTCACCTCGCGACGACCGACTAGCTTCCTGCTCCTCCGGAATCACGGTCATACCTGCTCTTTTCCTCGACACGATCTGCTCCGGCCCCTTGCCATCGACGGGAAAGCACTCATCCCGCTGCACGGCTCCTCACCGAAACAGCCACGTCCTTTACGTCAGTTATGTGCACTTCTACAAGTAAAGAGTGGGCGTGATGGAACGGAAGGACAACGTGCGCCGTCGGCCATGTTCGGCGGAGCTTCGTTTCATCGGCCATGCAAGATCCGCATGTCCGCAGGCGCGCCTCAGGCCCAGCAGCCGATGAGTACGCCAAGCAATCGGCTCCGCCTCGGCTCCGAGGTGGAGGATGGCGGGCGGCGCATCCACCTTGCCGGAATGCGGCAACAAGACGTCGCTGTTTTGGGTGCCTCGGTGCCTTGTTTGCACCGATCCAGCAGCGCACGGTGTATGTAGCGTTCGCGATGGGCTTCCGGAAGAGGGACCGGCATGGGCGAATGGGTCATCTGGCTGATAGCCGCGGTGGTACTGGGCATCGCGGAGATCTTTACTCTGACAGCAGCGCTCGGGATGCTGGGCGCCGCCGCCTTGATCACAGCCGGGTCCGCGGCGATCGGTCTTCCACTGCCCGCCCAACTCGCGGTCTTCGCCGTCGCTTCCGCGGCCGGTGTCCTACTCGTGCGGCCAGCTGCGCGTCGCCACATGCTCCGCCCCGAATCCCAGCGCTTCGGTGTGGAGGCTCTGATCGGCAAGTCCGCCTACGTCCTGCAAGAGGTGACCGGTCACAGCGGCAGGATCCGCCTCAACGGCGAGGAGTGGACAGCACGTCCCTACGACGACGCGGTGGTGATCACGGCCGGCACCACTGTCGACGTCATGCAGATCAGCGGGAGCACCGCCATCGTCTACCCACGGGAGTGATCCATGGAAATCTCAGCCGCGTTGCTCGCCGGAGTGCTCCTCGCACTGTTAGTCGTCGTCACCGTGCTCCGGGCGGTGCGGATTGTGCCGCAAGCACGCGCGCGCAACGTCGAACGGCTCGGCCGCTACCAACGCACGTTGCACCCTGGACTCAACTTCGTCATTCCGTACATCGACCGGGTCTACCCCAAGATCGACCTGCGCGAGCGGGTCGTGTCGTTCAAGCCGCAGCCGGTCATCACCGAGGACAACCTGGTCGTCGAGATCGACACCGTGGTGTACTTCCAGGTCACCGACCCGCGTGCGGCCGCCTACGAGATCGCCGACTACCTGCAGGCAGTCGAGCAGCTCACCGTCACCACGCTGCGCAACGTGGTCGGCTCCATGGACCTGGAGCGCACGCTGACCTCCCGGGACACCATCAACAGCCAGCTCCGCGGCGTGCTGGACGATGCCACCGGCAAATGGGGGCTGCGGGTCAACCGCGTGGAGATCAAAGCCATCGACCCGCCGCAAACCATCAAGGATGCGATGGAGAAGCAGATGCGGGCCGAACGGGACAAGCGTGCCGTGATCCTGTCGGCTGAAGGCAACCGCCAATCGCAGATCCTCTCCGCCGAGGGCGAGAAGCAAGCCGCCGTGCTGCGGGCCGAGGGGAACCGCTCCGCGGAGATCCTCAAGGCGGAAGGCCAGGCCCGCGCCATCGACCAGGTGTTCCAAGCTGTCCACCAGAACGACCCCGACCCCAAGCTGCTCGCCTACCAGTACCTCCAGGTGCTGCCACAGCTCGCCCAGGGCGCGGGCAACACGTTCTGGGTGATCCCGGGCGAGGTCACCTCCGCACTCCACGACGTCTCGCGCGCGTTCACCGAGGCCCTGCCGAAGTCCACCGCCACTCGCGAAGGCCCCTCCGACGAACCGACGGCACAGGCGGCGGAGGACGCGGCACGAGCGGCCGAAGCCGCCGAAGCGGCGGTGGCCGCTGCAGCGGAGACCAATACCGCTCATCGAATCGCGTCGCCGCGGTCCGCGCCAGAGGCCGCCCCCGGACGTGATGAGCAACGATCGCATCACGCCAGCGGCTAGCGTTCCCGGCCGGACGATTCCCGTGTCGAGGAAGCTGATGTCACGCCCGCTGCAGGAGTACGGACTGCTCGGCGACACGCGCACCGCCGCTCTGGTCGCATCGGACGGCACGATCGATTGGCTGTGCTTTCCGCAGTTCGATTCGGGCGCCTGCTTCGCCGCTCTGCTGGGTGAGCCGCAGCACGGCCGCTGGGCGCTGGCACCACGCAGCCCCTTCCGCACCGTGCGGCGCGCTTACCGCGAGGACAGCCTCGTGCTGGAGACCACCATGGCGTGCGCCGAAGGCGAAATCCGGGTCGTGGACTGCATGCCGATCCGCAACGACCACGCCGATCTGGTGCGCCGCGTGGAAGGGGTGCGCGGGCGGGTTCCGATGCGAGTGGCCATCAACCCGCGCTTCGACTACGGCAGCGTTACTCCGTGGATCCGGCCGGAAGGACATCGAATCCACGTGCTCGCCGGGCCCGACCGCCTCACGTTGGACACCGACGTGGAGCTGTCGCTGGCGGGCGCCGCGATGTGCGGCGAGTTCAGCGTGCCGGCCGGATGCAGCGTCGACTTCCGACTTGCGTGGACGGCCTCCGAACAGAAGGCCCCCGCACCTCTCGGTGTCGGTCGAGCGGTCGAGGTCACGACGCGTTGGTGGCGCGAGTGGGCCGGGCGATGCCAGTACCGCGGCGAGCTCCGGAACGCGGTCATGCGTTCCCTGATCACGCTCAAAGCGCTCACGTACGCCCCGAGCGGCGGCATCATCGCCGCACCCACCACATCACTGCCGGAGAAGCTCGGTGGCGTCCGCAACTGGGACTACCGCTTCTGCTGGATCCGCGACGCCACGTTCACGCTCATGGCACTGCTCACCGCGGGCTACGCGGAGGAAGCACGGCAGTGGCGGGAATGGCTGCTGCGGGCCGTTGCCGGCAGCCCGCAGCAACTGCAGATCATGTACGGCCTCAACGGCGAGCGCCGGCTTCCGGAACTCGAGTTGGACTGGTTGCCCGGGTACGCCGGCTCTCGCCCGGTCCGAGTGGGCAACGACGCGGCCAACCAGTTCCAGCTGGACATCTTCGGCGAGCTCATGGACGCGCTGCACCAAGCCCGCACGCACGGGATCCCACCCGATCCGGACGCCTGGCGGATGCAGCGCGCCCTCATGGACTTCCTCGAGTCGAACTGGAACGAACCCGACAACGGCATCTGGGAAGTGCGGGGCTCACGGCAGCACTTCACGCACTCCAAGGTGATGGCCTGGGTGGCCGTCGACCGCGCCATCAAAGATGCGCAGGCATTCGGGCTCCCCTGCCCAGCCGACCGATGGAAACGGATCCGCGCGGACATCTTCAACGAGGTGTGCGAGAAGGGCTACGACACCAAGCGCGGCACCTTCACCCAATACTTCGGTTCGCACTCGCTCGACGCCGCACTGCTCACCTTCCCCGACGTCGGTTTTCTGCCGGCGGATGACGAGCGGATGCTCGGTACGGTGTCGGCTGTGGAGCGCGACCTTTGCGAGAACGGCCTCGTGAGGCGCTACTCGATGGATGACGGATCGCGCCTCATCGACGGCCTACCCCCGGGTGAAGGCGCCTTCCTTGCATGCACTTTCTGGCTCGCTGACAACTACGTGCTTCGGGGCGACAGCACTCACGGCCGCAGGCTCTTCGATGACGTGCTCGCACTGCGGAACGACCTCGGGCTGCTGCCAGAGCAGTACTCCTACGAGAATGGCCGATTCCTCGGGAACTTCCCCCAAGCTCTGTCGCACATCGCCCTGATCAACACTGCTCTCGGCCTCGAAGATCGTCGCGCGGGCGGTCAGGAGCATGTGTCACGACCGCGCCCACGCATGCATCAACCCAGCAACCCCTGGACACAATGGACTACGAGGTTCCTCACCCATTGAGAGCCTGCATCACATCACCAGTCCGGCAAACACATGGACCACTACGGTCGATGTCCCACCACGGCGACCGATAGCGTCCGCCCCGGGCTTCGGCCGGCTACTCAGCATTCGTCCGCGGCTGGAGGTACCTCCCGAACGGGATGAGGAACAACGCCAAGACCGCACCGAAGACGAGGTGCGCTGCGAGTTCGAACGGCTGGTTGGCGCTCGTGTGGAAGGCCGACCAGTACTCGACGAATCGGCTCAGGACCTGGAAGTTGATCACGTACAGCACGCCGCCGTAGAGCAACCCCAGAGCGGCGACCGTTCGCCCACCGGCCCATCCCTGGGTTATCGCTGCGAAGAGAATGCCGAACAGGATGCTCAGGACCAGGTGGATCGCCATGCCGATCCAGACCGTACCGCTCTCCGGCGGCGGCCCTTGCGCCAGCGTTGCGATCATCTTGAACGGAGCGAATGGATCCATTCCCGTCGAGGTGGCGAACCACGAGTTCAGCGCGATGAACGCTACCCCGGCGATCAAACCGCCCGCCACGCTCATCGCCATCCGCACGGGCATCGAGGTGACAGGCACAGCTTCTGCACTCATTGCTGTTCCCCTCAGGCCGTTGTCGCTTCCCACACCTTGGGGTTTGCCGTCGCTTGCAGGGTGGAAACCATTGCGGCTCGTTCCTACGTTCAGCGTGGAATCGCGTTGATCACACGGAGAACGGCACCGTGGGCGCAGTGGGTGGGCACGTCAGGTTCGAGGCGTCCGCGCACCACGACAGTGGCTCCCGGCCGCACGATGGCCGGATCTCCATCGATGAGCACGTAGTGCCTACCGTCCTCCTCACCGGTCAGCAGCCGGCAATCCGGCTGCTGACCGGCCCGCACGATACCCGTGACGGTGATCTCCTTGCCAGCGTCGTGCTCTGGACCGTCCATCGGTGGTGGAGGAGTTCCTTCGACGGGAGGTTGAGGTGTTGATGTCCCGGCAGGACACGCTGCAGGCGGTGGTTCGTCGCCAACCCGGGTGGGCTGCACCTTCGCCTCGACCGTGACCTCTCCGGCTTGTTCGAAGGTGAGTGTGATCGGGAATGTCGTTCCGGGCCGCACCACCTGTTTGAAGCCGTCGATCTCCAGCGAGTACGGCGTCCCGCCGCCCGGCAACTGCCCAGGACCGACCGGCACCGAGCCTTGCGGTATCAGCGGAATGCGGTCGACCACTTCGGCCTCACCGTCGCACGCGCGATCCCAGCGCAGCAGGACCCGCTGGGCCTGTTCACTCCGGGCACTGATGAGAGCGTCCGGTTGGCGGGCTTCGTTGTACAAGGCGAAGTACGCCATCGCTCCGCCTCCGGGTCGGTAGGCGGCCTCCGTCGCAGCGAGGTGGAGGTTGCGCACGAGTACGTCGCCGACCCTGGCGTTCGTACCGACCGTCTGGCTCTCCCAGAGCTCCTGGGGATTGCACCCGGTCATCAGCGCCGTGAAGACACCCGCTGCTACGACCGTTCCCAGCTGTCGCGACCAACCAATCCAGATCCTCATGTTCAGCACCTACCCCTTTCGCCCGCCGCGCATGCTGCCGACCCGGTCGCGGAGCCCGAACCTGGCCGCAGCGCCGATCCCTCGGCCGATCGTCGCCTCCTGGTTACCGAGTGGGAGTTCCCCAAGGGCTGGGCGTGTTGACCAAATCGGCTCCACCGGTGGGCGATTGCAGAGCCAGTCCGTGCCAAGCCGCCGCACGAGCGATGTCACTGGGCGAGACGATGCCGACGAGGGCACCGTTTTCGAAGACGAGTGCGCGCCCCTCAGCACAGCCGTTCATCCTGGCCAGCAGGTCCACCAACGGTTCATCAGATGTCGCGGTCGGAACCTCGTCCAGGGGGCAGGCGATTCGCGCCAGCGTTGTGCCCGACCGTTCGGCTGGGTCGACCTCCCGAATTCGGGTCAGCGTCACAAGTCCGATCACGCCGTTCGACGCGTCCTTCAGCGGATAGGTCGCATGGGGCCATCCGAGTGCTGCCCGGTGAGCGAACTCCGCCACTCTCTCCCGCGAACCGGCGGTGTCCGGATCGGGGGTCATCACATCGCGGACTCGCAGCCCGCCCAAGGAAGCGATCAGTTGCGCCTGCCGTTCCTCCGCCCCCGCGATGGCGACGACGAACAGGCCGATGAAGATCCACCACAGGCCGCCGACGGTCCTGGTGAACAGCTGCAGCACCCCGAGCACTACCAGCGCCATGCCGAAGACCCGGCCGGCCCTCGCGCTCCACACGGTGGCCTTGAGCCGGTCCCCGCTCCAAGCCCACAGCGCTGCGCGCAGCACTCGCCCGCCATCCAGGGGCGCGGCGGGAACCAGGTTGAACACAGCCAGCACACCATTGATGAACGCAAGATAGCTCGCGCCGCCCACGACGAGGGCTGGCAAGCGCACCGATGCGAACAGCAGCGCGAGCGCACCGAACGCAAGAGCCAGTACCAAACTCACGAGCGGGCCCACTCCGGCGATCCGGAAATCCGCACCTGCGGTCTTGACGTCACCGCTTAGCCGTGCAACTCCACCGAGCAACCACAGCGTGATGCCGTCAACGCGCATGCCCTCGCGAAGGGCGACCACCGCATGGCTCACTTCATGAGCGAGCAAAGACCCCAGGAACAAGCAAGTGATCAGGAAGGCGCCGACGGCGTAAGCAACCAGCGAGTAGCCGGGGTACGCCGCGGGCAGCAGACCGGCCCCCAATCCGAACAGCAGCAGGAGGACGATCCCGAGCACACTCCAGTGCAGACCGATCTCCACACCCCGGAGGTGCCCCAGGTGGATGGTCGCTGTCATACCCGCAGCACCGTCCCTTCCACGCACATCGTTTCACTCCCCAACGCCCCGAGGAACGGAGCCGGCCACGCACAGCCGCCCGGACGTCCGCGCCGTCGGCGCGCTGACCGGCACATTCCAATTCTGACCGTCAGCCATAGTGGACACAACGAAGTAAATGCCCCGCACTCGCCGCAGTCGCTCCACATCCGGACGAAGAGCGCGGCAGGCTGATTCCACACCTGGCACCAGGTACCCGCGGCCCTCGTTTGCCCACGACTACCACGGGAACCCTTGATACAAATGGCCACAGCACCTGGCAGAGGTCTCGCAATGGCTTCGACGAAGGAACGCATCGTGGTGGGAGTCGACGGCTCGCCAGAATCGCGCGCTGCCCTGCGACTGCGGTACGGCGACAAGGTCGGGGATGAAGTAGGAGCAGTGGCCCTCTGGCGAGTCGAGCCGCCTTTCGCCGACAAGCTCACCAAGCCGAAGGAGGAATACGCAGCCGAGGCTCGGGCCGCGTTGGAAACCACGTTGGCCGAAGTGCCGCAACTCAGCACGGCCTGTGTCTTAAAGCCGGTTCTGCACCGCGGTGTCCCCGCGGACGTCCTGCTCGACTATGCCAGGCACACCGATCTCATCGTCCTGGATGACAAAGGTCGGGGCCCGCTGGCGGGTCTGGGGCTCGGTTCCGTCGTGGCAGAGTTCCTCCGCCACGCCCCGTGCCCGGTCGTCCTCGTCAGGCCAACCGAGTCCGGCTGAAAAGCGGCAATCATGCTCGCAATCGATGAGCGCGCACCTTGCGGTGGTCGTGCGGGATGGCGGATGCTGCTCGTCTTCCTCCTCTCGGAGATCACGTTCTTCGCAGCATCACTGATCACGCTTCTGTTCCTCGCCGCCGCCGGTTACCGGTCCCACAGCGGGACAGTTCCCGCGGCACCACTGCTGGCCGCCCTCACCGTCCCCGGTGTGCTGGCGGCTCTGACCGCGCTCTGCGGCACAACATTCCTTGGCTCGGGCCCGCGGAAAGCGCGCATCCGGCGAGAGCTGGCAATCCGCTGGAGCTGGCGATCCCTCGGCATCGGCTTCCTCATCGGCGTCGCAGGGCTGCTGCTGACGCTGCCCGCCGCGTACTTGTGGTCCCAGCTGGTCGGCCCCGAGCACGACGGTTCTGCGGTTGGCGAGGCCTTCGGCGGAAAGAAACTCGCACCACCAATCGCCACTGCCATGTTCCTGGCGGTATGGCTGCTCGCGCCCGTCTACGAGGAGCTGCTCTTCCGCGGCGTCCTATGGCGCATCTTCGAACACTGGCGGTGGAATCGGTGGTTCACGTTGGCCATAACAACGCTGATCTTCGCCATCGCGCACCTGGAACTGCTGCGCGCCCCGCTGCTCGCGGTGGTTTCAATCCCGGTCGGACTTGCCCGGCTGATCACCGACAACCTGGTGGCCAGCGTAGCGGCCCATCAGGTCAACAACTTCCTCCCGGCGCTGTTCCTCTTCCTCATCGCCACGGGTAACGGGGCTACGGCTTGAACTCCGGAAATCTTTCCTGCTTACTTCCTCCTCGTCCTGCGCAGGACACGTGCGCTTCCGACCAGCGCCACGACGAGGGCTGCCGCTACGGCTGCGAACAGCATTGCCAGCGCAAGCGGGAGAGTTCCCTGCACGGTGAAGAACTGGACGGTGACCCGCTCACCGTTCTGCAGGATGAACACCAGCAAAGCGGCGAGCACGATCGCCGCCGCAGCGATGGTTGCCACCATGCCACTTGCGTTGTCCTCGCTGTTTTTGTGCCTGAGTACTCCCATGCCGACCAGTCCGATCATGCAACGAAGTTGTTCAACGAGTTGAGTTTGGCATACCCGGAACTCTGTTCGTGTAAACTCTTTACGGGCGCAACGCAGCACGACGGAAGCACCACTGCATTACACCTGGCACAGATCTTGGCGATGCACGCCTATGGCCGTCGACACGTCCTAGCGGAGGGCCTTTCCGCGTTGGGGGTCCACCAAGGACTCATGCGATGAGGCACTCTGATCGCAACGCTGCCATCGATTCCACCAATCCTCTTCCGTGGGCTCGTTCGCCACTTCGGCGAAGGCATTGAGCACGGTGGTCACCCCACGTCCGTTGCGTTCGCCGGTCGGCAACGACCGCAGCAATGCGCGGATCTCCGCGCGGCGCAGCTTCATCGCCTGCCCCAGAAGTGCCTTGCCATCGCAGGTCAGCCCAATCCAGGTCGCGCGAAGGTCATCTCTCCGCTGCGTGCGTACGACGAGCCCCTTCCCGACCAGCCGATCAGCCAACCGCGTCGCGGTGGAAGTTGCTACCCCCAGTTCCTGAGCCAGGTCACTGGTGCGCTGCGGTCCCAGTGACACCAGGGACACGAGCGCTCGGTACTGGGACAGCGTGACATCGCTGTCGAGCCTGGCCAAGCTTCTGGCTGTAACGGCGACCATCACTCGTGCAACGGCCTGGAAGGCGCACAGCAACTCACCTTCCCCGGCACCAGGTGCAGGAGCTCGCGACATGACCGCTCCGTTCGGTCGCTTTCATGCAGACCTGCAAACAAATGCTGGCACGCTCGCCTTCGTCGCACAACGCCACGGCTTTCGCGGCAGTGTGCCGCGCCTCGCGGCGCGATGCAGGAGGCACAGGGCTCTTTCAGATCATCGGCACAGACGACGATAGGCCCTGGTGGAGGGAGCTAACGGCTCGCCTCTGAGCCGCTGTCGCGTCGGTGACCGCCTTGGAGCGCGATCAGTGCCGGCACCAGGTAAGAACGGACCACGAAAGCGTCCAGCAAAATGCCCACGCCCAGAGCGAACGCCAGCTCGCGGAACTGCGCGAGAGGCACGAGAGCGACGAACCCGAAGCTAGCCGCCAGGGCCAGCCCTGCGGCGATGATCACCCGTCGAGAGCTGGGTACGGCCACGGCGATGGCTTCGCTCAACGGTCGCTCACGAGCCTCAGCCCGAACATAGCCAACGCTGAAAATGCTGTAATCGGAGCCGAAAGAGATCAGCAGAGCCCCGGCTGCGAACGGAACGAAGAAGATGAGCCCCTCCGACTCGGTGGCATAGTCGAACACCAGCGTAGTCAGGCCGAGTGTGGCGGCCACGGACAAGAAGCCGACGCCGAGCAGGTACAGAGGTACAACCCACGCTCGTAGGAACATGGCGAGCAGCAGTAGGTCCACGACGGCGACAGCGAGCGCGACGCGCAGGATGTCGGAACGCGCACTGTCGATGAGTGACAGCCCTAGAGCTGTATCACCTGCGTAGGACAAGGCGCCGCCGTCCAATCCTGACTCCGCCACGAGCCCCGGCATTCGCTCGGTGAGGTGACGCAGGTGCTCGACCGCCGCGGCACCGAGCGGGTCGGCGTCGAGAACCACCAGGAACCGGGCGAAGTTGCCGTCAGGGGCGAGGAAAACTCCCACCTGCTGGCGAAGCGGTGCCGGCAGTGTGAAGTCCGCGGGCCCGAAAACCCTGGCAACGCCTGGTTGGTGGTCAATCCCGCGCTGCAGCGCTCCGAGTTCCGAGAGGTCGTCGGCGACACCTTGCCGGTGCACGATGATCTCGGTCGGCGACAGCACCCCGGGTGCGAATCCGGCTGCCGCCCCCTCCCACGCCACCCGGACCGCGTTGTCGTGTGGCAACGCCGTCATCGGTGAGAAAGACTCCCGCAGATCCCGGAGCGGTAGGGCGGCCACCACCAGCAACGCGATGATGCCGCCGGCCACGACCGCAGCACCACCACGGCGGGTCAGCAGCCGCACGCCCCACCTGGCGTCGCGGCGTTGCTCTTCGATGAAGCGCTGGCGAGGCCGACTCGGCCAGAAGACCCAGCGACCCAGCACGGCTAGCAAAGCCGGCACCAGCACGATCGACACGACCAGGGCGGCCAGTACGGTGGCGGCCAGCCCCGGGCCGAAAGCTCGGAAGATCGCCGTTCGCGAAACGATGAGGGCGAGGACGCCTCCTGCGACCGTGAAGCCCGCGACAACGACGATGGGCACGTACTCCGCCACGGCTCCCCGAACTGCGGTCCGGCAGTCGTCACCGGCTCCCAACCGTCGTTCCAGTCCTGCGATCAAGAAGATCGTATAGTCCGTCGACACGCCGAGCGCCAACGCGACCAGTACCGGCTCCAGCTGAGCGGGCGCGGTGAACCCGGCGAGCTCGACTCCGGCAGCCACCACTCTGTTGGCGACCACGTAGGCAACCACAGCAGTGACCAGCGTGACGGCTGGGACGAGCACAGACCGGAAGGTGAAACCCACTATCAGGGCCACGGCCACGATCGAACCGATCTCCACCCAGCGCGCGTTGTCGTGGACCAACCCGGCCTGTTCGATCTGGAGCGGTGCCGTGCCGGTGACCCCAAGCAGGTGGTCTGGGTCTTCCGCCCTGTCGATCGTCGAGGCGTATTCGTGCGCCGCCCGATTCTGCTCCCCGAAATCGGCCCCAGGGTCGGTGAACAGGTAGGTGACAGCCGTGGTCGTGCGCCCAGTGCCATCAGGCACGAGTTCGGGGCGGTTGAGGACCGGCAATGCCAACCGGAGACTACCTTCGGAACCGCCCTGCAGGGCTTGCTTGTTGACAGCCAACGCGCGCAACACAACACGCGCCTGGGCATAAACGTCCAACCCGTCAGGACTGTGCTGGACGACCGCTGCTCGGGTCAGCAACGGTAGCCTGAACTGCTCGACGGCCTGGACCTGAGCTCGGATGGCTTTCGACTCGGTGCCGACCACACCGGAGAGCCCCAGACCGGTTTGCGCCAGCGGCGGCAGAAAGCTCACCGCGGCGAAGACCGCGCCCGCCAGCGCCGCGAGAACCAGCCAACGTCCCGCCACCACGGCTCTCGCGTAGCGCCATGCCCATCGGCGATGGACCGGATTCGCTTTCCGGTTCTCACTCACCGCTCTGGTCAACCTTCGGCCAGCACGGAGGAACGTCGATTCCGAGGCGTCGGAGTTGCGCTGCGGCAAGCCGGTGGTAGCGGCCTTCGGCCACGTCATGCCACGGCGTTCGCGTGATCCCTTTCAGGTCCTGGAGACCGAGCCCGAGGAGTGCCGCCCACGCGAGCTGTTGAACCAGCACGGGATCTTCCTCCTGCCGCATGAGCTTCCCAACGCGATGAAGCGTGCGAAACCGCCTGATCCGTCCTGGGAGGTAAGTCATGCCGAGCGGAGCGATTCCGATCAGCGCCACCGCAGCGCCTCCCACGGGCGCGATGATCTGGATCGCACGCTCAGCGCGAGCGACGTCTGCGCGCATGCTCGCGGCTGTTCCGTGAATGCTGCTCGCCAGATGCTCCACTTGAGGGCCGACGACGGGGATCCGCTGCAGCAACGAGACACCGTCGCCCGCTTGGTCCAGCGCAGCAGTCGCCTGAGTCAGGCCCGCAGTCAGCTGCGAGAGCGTCCACAGCTGGAATGCCGCGAAGCCCCCGAGCGCGATGAAGAGCAACGCCCAGGACCCAGCAGCAACATCGAGAAGCCGCTGTGTCCGGCGATCGGCCAAGAGAGCCAAGCCAACCGCATTAAGCACATGCCCACCATGCCAACTCGCCGAGCTCGGCGCGACCTGTCACGCTCTGCCCAGGATGGAAAACAATGAGGGACCGGAGTCGAATCGCCAACCTAGGAGAAGCCGCCGCGGTCTGCTGGCACTGATCATGCTCGTCGTGCTGATCGCGGGCTTCGTCGGCGGGTACGCCTTCGGCACCTTCCGCGAGTCAGCCGAAGTCAGTGAGCCACCGGTGAGTGTTCCGGCCCCTCCTCCGCTGGAGCGCGAACGCGTTCCGTGCGCGGCCGCAGCCGATGTCGGCAGAGCGCTGCTGGCTCAAACCCAGCGGGCAGCCGAAGCAATCGGCCAACTCGATCCGCACGCACTTCGACAAGTGCTCGACGAGTACGAACGCCTCCAGGCGCGCCTGGAGCAGGCGATAGCTGCATGCTCCGGATAGGAACGGTTGCAACAGATGCCACTTGCGCACTTTGCACCAGCACGGACACGTCTTCTACAGCGGCAGTCCGGATTTTCCCGCCAGCGCAGACCCGAAGAACCTGTCGGCCCCTGGGAGGCCGGTCATCCGCATCATCATCCTGCGCATGGCCAGGCGCAGCCTCGACTTGGGCAGAAACCACGGCACGAGGCGTCGCCCGACCTGCTGCTTCTCCGCCACTACAGGTCGCCACAATTCCTGGTACCGCTCCAGGGCGGTACCGATCGGCTCTGCCGCCAGCTGCCGCCCCAACACGACAGCTCCTCCGACCGCCAAGGAGGCGCCCTGCCCGGCCAGCAACGACACCGCCTGGCAGGCGTCACCGAGCAAGACCACCCGACCGGCACTCCAGCGGTCGATCTGGATCTGCGCGACCTGGTCGTAGTAGAGCTCCGACGCCGGAGGACACTGCGCCAACGCACGCGGCGCAATCCAGCCCAACGACGCGTACTTCCGCTGAACCTCGGCCTGAGGGTCATCCGGCAGGTTGGGATTGTCTGTGCGGTGCACTGCGAACACCGCCACGCGTCCGTCCCGCAACCCGTAGAACCCCATCTGCTGCTCGACGGTGTCGGTCAGGCAGAACCGATCTCCCACCAACCGGCTCACTTCCCGGTCCTCGAAGGTGTAAGCAACCGTGTGGAAACCGAGGTACCGGAGGTAGCGCTCTTCCTCGCCGAAGACCAACCGCCGCACGGTGGAATGGATTCCGTCGGCACCGACCAGCACATCACCTTCGACAGCGGATCCATCCGATAGCGCGACGCGAACACCGTCGGAACCCGATTCGACTCCCACCACGACACTGCCGAAACGCAAGTCTGTTGCATCCGAAACGTGCTCCCGGAGCGCCCGTTCGAGATCAGGCCGCATGATGCTCAGCAGCCTGCCGCCCAGTGAACGAGCAAACCGTTCGTAACCCAGACCCGCACGACGCCGACCGGCTGCGTCCAGGTATGCCGCTTCCTCGACGCGGTATCCCAGCTCGACCAACCTCGGCAGCACACCCAAATGCTCTGCGGCGTCGTAGCCCGGGCCGAAGAAATCGATCATGTAACCCTGTTCGCGGGGACGTCTCGCCCGCTCCACCACCACGACCTCGATGCCCGTGTGCATCAGGCTGCCGGCCAGCGCGAGCCCCGCGATGCCCGCGCCGCAGATCACGACCTTCACATCCACCGCCTTCCGTTGGTGTTACCCGCTTTGCTCGTCGAGCGAGGTGACCAATCGCCGCAAGACCGGCGCCAACTCCTCAGCACCTGAATCCGGGATCAACGCCCGGTGCAGCAGCACACCATCCACCGCCGCAGCCAGGATCGACGCGGTAGCAGCCGGCGCGCCGTGTCCGTGTTCGGCGAGCCACGCCGCCAGCTCTCGCCGAAGCCCTCCGAGCTGCGCAGCAAGCCTTTCACGCAGTTCTTCATCCCTGGTCGCGGCGAGATATGCCTCGACGAACAGCAAGGAGGCCGCATCCATTCCGTCGTAAGCGTCGAGTCGGCTCACCAGCATGTCGAGTCCGGCGGCCAGGTCCTCGGCCTGCTCCAGAGCGGGAAGCACGGAACTCAACTCGGTACTCATCGCATCAACGACTGCTTCGCGCAGGAGCGCCTGCAATGACGAGAAGTGGTAGTGGACAAGCCCGGGAGTGACACCAGCACGTTCCGCGACCGAACGCGTGCTGACGGCATTCCAACCGAGTTCCGGGATGAGCTCGACGGCCGCGCGCAGCAACCGCCGACGAACATCGCGCCCCCGCTCCACCGACGTGGCCGACATGACACCTCGCTTGGGCGATCGCCTTGGACAACTGACCAAACCGACGATATCTCCGCGCGCACCACTTCCACAACCGTTCCGGAATTGCGCGGGCCGCTTCGGGGTACCAGGGAAAGGTGACTAAGCATTCGTCAGCCGTCATGCTGCTTGTGTGGCTTCTTGTGATCTCGTCAGGCTGTACTGCCGCACCCCACGACGCGACGCCTCCGAGCCCCCAGCAGGAACCTCAGAGCACTGAACTTCCCGCCGTCGTTGAGCGGGCTGCGCCAGCCGTGGTCACCGTGAGCGCCGGACAGAGCACCGGAAGCGGCGTCACGTATCGCGACAACATCGTTTTGACCAACGCACACGTCGTAGGAGAAAGCTCCCAGGTGGAGATCACCTTCGCCGACGCCACTCGCACCCCAGGCCAGGTTCTGGCCACTGACATTGTCACCGACCTCGCCGTGGTGCGAACCGAACGCACCGGCTTGCCACCGATCCACTACCGCCAAGAACTACCCCTCCCAGGCGAAACCGTCATCGCTATCGGAAGCCCGCTCGGGTTCGAAAACACCGTCACCGCCGGCATCGTTTCCGGACTGCACCGCGAAATCCCCGGATCGGCTAGGCAAACCCAAGCCCTCGTCGACCTCATCCAGACCGATGCCTCGATCTCGCCGGGAAACTCCGGGGGCGCGCTGCTGAACACCCGCGGCGAAGTGGTCGGGATCAACAATGCCTACATCCGACCGATCACCGGAGCAACCTCGATCGGCTTCGCCATCCCCACGTCCACCGCGGTGGACGTGGCTGACCAACTCCTGGAACACGGCAGAGCGGTCCACCCGTACCTCGGCGTTTCGCTCGGCCAAGTCACTCCAGCGATAGACACCGCACTCGGGCTACCAGTCGACCACGGCGCCATCGTCCTAAGCGTGGATCCGCGCGGACCATCCGAAGCCGCCGGAATCCAGCCGGGCGATGTGATCGTGACGTTCGCAGACAGACCAGTTCGCACGGTCGAGGACCTCTTGGCGCTCATGCGCGGAGTCGAGCCGGACCAACGCGTGCAGATGACCGTGATCAGACAGAACCAGGAGAAGCAACTCGCCATCACCATCGGCGAGAATCCCGGCTGACGCACGCCGCCTACCGCGCGCCGTTCGAGGTGGTCGCTGCCGCCAGCCTCCAGGGCTCTCCGCTCGAGGAAGCCTCATCATCTGCCATCCCTGCGAATGGCGGCACGAGTTCCCGGACGCTGCGATCCGGACCTGTCTGCGCGGTCTTCGGCAGCCTGCCGGATCACCAGGTCGCCGAAGAGCTGCGGAGCCAGTTCGAAGGCGAGCCACCAGACGAGTTGCGCGAGTAGTTCACGAAGTGCCGACCAGCGGGCATCGACCAGGTGACCGAGCTGTTCCAAACCGCTGCCCGCCGCCTGAACGGCTTTGTCTGACCCCAGCCTGGTGGCGCCCACGCCAACCGAGATCTACGGCATGGTTCTACACACCGTACGGCGCTTCGTCGGAGACTTGGGTGAGCTCGCCGACTATAGCGCCGTCAGGAGCGAAAGCAGCTTGGACTGGGGCGCTGATCAGACGATCCGCCAGTCCGAAAGTGATCAGTTCCGCCGGATTCCTGTTGGCGCTGCTGTATTTTCGGCCTGCCGTCCGTCACCGCGTCCTGCGAAATCCCTGGGTTCGATCAACGGCGAGAACGCGCTAGTGATTCGAGCCTCCTGAATGTGTTTCGTTGATGATTTCCGTAGCGCCAGCTGCGAGGTCCGACACTCGTCGGTTGATCACCATGGCCGAGACTGCGATCGCCTGCTGGTCAGATGAGTTCCAAGCCGCCGTCGACGGTGAGTACTTGGCCGGTGAGCCAGGTCGCGGTGGGGTCGGCCAGGCGAAGGATCCAGTCGGCGACCTCGTCAGGCTCGCCACGGCGGCCGAGTGGGATGCGGGCAGCTTCGTCCCGCTTGATCTGTTCGACGACCGTTTCAGACAGGCCGGCGGCGGCCAGCGCCTGGCTTTCGGTGGGCCCGGGGGCGACTGCGTTGACGCGCACACCATCGGCTGCCAACTCCACCGCCCAGCTGCGGGTGAGCTGCTCGAGGGCGGCCTTGGAGGCGGCGTAGTGCGCGGCGCTGGGCAGCGGCCGGTGGCCGTAGGTGCTGGAGACATTGACGATTGTGCCCTTGGTCTCGCGCAGGTACGGCAAGGCGGCGCGGGCCAACAGGCTGGGCGCGGTGACGTTGAGGTCGAGGAGGCTGCGGATGCCGTCGGCAGTGGTCTCGGCCAGCGGCATCACCCTGGTCGCACCGGCGTTGTTCACAAGGATGTCCAGGCGCCCCCATTGACCGGTTGCCACGTCGACCACTTCTTGCGGTATGTCCGGAGCACGCAGGTCAGCGGAATGCACAGCGATCCCGGAATGTCCCGCAGCCGTCTCTTCCAGGGCCTCCCTCCGGCGCCCGACACCAAGTACACGGGCCCCGGCGTGGGCAAAGGCTCGGGCGACGGCCCGGCCGATTCCCGACCCGGCGCCGGTGACGACAACGACCTTGCCAGTGAACTCCTGGTGCAACTGGCTACTCAACCCATACTCCTTGTTCGATGTTCAACGAACTTCGAAAAAGTTAGCATGGTTGCCATGAAGCATGCTCAGCATCCGGATCCAGGCGAGATGACCCTTATCGGGGTGATGGCGGCGCTCAGCGACCCGATCCGCGTAGGCCTGGTGCGCGTGCTTGCCGATGGCCTCGAGCGAGGCTGGGGGGAACTTCGTGCGCCGGTGGCCAAATCGACCCTCAGCCATCATCTGCGCGTGCTGCGCGATGCCGGCGTCACACGGACCCGCCAGGAGGGCACCCGTTGCTTCGTCGAGCTACGCCGCAGCGACCTGGAAGCCCGATTCCCCGGACTCCTGAACGCCGTGCTCGACGCAGCGATCAATGACCATGTCGGCGCCCAAGTCGGGCTGTCCGACGGCTCAACAGGAGCCTGACTGAACGAGAGCGGCCCCTAACACATTCCAACGACCTCGAAACGCTGATCCTGGATCACAAGGCCGACCTGTCGGAGCTGCACGAGATTCTGGCCTGCCACGATAGCCGCCAGCGGCGGTTCTGCTGACAGAGGCGCTGGATGAGCGGGTCCGCCAAGCACTGATCAACTGGCTGCGGCTGGTGGTCGACGCAATGGAGACGCGGACCGATCTGTAGGAGTTCCGGCTCGACGGGAAACCCCAGCGGTCGCCCCGATGAACGACTCCGCATCAGACCGGCGCTGGCGCCAACTCTGTGGGCGAGGTGTCCCAGCAGGCTCTGCATGGCGGTGCGCTGATCTACAAGTACCGAAACGATCCACTGCCGACTCCAGCGACGGCACCAACCTCCCCACGGCAGTCCGCAAACGGACGAGCTGGATGCCTAGCGGTTGGCGTGACCTTGACCGCATCGTTGCCCTTGCCGACAACCTCATCCGCCCTGGTGAGACGCGGCGGACACAGCGTAGGTGTAGGTCGACCGTAGTCTCGAGCGGACGGCTTTCGCTGCCATCGAGCGCCGCGGCATGATGCTCGACTGTGCTGCTGCGACTGGCCTACCTGGCTGTGACAAACGCGTTCGCCATGCTGCGTCTGCTGCTGATGAGTGACCGGGCCAAGGACATCGAGATCCTGGCCCTACGCCATCAGATCACAGTGCTGGAGCGGCAACTTGGTAAGCAAAGGGTGCGGTTCACCCCAGCTGATCGAGCGTTTCTGGCGGCGCTACTGCACCGGTTACCTCAGAACCTGCTGCGCAGGCTGCGGTTGCTGGTGCGTCCCGACACAGTGCTGCGGTGGCACCGCGATCTAGTCGCACGGCGCCATGCGACCTTTCCAAGCCAAAGCACCCTGGCCGGCCACGCACCGTCCGCTCCGTCCGAGTTTTGGTGCTGCGCCTGGCAAAGGAAAACCCGAGCTGGAGAGACCGCCTACTTCACGGCGAATTGCTCGTCCTGGGAATGAAAGTGGCGGCCTCGACTGTGTGGGAACTCCTCAAGGAGGCGGGGATAGACCCGGCGCCCGAGCGTGCCTCCAACACCTGGGCGGACTTCCTGCGCTCCCGGGCCGACGCTTTGCTGGCGTGTGACTTCCTGGAAACGGTCACACTGTCCGGTGCGAGGAGGTACGTTCTCGCGGTGATCGGGCACACTACCCGGCGAATCCGGATCCTGGGCGCCACCGCACACCCGACCGCATCCTGGGCGACACAAGCCGCCAGGAATCTCGTCATGGACCTCGAAGACGCCAGCTGCCGGGCGAGATACACGATCAGAGACCGGGACGGGAAGTTCCCCGCGCTGTTCGACGCGATCCTCAAGGACGCGGGCATCGAGGTCGTGCTCACCGGGATCCGTGTGCCCCGCATGAACTCCATCATGGAGAGATGGGTGCAGACATGCAGGCGAGAGCTGCTGGACCGCACGCTGATCTGGAACCAGCGCCATCTCCTTCACGCCCTACGCGAGTTCGAGAGGTTCTACAACGAGCACCGGCCCCATCAAGGCATCGCCAACGCCCGCCCGCTATGCCCACTCCCCCAACCGATCACCGACCCCGAACAGATCAACCGACTTGACATACGAAGGCACGATCGCCTCGGCGGCATCCTCCACGAGTACCGGCATGCCGCATGACCAAGGCGGATGAGATTCTCGGCAGAGGCAGGGGCGCGCAGCGGGCGCAGCCCACCGGCCAGCTCAGGGGCCAGGAACGAATAGCGGCCCAACACATTGATGTGGTGCCGCACGAACGGGAAAGTCGTGCAGCGACGTCGTCGCGGACCTCGTAGCCACCGGCGCGGAGTTCGGTGATCGCGGCGTCGAGATAGCGGGTGTTGAACAACACGATCGCGTTGAGCACCAGCCCGAGGGCACCGAGCTGGTCAACGGGACTTCCATGCCTTTGTAGTAGCGCTGGCACAGTTCGCCGCACTGGCCGTGGAAAATCCGCCTCGCAAGGGCGTGGCGGCCTTCCTGGAGGTTGGCCTGGAAGTACTCGACGATCCACTCGTACTCCGAAGCGGTTCGCGTGTTCTGCCGGTTCATCACCGATCCGGCCTACGAATAGTCGGTGACGTGCGAAGAACGGTTCGGCACGCACCCGATCCAAGTCGTACACGAGTGGAACACCGCCGTGCACATCCAGGACCACGAGACAAACCCGAAAAAGCGCGCGCGGACCCGACACTGACGACCACGGACAGAGTGATCGCCTGGCGTGTAGCGGCTCCAGGTGGCGCCAACCTGGTTGGCGAGGCGGGCGGTAGTGACGGGGTGGATCACCCACAGCTGCACGCCCACGAAGAGTCCACCGTAGGCCACGCCCCACAGGGCGATGACGAGAGGAAGAACAGGTTCACGCTCGAGTCGAGCCTCACGTCTGATTCAGCGTCCAGACTAGAGCGGCGGGGACAGCCATCACCCCGGCGCGGGGCACCAAAGTTAAACCAGGAAATGGGTAAAAAAGGGTCAAGAAGAGCACGAACGTTGCCCCTAGAGATGGGTCGACCTACTACCTTTGACCTGCGGTTTTATCGACTTCCATCGGCAGAATCGGCGTAGAACCCACCCTCGATCGACTTCGCCGGCGAACGTCACCGCCAACGCTTCGGGCCGCAATCCCGAGCCGTCGCAGGCCGGGCACGGCAGCACCTCCACGTACTGCAGGGCCCGGTTGCGCAGCGTCGTGCTCTGGGTGGTCGCCAGCGTGTGCAGGACGTATCGGCGGGCGCTCTGGTAAGTGCCCTGGTAGGGGCGCTGGATGCGGTCCGCCGTGCGCTCGGGGTGCACCGTGACGACGGGCTGCTCGTCGGTGAACAGGATCCACTCGCGGTCGGCCTGGGGCAGCTCGCGCCACGGCCGGTCGACGTCGTAGCCGAGCACGGCCAGGATGTCTCGGTAGTTCTTGCCCTGCCAGGCACCCGGCCACGCGGCGATCGCCTTCTCCCGGATGGACAGCCCCGGATCCGGCACCAGCGAGGCCTCGCTGACCTCGTGGATCCGGCCGAGGCCGTGGCAGCGCGGGCACGCGCCGGCTGGCGTGTTCGGCGAGAAGGCGTCCGAGTCAAGCCGCTCGGCGCCGGCGGGATAGGTACCGGCGCGGGAGAACAGCAGTCGCAGGGAGTTCGACAGCACGGTGACGGTGCCCACCGTGGAACGGGCCTGGGCCACGCCGCGGGCCTGCTGGAACGCGACGGCCGGCGGCAATCCCGTGATCTCGCGGGCATCGGGCGTGCCGGCCTGGTCGATGAGCCGCCGCGCGTACGGCGCGACCGACTCCAGGTACCGCGCCTGCGCCTCGGCGTAGACGGTGCCGAACGCCAGCGATGACTTGCCCGACCCCGAGACGCCGGTGACGGCGACCAGCGCGTCGCGCGGGAAGTCGACGTCGACCCCGCGCAGGTTGTGCACCCGCACTCCGCGCAGGCGCACCATCGAGCTGTCGTGGTCTGGCACTGCTGCGTCCTCACAGGTAGATGAATCGCGGGCCACCACACGCTACCGAGCAGGAACCGGAGGCGCGCCACGCCCTCCAGGGCCTGAGATGTCCCGGTGACCCCGCTCACCGAGCGACGATTCCGCGCCGTGCCGGGAGTCACACCTGGCGGAAAACGCGCTCGAACGAAGGAGAAGCCGTGCAGGACGACGTCTGGGCGATGGTGCACGCGGAGCGTGCCGCGCTGCTCGATGACCTCGCGCACCTCGATGAACGGCAGTGGTCGGAGCCGTCGCTCTGCGAGGGGTGGACGGTGCACGACGTGGTCGCCCACCTGGTCGACTCGGCGCGGACGACGCGCCTCGGGTTCGTGGCCGGCCTCGTCCGGGCGCGGTTCGACTTCGACCGCCAGAACGCGCGCGGCGTGGAGCGCGAGCGCGGCGCCACGCCGCAGGAGACGCTGGAGCGGCTCCGGCAGGTGGCGTCGCGGACGTCGACACCGCCGGCGCCGCTCGACAGCCGGCTCGTGGAGGAGGTCGTCCACGGCGAGGACATCCGCCGTCCCTTGGGACTCACCCGCCACTACCGACCGGAGGCCGTGGTCCGGTCGCTCCGCCTGCAGGCCCGCACACCGGCGTCCTTCGGCGGGGCCAAGGAACTGATGTCCCGCATCCGCCTGACGGCGACGGACGCCGACGTGTCGATCGGAAACGGCCCGGAAGCAACCGGAACCGCGCTTTCCCTGCTCCTGGCGATCTCCCGTCGCCGAACGGCGCTGGAAGACCTCGACGGACCGGGGGTCGCGGAGCTCGCGGCACCTGCCTGACGATCCGCCTTCGACGGGCCCGAATCCCGGATCTCCGCGCGATCAGCATCAAGCGACCCCGCGCGCACGGCCGCCGCAGCGGATCCGGGAACGCCCATTCCGGGGTTCGGGGTTAGTTCAGGTGGGTTTCGAGGGCGTCGGCTGCGGCGGTGGCTCCGCCGCAATCGTGGATGATCTGGCGCATCCACTGGAGGTTGGTGCGGACCTGCTCGTCGGTGGCGATGTCGTCGACCGTGGTGCGTAGTTCGGTGGCGGTGAGGGTGTCGGGGTCGAGGTGGCGGGCGAGGCCGAGTTCTTCGGCGCGGGTGGCGTTGGCGGTTTGTTCGGGCATTTGCGGTACGGCGACCAGGGGCACTCCGGCGTGCAGGGATTCCATGGTGGAGTTCATGCCGGTGTGGGAGAGGAAGACGGTGGCGTGGCGCAGGACGGCGGGCTGCGGGAAGGAGGCACGCACGTCGAAGTTGGCGGGGATGTCGCCGAGACCGGCGGGGTCGACGTGGTGTCCGGTGGACATCGCGATCTGCCAGGGGCTGTCGGCGAAGGCCTCGAAGCACATGCGGTAGAACTCGGGGCGGTTGTTGAACGCGGTGCCCAGGGAGATGAACAGCAGCGGGGCGCCTGGGTCGCGGGGTTGCCAGGGCTGGTCGTGGCGGTCGCCGAGTAGTGGGCCGATGAAGTGGAATCGTTCGTCGAAGGTGTCGGCGGCGAGCTGGAATTCCCGGGGCAGGAACACCAGGTTGAGCTCGGCCGGCGGTGCGCCGAAGGGCAGTTGGGCGCGGACACCGAACTCGGCGCCGATTTCCTGGATCCGCCGGCCGAACTCGGCGAAGGCCTCGACAGGGAACTCGGCGCCGTCGGAGGCAAGGACGTCGCGCAGTGAGAACTTCTCGTTGAAGGCGAAGTTGGGCACCAGCGCGATTCCCGGAACGCCGAGCTTCTCGGCGAGCATGCGCCCGAGGACGGTCATCGAGTCGAAGCACACGGCATCCGGTGGGTCGGCGTGGAATCGTTGCTGCAGGATCGGGAAGCTCGCCCTGATGTCGTCGCGGAAGAACTGCACCATCTCCCCCACCTGCTCCGGACCGAACTGCTTCTGCTGTTGCACTTCCGGCATTTCGGTGGGCAGCTCGACGACCTCGGCGCCGGTGCTTTCCACTGCCTGGACCATCTTCGGGCCGGTGGCGTAGCTGACCCGGTGGCCGCGGCGCAGCAGTTCGGTCACCAGGGGCAGGGTGGGGTTGACGTGGCCTATGGCGGGCACGCTGATGAACGCGAAGTGCTTTTTCATGATTCCTCGTGTTGAACGTGTTTTTCGGGCAGGTACCTACCGCCCCGTCCGGGCGATGCGGGCGGTTCAGGACCGAGCCAATCGTCGTGGCGAGCTCGCTCCGTCTGGTTCAAGACCCGGGTAGATCCTGTCCGCGCACAGCTCGAACGCGCCCCGCTTCGGCACGGACCGCGGCGATCATCGCGTAGCCGCGCAGCGGGTCCGGCTCAAGCACGTCCGGCAACCGTCGACCCAGGTGTGCTCGCGTCACATTCGACCTCATAAGTAGGTAGCCTACTCAACAAGGTGTAGGTTTGGTACATATTGACAGGCAACTTATTCGGACGCCGTCCTGAAGGCACCCGCAGTGACCGAGGTGCCGCTGTCCCCAATCCTGGGGCGGATCCGAAACCGCGCCCGCGCGAGCCAATCCCCCATCCCCAAGCCCAGGAAGGCTGACCTGATGGACAACCCGTACGGGGAACTTCCCTTCCCCCGAACCGATATGGCGCTGAAAGCGGTGCGCTTCGTGAAAGGCATCGAGACCCCTGCGATCTTCAACCACAGCATGCGCAGTTATCTCTACGGGCGCTTCCTCGGAGAGCAGCAAGGCCTGCAACCCGACCGCGACTACGACGACGAACTGCTGTTTCTGGGTTGCCTTCTGCACGATGCCGGGCTCAGCCCCGAGGGCAACGGCGATCAGCGCTTCGACATCGACGGCGCCGACTTGGCCGCACGCTTCCTCGCCGAACAGGGATTGCCGCCCGAGAAGGTCGAGGTCGTATGGGATGCGGTTGCCCTGCACCTGCACTACGACATCGCCATCCGCAAGCGCCCCGAGATCGCGCTGGTGACCTCCGGTGTCGGATTCGACCTCGGCCCCGACGGCACGCACCCCCTCCCGGCCGGCTACGCCGACCGCATCCACGCCGTGCTGCCTCGCCTGCACGCCGCGCCCGTGCTGTACGAGACGATCGTCGGTCAAGCACTCGAAAAACCGCACAAGGCCCCGCCATTCAGCATGCCCGGCGAACTTCTGCGCCAAGAGACCCAGACGATCTGGCCGACGTGGAAACAACTGATGAGCCAGACCCCCGGCTGGAACGACTACGACGGCTACCAACCGAAGACCTGAGCGCGCACCCAGGCATCGCTAGCGCGGCGCTGGAAGGCAGCTCGGTGCCGGCCTTCGACATGAACCGCGGGATGGTCGCACCGAACACCGCGATCGCGGATCATGCGGCGCGACGGACTCCTCGAAGGGGTCGCGCTGCCGGTCGGCGCGGTTTCGCCGGTCGGCCCATTGACCAAGAAGTCCACACCGGATGATTAGCCGACTGCGGCGCGGAAAACCCGCGCCACATCGCCATTTCCGCCGCGCGCAGCGCGCCGGCCGAGCGCGTCAGCGTGAGGCGGCCGCTTCGGCTCGCGCCGCGTCGAGCAGGGTCGCCATGCCGACCTCGAACGCCCGCTCGGCTCGGTCGGTGGAGGTCTCCTGCGCGGCGAGGGCGGCCGCGAGGTTCGGTGCTTCGACCCCTTCCGGGATCTCCCACATCACCTCCGGCGCCGCGAGGTCCAGCGCCGAACCGATGATGAAGTTCTCCATCGCGGTGAGGATCTCCATCGTCCGGCCGACCGGAATGCCGCTGTCCGCCAGCTTGGCGGCGATCTTGTCGTACGCCGCGATGACCTCGGGCGAGCGGATCGTGGCGGTGGCCAGCAGCGGCACCACGCGCGGGTGCGCGGCGAAAACCGCGCGGTAGGAACGGAAGAAGGCCTCCATCGCGACGTCCCAGGGGTGCGTCTCGAGCGGCACCGGATCCATCCGGTCGCTGATCTGCTCGCGGAGCAGTTCGATCACACCGGCCCGGCCATCGACGTGGTGGTAGAGCGAGCCGGTCTGGACCCCGAGCCGCCGGGCCAGCTCGGGGAGCGTGAAGTCCCCGCTCTCGTCGACCAGCTCCAGCGCCATCTCGCCGATCCGCCGGCGGTCCAGCACCGCCGTACGGGGACGTCCCGCCCGTCGTTGCGTGGCTCCCACCACATTCACCCAACACCGGGGGCCGCTGGCGGACCGTCGTCGCGCCGGTCGTCTCCGCGCTGGCCATGATCGGCGTGCTCGTCCTGCGGCGCAGGCTCGTCGAACTGCTCGGCGGGATGGCGGCGTCCGGGCTCACCGGCGGCAACGTCATGGACGGCACGGAAAGCACCCTGAACCTGCTGGCGCAGATCGAGGACGAGACCGATCTGCCGGTGCGGTTGCGGCTGGCACCGTGGTGCATGCCCGGCGACGACATCGACGAGCGCATCGCGCTCCAGGGCCGGCGCGGCAGGCGGTGGGAGGTCGCCGCGGTGAAGTTCTTCATCGACGGCACCGTGGAGGGCGGCACCGCCTGGCTGGAGCACGCCGACTGCCTCGGCCAGAACACCGACGCGTTGTGGCTGGACACCGAGGAGTACACCGAGGCGGTCCGCCGCTTCGCGGCAGCGAAGGTGCAGACCGCGACCCACGCCATCGGGGACGCCGGCGTGCGCCACGTCGTCGACGGCTTCCAGGGCGTGGAGACCCACGGCATCCGGCACCGGATCGAGCACCTCGAGACGCTGCCGATCGACCAGGTCCGCCGGCTGGTGGCCACGGGCCTGGTGGCCTCCATGCAGCCGTCGCACACGGCGTACACCAAGGCCGACCACAGCGACGCGTGGTCGACCCGGCTCGGCACCGAGCGGGCCAACCGGGCCTGGCGCTGCCGCGACGTGCGCGAATCCGGCGGAATCCTCGTGCTGGGCTCGGATTGGCCGATCGCTGGGTACGACGCCCGCGAGGTGCTCGGCTTCGCCCGGCTGCGCCGCTGGCCCGGGACCGACATCGCGCCCGTGACCCCCGAGCAGGCGCTGACCGGGCTGATGGCGCTGGAGGGGATGACCACCCAGGCCGCGATCGCGGACGGCACCGCGTCGCACGCCGGCCGAATCGCGGTGGGGTGCCGGGCCGACCTGACCGCGTTCGCGGTCGACCCGGTCGACGCACCGGCCGACGAACTCGCCGACGCCCCGATCCGGCTCACCGTGTCGGCGGGCCTGATCACCCACCGGGCCGGCTGACCGGCCAGCGACGGAAAGGATTCGACATGCACGCAGCGGACCGCCCGCCCGTCCCCGTGACCTTCGAGAACTGGCAGGCACCGGAGCTCATCCGCTGGTCGTTCCAGCACCTGGACGAAGTCGGCCCCGCCGCCGACATCTCCCGCGGCGGCGGCCCGGCGGCCGAGCTGGAGCGCAGCCCGCGCGACCTCACCGGGCTCGACGTGGCCCTCGACGACGGATCGACCCGCACCGTGGCCGACATCGTGGGCTCCAGCGACACCAACGGCTGGATGGTGCTGCACCGCAACCGGGTGGTCGCCGAGGAATACGCCGGCGGGATGACCCCGGCGACGCGCCACCTCCTGATGTCGGTGAGCAAATCGCTGGTGTCCACGGTGACCGGGGCGTTGGTCGGCCGCGGGCTCGTCGACCCCGAAGCCCCGGTCGCCGCCTACGTGCCCGAGCTCACCGACAGCGGGTACGCCGGCGCCACCGTCCGGCACCTGCTGGACATGCGCAGCGGCGTCGTGTTCCGCGAGGACTACCTCGACCCGGACTCGGATGTGCGGCACCTCGACGAAGCCGTCGGGTGGGTGCCGAGGCGCAGCGCGGACTCCCCCGCGTCGCTCAAGGCGTTCCTCCCCACCCTGCGCCAGGATCGCCCCCACGGTGGCCGGTTCGAGTACCGCAGCGCGGAAACCGACGTGCTCGGCTGGGTCTGCGAGGCCGCGGCCGGCGAGCGCTTCCCCCGGCTGGCATCGGATCTGCTCTGGTCACGCCTGGGCGCGGAGCACGACGCCTTCATCGCCGTGGACTCGGAGGGCACCGGGATGTTCGACGGCGGAATCTGCACCACGCTCGGCGACCTCGCCCGCTTCGGCGCGATGATCCTGGCGGACGGCACCTCGCTCACCGGCGAGCAGGTGGTGCCCGCGCAGTGGGTGGCGGACATCTTCACCGGCGCACCGGACGCGGCGGAGGCCTTCGCCGCGGCCGCCGACGCGCACGGGCTGCCTGGCGGGGCTTACCGCAGCAAGTTCTGGTTCCCCAAGGCGGGCGGCGATGTGGCGTTGTGCCTGGGCATCCACGGCCAACTCGTCTACCTCGACCGCGCGAACGATGTGGTGGGCGTGAAGCTCTCCAGCTGGCCGGCCCCGCTGGAACGGTGGAAGCACCTCGCGTCGCTGCGGATGTTCGAGGCGATCAGCGCCCACCTGGCCGACGGGACCTGACGGCGGGTCGTCGCGCCGCGGGGGCTTGTTCGACCGGACAGCCGGGTGCGGGCAACAGTAGCCGATCGGACAAGCTTCTCGTGGCCGCCGAAACTCTAATCTTCCGGAACATCTTCCCGAGCTCGCGCCGACGGAACGGTGAACGGATCGATGGTCAACCACGCAGGCCCGCCGCCCGAGCACGAGGTAGCGCCGCCGACAGGCCGCACCCTCCTCGTCATCGGCGACGACGAGGACCTGGGCCGCTCGGTGGCCGACCACGCCCAGCGCTGGGGGAACCACGTCGACCGCCTGCACCGGCCGGACGACGACGAGCTGCGACACCGACTACCTGACTCCGTCGACGGCGTGGCTGTGGTGTCCCGCAACGACATCGTGGCGTTGCGCTACGCCCTGCTCGTAGAACATCTCGCACCCGGAGTACGGCTGGTCGTCACGATCTTCGACCGCACGGTCGCGGACGAACTCACCCGCACCGTCCCGAACTGCACCGTGCTCGGAATGACGGACGCAATCGTGCCGGCGCTGCTGGGCACCTGCGTCACGCCGAACCTCGCCAGCCTCCAACGCTCGGGCGACCAGCTCCTGGCCGTCGAACGCACCGCCGACGGGACCCGGGTCAGGCGGACGCCGCATCGGCCCGCGCCGTGGCGAAGCCGATTCCACATGCTCCGCAGCCAATTCCGGCCCGTGGAGACCTCATCACGAGCGATGCTCACCGGATTCGCCGGCCTTCTCCTCGTGCTCGCCCTCGACAGCACCCTGGCCTGGACCTTCCTGCACGAGCACTGGGCCGACGCGTTCTGGCACGCCACCCGAACCCTGACCACCGTCGGCTCCTCCCCCGCCAGCGAACACGCGCCCGACTGGTACAAGCTGCTCTCCGCGGCATCCATGCTCGCCGTGCTCGCATTCGCCGCGATGTTCACCGCGGGCTTCGTGGACCGGCTCATGTCGCGGCGGCTCACCGGAATCGTCGGCTCCCGCGCGGTGCCACGCCGCAACCACGTCGTGGTCGTCGGCCTCGGGCAGGTCGCACTACGGCTGTGCTGCGAACTGCAAGCGATGGGAATCCCCGTCGTGGCCGTCGAACGAGACCGCCACGCGCCGTGCCTGCCGCTGGCGCGCGAGCTCGGCATCCCCGTGGTCCTGGGCCGGGGCGGCGACCGATTCTTGCTGCAACGCCTCGCCTTGCCAAAAGCCAGAGCACTGGCGGCGGTTTCGTCCGACGGCCTGGAGAACATCGCCGTCGCGGTCACGGCCCGGGCCGTCGCACCTCAGCTGCGAATCGTGCTGCGCGCCGGAGGAGACGACGTCACAGCCGAATCCAAATCGCTGTTCCGCATCGGCGCGGTCTGCGACGTCACCCGCATCGCAGGCCCGTTCGTCGCGGCAAGGCTGCTCGGCCTGAAACCGCTGAGCGTCTTCACCCTGCTCGATCGCACCTGCGCGTTGTTCGACGACGACCTCGTGGTCGACCTCGCACAATGGGCGTCCCGTCCCATCGAGAACGTCGCCATTTCCGCGAACTGAAGTCGAGGAAGGTCAACACGATGCCCCAGCAGTCCCATGTAGACACCGCGACGAACTCCGCCTCGGCGAGCGGTGCGACCGACACCGAGCAGGAGTCGACGCCGCGCCCGGAGAACCCCGAGGCGACGTTCTACGACCACGAAGAGAGCCACCTGATCCTGGGCTACAACTGACGTCCGGCCGCCGAGAGCAAACGAATATCCACAAGGGACGATCGAGTAACGAGTCCGGCTTCGCCCAGGCGCGAAGGGCCGACATGAAGATCGCGGGCAGCGCCCGCCATCGCTGCCGCGTGGCTAACCGTACTTCCCATGGGCATGCCGGACAGAGACCTAGGAGGCGGACAGCATGACAAGTTCGCGTAGTCCACAGGGGACGAACGGCGGCGCGGCCACGGTCAGTGCGCCAGCAGTTCGTCCAGTTCTTGCCGGAAGAGCAGGGCCGGGTCGAATCCCATTCCGTTGAAGTGCCCGGCGAGTTCGAGCGAGACGACGCCGTGCACGCGGGTCCAGAAGGCCAGGGACTTGCGGAGGGCCGCGGTCGGCGCCGAGTCGTCGGCCCAATGGCGGTGCTCCCCGAGATGGGCGTCGAACGGTGTCGCCGGGGCCTCCGCGGAGAGCGCCGCCGTGTGGGCTTCGATCAGCACGGCCATCATCTCGGATGTGATCTTCGCGGTGTCTTCCGGCGCGTGGTAGCCGGGAACGGGCGTGCCGTAGAGGAGGAAGTACCGCTGCGGGTCCGCGAGGGCCCAGTCCCGCACGACGTGCGCCAGCCCGGCCACGTCGGCGCCGGAGTCGGCAGCCGCGAGGACGGCGTCGGCGAGGCTTCGGTAGGCGTCGCGGATGAGTTCGGTGAGCAGCTCGTCGCGGCTGGCGAAGTACCGGTACAGCGCGGGGCCGCTCATCCCCATGCGCTTGGCGATCGCGTTGAGGGACAACGCCGAGACGCCGGTCGTGGCCACCTGCTCCCACGCGTGCTGCTTGATCTCCGCGTGCACCTGGGCCCGGTAGCGCTCCCGCGGGCTCGTACCGCCCGTACCCATCGCAGTCACCCTCCCCGGCCGCAGCGCCATCACTCTCGTTAGAGGTTATCACTTTCTTTATTGACACCCACACAGAGTAGTTATAGCTTCTAACTCAAGCGAGTACTACTAACGCTCTTGCGTCCGACGAAGAGGAGAACCATGTCCGGCATCCACCCGAGCACCTCGCCGAACCCGCAGGCCCGGCCCCGCCGCCGAGGTGGTGCACGTGCCGCACTGGTCGCGATTCCGCTGGCCGCCGGCATCCTCGGCGCCATCGTCATCCCCACCCTGGCGGCCACGGGCGGTCACGCCGCCGACCCGGCTTCGCTGACCTGCCAGGGCGAAGGTGTCGATCCCAGCGCCGAGGTCCGGTACCGGACCGAGACCTTCATCAAGGCACCGCTGAGAACGGTCTGGGAGCTGCAGACCGACGTGAAGAGCTGGCCGTCCTGGCAGGAGCCCGTCACCACCGCCGAAAGCCTGGACCCGGGCCGGTTCCGGAAGAACTCGCAGTTCCGGTGGACCACGCCGGTCCCGCCCACCCCGGTCAGCCCCGCCACGACGCTGGTCATCACCTCCACCGTCCAGCAGCTGCAGCAGAACAAGTGCATCCGCTGGACCGGGCCCGCGATCGGCGAAGGGCTGCGCATCGACGGCGTCCACGTCTGGAGCTTCACCGAGGTCAACGGCGGCGTCCTGGTGCGCACCGAGGAAACCCACACCGGCCCGCAGGTCGACGCCGACGTGCCCCTGGCGACCGATCACCTCGGAAAGGGGCTGGAGGCATGGCTGGCAGCCCTCAAGGCCACCGCCGAGTCCCGCCACTACAACCCGACGGGCAACGCCTGACGCGACCCGGCGACCACGCCGAAGAACCCGCGCCGGACGCATGCCCGTCCGGTCCACGCGAACTTCGTCGCATAGCAACGGATTCCACGCGCTACGCCTCGCTCCCAGGAGGAGACGAATGGTCACCGCAACACCGCGCGGCAACCGCTTCCGCGCCACAAGGCTCGTCATCATCTCGGCGTGGGCCACGCCGGTCCTGATCATCGGCCAGTTCGCCATGGTGGCGGTGGTCCCGGTCGCGCTCGTGCTGATCGGCACCCTGATCGACACGCGCCTCCGAGCACTCCGGTGGTGGGCCGCCGCACTCGCGGCGGTCTACGCCATACCCCTGGCCCTCTGGGCGATCGGACCGGACCGAGCACCAAGCCTGTCCAAGGACATGAACCCGGCCTTCGCGGCCCTCATCGTCGCGACAGCCATCGCGGTCGCCATCGCGAGCCACCGCCGAGGCAGGAACTCAACCCGCTCCTGAGGACCCGCTTAGCTTGTCGTTCAACCCCTACGGTCCCCTCTTCCCCGTCGATGTGGCAAAGATTCCGGGTGGGTGATGTCGAGCAGCAGATCGGCGGCACGTGCGAGGACCTGGGCGCGGGTGCGATCGCCGTGATCGGCGGCGAGGAAGTGCGCGCCGATCGCCGCGCAGAATGCGAGAAGGCTGCGTGCTTCGATCTCGTCGGGGTCGGAGCAGAAGGTGCCGATCATGTCGCGCAGCAGGGCCATGCGCTGGTTGTCGATTCGCCGGAGTCGTTCGGCGACCGCTGCATCGCGTCTCGCCCAGTCGCGGATCGCCAGGTCGATGGGGAGCAGTCGGTCGTCCGAGAGGGTGAGCTCGCCCGCGCGGCGGATTTTGGCCTTCGGGTCGCCGCCCTCGTGTTCGATGCGTTCGAGCACGTCGTCGGTGCTTTCTCGTTCCCAGGTGTCCAGCATCGCTTCGAGGAGGGCCTCGCGGTCGGCGAAGTACCCGTAGAACCCGCCCTTGGTGACGCCCAGGCGTTTGGCCAGCACTTCGACGCGGACGGCTTCCGGGCCACCGTCGGATAGAGCCTCGAGTCCCGCCTCGATCCACCTCTCGCGCGGAGTACGGGTAGTGCCCACGGTGTGCCCTGCCTCACCTTGTGGCCGCTTATACGGAACCGTATAAACGGGCTAGCCTTGTTCTATACGCCATCGTATATCGGGTGGAGCGACGAAATGAAACTTCCTGGCGCGGCACACACGGACCAGCCGTGGCGGATTCACGAACTCACCCGCGGCTTCCAACTGGAAGACGTGTGGGCCTTCCGCACTCCGGGTGCCGGTCCGGACGACTTCCCCGCGATGCTCGCCGCGATGAACGCGAACGGCAGGCCCGAGCAGCAGCCGGGACTGAGCCGGTTCCTGCTCGCGGTGCGCTTCAAGCTCGGAGCCCTCTTCGGGTGGGACAAGCCCGAGGCCGGCACCGCAATGCGGGTCCGATCGCTGCGCAAGTGCCTGCCGCACGACCTTCACAACACCACGGGCAGCGCGGACCCCGAAGACCCTTTCACCCCGGTCTACGTACTGGGCAACGAATCAGCCGAAGAGCTGGCGAACAAGACCGTTCACACGGTCATGCACCTCGGGTGGGTGCCGACCGACCGCGGTGAACACGAACTACGGATGGCGGTCCTGGTCAAACCCAACGGCCTGCTCGGACGGCTCTACCTGGCTGCCATCAGGCCGTTCCGCTACCTCATCGTCTATCCGGCATTGACCCGGCAATGGGAACGCGCATGGCGAGAGCGCGACCTCCCGCGTCCGCAAGGCACCGGCGCAGTCGAGCGCGCGGCCGGGACGCGCGAGGTCCCCGCACCCGTCCTCGCCCTCGGTTCGGTGCCCCGCATCGACTACGTCGACATGTTCACCCTCGCCACCGACGTGACCGCGACCCCGGAGCAGTGGGCCAGAGCGATGTTCGGAGACGTACCCACCCTCGCCGAACGGCTGATTTGGCGCGGTCTTCTCAGCATGCGCCTCAGCCGAGGGCCATCACCGGACACCATCGCCGGATGGCGGATCGCCGAACGCGGCGAAGACTGGATCCGACTCGAGGCCGCCTCCTGGTTCCTGACCGGCAATCTCCTCATCAGCACGCCCCCCGGACGTGTTTCGCTGGCCACCGTCGTGCACTACAGCCGGCACTTCGGCTGCATCTGGTGGCCCCCACTAGCCGCTGTCCACCGCCGTCTCGCCCCCGGACTCCTCCGCGACGCCGAAGCAACTGTCCGGGCTGCCCGGCGGTAGACCGGCCCACTCCCATGGCCAGCGGAACGGCCTCCGCATATTCCAGCGCATCGATGAAGACGGCGTCGATACAGGCAATGGGCCGTTGGAAGGCGGGCGACCGCGTCGACGCCGAAAGGGATCCCGGCCGGGTTCAGCGGGATGGTTTGAATGCCATTGCGCGGGCGGTTTCGGCTACGTCGGGCCAGCGGGGGTCTGTTGGGGTTGCCGGGAAACCGAGTAGTGGCGCTAGGCGCTTCCAGGCTTTCGGGTGGGCCTTCTGGTAGGCCAGCAGCACCTTCTGGACCTCTCGGGCTTCGAGGAAGCGGTGGTCGGGCTCCGGCCACCGGCGTGCGCCGAGGCGCACCTCGATGGCCGGGGCCGCTTGGATGTTCCGGTACCAGTCGGGATTCTTGCCCCACGCCGCCACCACCACGACCTCCGGGACCTCCGGGTCGTAGCCCACGACCTCCACGACCACTTCCCGCCGGGCGCCGGTTCGCCGGCCCCGGTGGGCCAGGTAGAGCAACCGGTTCCCGGCCAGCCACCCGAGTCTCGCCCGGTAGAGCCAGATCGGCGCGCGCAGCAGGATGCGCAGCGCGCCACGCGGTTTCCGGTCTGTCACGGCCATGCTCACTCCCGTCGGCTCTCGGCCGGTTGATTCGCCAGTGCCTTCGCCGCTTTCGGGACTGGGGCCCTGTCTGGCAGATGATAGGCGCGGCACCCCCGGTCACGGGTACGCGCGTTTCGGCGCTGCCGCCGGGACCGATGACGCTCAGGCTCGCCTGCATGCGGCGTCACCCTCGGGCGCTAGGAGGTATGCGCTGCTGGGTTCAGCGTGATTGGGCGGCTTGGATCACGGCGTGGATCGCTCGGGAGATCCGGTCGGCGGCGTGATCGGGGTCGGGTTGGCCGGCGTCCAGCCAGGCGATGATCGCTTCGTGGGCGACGGTGGGGACCAGCTGCGCCGCCCAGTCGCGCCACCGGCCTTCCGGGATCACCTCGCCGACGTGTCGCTCGGCGATCTCGGTCGACGCGGTTCGGATCGCGTCGACGACGTCCCGGAATTCCGGTTCGCGGGCCGCGTAGCGGAACAGCAGCCGAAACCCGTCTGGGTCCTCACTCGCGGCCCGCAGCAGCGCGGGGATGCTGGAGTCGTCGAAATCGTCGTCGCCGACGGCCTCCGTGAGCCGGACGCAGGCGCGGTCGAGCACGGCCCGGTAGAGGTCGGCCTTCGAGTCGAAGTGCTGGTAGAGGATCATGCGGCTGACCTCGGCTTCGGCAGCCACGTCGTCGAGTCCGGTCGCCCTGTAGCCACCGCGAGCGAACGATCTGGTGGCCGCCTCCAGGATCTGTGCACGCCGCTGCGCCCGAGGCATGCGCCGCGTCGGCGTCGCAGCTCCCGGCGCCGCGGCTCCAGTCGTCCGGCCCGCCATCGTCGCCACCCCCTCTTGTTAACTTCAAAGTCTATATCTACATTAATTTACGCCAGAGTATACAACCTTGGGTAAATATGGGGGTGTCATGATCGCTCCGATCCAGTTGCCGTTCGAACAGCGGCATCCACTGGAGGTAGCGCCGCAGCTGCGCGACCTGCAGTCACGGCGCGCGGTGCACGAGGTGCGCACCGCGGTGGGCGACAGGGCCTGGCTGGTCACCAGCCATGCCTTGGTGCGCCGACTGCTCGCCGACGAGCGGCTCGGGCGCTCACATCCCGCACCGGAACACGCATCCCGCACCGGGGAGTCCGCGCTGTTCGGCGGCCCGCAGGGCGACTTCGACACCGAGCAGGTCGACCACGCCAGGATGCGCGCACTGCTGCAGCCGCACTTCTCGCCCAGGCAGATGCGCCGGCTGCGGGCCCGCGTCGAGGCGCTGACCGCCCAGCTGCTCGACGACTTGGCCGAACAAGGCCCACCGGCGGACCTGCACGCCGCGCTCGCGCTCCCGCTTCCGATCCTGGTGATCTGCGAACTGATCGGCGTGCCCTACGACGACCGCGACCAGTTCCGCGCGTGGACGCAGGCGGCGGCCGATATCACCGACCGGACGCGCTCCGAACAGGGGCTCGCCGACCTGTTCGCCTACGGCCGGCAGCTCGTCGCCCGCAAGCGCCGGGACCCCGGCGACGACATGATCTCCCGGCTGTGCGCCACCGACTCGGTGGGCGATGACGAGATCGCCATGCTTTCCATGGCCCTGCTGTTCGCCGGGCACGAGACCACGGTCGTGCAGATCGGCATGGGCGCCCTGCTGCTGTTGGCCGACCCGGAGCAGTGGCGGACGCTGCTGGAACAACCCGGCCTGGTGCCGAACGCGGTGGAGGAAATCCTGCGCGCCCCTGGCCGAGGCGGCGACGGGATTCCCCGCTACGCCCGGACCGACTTCGACATCGAAGGCGTGACCGTCCACAAGGGAGACCTGGTTCTGCTGCACTCCGGGGCGGCCAACCGCGACGAGACCGTCTTCTCCGATCCCGATACCTTCGACATCACCCGCTGGACCGCCGGCCACCTGGCTTTCGGCCACGGCCCGCGGTACTGCATAGGCGCCCCGCTGGCCCGCATCGAACTCCAGGCGGTGTTCAGCCAGCTGGTTCCCCGGTTCCCGACGATGCGACTGGCCGTTCCCACCGAGGAGCTGGCACTGCGCCGCGACGTGCTCACCGGCGGGCTGATCGCACTCCCGGTGACCTGGTGAGCACCAGGCCGGCACGTCCGATCGCGCGGCGTCGCTCAGCCGGTCTTCGGCGTCGTGAGCGCCGGGGCGAGGACCCAGAGCACCCTGGTCGGACTGCCGTCGTCGGTGACGCTGGTGAACGTGTGCGCGGTGTCCCCGGCGAAGGTGAGCGCGTCGCCGGTTTCCAGGGTGATCTCCTCCCCTGCGAGGGCGACGCGGAGGCGGCCTTCGAGCACGAAGACGAACTCGACGCCGGTGGGCAGGACGTACGGTTCGTCGCCGCTACCGCCGCCGGGGCCGATCACGCTCAGGATCGCCTGCACGCGGCGCTCACCTTCGGGCGTCAGGAGGTACTCGCGCATGCCTTCGCCGCCGAAGCGGATGGACGGGTAGGCGTCGTGCCGGACCACTTCGCCCGCGGCGGCGGCGAAGAAGGTCGACACGGAGACCTCCAGCGCCTCGCAGAGCCGCATCAGCGACGCCACCGACGGGTTGACCTGATCGCGCTCCACTTTGGATAGATAGCCCTTGGTCAGGCCGCTGCGCTCCGCCAGTTCGGCGAGCGTCTTGCGCCTGGACAGCCGGATGGCCTTCAGCTGGGCGCCGATGCCTTCGCCGCGCTGTTCGCCGGTGGGTGCCTTGTGGGTACCTGCCACGGGTCGGGACTCCTTGCTCTCGGGCTGGAGTTCCAGGTTGCCATCCGCGCACCCATGAAACCTGTGTTTCCTATGAAAAACAAGTGTTGACTTCGGGTGTTCGCGGGGCCACGCTCCCCGTTACTTGGCGCACAGGGGAAGGGCGATGGGACATTGGCTGACACGATTCGCTTGTGGGGCGGGCGGTTTCGCACGCCGTCGGATCCCGCGCTGACCGATCTCTCCCGATCCGACCCGTCGTACTTCCGGATGGCCCCCTACGACCTCGCCGGCTCCCGGGCCCACGTCCGCGAGCTGCAACGAGGGGGCATCCTCGACGAGTCCGAGTGCACGGCCGTGCTGACCGCGATCGACGAGCTGGACGCGGACGTCCGCGCCGGCCGGGTCGCGCCGACGCCGGACGACGAGGACGTGCACACCTTCATCGAGCGGGTCCTGCTCCAGCGGCTCGGGCCGCTCGGCGGCAAGGTCAGGGCCGGCCGGTCGCGCAACGACCAGGCCGCCAACGACCTGCGCCTGTTCCTCCGGGACCGGGTGCGAACGATCGTCGCCGAGGTGGCCGACCTGCAGGACGCCCTGATCGCGCAGGCGCGGCAGCACGTCCGGTCGATCGCTCCGGGGTTCACGCACCTGCAGCCGGCGCAGCCGGTGGTGTTCGCCCACCAGCTCCTCGCCCACGCGCAGTCCTTCTCCCGGGACGTCGAGCGCTTGCAGGACTGGGACCGGCGCAGCGCCCGCTCGCCGCTGGGCGCGGCGGCGCTGGCCGGTTCCTCCGTCGCGGTGCGACCGGAGCTCTCGGCGGCCGAGCTCGGATACGCGGCGCCGTGCGAGAACTCCATCGACGCCGTCGCCAGCCGCGACCACGTCGCCGAGTTCCTGTTCGCCACCTCGATGCTCGCGGTCAACGTGTCGCGGTTGGGCGAGGAGGTCTGCCTGTGGACCTCGCGGCAGTTCGGCTGGGTCGTGCTCGATGACGGGTTCTCCACCGGCAGTTCGATCATGCCGCAGAAGAAGAACCCCGACATCGCCGAGCTCGCCCGCGGCAAGGCGGGACGCCTGCTCGGCGACCTGGCCGGGTTGATGGCGGTGCTGAAGTCCCTGCCGCTGGCCTACAACCGCGACCTCGCCGAGGACAAGCGGGCCGCGCTGGACAGCGTCGACACGTTGGCGCTGGTGCTGCCCGCGATGGCGGGCATGGTGCGCACGATGCGGGTCGACGTGGACGTGCTGCGCGAGCAGGCCACCGACGGTTTCACCCTCGCGACCGAGGTGGCGGATTGGCTTGCGGAGCAAGGAGTTCCGTTCAGCGAGGCGCACGAGGTCACCGGCGCTCTGGTGCAGCTGTGCGAGGACAGGGGCATTGAGCTGGAGGAGGTGACGGACGCCGACCTGCGGTCCGTGGACGAGCGGCTGACGCCGGCGGTGCGGGATCGGCTGACGCCGGAGGCGGCCGTGGCGGCCCGCACCGGCTACGGCGGGACCGCTCCGGACCGGGTCGTCGAGCAGATCGACCGGCTGGCGGCCGTCACGGCCGGGCAGCGCGCGTGGTCGGCCGAGTACGAGGGGCCGAGATCATGAGCCCGCTGCACCAGTCCGAGTCCGCGACGACGGCGGGCGCGGACTGGGAAACGGTGCCGCGCAAGCACTTCGGCCGCTGGGTCGCCGCGGTCGTCGTGCTGACCGGGGTCGCCTGGTTCGCGCATTCCTTCGCCAACGCGCAGATCGAGTGGTCGGTGGTCCGCGAGTACCTCGCGGCACCCGTGCTGCTCAAGGGCTTAGTGCTCACGGTGGTCCTGACGATCGTGGCGATGGTGCTGGGGATCGTCCTCGGCGTCGTCGTCGCGGTGATGCGATTGTCGAAGAACCCGATCACCAGCGGCGTCGCCTGGGTCTACGTGTGGATCTTCCGCGGGACCCCGGTGTACCTGCAGCTGCTGATGTGGTTCAACCTGGCGTTGATCTTCCCGGTGGTCTCGATCCCGGGCATCTACACCGGCCGCACGGTCGAGCTGGTGACACCGTTCGTCGCCGCCGCGCTCGGCCTGGGCATCAACCAGGGCGCCTACACCAGCGAGGTGGTGCGCGCCGGGATCCTGTCCGTCGACGAGGGGCAGCTGGAGGCGGCGCGGGCGATCGGGATGACGCGGCTGAAGGCGTTGCGGCGGATCGTGCTGCCGCAGGCGATGCGGGTGATCATCCCGCCGGTGGGCAACGAGACGATCAGCATGCTGAAGACGACGTCGCTCGCGTCGGCGGTGGGCGTCACCGAGATCGTGCTGGAGGCGCAGCACATCTACTTCGTCAACAACCGGATCATGGAGCTGCTCATCGTCTGCGCCATCTGGTACCTGGCCGCCGTGTCGGTGCTGTCCGCGCTGCAGTTCTACCTCGAACGGCACTACGCGCGCGGTGCCACGAGCCGTGCGCTGCCGCCCACCCCGCTGCAGCGGTTGCGGGCAGCCGTGCTGCGGCAGAAAGCAGGTGCGTGATGACCGCATTGGTGCGGGCCGAGGGCGTGCACAAGAGCTTCGGCGACCTGCAGGTCCTCAAGGGCATCGACCTGGAGGTCGCCGACGGCGAGGTGCTGTGCCTGCTCGGGCCCTCCGGGTCGGGCAAGAGCACCTTCCTGCGCTGCATCAACCACCTGGAGCAGATCAGCCGCGGCCGGATCTGGGTCGGCGACCAGGTCATCGGCTACGAGCCGCGCGGCGGGAAGCTCCACGAGCTGGGCGAGCGGTCGGTCGCCCGGCAGCGGCAGTCCGTCGGCATGGTCTTCCAGCGCTTCAACCTCTTCCCGCACCTGACCGCGCTGGAGAACGTGATCGAGGGCCCCGTCCAGGTCAAACGGGAAACGAAGGCCACGGCCGTCGCCCGGGCCGAGGAGCTCCTGACCCGGGTCGGGCTGGCCGACAAGCGCGATGCGTATCCGCGGCAGCTCTCGGGCGGCCAGCAGCAGCGGGTGGCGATCGCGCGGGCGCTGGCGATGGAGCCGTCGCTGCTGCTGTTCGACGAACCCACTTCGGCGCTGGACCCCGAACTGGTCGGCGAGGTCCTCGAAGTGATGAAGGACCTGGCGAAGTCGGGCCTGACGATGATCGTGGTGACCCACGAGATCGGCTTCGCCCGCGAGGTCGCCGACCGGGTCGCGTTCATGGACGCGGGCGCGATCGTCGAGATCGGCGCGCCCGGGGCCGTGCTCGACCACCCCGAACACCCCCGCACCCAGGCATTCCTGCAACGGGTTCTCTGAGGGGTGGTCGCAGATTCGGTTTTGCGTGACGGTGCGGGTGGCGGCCCCCCTGCGGGAATTACGGCCGCCGTCTGGACTGTGGGAGCCCCGACTTTCGTATGTCCAATACGCGGCATCGGGGCTGTCCTCGCCCAGTAGCCCAGAAGGGCGGGCACGGTCTGAGAACCCGCGGCCGTGCGAGCTGAGTCCCACACAGCATGCGGCTGACGCCGCATTAAAGAACCTCTAACCCCCGAATCGTCGAGAGAGGTTGTCATGCTTCGAAAAGGTCCCAAGGTCCTCACCGCCGCGCTGCTCGCCGGGTTGCTCGGCACGGCTGGCTGCGCGGGCGGCAGCACCAACACCGGCGCATCGAACGGCAGCGGGTTGCCGGATGTCGTGGCGCAGTCCGGGACGATCCGGATCGGGATGTCCCCGGACCTGCCGCCGATGGAGTTCCGCGACGAGGCGACCGGCCAGGTGGTCGGCGTCGACGTCGAGATCGCCAACGCCATGGCGCAGCAGCTCGGCGTCAAGGCCGAATTCGTCGAGCAGCCCTTCGACCAGCTGCTCAACTCGGTGGCCACCGGCCGCGTCGACATCGTCATGTCCGGGCTCTCGGACACCACCGAGCGGCAGAAGACGGTCGACTTCGTCGACTACTTCCTCTCCCGCGCCCAGTTCTACTCGCTGCAGGAGCGCGCCGCGGAGTTCACCTCGCCGGAATCGTTGTGCGGCAAGAAGCTCGCAGTGAGCAAGAAGACCGACTACTACCTGATGGTGCAGAAGTACGACGCGGAAACGTGCGGCGGCAAGGGACTTCCGCCGATCGAGCTGCTGCCGACCGACTCGGGATCGGCTGCCCGCCTGCAGCTGGAGCAGCGCCGCGCTGACGTCGCGGTGCAGAGCGGCGAGAACCTGGCGTTCTTCGAGAAGAAGGACCCGGCGAAGTTCGAAACCGTCCTGGAACCGCTGGCCGGCAAGCCCTTCGGCGTGGTGGTCAAGAAGGGCGACCAGCAGATGGCCGCCGCGGTGCAGAAGGCCCTGACCGCGGTGGTCGACAACGGCGCCTACCAGTCGATCCTGGACAAGTGGGGCCTCGGCTACGGGGCCACCCGGCCGGTGGTCAACGGCGTCAAGCCGTGAGCGGTGGCCGGTTGGTCTGGCGGGGCGGCGCCCGGGTGGCCGTCGCCCTCGCCTTCGACCTCGACGGGCCGACCGGGACCGCCATGCTCGACGGCAGCATCTGGCAGAAACCGGAGTACTTCACCCTCGGCTCGTACGGCCCGTGGCGGGCGCTGCCGCGAATCCTCGACCTCCTCGACTCCGCCGGTGTCCCGGCCACGTTCTTCATCCCGGCGTGGGTCGTGGAGACGTGGCCGGAACGCTGCCAGGACGTCGTGGCGCGCGGCCACGAGGTCGCCCATCACGGCTACCGGCACGAGTCGTTCCGCGACCTCGACACCGACCAGCAGCGGCGGGTGCTCCGGCGCAGCCAGGAGATCTTCGCGGACGTGCTGGGCTCGCCCGCGGCCGGCTACCGCACGCCGTCCGGGGACTGGGCCGTCGACACCCCGCGGCTGCTGGTCGAGCACGGATTCCGCTACTCCAGTTCGATGCGCGGCGACGACCGGCCCTACCGGCACCGCATCGACGGGCGGCCGTCGCCGCTGGTAGAGATTCCGGCGCGCTGGGAGCTCGACGACTACGCGTACCTCGCGTACCACCGCAGGCCGGACTTCCCGGCCGGGCAGGACCGCATCGCCGGCTATGCGACGACCCTGGACAACTGGCGGCGCGAATTCGACGGGCACCGGGCCGAAGGGCTGTGCATGACGACCCTGTTCCACCCCAAGGTGGTCGGCAAGCCCGGGCGGCTGCAGCTGCTGGAACGGCTCCTGACCCACATGCGCAGCCCGGGCGACGTGTGGTTCGCCACCTGCCGCGACATCGCCGAATGGCACCGCGAGGTGCAGGACGTTCCGGAGGAGGGGTGACATGGCGACGCGGACCTGGCCTCGCGGGCAGCAGTGCGCCGTGGCGGTCACGGTGGATTTCGACGGCGACCTCGCGCTGCTTTCCGCGGATCCCTCGCTGGAATCGCGGGAGAAGGCGCTGTCGCAGTTCCGCTACGGCGCGACGCGCGGCGTCGACCGGCTGCTCGCGATGTTCGCCGATCTCGACGTGCCGACGACCTGGTTCGTCCCGGGCGCGAACGCCCGCGAGCACCGGGAGCTGGTGGAGCGCGTCCACGCCGCCGGTCACGAGATCGGCAATCACGGCTTCGCGCACGAGGACTTCGACCGGCTCGACCTCGCCGGCCAGCTTTCCGCGGTCGAAGCAGGTCAGGAGGCACTCGCCGGGATCATCGGTGCGCGGCCCCGGGGATTCCGCGTGCCGCAGGGCGATTTCGCGCGCGGGCTCCCCGAGGCGCTGGCGGCGGCCGGAATCGATTGGTCCTCGTCGTGGCGCGGCGACGACCTGCCGTACGTCCACCCCGCCGGGCCGGTGGAGATCCCGCTGCACCACGAGCTCGAAGACGCCCCGTACTTCGTGTTCAACCTCGACCCGCCGATGCCCGCCGGCCAGTGCCGGATCGCCGGTTACGCAGACGTGTTGGACAACTGGTGGCGGGAATTCCAGGCGTACCACCGGTTCGGGCTCTGCTACGTCCTCCGCCTGCACCCGGAGGTGTCCGGAACCCCCGGGCGCATCGGGCTCGTCCGCGAGCTCCTCGGGCGCATCCGCGCCACCGGCGGGGCGTGGTTCGCGACCGGCAGCGAGATCGCGGACTGGTGGCGCGAGAACCACCCCGTCAACGAGCCCGGGCACCCGGCCGACGTCTTCGCCCGGCTGACCGGAGGTGATTCCGATTCCTGAGCCCACGGCAAGCCGCCTCGGCGAGTTCATCGCCGGAACCGGCTTCGCGGACCTCCCGGGCAGCGTCGCGGAGAAGGCCAAACGGCACCTCCTCGACACCCTCGGCGCGGCCCTGGCCGGTGCCAGGACACCGGAAACGGCCGGGATCACCGCAGCCCTCACCACCCCGACCGCCGCAGGAGCCGCGATCTGGGGAACCGGCCTGCTCGCGACGGCTCGCGACGCCGCGCTGGCCAACGGCGTGGCGGCGCACGCGCTGGAGCTCGACGACACCGGCGGCTGCGATCACTCCGGAGCGGTCGTCGTGCCCGCCGCCCTGGCCGCTCTTTCGCTGACGGACCGAGCGGTTTCCGGCGCGGAACTGCTGGTCGCGATCGTCCTCGGCTACGACCTCGCCCGGCGCGCGCTGGAGGGCTGCGGCGGTTACCAGGAGCACAACCAGGCGGGCTGGCACTCCACCGGTACCTGCGGCCCCTTCGGTTCGGCCGCCGCAGCAGCCCGCATCCTTGCGCTGGCCCCGGAACAATGCTCCGCGGCCGTGGGTTTCGCCGCCTCGATGAGCGGTGGCCTCTGGGCGTTCGTCCACAGTGGTGCCTTGAGCAAGCGGCTGCACGCGGGCCGGGCCGCGGAAGCCGGTGTCACTGCTGCCGTGCTCGCCGGAAGCGGAATCCCCGGCCCGGTCCACGCCCTCGACGATGTCTGGGGCGGATTCCTCAGGACCTTGGCGCCGGAAACGGCGGAGCACGGCGCGCTCACCGACGGGCTCGGAGTGCAGTGGCGGATCCAGCGGTGCGCCATCAAGCCCCACGCGTCGTGCCGCGGCACGCACTCGGCCGTCGACGCCGTCGCGCAACTCATGCGCAACCACGGTCTGCACGCCGAAAAGATCCGCGAGGTGCGCGTCAGGCTCAGCCCGTTCCTGGCCGACATGTGCGGTGGCCGCGACACGCGAACCCTCGGCACGGCGCAGCTCAGCCTGCCGTACGCGGTCGCCGCTCAGATCGCGTTCGGCGCGGCGGACCTCGCGGCGTACGGCCCGGAGCAACGTCGCGACGAGCGGGTGCGCGCGATCATGGATTCCGTTGTGCTGGAGGTGGATTCGTCGATGTCGGCATCCGAAGAACCGGTCATCGTCCTGGTCACCGAAAGCGCCGGCTACCAGTACCGCGTCACCGATCCGCTGGGCTCGCCCACCAACCCGATCGGCGACGACGCCCTGATCGCCAAGTTCCGCCGGCTCGTTCCGGAACCGACCGCAGAGCGCCTGGTCGACACCGTGATGCGCCTCGACGAACTGCCGGACGCCCGGCTGCTGCTGGACCACCTTGCCCAAGAGGTCGTTTCAGAATGGCTCCGCCCGGCTGATCCCGAAGGCGCCGGTGCCTGACGCCGGATGGCGATTTCGCGCGAAATCGCCGCCGGGTGCCTTCAAGGCCAGCCGGGAGGAGCCATCTTGGAACGACCGTTGAGCCGTCGACTCAGCCTGGCAGGTGCGTCGGCGCGAACATGCGCGGATTCGCTTGCAGCACCACGACGTTCGGGCCCGGCTCTGCCAGCGCGGCCGCGAGGTCCCGCTCCAGGTCTTCCGGCGTCGACCTGCGCGCCGGGACTCCGAAGGACTGCGCGAGCGCGACGAAATCGGGCCGCGCGAGCTCCGTCCCGAAGGTGGCCCCGAAGGCGTCGGTCATGTACTCACGCAGGATTCCGTAGCCGCCGTCGTCCACGATCAACCAGGTCGCGTTCGACCCAAGCTGCCGGGCCGTGGCCAGCTCGCTGATGCCGTACATCGCGCCGCCATCACCGGAAACCGCCAGCACTGGCCGCTGATCGCCCAGCGCGACGGCGGCGCCCAACGCGGCGGGGAACCCGTAGCCGAGCCCGCCGGCGCCCTGCGCCGACTGCATCGCGCCCGGGACGCGCGCATCGAAAGCCGACCAGGCCCAGTAAGCGAGGATCGTCATGTCCCAGAAGCTCGGCGCGTCGTCGGGCAGCGCGGCGCGAATCGCCTCGACGAGCGCGCGTTCGGTGCCCAGGTCCTGGCCGTCGAGCCGGTGCCGGATCTTCGTCAGCAGCTCGCCGACACGCGCTTCCGCCGCGCCGTCGGGTTCGCGGGCGGAGACCGCCGAAGCCAGCTCCTCCAGGGCGAGCCGCGCATCGGCGTGAACGCCCAGCGCCGGCACGTTCGCCTCCAGCTTGCCCGGGTCCGCTTCGACCTGGATGACGCGCCCGCGCGGCCGGAATGTGTGGTAGTTGCTGGACAACTCCCCGAGCCCGCTGCCGACCACGAGCAGAACATCCGCGTCGGCCAGGAAGTCCGTGGTGTGCTGATCCTCCATCCAGGACTGCGCCGAAAGCGGATGCAGCCAGGGGAACGCGCCTTTGGCGCCGAAGGTCGTCGCGACCGGGGCGCGCAGCTTCTCGGCGAGTTCCAGCAGGGCGTTCTCGGCCCCAGCGCGCACCACTCCGCCGCCTGCCAGGATCACCGGGCGCTGCGCGCGATCCAGATCGGCCGCCGCGGCGCGGATCAGCTCCGGCCGTGGCGCCGGTAGTTGCGGCGTCGCGGTCAGCCCGGTCACGGGCGGGACATCGACCTCGGCCAGCAGGACGTCCTGGGGAATCTCGACGTAGACCGGGCCGTGCGGCGGGGTGAGCGCGACCTCCCAGGCGCGGGCGATCGCGCTCGGAATCTGCGACGGATGCCGGGCCGTTTCGGCGGATTTCACCACCTGCGCCACGCACGCGCGCTGATCGGGCAGTTCGTGCAGGAAACCCCGGCGCGGGCCGCCCAAACCGGCCGACGGGACCTGGCTGCCGATGACGACCACCGGGATCGAGGCGGATGCCGCCTCCTGCAGCGCGGCGAGGCTGATCAGCGCGCCCGGGCCGGTCGACACCAGCAGCGGCGCCGGACGACCGGTGGCGCAGGCGAAACCCGCCGCCGCGAAGCCGGCGTTGAGCTCGGTCCGGAATCCCGCGTACCGCAGGCCGGACCCGGCCAGGGCTTGGAAGATCCCGAGCGCGTGCTGACCGGGCTCGCCGAACACGGCGTCCGCGCCCAACGCCGCCAGCGACTCGACGACGAGCGATCCTCCGGTGCGCATCACGCGACGAGCTCTCCCTCCGCCACTGCGGCCCTGCCGAACCGCGAAGACGCCCACCATGAAACATCACGAGTTCTACGGGAAACAAGGGTTTCCCACGCTGCCACGCGGAAACCCCGGGCGAATCACACACCAGATCAAGTTAGGCTTCCGCCGGATGCTCGCCGAACTGCCCGACGACGTGCGCCGCGACTTCGAACGCGAGGGGTTCACCGCGGAAGTCCTGCGCACCCAGCGGCAGCAGGCCCGGACCTTCCTGGACGAACTCGCCGCCTGGCGCGGCGCCGCACCCGACCTCGGCTCCATCCCGGTCACCGTCATCTCCGGCGGGCGCACCGGCAACGGCAAGGGCCCCGCGATCCGCGCCGAGGCCAACGCCTCGCACGCCCACCGCGCCGCGCAGTCCACTCAGGGCCGCCACGTCATCGCGGCACGCTCCAACCACTACGTCCCGTTCACCGAGCCGGACGTGATCGCCGCCGAGATCGCCAAGCTCCTGCAGACCGGCTAACGGGCGCGCGGGGCGGCGGCGTCCGGCTCGGGCGTCGCGGCACCCGGAAGCAGGGCGGCGCCGAGCACCGCGACGAGACAGCAGCCGAGGACCCACCAGAAGGTGTCCGCGAACGCCACCGCCACGCCGAGGGCTTCCCGCTCGGCCAGCCTGGATTGGAGCACCACGGCGAGCAGCGCGGTGCCCACGGAGCCGCCGACGGTGTTGAGCATGTTCAGCGCGCACGACGCGCCGGGCAGCTCCGGCGGGCGCATCCGCCGGTAGACGGCGCTCATCACCGGGGCGCTGATCATCGCGATGCCGACGCCGCGCACCAGCAGCGCCGAGCCGAGCAGTGCATCCGTTCCGAGCACCGCGAGGTTGGTGAGCGGGGCCGTGCCGATCGTGATGAGCGCGATCCCCGTCAGCACGAGCGTCCGCGTCGCCAGCCGGTCGATGAGGCGGTTGACCACCAGCGATCCCGCGGCGGCGCCGACGCCCTGCGGCGCGAGCAGCAGACCCGCCTCCCACGCCGACAGGCCGCGTCCTTCCTGCAGGTACAGCGGCAGGAGGAACATCGTGCCGAAGACCGAGGCGCCGAGCACCACCAGCGCGAGCGCGGCCGCGCCCAGCGGCGGCCGGGCGAACAGCCGGGGGTCCAGCAGCGGAGTCCGGTCGGTCCGCAGCCCGTGCCACACGAATCCGGCGAGCATGCCCACGCCCAGCACCGCCGCGCCCAGCGCCACCCCGATCGGCATGGTGCGCGCGCCGACCTCGCCGAGCCCGAACACCAGCATCGCGATTCCCGGCGAGAGCAGCGCCGCGCCGACGAAGTCGAACGGCTCCCGCCGAGTGGCCGGCGGGTCCGCCGGAACGCATCGCGGCGCCAGCGCAAGCGCGACGATCCCGATCGGCAGGTTGACGTAGAACAGCCACGGCCAGTCCGCGACGCCGAGGATCGAGCCGCCGATCAGCGGCCCCAGCACCGGGGACAGCAGCGGTACCACCCCGACCACGCTGATCACCCGCCCGATCCGGCGGGGACCGGCGGCGCGGGCCAGCAGCGCCTGACCGGTCGGCGGGAGCAGCCCGCCGCCGAGGCCCTGCAGCACCCGGAACACGATCAGGCTCGTCGCCGACCAGGCCAGCGCGCACAACGCCGAGCCCAGCAGGAACAGCGCCACCGCGACGAGCCAGGTCCGCCTGCCGTCGAACCGGCCCGCAAGCCAGCCCGACGCCGGGACGGCCGTGACCACCGCCAGCAGGTACGCCGTGGTCACCCATTGGATCTCGGTGACCGAGGCGTCGAAGTCCGCGATCAGCTCCCGGATGCCGACGCTGACGATCGTCGCGTCGAGCGTCGCCATGAACGTGCCGAGCACCAGCACGAACGCGGTGCGCCACAGCGCCGGGTCGATGCGCGCGCGGGTGGCCGCCTCAGCCATCTGTGCTCCGCAGCTGCCTGACGAACCCGGCCGCATCGGAGTCCAGCCCGCCCGCGAGCCCGGCCAGCGTGCCCAGCAGTTCCCGGCTCAGCGCCCGGGCATCCGCCGCGGTGATGGCTTCGGGCCGGTAGCCGAGGACGCCGGCCCAGCCGTCGCCGTCCGGCACGACGGTCAGCGTCACCGGGTGGTGGGTCGCCTCGCGGAACCGGGTGCCGGTGACCGTGAGCCCCGGCGCGGGGTGGCGCAGGCGTTCGGGGTCGGCCGGGTAGTTCTCGAACACCACGAGGCTGTCGAACAGCCTGCGGCGGCCGAGCAGCCTCTCCAGATCGGGCAGCGCGACGTGCTGATGGTCGGCCATGCCCTGCTGTCGCGCCTGCAGATCGGCCAAGGCCTGGCCCACCGTGCCTGCGAAGCTCGCGCGCACCGGCACCGCGTTGGCCAGCAGTCCCACGATCTCCTCGACGCCGTCGACCCCGGCCGAGCGGCCGGAGACCATCGCCCCGAAACAGACGTCCGCGCGCCCGGAACGCGCCGCCAGCACCGCGGCCCAAGCGCCCTGCAGCAGGGTGTTGGCGGTGAGACCGCGCACCGACCCGGCCGAGGTCAGCGCCCCGACCAGTTCCGCTGGCACCTCGAACAGCACCGGCTGCGGGAACTCCCGGGCCGTGAGCGCTCCGCCGGCGGCCGCCAAGTGGTCGCCCTCGGGCAGCCCGTCGAGCTCGGCGGCCCACGCGCGGGCGTCGGCGTCGTGATCCCGCTCTGCACGCCACCGCAGGTACGAGGCGAACGGCACCGGCGCGGGCAGAGCGCTCGGCGCGCTCCCCTGCACCCGTGACGCGTAGTGGGTGAACAGTTCCACGAGCATGCGCGGCGCGGACCAGCCGTCGGAGAGCACGTGGTGGCTGGTCAGCACCACCTCGGCCTGCTCGGGCGACGCCCGGAGCACGGTGAGCCGCAGGGGCGGCCCGGCCGCGAGGTCGAACGGTTCCGCGAGGTCTGCGGCCAGCGCTCGTTCCACCGCCCCGGGATCCACTTCGACCAGCCTGCAGTCCGGGCGCGGGTCGGCGGGGATCACCTGCACCGCCCGGTCGGGCGGGAACACCGCGGCCAGATTCGGGTGCCTGCGCACCAGGTCGCCGCATGCGGCGTGCAGCGCGTCGACGTCCAGCGCACCTGTGATGGAGAACGTCGATTGCACCGTGTAGGGGTCGGCGGCGTCGTCGGCCCGGTCCCGCGAGTGCCGCAGCATCAACTCCTGCAGCGGCCCGAGCGGGAGCACGTCCGCCACGGGGCGCTCGGTCTCCAACCGGTCGATCGCGGCCTGGTCGAGGTCGACCAGCGGGAGGTCGGACGGCGTGAGCCCGGGTCCCGCGACCGCGCCGGGATCGGCAGCGACGGCCAGCAGTTCCGCGCGCAGGTGCTCGGCGAGCCCGGCGATCTCCCCGTCCGCGAACACCTCGCGGGGCCAGCTGAGCCGGACGCCGAGCGCGACGCCGTCACCGTCGTCGCGCGCCAGCGCGTTGATCATGAGCTGGTGGTCCAGCGGCAGTTCTTCCCCGCCGCCGGAGCCGAACGGGTCCGCGTCGGCCGGGCGCCGCCAGGCCGCGTCCTCGCCGCCGCCGGTCGGATAGGTGCCGAGGTAGTTCCAGCTGATCTGCGGCCGGATCGCCGGGACCGCCCCGGCGAGGATGCCGTACCCGAGGCCGTCGCCGCTCGCGTGCAGCTGTTCCTTGACCGACTTCAGCTCCTCCGCCGTGCCGCCGGCGGGCAGCGCCACGCGTGCGGGGTGGATCGCGGTGAACCAGCCGACCGTCTGCGACAGGTCCACCTGGCCGGACCGGTCCGGGGTGTGCGGCGGCCTGCCGTGGCTCTCCAGCGAGACCACCAGGTCCGGCGCTTCCCCGCGCCAGGCCCGCACGGCCCGGGCCAGCGCGGTGAGCAGCACCGGGTCCGGCGTGCACCGGTACGCGGCGGGCAGCGTGGCGAGCAGGGCGCGGGTGGACTCCGGGGCGAGCCGGATCTCGTGGTGCACCAGGGCTGCGGCGGTGTCCCGCGCCGGGTCCAGCGACTTCGCGCCAAGCGGCGCCGCCGGCGCATCGGCGATCGCCCGCCAATGCGGCAGCTCCGGCCGCCGCGCCTCGACCGCCGCGCGCAGCGACCGCGCCCAGCCGAGGAACGACTCCCCGTACCGGGGCAGCTCCGGCGCCGTGCCCACGGCGGCCGTCTCGTGCGCCTGGGCGAGGTCGTCGAGCAGGATCCGCCAGGACACACCGTCGACGACGAGGTGGTGCGCGAGCAGCACCAGCCTGCCCAGCTCGCCGGGCCCCCTGTCCAGCCAGAACGCGCGCACCAGCGGCCCGGTCCACGGGTCCATCCGGGCCTGCGCCTCGAGGATGTGCGCGTCGAGCAACGGGCGCGGGTCGTCGTCGACCGACGCGGTGATGCGGGTGAGCACGTCGGCGCCGGTCACCACGCCGGGCTCGGGGATGCGCAGCACCGGCTCCCCGTCGACCGGGTCGACGAGGTAGCCGCGCAGCGCGTCGTGCCGGTCGAGCACGGCGTCCAGCACCGCCTGCCAGGTCGCCTCGTCGCCACCGGCGGGAACGCACACCTCCATCCACTGGCAGAACCCGGATGCGGCCGTGCCGTGGCGCAGCAGGTCGCGCATGACCGGCGTCAGCGGGACGTCCCCGGAGGCCGGAGCCGCCGTGCGGGCCTCGCCGTCGACTTCGGCGAGGACCGCGATGCCCGCCACGGTGCCGCCCTCGAACACGTCGCGCGGGCTCACCCCCAGACCGCGGCGCCGGGCGCGGGAGACCACCTGCAGCGCCACGATGCTGTCGCCGCCGACTTCGAAAAACCCGTCGTCGAGGTTGATCGCGTCGGTGCCGAGCACCTCGCGGAAGATGTCCAGCAGCAACGCCTCGGCGGGTGTTGCGGGCTCCCGCGAGGCCGCCGCCGGGCCCGGCGCGGGTAGTGCCGCCCGGTCGAGCTTGCCGCTGGTGTTCAGCGGCAGCGCGGTCAGCGGGAGCAGCGCGGTCGGCACCATGTAGCCGGGCAACTGGGCGGCGAGGTGCTCGCGGAGCAGCGCGGCGTCGAAGTCGGCGCCGTCGGTGGGGATCACGTAGCCGACCAGCCGCCGCTGCCCCGGCTCGTCCTCGCGCACGATCACCACGCACGCGCGCACGTCCGGGTGCCGGGTGAGGGTACTCTCGATCTCCCCGAGCTCGATCCGGAACCCGCGGATCTTGACCTGGTGGTCGACGCGGCCGATGAACACCAGCTGCCCGTCCGGCCGCCACCGCACCAGGTCGCCGGTGCGGTAGGCCCGCGAGCCCGGCGGGCCGAACGGGTCGGCGACGAACGCCGCCGCCGTGAGGTCCGGCCTGCCGACGTAGCCGCGGGCCACGCCCGGGCCACCGAGGTACAGCTCGCCGGTGACGCCGACCCCGACCGGCTGCAAGCCCTCGTCCAGCACGTACGCGCGCACGTTGGGATCGGGGCGGCCGATCGGCAGCGGCCCCGCGTCGTCGGGGTCGTACCGCCAGGTCACCGCGTTGATCGTGACCTCGGTGGGCCCGTAGCAGTTGAACAGCGCGCGCCGGTTTCCCCAGCGCCGTGCCAGCGCGGGGTCCAGCCGCTCCGCGCCGACCATCAACATCACGCCGGGGTCGACCTCGGCGTCGTCGGGCATCGCGGCCAGGAAGGACGGCAGCAGGTTCAGCGCCGTCACCCGGTGCTCGGCGACGTAGTCGAGGATCTCGTCGCCGGGGATCCGCACCTCCTCCGGCGCGATCACCAGCGTGCCGCCGGAGAGCAGCGGCATCATCGTCTGGAAGAACGCGACGTCGAAGCTGGTCGAGGCGAAGTGCAGGCAGCGGTCGCGCTCGGTGATCCCGAACGTCTCCTCCTGCAGCGCGACCAGGTCCGGAATGCCGCGGTGGGGCACCGCAACGCCCTTCGGCCGCCCCGTCGTGCCGGACGTGTAGATGATGTAGGCCAGCGCGTCCTCGGTGAGGCCGCGGCGCGCGTCCGCCGGGTCGGAGTCCCACTCGGCGGGGCCGTCCGGCGCGGTGCCGTCCAGCGATAGCAACCGGAGATCAGCGGGCAGGCCGCCGTCGAGGCCGGCCAGCACGTTCTCGGTGGTCACGGCCGCTGCCGGGACGACATCGCCGAGCAGGTAGGCCCGCCGGTCGGCCGGGTAGCCCGGGTCGACCGGGACGTACACCGCGCCCGCCTTGAGCACGCCGAACAGCGCCACGACCTGTTCCACGTCCCGGCCGAGCAGCACCGCGACCGGGTCCTGCGGGCGGACGCCGGCGGCCAGCAGCGCGTGCGCTAGCCGGTTCGCGCGCCGGTCCAGCTCGGCGTAGCTGAGCACCCGGTCGCGGCACACCACGGCCTCGGCCTCCGGCTTGCCGCCCACCCACTTCGCGAACCGCGTCAGCACGCTGCCGTAGTCGTGTGCGGGCACGGTCCCGGTGCCCGCCGCCAGCAGGTCACGCCGCTCAGCGGGTTCCAGCATCGGCAGCCGGTTGACGGGCCGGTCCGGGTCGGCGACGAGTTCCCGCAGCAGCGCGAGCAGCCAGCGGCCGTAGTCGCGGACGGTCGCCTCGTCGAAGGCGTGCGTCTGGTAGCCGAGCCCGATGACGATCTCGTCCTCGGGGATGACGATCACGGTCAGCGGGTAGTGCGTGGCGTCGGTGATGTCCACGCCCGCCAGTTCCAGGCCCGGCGCGAGCGGTGTGCGCTGTCTGCTGGAGAGCGGGAAGTTCTCCATCACGAGCATCGTGTCGAACAGCTCGCCCGCGCCGACGGCGCGCTGGATGTCCGGCAGGCCCACGTGGTGGTGATCGGCGAGGGCGACGCCGCGTTCGTGCACGTCGGCGAGCAGCCGCGCGGCGGTGTCGCCCGCGGCGTGCCGCACCCGGACCGGGATGGTGTTGCCCAGCTGCCCGATCATCGCGGCCACGCCGTCCACCTCGGCGGGCCGGCCCGACACGGGGCAGCCGAAGACCACGTCGCGCCGGCCGGTGAGCCTGCCCAGCAGCACGCCCCATGCCGTCTGCAGCACGGTGGTCAGGGTGATGCCCCTGGCCTGTGCGAACGCGCGCAGTTCGGCGCTGAACCCGGTGCCGAGCTCGATCGCGACCCGGCCCGGCCGGTCCACCCGGGACGTCGGGTTCGCCGGTGCCAGCCGGGTTCCCTCGTCGATCCCGGCCAGCTCGTCCTGCCAGGCCCGCAGCGCGGCCTCGCCGTCCCTGCGGGCCAGCCAGTGGAAGTACTCGACGAGCGGTGGCGCGGTCGGCACCGGTTCGCCGCCGCCGAGCTCGGCGTAGATCGCGAGGAGGGTCCGCCCGACCAGCGGCATCGACCAGCCGTCCAGCAGCGCGTGGTGGTTGGTGATGAGCAGCCGGTGCTCGGTCTCGCCGAGCTTGCACAGCAGGAACCGGATCAGGGGCGGCCGCGCCGGGTCGAAGGGGCGGTCGAGCTCCGCGCGGGCATGCTCAGCGAGTGCGCGCTCCCGCTCTTCCGGAGAACGAGCCGACAGGTCGGCCTCGCACCAGTGCAGGTCCATCTCCGCGGGCACGACCTGCACGACTTCGCCCGCCGCGGTCGTGTCCAGGTAGACCCGCAGCGCGGGGTTGCGGCGCAGCAGTTCCGCCGCCGCGCCCGCCAACCGCTCCGGCTCCAACGCGCCGGCCAGGTGGGTCATCGCCTGCACGACGTACACGTCAGCGTCGGCATCGGCGCGCACCATGCTGTGGAAGGACAGCCCGACCTGCAGCGGGGTGGCGGGCAGCACGTCCGCGATCGGCCGGGCGGCCTGCAGCGCGTCGACACCGGCTTGGTCGAGGTCCACCAGTGGCAGGTCGGAGGGCGTGAGCCCGCCTTCGCCGGCACCGAGGCCCTCGGCATGCGCGGCCAGCGCGTCCAGCGCGGTCGCGAACGCGCGCTGCAGCTCGGCCACGTCGTCTGGGGTCAGCACGAGCCCGGCGGCAGTCCACTCGACGGCGAGGCGGGGCGCGTCCGCCTCGTGCACGAAGCAGTTCAGCGCCAGCACCTGCTCCAGCGCCTTGTCCGGCGGTTCCAGCACGGCGAACGGGTCGCCGTCGGGCAGCCGCCAGCCCCCGTCCGGCAGCGGGGCGAACCGGCCGAGGTAGTTGAGCAGCACGTCCGGCGGCGGCGTCGCGCCGAGCTCGGTCCGGGTCTCGGGGTCGAGGTGGCGCAGCACGCCGTAGCCGATGCCGCCGTCCGGGATCGAGCGCTTGGCCTCCTTGGCCGCGCGCAGCAGCCGCCCGGCCGCCGGGCCGCCGGCCAGCGCTTCGGCGAGGTCCGCATCGGCGGCCACCGCATCCGCCGGCACGCGCACCGGGTACTCGCTGGTGAACCAGCCGACCGTGCTGGAGAGGTCCGCGCCGTCCACGAGCGGTTCCCGGCCGTGCCCCTCCATCGTGACGGTCGCGGCGTCGGTGCCGGGCCGCACGGAGCGCAGCGCGAGCACCAGCGCGGCCAGCAGCACCTCATCGACCCCGGCGCGGTAGGCCTCCGGGAGCGCGGTCAGCACGGCCGCGGTGGCCTCCGGCGTGGCCGTGGTCGTGCTCCGGAATCCCGTCTTCACCGTGTCCAGCCGCTGGTCCAGCGCGCGGCTGCCGAGCCGGACCGCGGCTTCCGCCGCCCGGCGCCAATCCTCGAACTCGGCGCGCCGAGCCCCCTGCTCGCCCTGCTCCGCAAGGAGAGTCGCGTGCCGCCGCCAGGACGTGCCTGCCGGGGAGAGCTCGGCCTTCGTGCCGTCCGCCGCGGCCTGGCACGCCGCGTGCAGGTCCGGCAGCAGCACCCGCCAGGACACGCCGTCGACGATCAGGTGGTGGGCCAGCACCAAGAGCCGGTCGGCCATGCCCGCCTCGGTGCGCACCAGCGCCACCCGGAGCACCTCGCCCGCGCGCGGGTCCAGCTCGGCCACCAATTCCTCGGCGATACCGGCGATATCCGCCGAACTCGGCACCTCGCGGACGACGCGTTGCGCGGGCACGGCGCCGAGCGGGCGCACGGTCAGCGCGTCGGCGCTCTCGGCGCGCAGCCGCAGCGCGTCGTGCCGGTCGAGCACGGCCTGGACGCCGACGACGAGGTCTCCCATCGCGAGGCCCTCGGGCACGTGCAACGCGGTCCACTGCGCGTAGCCCGCCACGACGTCGACGTCCGGGTGCGGGTCGAGCAGTCCCCGGACGATCGGCGGCGCGGGCACCGGCCCGGTCGGGTCGTCCGGAACCTGCGCGGACTCGTCCGCGATCTCCTCCGCCGATGCCGCGAGCGCGGCGAGGGTGCGGCGCGCCAGCAGGTCGCGGGGCCGGAGGTGCAGGCCGTGCGCCCGGAGCCGGGCGCTGACGGTGATCGCCGAGATGCTGTCGCCGCCAAGGCCGAAGAAGTCCTCGTCCACCCCGACCTCGTCGGCGCCGAACACCTCCGAGACGACCGCGCAGAGCAGGCGCTCGCGCTCGGTGCTCGGCGCGCGGCCGGACTCGATCCGCGGCGCGGGCAACGCCGCCCGGTCCAGCTTGCCGTTGATCGTCACCGGCAGTTCGTCGAGCAGCACCACGGCCGACGGGACCAGCGCGTCCGGCAGCCGCTCGGCGACGGCGGTGCGCACCGCCTCCGGGGTGAGCGATGCCCCGTCCGACGGCACGGCGTAGCCGATCAGCCTCGGCCGCTCGCCGCCGGTGTTCAGCACGGCCGCCGCCGCGCTCACCCCGGCGACCGCGGCGAGCGCGGCCTCGACCTCGCCGATCTCGACCCGGTAGCCGCGGATCTTCACCTGTCCGTCGCCGCGCCCCAGGTACTCCAGGCCGCGGCCGGGCACCCAGCGGGCGAGGTCGCCAGTGCGGTAGGCGCGGTCGCCGGGCGCGCCGAACGGGTCGGCGACGAACCGCTCGGCGGTGGTCGCGGGCAGGTTCAGGTAGCCGCGGGCTAGGTGCGGCCCGGCCAGGTAGAGCTCGCCGATCGCGCCCGGCGCGACGGGCCGCAGCGCGGCATCCAGCAAGTAGATGCGGGTGCCCGCGAGCGGCCGGCCGATGGTCGGTTCGGCGCCGTCGATCACCGCGGCGGTGGCGTCCACGGTCGCCTCCGTCGGGCCGTACAGGTTGCGCCCCGGCACCGGCGAGCCGGCGACGCGCTGCCACAGGGCGCCCGGCGTGGCCTCGCCGCCCAGCACGAGCAGCGACGGCCGGTGGTCTTCGGCGTCCAGCAATCCCGCGTCCACCAGCGGCGCCGCCATCGACGGCGTGGTGTCCACGACGTCGATCCGGTCCTCGCGGTAGGCGGCGAGCAGCGCGTCGGCGTCCTTGGCGAGCTCGACGTCGTAGAGGTGCATCTCGTGGCCGCACAGCAGCCAGAGCAGCTGGTCGAGGGAGGCGTCGAAGGCGAAGGAGTAGGTGTGCGCCGTGCGCAGCCGCCGCCCCGCCTGCCGGTGCGCCTCGGCCACGACGGTGCTGCGGTTGTGGTGCAGGAGACCGGCGAGCGCGCCGACCCGGCCCAGCACGCCCTTCGGCCGCCCCGTCGAACCCGACGTGTAGATCACGTACGCGAGGTGCTCCGGGTGCCGCGGCGCGGCCAGCTCGTCGTCCGCCAGCGGGGTACCGGCGTAGCGCGCGAGTTCGGCGGTGAACTCCGCGTCGTGCAGGTCCACTTCGGCGTCGAGCCCGGTTTCCCCACTGGTGAGCAGCAGGGCTGGGCGAGCGTCCGCGAGCAGTTCGCGCAGCCGTTCCGGCGGATGCGCGAGGTCCAGCGCCAGGTACGCGGCGCCCGCGTCCTGCGCCGCGAGCAGCGCCACGACCAGATCGACCGAGCGGGGCAGCGCGAGCGCCACCACGTCGTCCGGGCCGATGCCCCGTGCCCGCAGTGCGCGGGCGAGCCGGTGCACCCGCGCGGCGAGTTCCGCGGCGGACAGCCTCTCGGAGCCGTGCACCAGCGCGGTCCGTTCCGGTTCCGCGGCCGCGAGCTCGTTCAGAGCGGTCGGGACGTCGACCGGTTCGCCCGGCAGCGCGGGCACCGACCACTCGGCGAGCAGCTCGTCCCGCAGGGCCGGCGCCATCAGCTCCACCTGCCCCACGGCCGGGGCGTCATCGGCGGTGAGCTGCGCCAGCAGCCCGCGCAGCGCGGCGAGCCTGCCGTCCACATCGGACTGGGTGTTGGTGCGCGCGTCCACCTCGAAGCCGAGCAGCAGGCCACCGTCGGCGGTCGGCAGCACGCTCAGCCCGAGGTCCTCCGGCGGCCCGCCCGCGATGTTGCGCATCACGCCGGTCGCGCCGCCGAAGTCGATGGTCAAGTCGAACGCCTTGAGGTTGATGCCCCGGCCGTGCAGCAGCGCGCCGGCACCCGGCGCGGCGAGGTCCTGCGGCAGGTTCTCGCCCCGGTAACGCTGGTGCCTGCGCATGTCGCGCATCGCCTTGGCCACCCGGCGGCTGAGTTCGGGTAGCCGGTCGCCGCCGCGCACGGGCACCCGCAGGGGCAGCACGTTCACCGCCATCCCGGGGGTCCGCAGGCCGGAGCCGAACCGGCACATCAGCGGCAGCGCGAACACCACGTCCGACTCCCCCGACACCCGGTGCACGAACGCGGCGTAGCAGGCGATGAGCACTTCGCCCCAGCTGGTGCGCGCCGCTTCGGCGACCGCGTGCAGCCTCGCCACCTCGTCGGCGGGCAGGACCGCACGCGCGATCAGCGTCTCGTCCGCGGGCCCGGCGGGCTCGTCCACCGCGGTGGCCAGCTCCGGCAGCGGGGTGAGCACGTCGCGCCAGTAGTCGCGGTCCGCCGCGAACCGCTCGCCCGCGAGGTACTCCCGGTCCGCCTCGACGAGCTCGGCGAACCGGCCGAACGGCGACGGCGAGACCTCGACGCCCTGCACCCGGGCGGTGTAGTGCTCGGCGGTGCGGCGAGCCAGCATCGCCGCGCTGTAGCCGTCGAAAACCAGGTGGTGCCCGAGCTGCGTGTACCAGACCTCTCGGTCGGAGAGCCGCAGCACGGTCCGGGTGTAGAGCCTGCGGCCCACCATCTCCCGGCACTCCGCGGCCAGCCGCGCGCGTTCGGCCGCGATGTACGCCTCTGCGGCGGCCGCCGGATCGGCCTCGGCCCGCAGGTCGACGATCTCGGGCAGTTCGGTCGGGCCTTCGTCGATGTACTGGCGCGGCCCGTCCGGGGTCTCGAACACCCGCAGCCGCAGGCTCTCCGCCTCGTCGGTGGTGGCCCGCACGGCATCGGCCAGCGCGTCCACGTCGATCGGGTCCGGCCCGGAGAGCTCCACCACGTCGCCGACGACGTAGTATGGCGAGTCCGGCTCGAGCCGCTGCGCGTTCCAGACGCCGAGCTGCGCGCGGGTCAGCTCCATCGCCTGGTCGCCCGGCGACTCGGCGGGAGTGCGGGACTCGATGCTGGCAGTGCTCAACGCTGGCTCCTGGGGATGACAAAGACCAAGGTCATCGTTAGCTTAGGCTAAGCTAACGAATGCTGGCAGGGGCGGTTTGCGTAGCGGTGCGGGTAGCGGAACCTCAGACGCCGTCTGGACTCCGGGACCCCCGACTGACGTATGACCAATACGCGGCGCTGGGGACTGGCCTCGCCAAGAACCCCGACGGGGTGGGCACAGTCTGAGAACCCGCGGCGGTGCGAGCTGAGTCCCACACCGCATGCGGCTGACGCCGCATCCTGAAAAGCCCCCAAGGCAATCTCAAGCGAACGTCGCGCCGATCTCACCCGCGGGCTCGGCGGCGCGAACCCGGTCCCGCAATTTCAATGGAAATTGCGGTCCTTCGGCGCGTCGGGCCACGACACGCCGAAGGCTGTGGACAACTCCCGCAATTTCAATGGAAATCGGATCTTCGATTTCCATTGAAATTGCGGGACGGCACTCGGGGTCAGGGCTTCGGGACGACCATCGGCGTGCCCGTCAGCGGGTCCGGGACGACGATGCTGGGGAGGTCGAAGACGTCCTCGAGCAGCGTCTCGTCGACGATGTCGGCGGCGGCGCCCTCGGCCACGACCCGGCCGTCCTTCATCGCCACCAGGTGATCGGCGTAGCGGCAGGCCTGGTTGATGTCGTGCAGCACCGCGATGATCGTCCGCCCCTCGTCGCGCAGCTTCGCCAGCAGCGTCAGCAGCTGGTACTGGTGCGCGATGTCCAGGAACGACGTCGGCTCGTCCAGCAGCAGGTAGGGCGTCTGCTGGGCCAGCACCATCGCCACCCACACCCGCTGCCGCTGCCCGCCGGAGAGCTCGGCGACCGGCCGCTCGGCCAGTTCGGCGACACCCGCGGCCTCCATCGCCTCGGCGACCGCCCGCTCGTCCTCCTCCGATGTCGTGGCGAGGAAGGACTGGTGCGGGAACCGGCCCCGGCCGACCAGCTGCTTCACCCGGATGTTCTCCGGCACCGCCGGGTCCTGCGGCAGGAAGCCCAGCGAGCGGGCGAGCTCCTTGGTCGGGTACGACCCGACCGGCCGGCCGTCGAAGTTCGCCGCGCCCGAAACGGGCTTCAGCAGCCGCACGAACGCGCGCAGGAGGGTCGACTTCCCGCACGCGTTCGGGCCCACGATGGCGGTGAACGCGCCGTCCGGGATGTCGAGGCCGAGCCGGGTGGAAACCACCCTGTCGCCGTAGCCCAGGGTGAGTTCCTGCGCGCTCAGTCGCGAGGTCATGCTCGCTCCACCTCCTTGGTGAGCAGCCAGATCAGGTAGCAGCCGCCGATCGCGGTGCTCACCACGCCGACCGGGAGCGACACCGGCGCCAGCAGCATCTGCGCGATCAGGTCCGCGGCGAGCAACAGCACCGCGCCGGTGAGGGCGGCGGGCAGCAGCGGCACGCCGGCGGCCTTGGCCAACCGTCGCCCGATCTGGGGCGCGGCCAGCGCGATGAATACGATCGGCCCGGCCACCGCGGTCACGGTCGCCGTGCATCCGACGCCGACCAGCACCAGCAGCAACCGGTGCCGGTGCAGCGAAACACCGGTGGCCACGGCGACGGAGTCGCCCAGGGCGGTCTGGTGCATCGCGTGCGCCTGGGTGGCCAGCAGCGCCAGCAGGCCCAGGATGATCGCGAACGGCAGGTACACGTCCGCCCAGTCGATGCCGTTGAGCGAGCCCGCGCTCCAGCCGACCGCGGCGATCGCCACCTCCAGCTCGGCGCGCAGCACGATCCAGGCGTTCACCGAGGTGAGGATGGCGTTCATCGCGATGCCGACGATCACCAGGCGCAGCCCGGAAAGCCCGCCCTTGGCCGAGAGCAGGTAGATCACCGCAGCGACCAGCACGCCGCCGAGCACCGAGCTCCCCGCCAGCTGCGCTGAGGTCCCGGACAGCACGGTGATCGCGAACAGCGCGCCGGTGTAGGCGCCCGCGTCGAGGCCGATGACGTCCGGGCTGCCCATCGGGTTGCGGGTGATGTTCTGGAAGATCGCCCCGGCCACCCCGAGCGCCGCGCCGAACACGACCCCGGCGAGCACGCGCGGCAGCCGCCACTGCGCGACGACCACCGTCCAGTCTCCGGTGCCCGCGAGCGCGGCCAGCACCTCCCCCGGCGTCAGCCAGGACGCGCCGAAGCACAGCCCGAGCAGCGACAGGGCGAGGATCAGCACGATCAGCGCGGCGGCGAGCAGGACCGTCCGGCGCGGCAGGCGCAGCGCCCGGCCGCGCGCACGCACCACGATCGCGTTCATAGCGCCACCGACCCGTACCGCCGGACCGCCCAGATCAGCACCGGGCCGCCGAGGAAGCCGGTCACGATCGCCACCGGCACCTCTCCCGTCGGCAGCAGCACGCGGGCGCCGACGTCGGACAGCAGCATCAGCACCGCACCCAGCACGGCGGTGTAGGCCAGCTGCCAGGGGATGGAGCCGGGGGCCATCCGGCGGGCGAGGTGCGGCACGATCAACCCGACGAACAGGATCGGCCCGGCCAGCGCCGTCGCCGCCCCGGTCAGGACCGTGATCACGACCAGCGTCGCCACCCGCACCCGCGCCACGCGCGTGCCGAGGGTGCGCGCGACGGTCTCGCCGAGCTCGATCGCGTTCAGGGACCGGGCGAGCAGCATCGCCGCGACCAGCGCCAATCCGATCGCGACCAGCGGCACCTCCAGCGGCACCTGCTCGCGACCGGCCAGCGAGCCCACCGCCCAGAAGCGGTACTGGTCGAAGACCTCGGGGTTCATCAGGCGCAAGCCGAGCGACAGCCCGGACAGCACCGCGCTCAGCGCAACGCCCGTGAGCACCAGCCGCAGCGGCGACCGGCGCCCGACCGCGTAGACCAGCAGCGCGGCCAGCACCGCGCCCACGATCGCCGCGAGCAGCTCGCCGAGCTGGGAAACCGCCACCCCGAGCGCGGAACCGACCGCGACGGCGAAGCCGGCGCCCACGGTCACGCCGAGGATGCCGGGCTCCGCGAGCGGGTTGCGGGACAGCGTCTGGATCAGCCCGCCCGCGACGGCCAGCGCCGCGCCGACGCTGATGCCGAGCAGCACGCGCGGCACGCGGACATCCCAGATGATCAGGTGCTCGGACGAGCCGTCGAAGGCCACCAGCGCTTGCAGCACCTCGGCGGGTCGCAGCGACTGCGCGCCGATGGCGATGCCGAGCACGGCCGCCGCCGCGAGGGCGACGGCCGCTCCCAGCAGCATCACGGCACGGCGCCCGGTCGACCCAGGCGCCGTGCCTCCTCTCGTTGAACTCACGCGACTGCCGGAGATCACTTCGCCAGCAACGGGGCGAACGCCTGGTCGATCGCGTCGAGGGCGCGCATCGCCTCGGGGTAGGTCGCCGCCTCCGTGTAGCGGATCGGGAAGACCTTGCCGGCCTTGACCGCGGGCAGGTTCTTCCACAGCTCCGAGTCGAGCACGTACTGCACCGCCGGGGAGGCCGTGCCGTCCGGCTTGACGGAGTAGGTGATCGCGTCGGCCTCCGCGAACGCGGCGGGCAGCTCCTCGATGGACGGGTACTCGCTGACGTCGCGCGAGCCGCCGCCCTTGACCTTGACGTCGCCGTAGTAGTTGCCGCCGATGTCGTTGATGACGCTGGTGCCCCACGACTTGTTGAACTCGCGCTGGAAGTTGCCCTTGGCCACCTGGCCGTAGGAGCCGACGTGCCCGAGCTTCAGCCCCGGCAGCACCGGCTGGTACTTCTGCTTCAGCTCGGCTGCCTTCGCCTCGTACTCCGTCTTGGCGGCGTCGTAGTTCTCCAGCGCGCCCGCGGCGTCGGCGTACTTGCGGGTGAGCTCGCGCCACTCGGCCGGGTTCTTCGGGCCGATCGCGACGACCGGCGCGACCGCGTTGAGCCGCTCCACGTCGACGTCGCCGAGCACCGGGGTGGGCACGCCGATCACGATCAGGTCGGGCCGTGCCTTGGCGATCGCCTCGTAGTTGGTCTCCGCCGCCGACTCGCCCGCGACCTTGTCCAGCTTCTCGTACGTCGCGAGGTCTTCCGGGGTGAACATCGGGACGCCGCGCGCCCAGGCCGAGATGCCGACCAGCGGGGCGTCGGCCTCGATCAGCGCCGGCACCGCGTACCCGGTCGCGATCACGCGCTGGGGCTTGGCCGGAATGGTGATCTGGCCGTTGTCCGCGGCGAAGACCCGGGTCTGGGCATCCGCGGTCGTGGCGGAGCCGCCCGCCCCGCAGCCGGCGAGACCGGCCGCGGCTACGACGAGGGCGGCGACGACCCCGAGAGACCGAGCTAAACGCATTCGTGTGTCCTTGCTAGAGGTTCATTTAGGGTTGCCTAACCTTAATTGGCGGCCTGCGGCGTCCACAAGAACGATCTGCCGCAACCGCTCACCCGGTCACGCCTCGTGGTGGTGGTCGTGGTCGTCGTCGAAGTCCGCGATGCCGCGCTTCCAGTAGCCCGTGACGTCGTAGTCGCGCTTGTCCAGCCCCAGCTCGCCCTTGACCCAGCGGCGCAGCGGCTTGAGCACGCCGGCCTCGCCCGCCAGCCACACGTACAGCCGCTCGCCGTCGAGCACCGGCACCGACCGGACGGCGCTCTCCAGCGCGTCGCACGTGCCCGGCGGCTTCGGACCCCGGTGCAGCCACCGCACCTCGACGTCCTCGGGCGCGGACAGCTCGATCTCCTCGTCGGCGTCGGCGACCTCGATGAACGCCCAGCCCTTCGCCGTGCGCGGCAGCTCCTCCAGCCGGCGCGCGATCGCGGGCAGCGCGGTGATGTCGCCGGCCAGCAGGTAGCGGTCGTAGGTGTGCGGCACGATCAGCCCACCGGGCGGGCCCGCCACGTGCATGACGTCGCCGGGCACGACCGCGCGCGCCCACTCCGAGGCGAGGCCGCCGGGGTGCAGCACGATGTCGATGTCGATCTCGCCCGCGGCGGGGTCGTACCGGCGCACCGTGTACTCGCGCGACGTCGGGGACGGCTTGGGCCAGCGCAGCAGCAGTCCGTTCTGCTCCGGCAACCGCAGCCTGCCGTCCGGGTCCGGGAACATGAGCTTGACGTGCTCGCACGGCGAGTGCGCCTCGAAGCCCTCGGTGCCCGGGCCGCCGAGCGTGACGCGCAGGAGCCCGGCCCCGATCATCTCGGTCCGCACGACCTCCGTCTCGCGGATCCGGATCGGGTAGCCCACCTTCTCCGCGTGCCGGCCTTCCCGGACCTGCGCGATCCGGTCCAGGTGCCCGATCCGCTCAGCCTCCGCACGCGTCATGCGGCCCCCTCCCCCATCGCGATCCGCAGGCTCTTCGGCCGCAGGTCGGTCCAGTTCGCCCGGATGTGGTCCAGGCAGGCCTCGCGGGCGTCCGGGCCGAACACCTGCCGCCAGCCCGCCGGGATCTCGGCGAACTCCGGCCAGAGCGAGTGCTGTTCCTCGTCGTTGACCAGCACCAGGAAGGTGCCCTCCGGGTCGTCGAACGGGTTCATCAGGACTTGCTCACCTCTCTCGAATAGTGCTTGACGCCGACCGGGCCCGCAGACCGCTCACCGCCCGGCCGGCCGGGTCCAGGGCCGCACCGGCGCGATCCGCCTGCGGCGCGCCGCCTCCGCGAGGACGTCCAGGCAGCGCGCGGTGGCGGGCCAGTCCAGGCAGCCGTCGGTGACGCTGACGCCGTAGCGCAGCGGCCTCGCGGCGATGTCCTGGTTGCCCGCCTCCAGGAAGGATTCGATCATGACTCCGAGCAGGCCGCGGTTGCCCGACGCGACCTGCGCCGCCACGTCTTCGACGACGCCCGGCTGCCGCCGGTGATCCTTCCCGCTGTTGCCGTGCGAGGCATCGACCACGACGCCCGCCCCGACGCCCGCGGCGCGCAGCTCGTCGAGCGCCGCGCCGACGGACGCCGCGTCGTAGTTGGGCCGCGCGCCACCGCGAAGCACGACATGGCAAGCGGAATTGCCCGCGCCGACGACAGCGGACAGGGCTCCGCCGGCGGCCAGCGCGGGGAAGGTGTGCGGCGCCCGCGCGGCTCGCACCGCGGCGATCGCGACCTCGACGTCCCCGGTCACGCCGTTCTTCATGCCGACGGGCATCGGCAGCGCCGACGCGAGCTGCCGGTGCGGCTGGGAGGCCACCGTGCGCGCGCCGAGCGCGCCCCACGACACCAGATCGAGCACGTACGGGGCGAGGAACGGGTCCACGAACTCGTACGCCAGCGGGAGGCCGGAATTCGCTGCGCGCACGAGGAATTCGCGCCCGATCGCCAGCCCCTCGGCCAGGTCCTCCCGGCCGGCCAGGTGCGGATCGTGCAGGAGGCCCTTCCACCCGACCGAGGTTCGCGGCTTCTCCAGGTACGCGCGCAGCACCACCAGCAGGTCGCGGTCGTGCGCCGCGGCGGCGGCCGCCAGCTCGTGGGCGTACTGCAGCGCGGCGTCCGGGTCGTGCACGGAGCACGGCCCGACGATGACCAGCAGCCGGTCGTCCGCGCCGTCGACGATCTCCCGCACTGCGCGGCGGTGCCCGGCCACCTGAGCGCGCAGCCGTTCGCCGCGCGGGAAGCGCTCGGCCAGCTCGGCCGGGGTGGGCAGCGGCCCGAGGACCCGTGCCGAGTCGTCCGGCCATGCCAGGGCGAGCGGCTCGTCCGCGATGGCGGGCAGTTCGAGGGGTACCGCGGGTCCAGCCATGCCGGCGAGCTCCTCCTCCGTCGTGATTCCCGAAGCGGTCGGCGCCGGGAGCACGAAACCCAGCAGACCACTTGGGTTAGCCTAACCTAATCAAATCGGACGCAGGGCTCAAGTGATCTAGGGAACAGCACTGCGCGAAAAGGACCATCCAGACGCGGGCGGGCACGCATCACGGCGGGCCGGGGCTTCCACGCTCCCGATCACTCGACGAGACTGAGCGCATGCCACCGCAAGAACTGCTCGCGAGGCCGCAATGGCGACGAACCGGCGACACCCGCTTTCCGGTGGCCGCCACCGTCGACGGCCGATCGTGGGTCTTGCGGCTCAACAGCTTCCCGGATCATCCGCTGTGGACCCTGTTCGTCGACGGCGCGGCGCGTTTCGACACCGACAGCACGCCGCCCACCTGGGGAAAGCCGTTGAACCGGGCGCACCCCGCACTGGCCGCCGCTACCGCGGAGGAGATCCTCGCCCCCGTCCGGGACTTCGTGGCCTACGGCAGCGAGGCCGGCACCCCCTGCGACGACCCCTTCTGCTGCGGCTGAAGCCCGGCCCCACGAACGCGGATCCACCGCGCACGGTTCACTCCGCGCTCCTCGCCCAGATCGTGGGGCAAATCCGCTGCCCGTTCTTCCCCGCCCGCGGACAATTCCGGTGGCCCCGGTCACCGCGCTGATAACTTCGGCCGCAGCGATCGAGTTCGCGGACGGCGTTCATCCGATCCCGGCAACGATCGCAGGTTCATCCGAAAGACCGCCGCCGCGCCGAATCCCAGTCAACCGCGAGGCTGGAACACCGGCGCGCGCCGGCGGCAATCCATGGCGGGAATGCGAATTCGGCATTTTCCCGGGCGAAGGAAGGATCAACTGTGAAGAAGCTCATGGCCGGTGCCCTCGTGGGGTTCGGCATGCTCGTCGCCACCGCGACGTCCGCGACCGCCGCACCGGCCGAGTGGTACTACACCGGCTACTGGTACCACACCGCGGCCGCGTGCGAGCAGGGCTACCAGGACATGGTCGGCGGCCCGGGCGGCCCGGGCGTGGACCTGCCGCACGAGTGCAGGCCGACGAACGGCGTTTACGAGCTGTGGCGGATGCGGTGACGGCTCGCGCCTGACCGAGCACGGAGCGGGGAGGCGTCCGGCGAAAACCGGGCGCCTCCCCGCTCCTCCACCGGGGCGATCCGAGCGGCAATGCGACGAATGCGTGAACATCGGCGAAACCCGCTCGCCCTTGCCGCGAACGGCGCGGAGCAGTCGCCGCTGATCAAGGCGGCGCCCGCCCCCGGCAACAACGGCCTACGGGTGTCCTGGCTGGACGACCAGCCGGGGCAGTTCTACCTCCAGACCGCGAACCAGCGGGACTCGATCGACCTCTCGTCCTATGTGGACAACGGGGGCGCGCTGGTCTTCGACGCGGTGCTGCACGCGCCGCCGCCGGACGACACCGCGAAGATCGCGGTGCACTGCCAGTACCCGTGCGTCGCCGAGCTGCCGGCCACTTCGCTGTTCGGCGGGCTGCCGGTGGAGAAGCAGGCCGCGGTGAAGATTCCGCTGTCCTGCTTCGTGTCGGCGGGGCTGGACCCGAGGAAGGTCAACACCCCGTTCGTGGTCTACTCCCAGCGGCGCATGGACGTCACGTTCGCCAACGTGTGCATCGAGACCGGCGCCGCGGACGACGCGGACGCCACGTCCTGCACCGAGTTGCGCTGACCCGTCCACTCCTGCCATTCCGTCACGCGGCTTCCGGGAGCGGGCTGGGGAACTGGTCGCGCAGCGTGCGAAGTGCGTTGTGCAGCCTGCTCTTCACGGTGCCGACGGGAACGCCGAGCACGGATGCCGCGGTGCGGTCGGTGAAGTAGACCTCCACCACCGCGCTGCGGTGCACCGGGGAGAGGTGGTCGAGGAGCTCGCCCACGACCATGCGGTTCTCCACCTCGTCGCTCGGCGCCGACTGCACGGCGGTGTTCGCCAGTGCTTCGCCGTCGAAGCCGACCTCGGTCGGCCGGGCCCGCCGGCCGCGGTGGATGTCGATGGCGACGTTTTGGGCGATGCGCAGCAGCCAGCCGCGCACCGAGCCCTTGCCGTTGGTGAGGCGGTCGGCGTGGCGCCAGGCCCGCAGCCACGTCTCCTGCACGACGTCCTCGGCCAGATACCGGTCGCCGGTGAGGCGGGTGGCGTAGGAAAGCAGCCACACCCCGTTTCGCCTGGTAGGGCCGTGGCGCGGGGCCTGCGTGGCGAAGGCGTTGCCTTTCTTCCCGAATCCATGTGTGCCCGGCCTTGATCGCGCTAGTGTCGGTGATCACTATGACGAGCACTCCGGAACCGTTCGCGGGCCATCGCGGCGCCGTTCGCGCCATCGCCGTTTTCCCGGACGGCCGCAGGTTCGTCACCGGCGGCGACGACGCCACGGTCCGGGTCTGGGACCTGCGCACCGGCGTGCTGCTGCACAAGCACTCCGAGCACGAGGACGCCGTGCTCGCCGTCTCGGTCGCCGCCGACGACCGAGTCGTTTCGTGCGGCCGGACCGCGACGGTCGAATGGGCGGTCCCGAACCGCGGGACCTCCCCCGCGCGGCACCGCGTTCGCGTCACGGCAGCCGCCATCTCGCCCAGCGGCGACGCCGTCGCGGCCATCGACCTCGCGGGAACCGTCCTGCAACCGCCCGACGGCAGCAGCTGGCCCAGCGGGCACCGGCTCGTCGAGAGCATCGCGGTGACCAGGAACCGGCAGGTCGTCACCGCCGGCTCCGACCCGCTCATCCGCGTCACGGACTGGTCCGGCGAGGAACTGGGCCGGCTGAACGGCCATGCGCCCGGCAACGCCGCGGTGGCGGCTTCCCCCGGCGGCACGCGCGTCGCCTGCGCAACCCTGGACGGCGTGCTCTGCTGGAACCGCGGCCAGAAGGAAAGCACGGTGCAGCTGGCCGGCTGCGAAGACGTGGTCGCGGTGGCCGTGACGCACGACGGACGGCAGGTCGTCGCGGGCGATTTCAGCGGCGGGGTCTGGGCCTGGGAGCCGGAGCGCCCCACCAAGCCGATGCAGATGCACGGCCGGCACGACGGCGCCGTGCGGTCCTTCGCCGTCACTCCCAACAGCAGGCTGCTCATCAGCGGGGCCGAGGACGGCTCGATCCGCGTCTGGGACCTGACGACGGGCGGCCCCGCGGATCCCGGCACGAAGCAGCGACCGCAGGCCGGGCTCGCCAGCGACCAGGAGAGCGACGAAGACCTGCTCGACTTCGCCGACGACGTGCGCGGCCTCGCCGAGCTCGTCCTCGACCGGGAGACCAGGCCACCGCTGGCGATCGCACTGCTCGGCCGCTGGGGATCGGGCAAGTCGAGCTTCCTGCGCCAGCTCGAGAAGAACGTCGAACGGCTCGCGAAGGAAGCCGGCCGGAATCCGGCGCGCAGCGTCTTCGCGACGGCGGTGCGCCAGGTGCGCTTCGACGCGTGGCACTACAACGACGACCACCTGTGGGTCGGGATCGTGGAGCACCTGTTCGCCACCCTCGCCGAACCCGTGCCTCCCGACGCCGATGACGTCCGCACCGAACGCACCACCCTCCGCAAGGAGCTCCACTTCCTCGAAGAGCTGGCCGATCCCGAGGCCGGCCTGGGCCGGCGGCTGCGTGCGCGCATGCGGCTGTGGTGGGCGAAGCTCGTGCTCCGGCGTGCTCGTCTCGCATGGGCAGCCGGAATCGCACTGCTGCTCGCCGCCGCGACCGGTTTGGTGGTGTGGCTGACCGGCGGCGCCGTCTGGGCGTGGCTGGTGGGCGCGGTGAGCACCGTGCTGCCGATCATCGAACTGATCACCACGACGTGGCCCACGGCCCGGCGGCTCACCGCGGGCGACTCCCCGAACCTGGACAGCCGCGTGCGGGACACCAAGATGCAGCTCGCGAAGCTCGACGCCGCCCAAGAGCTGGCGCTGGTGATCGAGGAGGCCCGGGCTGGCGGTTACGAGCAGTACCGCGGGTTGTTCGGCCGCGCGCACGCCGATCTGCGCAGGCTCAGCGAATCCGCCGAGAAGGCGTTCGCGGAGTGGGATCAGGCCGACGAGCAGCAGCGGGCGGCCTCCGCGGGTTCACCACCGCTGGAACGGGTCATCCTCCACATCGACGACCTCGACCGCTGCTCGCCGCGCAAGGTCGTCGACGTGCTCGCCGCCGTGCACATGCTGCTCGCGCTCCGGCTTTTCGTCGTAGTGGTCGCGGTCGATCCCCGGTGGCTGCGGCGCTGCCTGGAGCAGTACCACTCGGAACTGTTCGGCGGCCATGCCGATGGGGAAGACGGCGCGACGCCGCTGGACTACCTCGACAAGATCTTCCAGGTGGTGTTCGGCCTGCGCCCCATGGGAACCGAGGCCGAGCGGTTCGTCGAGGCTCTCGTGCCGACCGAAACCGCGTTGCCGACGGCACCGTCGCCGGGCACCCCACTGTCGGGCGGTGTCAGCCCGGAGATGTTCGCGCCGGAGGGCGCAAGACCGGCCGAACCCCGGCCGCAGTCGCCCGATCCGCAGCCGGAGAAGCTGTGGCTGCAGACCGACGAGCTGGAGTTCATCCAGCGGCTCCGCCCGCTGCTGGCAACGCCCCGCGCGGTGAAGCGGTTCGTGAACCTCTACCGCCTCGTGCGCACGACCGTCCGCGACGAGAAGGACTTCATCCGCACCGGGGAGTACCAGGCCGTTCTCGTGCTCCTGGCGGTGCTCGTCGCCGCACCGGAAGGATGCCGGGCCCTCATCGCGATGCTGCGCGACCCGAGCCACGAGGGGGACGTCGTTGCGCTGGTGGAGGAACTCGCCGCCGCCGAACAGCCGGCACGAGTGCGCGAGATCTGGACGAGGTTGCTGGGCGTGCTGAGCCGCGGGCCCGCGGTGCACGGGAATCCTTCGACCTACCGCCGCTGGGCGGGTACGATCGCTCGGTTCAGCTTCGAGACCTGGGACCTGACCGAGCCTCGCACGCGATCTGGGGAGGACTGACGTGGCTCGACTCGTTCAACGACGCCACGTGCTCGGCGGGATCGCCGGTGTCGCACTGGCCGGCGCGGCCGGCGCCATATCGCTGTCCACCTCGACCGGATGCAGCCGGACGGAGACCATCCGCGTCAGTTCGTCGTCGGAGAAGGCAGCCCTCGTGGCGGAACTCATCAAGGAGTACAACGACGCGCACCGCGCGGTGGGCGGTCTCTGCGCGCGCGTGGAGATGACCGCGCTCACCTCGGGGAAGATGAAGAACCTGCTCGCCGAGGGCGCGAAACCGCCGGAGGTGTGGCTGCCGACGTCGTCGATGTGGTTGCGGCTGCTCGAACACGAGGGCCACGGCGACCTGCTGGTGCCGGGCGCCCGGTCGATCACCAGGAGCACGCTGGTCATCGCCATGCCGGGGTCGGTGGCCGCGGCGCTCGAACAGCGCAACAGGCCGCTCAGCACGTGGGCCGACGTGCTCCAGTTGGCCCAGTCCGGGTGGTCCAGCTACGGAAAGCCGGACTGGGACGACTTCATCCTCGGCAGGGACAACGCCGAGACCTCGACCTCCGGCTTGGCCGCCACGGTCGTCACCTACAACGCGGCACCGGGCGAGTTGACCCGGGAACGGCTGAACGCCGTCGAGGTCCAGCAGTTCGTGCGGGACATCGAGCTGTCGGTGTCCAACTACGGCGACGAGGCCGTGCAGTACATGCAGACGATCTACGACCAGGAACAGCGCTGGGACAGCAACGACCCGGCCTACCGGCCGTACCTCGACGCCGTCGTGATCCAGGAGCAGATGGCTTACGTCTACAACCTCGGCGCGCCGACCGGTGACCCCGGTCGGATCAACAGCCAGGGCCCGAAGAACCCGCTGCGCGCGGTGCACCCGCGGGACGGGACGCTGGAGCTCGATCATCCTTTCGTCGTCATGTCCGCGGCGACCAGTGAACAGCGGGCCATCGCAGAGGACTTCTACCGGTTCCTGATCGAGCCCGACCAGCAGAAGCGCTTCGCCGACCTCGGCTTCCGCTCCCTCGAGGACGCGACGCGGCCGACCGATCAGCTCAGGCGAACCCTTCACGTGCCGGCCGATCAGCAGCTGAACTTCGTGCCGCCGCCCGACGGCCAGTTGCTGGCGGCGATGCTGGAGAGCTGGCAGAACGTGCGCCGCAAGGCACGCGTGCTGCTCCTGCTCGACCTCTCGGGGTCCATGAAGGAATCCGTCAACGACCCGGACACGAACCAGGATCCGTCCAAGCTGCAGCTGATGATCCCGGCGGCCCAGCGGGCGCTGGATCTGCTCAACGTCGACGACGAGGTGGGCCTGTGGACGTTCTCGTCGAACCCGTCCGTCATCAAGTTGGTGCCGGTGTCCCGCGTCGGTGACGTGCGCGAGGAGCTCCAGGCCAGGATCCAGGGCCTGACCGCGGTCGGGGAAACGGCGTTGTACCAGGCGATCGATGAGGCGTACCAGACGATGACACGAGAGGCGAACCCGGATCGCATCAACGCGATCGTGCTGCTCAGCGACGGCGCGAACACCGAGCCCTACCCCGGCGGCGCACCGGCATTGCTGGCGAAGCTCGACCCGCAGGCGCGGGAGACACCGATCCCCATCTTCACCATCCCCTATGGACAGTCGGGGGACGAGAACATCAAGGCGCTGCAGGAGATCTCCAGGATCACCAAGGCCACGTACAACGACACGACCAATCCCCTGGACATCGACCAGACGTTTGAACGCGTCTTCCGGAATTTCGGGTGAGCACATGTCGTTTCCAGAGCGGTTCCGTGATCGGGTGGCGATCGCCGAGGCGATCGTCTTCGGGTTGCTGAGCGGGATCTTCGCGCTGTGGTGGCCGTGGCCGTGGCTGGCGGCGGTCGTCGGGCCGGCGATCGCCGTCGTGGTGTTCCTGATCGCGACGTGGCGCAAGCTCGCGCCGGCCCCGCCCCGGCCGGACCCCACCGAGTTCGACATCGAGGAACGGGTCCGCGTCTGGGCGAGGAACGCCGGCGACAACGCCCGCGGGCACGCCGACCAGGCCGTCGAGCTGGCCGGCGACATCGTGATCCTGAAGTTCCAGTGCGAGCGGGCCATGCAGTTCGTCGAAGACGACTCGGCGCGAGCGGAGGCGGCGAAGCGGCTGCGCACGATCGTCGACTTCGTCGAGACGCGCAAGCACGCCCCGGAACAGGCGGTCGGGTGGGACGTGCTGGTGAGGCACCTCCGGACGGCCCAGGAAGAGCTCAAGGGAGAACTCGGGAAACTCCCCCGGAAATCGTGAACAGCGAACGGGCCGGCTCCACTCGCGCGGAGCCGGCCCGTTCGCCACGTCGCATCCCGGCGGGAGCTCAGCCGCTGGCGACCTCGCCCGCGGCGGGCACGTCCTCCGGCAGCAGCAGGCCTCGTCCGCACGGCGCAGTAGCCGCCGTCGATCGGTCGATGTGCAGGCATCTGCGGGCTGAATCCCATACGGTGCAACAACAACGGACCCCACGCAGGCTGTACCGGACACCAAAGAAAACGCTACTCCTGTCAGGGAAAGACGGGCGCTACCGGCATAATCGCGATGCTTCGGTGGTTGAAGGCTTCGTGGAGCCCGCCGGAGTCCGAGTCGCCCGACCGCGCAGACGATGGGAGCTCATCCGACCATGACCAGTGCCTCCAGCACGCCTCCCGTCGCAGCCCCGCAGGTGCGGCCGGGCACCGTCGTCCCGGTGCTGGCGTTCAGCGGCATCGTCGTCTCGCTCACGCTGGCCCTGATGATCCCGCTGGTGCCCAAGCTGCCCGGGATGCTGAACGCGAGCGCGGCGGATGCCGCGTGGGCGATCACCGCCGCGCTGTTCGCCGCGGCCATCGCCACGCCCACCGTCGGCCGGCTCGGTGACATGTACGGAAAGCGGCGGATGCTGCTGTTCAGCCTCGGGATGCTGGTGCTGGGCTCGGTCGTCTGCGCGCTGTCGAGCGGGCTCGCCCCGATGCTGGCCGGCCGGGTGTTGCAGGGTTTGTCCGCCGGCGTGATCCCGCTGGGCGTCAGCATCATGCGCGACGAGCTGCCGCCGGAACGGCTCAGCGGCGCGACCGCGGTGATGACCGCCTCCCTCGGCGTCGGCGCGGCGCTGGGGCTGCCCGCGGCGGCGTTCATCGCCGAGAACGCCGACTGGCGCACCCTGTTCTGGGTGGCCGCGGCCCTCGGCGCCGTCGGAGCAGCGCTCGTGATCTCGCTCGTGCCGGAGTCGCAGGTCCGCACCGGCGGGCGGTTCGACCTGCCGGGCGCGGTGGGCCTGTCGATCGCGTTGCTGTGCCTGCTGCTGGTGATCTCCAAGGGCGCGGACTGGGGCTGGACCGGCGGTTTGACTCCCGGCCTGCTCGTCACCGGACTGGCGGTGCTGGCGGTGTGGGGCTGGTGGGAACTGCGCGCGCCGCAGCCGCTGGTCGACCTGCGCACCACCGTGCGCCGCCAGGTGCTGCTCACCAACATCGGTTCCGTGGTGTTCGGGTTCGCGATGTTCGCTATGTCCCTGGTCGTCCCGCAACTGCTGCAACTGCCCGTGGCCACCGGACACGGGCTCGGGCAATCGCTCCTCGTGGCGGGCCTGGTGATGGCGCCGAACGGGCTGATCATGATGGCGATGGCGCCGGTGTCGGCGCGGATCTCGCGGACCAGGGGCCCGAAGGTCACGCTGATGGCCGGCGCGCTCGTGGTCGCCATCGGGTACGGCTTGAGCCAGGTGATGATGTCGAGCATCTGGCAGCTCGTGATCGTCTCCAGCATCGTCGGTGTCGGCGTCGGACTCGCCTACGCCGCGATGCCCGGGCTCATCATGGCCGCCGTGCCGGTGTCCGAGACCGCGGCGGCCAACAGCCTCAACACGCTGATGCGCTCCATCGGCACCTCGCTGTCCAGTTCGGTCGCAGGGGTCGTGCTCGCGCACATGACGATCGACCTGGGCAGCGCGTCGGTCCCCTCGCTCGACGGGTTCCGCGTCGTGCTGACCATCGGCGCGGTCGCCGCGCTCTTCGCCCTGTTGATCGCCGCCTTCCTGCCTGGCTCCGCGCGTTCCGCGGACCGGTAGCCCGGTCGTCGACCGAAGGGACCGGGTGCCCGCACGACTCCGGCTGTGGATCTGCACCTTCCCCGCCCAGAGGTCATCCAGGTATCGCGCGCACCATCTGCACAGATCGGAACCCCACCGGTGGTTTCACCGGTGGGGTTCCGCTGTTGGTGTCCAGGCCGGGGCAGGACGGCGCATGTCGGGGCAGGCCGATGCCGTCATGCCCTGTTTCAGGCTCGCTGCCGGAAGTCGGCAGCGGTGCTTCCGGTGTCCGCGAGGTGCGGCCAGCGCGGCTCGTCGCCCTTCGGTTCGTCACCCAGGATCGTCACGCGGTGCCCGACACGGCGTTCGGTGTAGTCGTTGACGGCATAGTGCTGGGTGACCCTGTTGTCCCACATGGCGATCGCGCCCGGCCGCCAGCCGAACCGGCAGATGTTCTCCGGCCGCTCCGCCACGGTGAAGAGGTGTTCGAGCAGCACATCGCTTTCCGCCCGGCGCAACTGGGGGAAGTGCATGGTGAACATCCGGTTCACGTACAGCGATCGCCTGCCTGTCACCGGATGCACGCGCACCACCGGGTGCTCGGCCTCGAAGGAGGTGCCGTTCGGGTGCGTGAAGGCATGCACGGCCGTCAGCCCGTCCAGGAAGTCCCTGAGCGGCGCGGAGAGGCCCTCGTAGGCCAGGTACTGGTTGCTCCACATCGTGTCGCCGCCGCGCGGCGGGCACTGCACGATCTGCAGGATGGACGCGACCGGCGGATTCGCCTGGAAGGTCACGTCGGTGTGCCAGACGTCGGCCTTCGCGCCCTGATCGGAGTCGAGCACCACGATCTCCTGGTGGCCGTCCAATTTGGGCAGGAACGGATGAACCTCCAGTTCTCCCAGGAAGCGGCCGAAGTTCTTGTGCGCCTCGGCGGAGAGCGGATCGGCCTCCGGGAAGAACAGCACGAGATTCTCCATGAGCAGCTCGTGCAACTGCGCGAAGGATTCCTCGGTCAGCTTCTCCAGATCCAGGCCGCGCACCTCGGCGCCCAGTGCGCCGGAAACGGGACGTACGTCGATGTCGCTGCTCGCCATTGGACGGTCACCTCATTTTCCTTTTGTACTCGGATGTTTCTGGCATGCTTGCGCGAGCCCGCACCGGGATTTCCGATGCGGCTCTCCTCCTGATCGCGGTCGTTGACGCGACGACCGGCGGCCGGTAAGGATGGAAGGACGGAGGCGGTCGGGTCTTCAATACGAAGGGAAACAGGTGTCCATGGATTCCTCGGAATCTCAAGATGCTGTCACCGAGACAAGTCTCGAACTGGCCAGACTCATCGATCTGGCAACACCTTTCGCCATTCGCGTCGCGGTGACGCTGCGGTTGCCGGAGCTGGTGTCGGGGGGCACGACCGAACTCGGTCCGCTCGCGACCGCCACGGGGGCACACCGGGAATCCCTGGCGCGGCTGCTGCGCCACCTCGTCCACATCGGACTGTTCGCCGAGACCGAGCCGGGCACCTACGGACTGACGGCATTGTCCCGGCAGCTGCTCTCCGGGGACGGCAAGTGGTTGCGGGACTGGCTCGACCTGGAGGGGCCGGGCACCCGGATGGACCTGGCGTTCAGCGGCATGCTGCACTCCATCCGCACCGGCACGTCGGCCTACGGCACGGTGCACGGCACCCCGTTCTGGGACGACTACCAGCGAAACGACGACCTTCGGCGCTTCTTCGGCGGCGTCATGGCCGCCTACGCCTGGCAGACCGGACCGGTGCTGGCCACGGAGTTCGACTGGACGCGGGTGCGGACCGTCATCGACGTCGGCGGGGGGCACGGCGCCCTGCTCGCCGAGGTCGTCCGGGCCAATCCGCACCTCGGCGGCGAGGTGCTCGATCTGCCGGCGGTCGCCCCGGAGGCCGAGCAGTTCTTGACCGAGGCGGGCGTGGCAGGGCAGATCTCGTTCGTGCCGGGCAGTTTCTTCGACCCGCTGCCGCCCGGCCGGGACGTCTACCTGGTCTCCCGCGTGCTCACGGACTGGAACGACGAGGACGCGGTGCGGATTCTGCGGCGCTGCGCCGAAGCCGCCGGCGACAGCAGCCGGGTACTGGTCGTGGAAGTTCTCGCCGGCGACGACCACGCCAAGCAGAACACCTCCTTCGACCTGCAGTCCCTGGTCCTGCTGGGCGGCCAGGAACGCAGCGTCGCGGACTTCGAGGCGCTGGTCGGCAAGGCGGGGCTGAGCCTGGTCGAGACCCGCACCTGGCCCGGTGGCCTCGTCGTCGTGGAGTGCAGCCCGCGGTGACGCCCCTGGCACGGCGCCGGTCCTCATGCCCATCCGGGCCGGCGCCGGGCCAGCGGATCCGGCAGCAACCCGAGCTGGCAGAGCCGGTCGAACGGCGAAAGCCGGTGCAGGCCGAGACCGGCCAGGTTGTGCATGACGGTGAAGCTGAGCCGCTGGTTGGCGCCGGTGTTCCGCAGTGCCCGCCGGCCGATCGTGCGACCCACCCACGACAGGTCGGTCAGCATGCGCGCGGCGTTGTGGCTGATCTTGCCGATCTGGCGCAGTTCGGGCAGGCGTCGACGCTGGTACTCGCGCAACGCGATGTCCACATCGGACCATTCGAGGGACTGGGACCGGTCGGCGATGCAGGTGCTCAGGGCGTGGGCGTCGTAGATTGCGCTGTTCATGCCTTGCGCCGCCATCGGATGCACCGAATGTGCCGCTTCGCCGACCAGAGCCATGCCGGGCGCGGACAGGCCGTCGGCGACGAACCGGGCCACCGGAAGCGTTTGCCGCTTCTGCAGACTGCCCCGCAACTGGTCCTCGAACGTCGCCAGATCGGGCAGTTCCGCGATCAGCGCGTCACCCCAGCGCCGCATCGCGTCGTGCTCCATGCCCCGGAGCTCGTTCGGTTCTACCTGGACGTAGAGCCGGACCCGGTCCCCGGGCAGCGGGTAGCGCATCCGCAGACCGCGGCCGGTGACGTAGGCGGTCACCTCCGCCGCCGCGCCGGGCACGTCGGGGATGTCGAGGGCGACCAGCCGGTGCGGGTAGTCCTTCCGGTTCGCGTCGATGCCCGCCGCACGCCGAAGCCGCGATGAAACGCCATCGGCCGCGATCACCAGCGGTGCACGGATTTCGTGCGCACGTCCGCCTTCCCGCACGGTCACGCCGGTGATTCGTCCGGTGTCGTCGCGAACCACCTCGCGGACCGTCACACCGCGGCGAAGCCCGACGGTCTCCGGCAGGCTTTCGGCGAGCGCGCCCAGGATCGACTCGTGGTCGGCCGACAGCAGCCAGTTGGTCGCGTCCGGCAACTGCGTGTAGTCCAGCGACATCCGGGCGTCGCCCCGGCCCTCGCAGGCGACCAGCGCGGAAAGCCTTACCGCGCCTTGATGTTCCAGGCGTTTAGTGACCCCCCACGCATCCAGGATCTTCAACGCCCCGGGCTGCAGCACCTCGCCCTTCGGTATCCGGGGCACCCTTGGTTGCTTCTCGACGACCACGACCCGCAGCCCCAGCGCACCGAGCGCATGTGCGGCGGCCAGGCCGCCCACACCCGCCCCGCAGACCACGACGTCCGCACGCTCGGTGCCGACTTCCTCGAAAGCGGGAGAGCTCATGTCGGCTGGGTCTCCTTGTCGTCGGCGGCGATTTCGTGTTTCGACCGCATCACGGCCTGGGTCCACAGGCTGAAGACCAGCACCAGGACGAGCAGCGAGCCGACCGTGACCGCGGGGACGGTGCGGGCGAGGACCGCGCCGGCGAGAACGAGGCGTTCGGCGACCAGGAGCTCATGTGCCCGCAACGCACGGGTCTGGCTCAGCGTCGGCGCCAGCCACAGCAGCGGCAGCACCGCGACCAGGCCGACGCAGGCCGCTGCGGTGAGCAGCACCGGGTAGCCGGGCCGGTGCGGCAGCAAGAGGCCGAATGCGGCGGTGACGATCGCCGAGGCGTACAGCATCGTGATCAGCCGGGTGGCGTAGCGCATCCCGTATCGCACGGGCACCGACCGGTAACCGGCGGCGCGATCACCGTCCACGTCGCGGAGCGTGCCGACCAGATTGGACGCCGTGTCGTGCAGCAGGAAGACCACGGAGAACACGACTGCCGGCCAACCGGGCAGCGGATCCACGACCATGGCGCCGATCAGGAAGGCCAGCGCGGTGATCAGGCCGCGCACCAGGTTCCCGGAGAGACCACGGGCCTTGCAGAACCTGCTGTAGGCCACGATTCCGCCCAGTGCCACGACCACCAGCAGCAGCGTCCGCCAGTTCGCCCAGGTCAGCAGCGTCGCCGCGCCGACCGCGAACCCGATGCCGCAGGTGAGCGCGGTCCCGGCCGGCAGCCTTCCGGACGGGATGGGGCGCTGCGGTTTCGCGACCCGGTCCAGCTCCCGGTCGAAGTAGTCACCGAGGTAGTGCCCGGACAGCCAGCCGAACGCGGGCCCGCAGCCGGCGATGACGAACTCGGCGAGCCCGGCCGCGCCGCCGACACCGGCCCCCGCGACGCCCACGAGCACCGGATAGCAAAGCGTGTACGGCCGGCAGGTCTGCACGTGCGCCCACAGGCTTCGGCGCGCTCGCTCCCATCGGTCGCGCATGGCTACCGGTTCCGGTCGATGGACAGATCGGCGATGGCCAGCATCTGCTCGACCGCCGCTGTCCCCGGCAGGTCCGCGATGCTCTCGCGCGCCCAGGCGATCTCTTCGGCGGCGCGCGCCCGGCTGAGGTCCAGCGCTCCGGTGCTGATCAGGAGTTCCCGCATGAGCCGGTGCGAATCCGCGACCGGCATCCGGCCCGACAACGCCTCGGCGAACCGGCGCCGGTCGCCGTCCCCGGCGGCCTGGTAGCCGACGAGCACCGGGAAGGTGGGGCGCAGATTGGCCACGTCGCTGGTGGCCGGCTTGCCCGTCGTCGGGGAATCGGCCAGGTAGGGCAGCAGATCGTCGAAGATCTGGAAGCCCACGCCGAGATGCTCGGCGTACCGGGTGACGGCGTCGGCGTGTTCGGCGGTGGCGCCGCCGAGGATCGCCCCGGCCCGGCAGGCGCCCCGGAACAGTGCGCCGGTCTTGAGCGCCACCATTTCCTGGTAGTCGCCGACAGGGCAGTTCAGATCGCCGGCCATTCCGGCTTCCCGGACCTGCCCACGGCACACATCGGATCCCGCGGTGGACAGGACCCGGGCCGCCTCGAGCACGGCGGCCGGCTGCACGGCCGTGCATTCGAGGAGCGTGCTGGTCATGTTCAGGATCAGGAAATCGCCCGTGACAAGCGCGTCGGGCATGCCGTAATGGGTGTGCACGGTGGGCCGGCCCCGGCGCAGCTCGTCATCGTCGATGATGTCGTCGTGCACCAGTGTGGCCACGTGCAGGTACTCCACGGCCAGGGCGGCCGGTAGCAGCTGTGCACTGTCGCCGCCGGTGGCATCCGCCGAGGTGAGCAGCAGCATCGGTCGCAGCATTTTGCCGGGCGCCAGCAGTGCGTAGCCGGCCATCTGGTCGGTCCGCTCGGCGACCGCCGACCACCTTTTCCGCATCTCGCGGTTGAGCAACCCGATCAGTTCCGGCGAACCGAACCCGGTGGGCACCGCGTAGGTTTCGGTGTTGGTCATGTCAGGCGCGATCGACGGAAACCGGCTGCCGCGCCTGGGAGTCGCCGCCCGGCGGTTCGTCGCCGTGCAGGAAACGCCGGGTGAGTTCGAGCAATGCGTCGTTGGCCTCGGGAGTGCCTACCGTCACCCGGACCCCGGCGCCGCCGGCGAGCGTCCGCACCTCGATGCCACCGGCCGCGCAGAAGCGCACGAACGACTCGTTCGCCTCGCCGAGCGTCAGCCAGTGGAAGTTGCCATGACTGCGGGGCACCTCCAGGCCGAGCGCGAGCAACCGCGCGTACACCCGGTCGCGTTCTGCGGCGACTTCGGCGCACTGCCTTCGCATCACCTCTTCGGCGCGCAGCGCGACGATCGCGGCATCCTGTGCCACGGTGCTGACCCGGAAGAAGTACGAGCCGGGCCGGAGTCCGGTGACCACCGCCTCGTCGGCGATCAGGTAGCCGACCCGGAGCCCGAGCAGCCCGTGGGACTTGGAGAAAGTGCGCACCACGCAAACGCGCGGATCTTCGGCGGCGAGCCGGATGCCGTTGGCGATCGCGGATTGATCGGCGAAATCAGCGTACGCCTCGTCGATCAGCACGAGGACGCCCGCGGGAAGGCGGTCCAGGAACGTCCGCATCTCGGCCTCGCCGAACACGGTTCCGGTCGGGTTGTTCGGATTGCACAGCAGCACGACCTTGGTCCGCTCGGTGACGGCGTCGGCCATCGCGGCCAGGTCGTGAGCGTCCTCCCGGAGCGCCACCGGCACCGCCGTGGCACCCGCATTCTGCACCAGCAGCGGATACATCTCGAACGACGGCCACGCGTGCACGACTTCGCCGCCGCCCGCGAAGGCGGTGAGGAACTGCTGCAGGAGCGCCCCCGAGCCGGGACCGACGAACACCTGCGCGGAATCCAGCCCGAAATGTCCGGCGATCGCCCGCGTCAACCCGGTGGACATCGCGTCGAGCGTCAGGTTGACCCGACCGGATCCGTCCACAATGGCCTCACGCACTCCAGGCAGTGGTGCCGCGAAATTCTCGTTCAGGGACAACTGGTGCCGGATGGTAGTCACAGGCTGATCTCCGTTCATGACGTGCACACGTTCTCACCGCGCAAGCGGAATCCGGTCGCGGCCGATGGAGCCGCGAAAGGCGAACAGGCTTGACCGAAACGGGATACTGATCTTGATTACTTCAGACCAGACGCCATCGTGTCAACGGGTCCGCGCCAAGAAGGGCGCGAATGGGCAAATGACGTTGCCCGAAAACCCCTAGAAGTCCATCAACTTGAGATGCCCTGCCTACGGTGCATCGCGGGTGGACGGCAGACCGGCGTTGTACCGACTCGTACGAAATCACCGGTATACTACTGAAAAGTGGTTGTTCCCGCGTGCCCCGGTACCCGGACTCTCCAGCATCCGGACCCTCCGGGCTCGATCTGGCTCATTGCAGACACACAGCGTGAAGAACTGGTCGATCCAGGAATGATCGAGTACGGTGAAGCATGCGCGAAATCGGTTAGCGGACAACGCATTTCGCCCGTGATCCGCGACCGGTATCCGCGACTGCGACACCGACGACCTGCCCGATCAACAGGTCGTCACCTGGTCGGCGGTTGTGGCGGGTTCGGGTACCCACCAAATCCCTTCCGGGCCGCCGTGCCCCGCCACGAGCTGCCGAATACCACGACTGGGCTGGAGGAATCCGCATGACGATGGTGCAGGCCGACCCCGATCCGTTCACGGACGCGCTCGACAAGGCGATCCGTGAGGGCGCGGAGGCGCTGTTCCTCGCTCAGCGTGCCGACGGCGTGTTCGACTACAGCGAGGACAATCTGACCTCGACGCTCGGGACGGTCGGTGCGCTGTCCGCGCTGCATTACGCCGATCCGGGCGGCAGCGCGGACTTGATCGCGGCGGGCGCCGGGTGGCTCAGGCGAACGCAGAACGCCGACGGCGGTTGGGCGATGGTTCCCGGCCTGTCCAGCGAGGCCGGGCCGACGGCCGTCGGCTCGGCCGTGCTCCACCTGGTCGACCCGGTGGGCAGCGCCGAGTCGGTGGCGGCCGGGCAGCGCTGGATGACGGATTTCGGCGGCCTGGACGCGATCCCGCACCCGGAGGTCGTCTCGTGGTGCCGGCAGTACTACGGCTTCGTCGGCTGGCTGGCTCCCGAGGAAATGCGCCGCTTCCCGCTGGAGGTGGCGCTATTTCCGGGCCTGTACCGCAGGCTGTTCGACCTGCGCGTGCCGATGGCGTTCGCGCTCGGCCTCGCCCAGGCCCGGCACAAGCCCCTCACCGGCTTCCAGCGGGTGCTGGCCCGGCTGGGGAAGCCGAACGCGCTGACGGCGATCCGGCAGGTCTACGAGCATGAGGGCTCGACCGGGGCCTGGTGCGAGAACGCCTGGGTCACCGGTCTGGTCTGCACCGGTCTGGCCCGCGCGGACCTGGCGCCGGACATGGTCGAAGCCGCGGTCAAGTGGTTTCGCCGGACGATGGACCCCGACGGCTGGTGGCAGACCGGGCCGCTCGACGCGGCGTGGACGATGTACGCCGCGCGCGGGCTTGCCGAGGCCGGTTACGCGGACGACCCGAGGCTGGCCGCGTCGGCCGGGCTGTTCGTGCGCCTCCAGCAGCATCGCCCGTTCCTCGCGTTCGGGTGCCCGCCGGGCTACTGGGGCTGGGCGGGCACCGAGGGCTGGCCCTCGACCTTGGAAACGAGCGAGATCCTTTCCGTGCTGTGCCGGCTGCCCGGCGAGGGGCAGGCCAGGGCGATCGAGCTCGGTGTCGACTGGCTGACCCGGTTGCAGGACACCCGCGGTTCCTGGGGGCTCTGCGTGCGCAACACCAAGGTCGCCAACAGCGGGCCGTGCCCGATGACCACCGTGCAGGCCGTCGATGCGCTGCTCGACGCGGGTGTCCCGGCGGATGACCGCCGGGTTCGCCGCGCGCTGCGCTGGCTCGCCAAGGCCCAGTTGCCGGACGGCGCCTTCGAGTCGGTGTGGTATCGGCACCACACGATGGCTACCGCCGCCGTGCTCGAAACCTTCTCCAAAGCCGGCTTGGCGGACGACGGAACGGCCCGCCGCGCGAGGGCATGGCTGGAACGTGCCCGGCTGTCCGACGGTTCGTGGGGCGACGGGGCTGGTGCGTCCGCCACTGTCGAAGAGACCGGCTGGGCGATCTCGGGCCTGCTGGCCTCGGGCGCCGATCCGGCTCACGTGCGTCCTGGGGTGGACTGGTTGCTGGCGAGGCGGACGCCCGGCGGTGGGTGGCCGGCGGAGAGCGTCCACGAGTACGTGCGCTACGTGAGCCGATACAGCAACCCCGCGTTCACGCAGGGCATGGCCCTTCGCGCGCTCGGCCGCTACCGGGATGCGGTGCGCTGATCCCGCAGGTATTCCGGCATCGCCGTACGGCACACTCCAAGGAACGGAGAACCCCATGACAGGTGCGACGCAAGAGGATTCCTTCACCGAGCACTACTGGCGAGACCCGCACGCGGCGCTCGCCGGGACGCGCGAGACCTGTCCCGTCCGCGAGGTCGACTTCGAGGGTGGACGGACCTGGCTGGTCACCCGCTACGACGACGTGCGGGCGGGGCTCGCCGACGAGCGGCTGGCGAAGGACTGGCGGTCCAGTCTGCCCGCCGAGGAACGCGCGTCCGCACCGCCTGGGCTGCCCGCCCCGATGTCGCACATGCTGACCTCGCTCGACCCGCCTGAACACACCCGGCTGCGAAGCCTGGTCACCCAGGCGTTCACCGCTCGGCGGATCGCCAGGCTGCGCCCGCGCGTCGAGGCCGTCGCCGGGGAACTGCTGGCCGCTCTGCCCGAGGACGAACCGGTCGATCTCGTGGCACAGTACGCGATCGTGCTGCCGATGGTGGTGATCAGTGAACTGCTCGGCGTCCCCGAGATCGATCGTGACGAGTTCGCACGCCTGTCCACCGTCCTCATCGACGAATGCCCCGAGCCCGAGCTGGAGCGTGCCTCCGCCCAGATGGCCACCTACCTGGAGGGGCTGGTCGCGGCCAAGCGCGCCGCGCCCGACGACGCACTGCTCTCCGCGCTGATCTCGGCGTCCGACGAGGGTGACCGGCTCTCCGACCTGGAGATCGTGGCGATGGCCATGCTGCTGCTGATGGCGGGCCACGAGACCACCGCGGTGTTCATCACCAACAGCGTCCGCGCCCTGGTGGCCGACGACTCCGCGCGCGAGCGACTCGCCAGGCCCGAGTCGGCGCCGTCGCTGATCGAGGAGTTGCTGCGCTGGCTCTCGCCGGCCCTCAACGCCTCATTGCGGTTCGCCACCGAAGACCTGGAGATCGGCGGGGTCACGATCCCCAGGGGTGCATCGGTCACCCTGTCCACTGGTGCGGCCAACCGCGACCCGGCGCGGTTCGGGGATCCGGACGTGCTGGACCCGGACCGCAACACCACCGGCCACCTCGCCTTCGGCTACGGCATCCACCGATGCCTGGGTGCCGCCCTGGTCCGGCTGGAGGGCGAAGTCGGGCTGGCCGCCCTGTTCAACCGCTTCCCGCGACTGCGCATCGTGGCCGACCCGGCCGAGCTGACCTACCGCCGCAGCGTCCACGTGCACGCCCCGCGCACGTTGCCAGTAGTGCTCGGGGGCTGAGGCACGTGACGGGGTGGCACGGAGCAGTGGGCCACCCCGTTTTCCGCCACGAACATGTCCCGGCGGACACGTCCTAATGCCGCGCGCTTCGCAACGTGCGCGGAGATCCCGCGCGTCGGTCAGCGCCCGCCCGGCGGATCGTCCGGTCAGAAGACCGACCATCCGGTCAGCGTGGTGAAGTGATCGAGCGCGGCCACCCCGGCCACGGAGTTGCCGCGCTTGTCCAGCCCCGGGCTCCACACCGCGATCGCGCACCGGCCCGGCACGATCGAGAGGATCCCGCCACCGACCCCGCTCTTGCCCGGGACGCCGACCCGGTAGGCGAAATCCCCGGCGGCGTCGTAGGTCCCGCAGGTGAGCATGATCGCGTTGATCCGCTTGGCCTGCCTGTGGGCGACCAGCTGCGAACCGTCGCGGCGGACACCGTGCGCGGCGAGGAACAGCCCCGCCAGGGCCAGGTCGCGGCAGCTCATCTCGATCGAGCACTGCCGGACGTAGTGGTCGAGCACGGTCGCCACCGGGTTGCGCATGTTGCCGTAGGACGCCATGAAATGGGTCAGCGCCAGGTTGCGGTCCGCGTGCGCCGCTTCGGAGGCAGCAACCTCCTCGTCGACCCGCAAAGCCGCGTTACCGCTCTCGGCCCGCAGGAACGCGAGCAGCTCCCCGGTGGCGTCGCCGACCAGGGAGATCAGCTCATCGGTGACCGTCAACGCGCCCGCGTTGATGAACGGGTTCCTGGGAATCCCGCGTTCGTGCTCCAACTGGACCAGCGAGTTGAAGGCACTGCCCGACGGCTCCCGGCCGACGCGCCGCCAGAGCGCCTCATCGCTGCGGGCCAGGACGAGTGCGAGGGTGAAGACCTTCGAGATGCTCTGCATCGAGAACGGCGTCTCCCAGTCGCCGACCCCGTGGACGCCGCCGTCGAGATCGGCGAGCGCGATGCCGAAGTGGCCGGGGTCGACTCGCGCGAGCGCCGGGATGTAATCCGCGACCGTTCCGGCCCCGCGCAGCGGGGCGACCTCGTCCGCGATCCGTTCGAGCAGCTGACTCAATTCCACGAAGGACCATCATGTCATCGCCGCGACCAGTCCCCTACCCACGGTGCCCGTTCACGGTCGCCACGGCCCCGGGATCCACCTGTGCCACAAGCTGATCGGTGCCGCTGCGAGGACTTCATTGCCGCGCTGCGCCGACTGCATCGATCATCCGAACCCGACGGCGGGCGGTGAAGGCCGGTCGCGCCGTCTTGGACAGTCCACAAAGGTCTCGGTCAGCGACGACCGGTGCGCAGGCGCGCACCCGGCCTGGTGTGGACCAAGGCGACCGGATCCGCGACGACCGCACTCCGATCCCCGCAGTTTCAATTGAAACTGCGGGATCACCGCCGTCCGCACGGCGTGGGGTTCCCGCAACCGCCAGGTCGGCAGTGCACGGCCATCGGAGGAACTGGCCCGGCGGCAAGATCCACCGGCGGACACAGGGCACCGGGCAAGTCAAGCCGCGCATTGCACGAAGGGCCGTGAGATTTAGCGCACCTGGACCACCGAGCGGCGCGGTTGTGCCAGGGTCTGGCCTCATGCTGATTGCTGAGCTCGCCACGTGGATCTCCGCCGGCCTGGCGATCGTGGCCGTCGGGCTCGCGGCCTGGCAGCTCTGGCTGGCCCACCGCGCGGCCCGCGAAGCACTGGAACGAGCGGAGGCGATGCGCCGCCTGGCGGCGGCCGTGGAAAGCAACGCCGCCAAGGCGGCGGGGTCCGCGCAAGCCTCACGCGCGCAGGCCGAACGAGCCTGGGAGCAGGTGAAGCTGGCCGACCGGCAGCTCGAGGAGGCGCGGCAGGAGCGCCGGACCGCCACCCAGACGGAACAATGGGAATGGGCCTACGCGGTGACCACGGTCGCCCGGGAGCTGGTCGACACGGGCCAGGAGCTGATCCGCAGCGCCCTGGACACCCAGGTGGCCCGCACCACCGCGTCGCCGCGGAGCGCTACTACCGCCAAACCACCCGCCGCTGGCAGGAAACGATGATCAAGGCGGTGGCGCGAACGTCCCCGCCGCTGGAAGTGCAGCAGCAGTTCGTCACGTTCTCCGACGTGCACCAACGCCTCCACGGCCACCTCGGAGTGCTGTTGCGGGCGGTCGAAACGAGCACGCTGGCCGAAGGCGATGCGCTGACCAAGCAGATCCTGGGCCTGCGCCACGAGCTCAACAACGCGCACCGGAACCTGCAGCGAACGGTCAGCGCGAGCCTGACCGCCCCGGACAGCCCGACCCAGCAGATCGCCGCCGCACCCGGCAGCTAGACCGCCCTCGCGTCAGCGTCCTTCGAGGAGTGCCCTGAGCGCGCCGGCGAACTGCGCGGGGCGTTCGATGGGCCCGAGATGGCCTCCGGGGAACTCGTTCAGCGGGAGTCCGAGCCCGGCGGCGAGGGCCGCGGCGGCCCGGTAGGGCAGCTGGCCCCGGGAGTCGATGCCGGCGACGGGGACCAGTCGCGGGCCCACCCCGCCGAGCGCGGACAGATCGACCTCGGCGGTGGTGAACGGGATCAGGACGTGCTCCAGGAACAGCGGTTGGAGCTCGCCGAGCCGGGAGAACAGCTCCAGCATTTCCGGGGTGGGCGGTTCGGGGACGGTCTCGGCGTAGCCGTCGAACCAGTCGCCGGGGTGGCGCAGGTCCGGTGAGTCCGTGCCGGGTTCCGGGGCCGTCATGGTCTCGGTCATGAGCCGGCCCGCTTCGTCCATCCCCTGGGTGCGCGCGGCCGTCCGGACCGCTTCGAGCGCGTCCCGGTAGCGTGCGGCGTCCGGCAGCAGGCCGAGCACCGGGGGCTCGTGGACGACCGCGAGGCGGAGGCGGTCGGGATGGCGGGTCAGCAGGTCGAGGGTGGTAATGGCGCTGGCGCTGAAGGCGAACACGGTCGGCGGCTCGTCGAAGAGCGCCTCGATCAGGCCGAGGGTGTCCTCGACGTAGACCTTCGGGTGCTGGTCGCCGTGCTCGGTGCCCGGCCGCGCCGAGGCCAAGCGGCTGGACATGGCGACGACGCGGTAGTGGTCGGCCAGGTGCGCGGCGATCCCGTCGAGGACGCCGGCGTGGCCGGCGCCGCCGGGCAGGAGCAGCAGCGGGGAGCCGTCGCCGCATTCGCGGTAGTCGATGGGAGTGCCGTCGAGGTTGAGCGTTCCGGTGCGGATGGGTTTCTCCTGTTTCGGGTTTCTAGATCTTCGGCCAGTTGGTCAGGGTGTGGTGGAGCGTGTCGACCGCCCGCCGCCATGAGATGTCGAGACTGTGGTCGGCGGTGAAACCGCCGGTGGCCTCCAGGTCGCTGAAGCCGTGCAAGGTGCTGCGCAGCAACCGGACCGCGTCGGTGGCGTCGGGTTCGGCGAGGTCGTAGCCGCGCAGCAGCGCGTAGCAGACCTCGACGATGCGAGCCACGCCCGCCGATGCGGCGAGCCCCTCGGACGACACCGGGTACCGGGTGGCCGCGTAGCGGCCCGGATGCCCGGTCGCCATGGCCCGGTACGCGTCGGCGAAGGCGATCAGGGCGTCGTAACGGGAGCGTCCCGCCACGGCCGAGCCCAGCGCGTCGGCCCATTCGGTGAGCGCGAGCAGCGCCACGCGCTCCTGCAGGTCGGCGAGGCCCCGGATGTGGGTGTAGAGGCTGGCGTCGCGGACGCCGAAGCGCTTCGCGAGCGCCGCCAGCGTCAGATTCTCGAAGCCGATCTCGTCGGCGAGATCGGCGGCGGCGGACACCAGGGCGTCCGGAGTGATCCTCTCACGCGGCATCAGGTTTCCTAACCTCCCTAGGTTTAAACCTAATATACTTAGGAAAAGCGAGGGTGCAACTAGGGGCGACGGTGAGAAACGTGTCATGAGCCCCAAACGAGATGATCGCCGTTCGTCGCGGTCCTCACCGAGTTGGTCGCGCCGCAGGCGGCCAATGTGGGACACCCAAGGGAAAGCGAGCAGCAACCGACCGGCCAGTGGCGTTAGCGAGCTGTCGGGGCTGCGGCTTCACCCCGCCTGGCCGCCCAGCTCCTTCGCCTTAACTGGCCCGAATAGCTCCAGCCACCCCGACGTGCCCTGGGCTGAACTGTGCGTTCAGTCCAGCAGCTCCTGCGAGCGTTCCCACAGGCGGCCGGGGCGGGGTCGGCGGCGGTGCGGGGACGAGGGCGGCGAGTTCTGCCTGGTCGCTCCAGGTGAGGGCGATCTGGAAGACCAGGACCATGATGTCGATCGGGTCCCAGGCCGCATCGAGGAGGCCGTCCTGCTGCGCGCGGCGGATGCGCGCCGGCTTGCCGACGATGGCGTCGCGGCAGGGACCGGGCTCGCCGTCGGCGGATTCGGCGGCGGGTAGTTCCATGCGACCCCGAGCGATGAAGCGGTGCTGTCACCGCGCTCTTCATTCAGGAAGTCGCGAGCAACAAGGCCATGGTTGTTCCGGTGACCACGGCCAGCACCACGGGCGCCACGGCGTGGGAGCGGTGACGCCGGTGCGCGAAGTCGCGGGCGCGGAGGTGGAATCCCACTGCGCCGATCAACAGCAGCGTGAGACCGGCCGCGGCCGTGATGGCGAGCGGTTTGAGCCAGCGGCCGGTCGCGAGCCCGAGCGCGCCAGAGATCTCCAGGGCGCCGATCGATCGGGTCATCGTCGAGCCGACGCCGAGCCTGAGCAGGTTGGCCGTCACTGGATCCCGCAACAGGACCTTCTGGGCGCCGGCGAGCAGGAAGACGAGAGCGACCAGAGTGCTCAGTGCGTTGGCGGCGAACGACATGGCACGACCTTTCACGACAGCGAACGAACGTTCTTTTTTTAAAATAGAGGCGGCGAAGTTGTCAAGTACGAATGTTCGTTCTATGTTGTGACGCCATGGCACGCATGCCCAAGGAGCACCTCGAAGCCCGCCGCCGCCAGATCCTGGACGCCGCCCGGCACTGCTTCATCCGCAACGGCTTCCATGCCACGTCCATGCAGGACGTGCTGACCGAGGCCGACTTGTCGGCGGGGGCCGTGTACCGCTATTTCAAGAGCAAGGACGACATCATCGCGGCGACCGCCGCCGAGGCTCTCGCCGAGGTCGCGTCGGCATTCGAGGCGGACGACGGCGCGCGGCCGCCGGATCTGGACAACATCGTCGATCTCGTGCTGGAGGTCGAGCGCCCGCCGCTGTCCGGATCGCAGGAGTCGGCCCAGCTGCTGGTCCAGGTCTGGTCGGAGGCGCTGCGATCGCCGTCGCTGCGCACGCAACTGAAGGAGGTCATGACGGAGGCCCGCGGCGTGGTCGGTGGCCTCGTGGCGCGGCATCAGCAGCGCGGACTGCTTCCCGCCGACGCCCCTGCCGAGCACGTGGCCGACGTCCTGATGGCTCTGGTCGACGGGTTTCTGGTGCGCCGCGCGGTATACGGCCACGCGGATTCGGCGGCCTTCAGGAACGGCATGCGAACCCTGATGTCGGCGCCCGCGCAAGCCGCCCGATAGAGATGAACATGCACTCTTGACGACGATCGGAGGAGCATGCTCTTCTAAAAAGAACGATCATTCGTTCTAAGAGGTGGGTTCGTGACTACGAAAGCGGACGTTCTCATCGTCGGCGCGGGGCCGACCGGCCTGGTGCTGGCCATCGACCTGGCACGGCGGGGAGTGATCCCACGGATCATCGACGCCGGGCGCGCGGACCACCGGGAGAGTCGAGCGGTGTCGATCGTGGCGAGATCGCTGGAGATGCTGGACGATCTCGGGCTGGCTCAAGCCGCCATCGAACGAGGTGTCCCGCTGCACACGCTGAACTTCTACCAGGGCACAACGGCCCTGGCCGAGATGGACGTGACGGCCGTGGACTCCCCGTTCCCGCTGGACCTGTGCATCCCGCAGTGGCAGACGGTCACGCTGCTGCGCGAGCGCGTCGAAGAACTCGGAGTCACCATCGAATGGGGCACCCGCCTGGTCGGGCAGCAGGCCGGCGAGCACAGCGTCAGCGTGGAACTCGGACACGGGGACGGTCGCGGCGAACGGTGCGAGACCCGCTGGCTGATCGGCGCCGACGGCGCCCACAGCACCGTGCGAGAGACGGCGGGAATCACCCGGGAGAGAGCCGACCTGAAGCGGGGGTTCATCCTGGGCGACGTCGCTGCGGACTGGCCGCTCACGCGGGACCGCTTCCATGTCTACTTCGGCAAGTCCGGCCTCGTGGCCGTCTTCCCCATGATCGGGGGCTACTGGCGCATCCTGGCCAGCACGCCGGACGACCAGCCGCCACAGACTCCAGGGCTGGACGACTTCGCCGCCTACGTCGCCGAACGCACGCCCCTGGACTCTCGCGTACGCGATCTGCAGTGGAGTTCGTCGTTCGTGGCCCGCGAGAGCCTGGCCGACCGGCTTCGCCAGGGCCGGGTCCTCCTAGCCGGCGACGCCGCGCACAGCCACAGCCCGGTGGGCGGTCAGGGCATGAACACGGGCATGCAGGACGCCTACAACCTGGGCTGGAAACTCGCGCTCGTCGTCGCCGGGCTCGCCGAGGAGTCCCTCCTGGACAGCTACGAGGCCGAACGGTGGCCCGTGGTCAAGGCCGTGGTCGAGGCGACCTCGGCCACCACGAAGGTCGCCACCGGCAGCACGCTGGTCGCCCGCAGAGCCAGGCGGCACGCGCTGCGCCTGTTCGGCCGGCTCAACCCCGTGCAGCAACGGCTGTCGAACGCCTTCGGCGAACACCTCGTCCACTACCGCGACAGTGACCTCGTCTCCGAACGCTGGCACGAATCGCAGGCCAGAGCGTGGAGTGACGTCGCCTGTACCGGACCGGAAGCCGGCGAGCTGGTACGGGACGTCTACGTCGAGAACCGTGAGGGGCCGGTGGCGCTCCGGCACATCCTCCGGACGCCGGGCCACCACCTCGTCCTGTTCGCGGCGGACGCGACGGACTCCGCCACCCTGGCCGCCTGGCAGGCCTCCGCACACGAGGCGATGACCGGGCACGGCGAGGTCCATGTCATCACCCGCGGCCACCTGCCGCACGACCCCGAGGACGGAGTCTTCGCCGACCTGCGCAGCGAGGCGCACAACCGCTACGGCGTTCGCCGCCCCAGCCTGTACCTGATCCGCCCGGACAAGTACGTCGGCTTCCGCGGCGACAACGTCGACTTCGCACCCGTGAGCGACTACTTCCGCGCCCTGGGCGCCCGCCCGTGACACCGCCTGCCGAGAAGAGGAGTTGGACAACCCCGTGACACAAGAACCGACCGCCCCCAAAAGCCTGGCCGGAATCGGCGCGACCGCCTTGGGCGTAGCTCTCCTGCGCGCCCAGGAGAGCAGCCGACCGGACCGGCTGTTCGACGATCCCTACGCGCGGCACTTCCTCCAGGCCGTCGATCCGGCCATCAGCCCTTGGGCCGCCGGGCCTTCTCCGGCGACCGCACGATTCCTGCAGATCATGGCCGAGCAGGTTGCCATCCGCACCCAGTCCCTCGATCGCGCGCTACTGGATGCCGCCGAGGGAGGATGCGAGCAGGTGGTCCTGCTGGCGTGCGGCATGGATGCCCGCGCGTTCAGGCTCGCCTGGCCGCCCGGCACCAAGGTCTTCGAGCTGGACTTCGCCGACGTGCTCGCATTCAAGGCAGCCGTGCTCGACGGCCGCGGCGCGACCGCCGCGTGTCACCGCGTCGAGGTCGCCACCGACCTGCGCCAGGACTGGCCGCGCGCGCTGACGGAGTCCGGCTTCGACCCGGAGCGGCAGGCCGCCTGGCTGGCCGAGGGCATCCTGTACGCGCTGCCGCCCGAAGCCGCCGACCTGCTCCTCGACCGGATCACCGCCCTCTCCGCCCCAGCAAGCGTGCTCGCCCTGGATCACATGGAGGACTCCGAGCTGCTCCGCAGCGCCCGCGCGGACATCGCCGCCGAACTCGTCGACCTGTGGCGCGGCGGCCCCACCGAGAACCTTGATGCCTGGCTAACCCGCCGCGGCTGGCAGCCCACCGTGACGGGCATCGCCGAGGCCGCGGCCGCCTGCGAACGCCCGATTCCACCCGCGTTCGATCCCGCCCGCGCCGACGCCGGCCGCGGCTGGCTGGCCACGGCACACCTCCCGAAACCTCGCTAACGCCGGGCGGCGATTTCGCGCGAAATCGCCATCTAGCGTCAGGCACCGGCGCCTTCGGGATCAGCCGGGCGGAGCCATTCTGCCAAGTCACAGCAAGATCAACGCCGTTTGGGGCTCATGACACGTTTCTTACCGGCACCCAACTAGGCCGGCGCCCGGACGGATCTGCGGGGTGGCGCGGGCGGGCGGCCACCGGACGAGGGCAAGGCGCACCCGGGTGATGGCGGGCGTGATCAGTCGTTCCACATGGCCAGCGGGACCATGTCGCCGGCGAGGTCGCCGTCGTGCAGCAGGCGCCCCGCGCGCTTCACGTGGCGCAGGCAGAGTGCCCGGTCCACGATGCTCACCTGCGGGAACAGGTCGCCGAGCCGGCGCTCGATGAGCTGGAGCTCCTTCGGCCTGCGCAGCCACACGCTGAACAAGAGGTTCGCCATGCCGCCGGTGATCCCGGCGCACACCCTCGTTTCGGGCAACGAAGCGATCAGCGCGGCCGCGCCGGGCAGGTCGGCGGGCGGCACGTTCGCCCAGACCGTGGCCGACATCGGGACCTCGGCGAGCACCCGGGACACCTCGCAGCGCATGCCGACCATCCCGGACGCCAGCAACGCGTCGACGCGGCGGCGCGCCGTGCTGACGCTGATCCCCGCCCCCTTGGCGAGATCCGTGTACGACGCGCGCGGCGCATTCGCCAGCAACCGCAGCAGGTTTCGGTCGACCGGCCGGAGCGCCTGGATCGAGAAGCCCTTGCCGCCGGGCCGCGAGCGCCTGATCCGCTCCTGCTGAGCGGCATCGAGCCCGCCGAGGTTCCAGTCACCGCCCTGGGCGTACAGCTCCGTGACGACCTGCACCCGGGTGGTCTGCGCGCCCGGGATCCGCTGCAGGTCGCCGAGCAGGAACTCGGTCAGCTCGCCGAGATCGCCGACCATCACCGTGAAGTACAGGTCGCGGCCGCCGGTGACGTGCTCCGCGGTGACCACGGCCGGTAGCCGCGAGGCCTGCTCGGCCACCGCCAGCACCTGCCCCTGGGCGCAGTCGACCTCGATGAAGGCCATGCAGACCGGCTCCGGGTAGTACGGGCCGGGATAGCAGGTCAGCCAGACCGCCCCGGCCTCGCTCAGGCGCTCCCAGCGCCGGGCCGCGGTCGCCGCGTCGACCTGCAGCACCTCGCCGACCAGCGCCCACGGAGCGCGCGGGGCGATCTGCAGGGCGCTGATCAGATCCAGATCCAGTTCGTCGAGATTGGCAAGTTCGCGCATTCGATCTTCCTGAGAACCACTTTCCCGCAGCTTAGCCCGGTCGGCCGAAAACAGTACCCAGGATGTGCGCACCAAAGACCACCCGGACGTACTAGGGGACTCAGTGGCGAGGACCAAGGTGAGAACGACGCCAGGAGCCGGCAGCAGGGCTCTGGCTGCGACGTTGAACGTCGTGGAGCGGGTCGGCAACGCGTTGCCCCACCCGTTCATGCTGTTCGTGTACCTGTCGATCTTGATCGCCGCGGTGTCGGCCGTGGCCGGCTGGCTCGGGGCGTCGGTGGTGCACCCGGGGACCGGCAAGCAGGTCATGATCCACAGCATCCTCTCCGGCGAGGGGCTGACGTACGTGGTGACCAGCGCGCTGAAGAACTTCGTGGAGTTCCCGCCGCTGCCGCTGGTCGTGGTGCTCATGCTCGGCATCGGCCTCGCCCAGCAGGTCGGGCTCATCGAGGCGGTCCTGCGCCGGGCGCTCGCCGGGGTGAAGCCCCGCTACGTGACGCTCACGGTGATGCTGGTGGGCATCATCAGCCACCTGGCCTCGGACGCCTCGGCGCTCATCGTTCCGCCGCTCGCGGCGATGGTCTTCCTCAAGATGGGCCGGCATCCGCTGGCCGGGCTCGCCGCCGGCTTCGCCGCCACCGGCGCGGCGTTCACGGCGAACTTCGTGATCACCAGCACGGACGTGCTGCTGTCCGGCATCACCACCGCGGCCGCCGGGATCGTCGCACCCGGAACCACCGTGTCGCCGCTGGCGAACTACTTCTTCATGCCCGCATCGGCGGTCATGCTCGCGGTCGTCGGCACGATCGTCACGGAGAAGATCATCGAGCCCAGGCTGGGCACCTACACCCCCGATCCGGACGACGACGCCGAAAGCCCGGCCGCGGAGCCCGCCCTGAACGGCAAGGCCCTGCGCAACGCCGGCATCACCGCCGTGCTGTACCTGCTCGCGGTCGCGATCGTCACCGCCGTGCCCGGTTCCCCGCTCCGCAATCCGGAAACCGGCGGCCTGCTCAAGTCCCCGCTGCTGGAGGGGATCGTGCCGATCCTGCTGATGTTCTTCGTCAGCACCGCCATCGCCTACGGCGTCACCGCCCGCACGATCACCAGCACCTCCGACATCCCCGCGCTGATGAGCAAGTCGATCAAGGAACTCTCCGGCTTCCTCGTGCTGATCTTCGTCGCGGCCCAGGCGATCGCCTGGTTCACCTGGTCCAACCTCGGCCTGCTGCTGGCGGTCCACGGTGCCGCGCTGCTGAAGTCCCTCGGCATCGGCGGCATCCTGGGGCTGGTCGGATTCAGCCTGCTCACCGCCGCGTTGAGCCTGGTCATCGCCAGCGGATCGGCGCTGTGGTCGCTGGAGGCGCCGACGTTCGTGCCGATGTTCATGCTCCAGGGCGTTAATCCGGCCTACGTCCAGGCCGCCTACCGCATCGCGGACTCCTCGACCAACATGATGGTGCCGCTGAGCCCGTACATCGCCATCCTGCTCGGCTTCATCCAGCGCTACGACAAGAAAGCGCGCTTGGGCACGCTGTTCTCGCTCATGCTGCCCTACACCGCCGCGTTCTACGCCAGCTGGCTGCTGTTCTTCGTCGTGTGGCCCGCGCTCGGCATCCCGATCGGGCCGGGCGAGACGTTCCACATCGGACGCTGACCACCCACCCCCCACCCATCTAGGAGGAAGTCCTGTCCACCCACGATTCCGGCACCGCCCTGCTGGACACCGTCACCGGCCTGGTCGAGGCGCTGCGACCGGAGATCCTCGACGTCAGCCACCGGATCCACGACCGGCCCGAGATCCGCTTCACCGAGCACCACGCCGCGAAGCTGCTCCGCGACTCGCTGAGCGCGCACGGGTTCGACGTCCGGGAGCGGGTCGCGGACCTCGACACCGCGTTCGTCGCCGAGTTCACCAACGCCGGCGACCACGAAGGCCACCTGCCGACGGTCGCGATCTTCCTGGAGTACGACGCGCTGGAAGGCTTGGGGCACGGCTGCGGGCACAACACGATCGCCGCGGCCGGGCTCGGCGCCGCGATCGCCGCGAAGCGCTGGCTGGCCGACCACCCGGGCACCGCCGCGCGGATCCTCGCGGTCGGCAGCCCCGGCGAGGAAGGCGGTGGCGGCAAGGCCTACCTGATCGAGGCGGGCGTGCTGTCCGAAGTGGACGCCGCCATGATGGTCCACCCGACCGGCGCGAACCGCGTCCACATGCCCTCGTTGGCGCGCGAGGCCGTGGAATTCGTGTTCACCGGTGTCCCCGCGCACGCCGCCGACACCCCGCACGAGGGGCGCAACGCCCTGGACGCCGCCACCCTCGCGCTCAACGCCATCGGCCTGCTGCGCCAGCAGATCCGCCCGGAATCCCGCGTCCACGCGATCATCACCGACGGCGGGCAGGCGCCCAACATCATCCCGGAGCGCACGGCGATCAGGGCCTTCGTCCGCTCCCCCGACACCCGCTACCTCACCGATCGGCTCGTCCCCGCGGTCCACGACTGCGCGCGCGGAGCCGCGCTGGCCACCGGAACGGACGTCGAGATCCGCCGGTCCGCGCCTGCCTACGCCGCCATGCGCAGCAACGCCGTGCTCGCCGAACTCATCACCGGCACGCTCGTCGCGATGGGCCGGGAACCCGGTGCGGAGCTGCCGAACCGCGCCGGGGGCTCCACCGACATGGGCAACGTCAGCCAGGTGGTGCCGTCGGCGCACCCGCTCCTAGAGCTCGTCCCCGGCGTCACCATGCACACCCACGAAGCCGCCGAGGCGGCCGGTGCCGCGGCGGGCGACCAGGTCGCCTTGGACGGAGCGACGCTGCTGGCCACCACCACCATCCAGCTGCTGACCGAGCCTGACCTGCTGCGGCAGGCGAAGGAGGCGTTCGCCCAGGAGTGACCGGAAGGCAGCCACGTGGCAGGCGCCGGAATCGACGGGGATGCCCGCGATTCCGGCGCCTGCCGAGGAAATCGAGCGAGAGCGAGGAACCATGAGTCACGGCGGAACGATCCGGTTGACCAACGTACGGATCATCGACGGCACCGGCGGCTCCCCCGTAGAGGACGGCGAGGTCGTTGCGGCGGACGGACGGTTGACCTACGTCGGTCCCCGGCGCGAGCACGCCGAGGTCACGCCGGTCCGGACGGTCGACGGGGGTGGCCGCACCGTGCTGCCCGGCTTCTTCGACACCCACGTGCACGCCACCATCGCGGTCGAGGAGAACGCGCGGAACGTGGTGTCCGACGCCGGGAGCTACGCGACGCTCAAGACCGCCCGGCGGCTGCGCCAGACGCTGGACGCGGGCATCACCACGATCCGCGATCTCGGCGGGCTCGACCACGGGATGCAGCGCGCCCTCGACGACGGGCTGATCACCGGCCCCCCGGGCCCGGATCGCGGTCCAGGTGATCTCGCCGACCGGCGGCCACGCCGACCTGACCCTGCCCAACGGCAAGGTGATGCCGCTGGTGAACGTTCCGAGCCTCTGCGTCGCCGATACCGACGAGGAAGTGCTCACCACGGTGCGCACCCTGATCCGCTCCGGCGCCGACATCATCAAGGTCTGCACCACCGGCGGGGTGTCGAGCCCGACGGACCAGCCGGACGACCTCGGGATCACCGAGCACCAGATCGCGCTGATCCGCGCCGAGCTCGAACGCCATTCGCGACCCCGCCAGATCGCCGCGCACGCGCAGGGCACTGCAGGCATCCTGGCGGCGATCCGCGGCGGCGTCGACAGCGTCGAGCACGGCTACGAGATCGACGACGAGGGCATTGAACTGATGCTCGACAAGGGCACCTTCCTGGTTCCGACGCTCAGCGCTGCCCTGCGGGTACCGGATCCGGCGCTCGTGCCGCCGTACCTGTACGAGAAGAAGGTGCGGTGGTCGGAGATCGCCCGCGAGAACCTCGCCAGGGCCATCCAGGCCGGGGTCCAGGTCGCGCTCGGCACCGATGCCGGCGTCTGCCCGCACGCGCGCAACCTGCTCGAACTGGCACACCTGGTGGACCTGGGCATGTCCCCGTCGGACGCCATCGTCGCCGGCACCGCCAACGCGGCGCGGCTGCTGGGGCTCGCCGGCGAACTGGGCACGCTGGAGGTCGGCAAGATCGCCGACCTCGTGGCCGTGTCGGTCGACCCGCTGACCGACATCGCCGCCCTCGCCGACCCGGATGCCATCGAACTCGTCGTCAAGGACGGTGTGGTCGTCAAGGACCTCACCACCGCCGCGACGACCGGCGTGGCCGCGGCCTCGCGAACCGCTTGACGTTCGGCGAAGCGGCAGGGGGTGGGCGGCCCGTCCACCCCGACGCCGGTGTCATCGCTGGTCATCTCGCCAGGTGTCGAATTCCTCCGCAGTGGTCACGCCGTGGTCCAGCACGGCCCGGTACACCTCGTAGCTGGCGACGCCGTCGGCCGGTCTCCTCGCGAGTTCTTCCTTGATGGCCAGCACCAGGGCCCGGTGGTCGTCGTCGAGCCTGGGCGCGAGGGTTCGCAGGTGTTCGAGGTCCGGTTGCCGGTCGGGACGATCGACGAACCAGATGTCCAGCGTCCAGTCCGCGCCGTCCAGGGCCCGGTAGGAAACGCCCAGGTACAGGCCGTCCGGGTAGCGGGGGTCGGTGTTCCACATCCCGGTGTCGTCGCGGAACCGGACCTCCCGGACCCGTTCCAGCACCGCGAGTTCCGCGCCGATGCGCGCGACGGCCAGGTGGACGTCCCGGTCCAGTTCCCGGCAGACGACGGTGACGTCGAGATCCCGCCGCACCATGACCCCCAGGGCCGAGCTGCCGACCTGCACCGGCTCACCGACCGCGCTGAGAACGGCCATCAGGTCGAGCTCGGCGGCCACCCGGCGAGCCTCGCCGTTGATGAGTTCCTGCTGCTCCAAAAGGCGTTCCGTCGTCATGCCCCGGATTCTGCCGGGCGCGCACCACCTCCTCACACGGCAGGCGGCTTGGAGGCCCGGGCTAATCTCCCGCGGTGTACTCGCAGAGGACGTCTGCCGCCACTGCTATTGCACAGCAGCCGAAGGGCTGGACGGCCGCAGCTTGGTGCCCCGGATGACCTACGTCCTGTGCAATCGCATGGCCATCGGTGCCGGCGGCGATAGGGTTGTCCGGTGACCACTGATCGTCCCGACCCCGAAACGGCGTTGGTGCGCTCCCTCCGGGAGCGGGGATTCGCGGTCGAAGCCGGCGGCCCCGGAAACTACCGCGTGACCGCACACGGCGGCACCCCGCTGCCGTTCCGGCCTCGGCTGAGCCTGCCCGGCCACCTGCTGACCCGGTACCTGGACGAATTGGACCGGACTCCGGGTGCCACGGCCGGGCTGAGCGCGTTGTCGCTCACCGAGATCCATCTGGAGGAAGCCCTCACGACGGCAGGTGTCGACGGCCGGAACCGGACGACCGCGGTCGGTGTGCGGCGTGCGCGAGGTGTCGTCGAGTGGTTCTGGCACCGTGAAGCCGCGCCGGGCGACGAGGTTCCAGCGACCGACCCGGAATGGCGCGCCGACCGGCCGCGGTAACCCGCGTCGCAACCGGACGGCGAAATTGCCACGGCCTGCACCCGACCGGACGATCCGATCAACTGGCCACTGTGGACACCAGCGGATCACTCCTCCGCGCGGCCGGATCGCCGGACCGCACGGTGGTGGAGCGCCGCGACGCCGATGACGACCGCCAGGGCCGCCAGCGGTAGCAGCGGCAACGCGAGCAGCAGGATCCCGCCCGCCGCGGCACCGGCCACCACCGCCAGCAGGAGCGTGCCGGTCAGGTACGTGGTGGACACCTTCGTGCGGCAGCCCGGTTCCCGCCCGCGGAACCACCGTCACCTGGCGGCCGTGCGAAATGGAACAATCGGGCCCATGACCGAGTTCGCGTCGCCGCAGCAGATCGCCCACCGCACCTCCGCCGCAGTCGACGCGGCCGTCGGGGCGGGACGCGACCTGGGGCTCACCGTGACCGATGCCCGGGTGCTCCACGACCTGTTCTCCGTCGTCGTCCACCTCGCGCCCGCACCGGTCGTGGCCCGGATTCCCACCGTGCTGCCGCACAACACCGGGCTCGACTCCCTGGTGCGCCGCCAGCAGGCGGAACTGGATGTGACGCGGTGGCTCGCAGATCAGGGAACGCCCGTGATCCCGCCCAGCCCCCTCGTGCCCCGGGAACCCGTTCAGCGCGACGGGTTCTCGATGACGTTCTGGCAGTTCGTCGAGGAGGCCCAGGACGGGGAACCTGACTACGTGGCGAACTCCGAGCTCGCCGCCGACCTGCACGCCGCGCTGCGCGCATACCCGGGCCCGCTGTCGTTCCTGTCCTCGGCCGAACCGCAGTTCGTCGCGGAAAGCCTTGCCCTGCTGGAAAAGCGCCCCGACCTCATCGGTCCGGCCGAGCTCGATCGCGCAAGCCGGGAGTGGCAGGTCCTGGAACCGCTGGTCAGCTCGCGCGCCGCGTTCGAAGGGGCGTTCCCCGGGGTCGACCTCCAGCCCATCCACGGCGACTCCCCGCCCGCGAACATCTTCGCCGGGGTGGCCGGGCACCTCTTCGCCGACTTCGAACTGGTCACGCTGGGCCCCGTCGAGTGGGACCTGGCCGCGCTCGGCCCCGACCTCGAAGCCGCCTACAACCGCGGCGCGCAGCGCAACGGCCTGCGGCCGTTGAACGACGAAGTCATGAAGTTCGTGAACGCCGTGGGGATGCTGCGGGTCATCGCCACCCTCACGCTCGTGCCGCAACTGCCCGTGTTGGAGGAGTACCTGAAGCCTGCCGTCGCCCACTGGCAGGCGATGCCGTTCGCCGGCGGCATGACCAGCTGACACCGGCGAGCACTGTTCCGGCTACCGCTCAGCGATGAGCTTGGTTTCGCTGAGCATTCCGGACGGTTCGATTCCCACAGCACCGGCGGCTGTTCCAGCACCGGCCCGTCCGCACCACGGGTGAGTCCGCCGGCCAGGTCGAATCGGAATCCGTCCAAGTGTCACGCCAATCGGAGCGCCTTCTCGTCGTCGTGACTGATCACAACGCGCTCGGCGGCTTCTGCGAACGCCCGCACCCGAGCCGTTTCCCCCGCCGTGCGCCACACCAGCGCAACCTCTGAGTCCGGCATGCCGCGCAGCGGCACGAGCGCGATGTCCGGACGCGCGTAGTACCGGGACACCGATTCGACCACGGGCGACACGCCCTGCCCGTTGGCGATCGCGGTCAGCAGCTCCTGGAAGGTGCGCACGGCCTGGCGGCGGTTGATCGGCCGGCCGCCCGGCGTCGTGGTCGGGACGTGGAACTCCCACCAGTAGTCCGGTGCCGGGCCCACCACGTCGATGACCTCCACCCGGGCCAGGTCCTCCACCGACACCGAGGAACGCCCGGCGAACGGGTGACCGACCGGGACCGCGAGCATCCTCGGTTCCGACAGCAGCACCGGCCCCACCGTCAGGTCCGGCTCCGCCACGGGCAACCTGGTGATCAGCGCGTCCACGTCGCCGATGCGCAGCGGGCCGAGCGGGTCGGCGCAGTGCACCTCGGTCATCCGCAGCTCGCAGCCGGGGTGCTGGGTGCGGAACTCGGTCACCAGCTCGGCGGTCCACTCGTTGGCACCGGAGCCGAGGAAGCCGACGTGGAGGACGCCCTCGATGCCGCGCGCAGTGGCGGAAGCCCGTTCGACCGCGCGGTCCAGCTGCCGGTAGGCGTCCTTGACGTCCTGCCAGAACTGCTTGCCCAGCGGGGTGAGTGCGACGCGGCGGCTGGTGCGGTCGAACAGCCTTCCCCCGATGCGGCGTTCCAGGGACTGGAGGTTCTGGGTGACCCGCGGCGGAGACACGTGTAGCCGTTCGGCGGTGCGCCCGAAGTGCAGTTCCTCCGTCAGCACCAGGAAGGTCTCCAACTCGCGGAACTCCACCCCGATCGCCCCCATCGTTAAACGTGCCTTAGCGAACCTACCGCAGTTCGGCGTTGTTCCCCCGCCCGTTCGAGCCGATTCTCGACCACGAACGCACGAACGAAGTCCTTGATCCGAAAGGTTGAACGTTCATGGCACCGCCCAAATCCCCGGGCACTGCGCCGGCCGAGGCCGACACCGGGAAGCTCTCCGCCCAGCAGTGGCTGATGCTCGTCGCGGTGATGACCGGCACGTTCCTGTCCATGCTCAACGACTTCATCGTCAACGTCGCCACCCCGGCCATCCGCGACGAACTGGGCGCGAGCTTCGCCGAGGTACAGCTCATCATCGGCGGGTACATCCTGGTCTACGGCGTGGTGCTGGTGACCGGCGGCCGGCTCGGCGACATCTTCGGGCACCGCAAGATGTTCCTCCTGGGCAGCGGCCTGTTCACGCTGGCATCGCTGGCCTGCGGGCTGGCGCCCGATCCCGCGCTGCTGATCGTGTTCCGCATCGTGCAGGCGCTCGGCGCCGCCATCTTCTACCCGCAGGTGCTGTCCATCCTGCAGCTGACGTTCACCGGTCGCGCGCGCGCCAAGGCATTCAGCGTGTTCGGTGCGACGATCGGGCTCGCCTCCATCGCGGGCCAGCTCATCGGCGGCGTGTTGATCGGCGCCAACCTGTTCGGCCTGACCTGGCGGCCGATCTTCCTGATCAACGTGCCGGTCGGCCTGATCGCCATCGCGATCGCCGCCGCCACCCTGCCGAAGCTCGCCGACACCGCCAAGGCGCGGCTGGATTCGCTGGGCGTCGGCCTGCTGACGGTCACCCTGGTGCTGCTGATCTTCCCGCTGATCCAGGGCCGCGAACTGGGCTGGCCGTCGTGGATCATCACGCTGCTGGTCCTGGCCGTCCCGGCGCTGGTCGTCTTCCTGCTGTGGGAACGGCGGGTCGCCAGCCGCGACAACTCACCACTGGTGCCGCAACAGCTGTACAAGATCCGCAGCTTCAGCGCGGGAAACGCGATCGCTCTCCTGTTCTTCGCGGGCAACAGCGGCCTGTTCTTCCTGCTACCACTGCAACTCCAGGCCGGTCTCGGCCGCACCGCCCTGTACGCGGGCCTCACCTTCACCCCGCTGGCGGCGACGTTCACGATCGGTTCGCTGCTCGCCCCGAAGTTGCAGCCCAGGCTGGGCAACCACGTGCTGAGCCTCGGCTACGCCGTCAACGTCCTCGGCAACGTCGCCATCCTGTTCACGGCGATCAACGCGGGCGCCGGCATGACCGGCTGGATGCTGGCACCGTCGATGGCGGTGATCGGCCTCGGCCAGGGCCTGGGCATGAGCCCGCTGGTGGCGGCGGTGCTGGTCGACGTCCCGGAGAAGGACGCGGGCGCGGCCTCCGGCGTCATCCAGACGATCATGCAGGTCGGCATGGCGTTCGGGGTCACCGTGATCGGGCTGGTGTTCTTCACCGTCCTCGGCGCCGACACCGCGCCGGCGGCCTACAGCCAGGCGTTCATCGCCGCCCTGGTCGCGCAGCCGGTGCTGGCGCTGCTGGCGTTGGCGCTCGTCCCGCTGCTGACCAGCCGGCACGAAGCCACCGGTCACGTCCCAGCACCGGAGAACGCCTCCGACACCACCGCCGTGCACTGAATCCAGAAGCCCCACCATTTCACCGCCACTTCCTCCCGGGCGTCACGTCGAGCTCGACTTCGCCGGCGGCCGCGACGAACTCGCCGGGCACCGCCCGGGCTGGGCGGCGGTCCGCGCCGCGCTGATCTGGCCGGACGGCCACGTGGCGTGGGCCACCGAGGACCCGGCCGCACCCGGGCCCAGTCCGTGGTGAGCCCGGCGCAGCCGGTGAGATCAACTCCGGGCGAACACACGACGACGCTTGCAGGCCCGACCGGTCACCGCAGCCCCTGTGCCCAGGCTCACGATCGCATTTTGGCCGATCTTCGCGGGTCGGCTCGCGAGGAACCGATCTCGGCCCTGACGAGCCGGGAGCCGGTGTCTTCGACCCTCTCCGCGCGGCGGGTTTCCAGGCTCCTCACCAGTGCAAATGTCGCCAGCGGCGTTGATGGCGCGGGATCCCGGGGCGGCCGCTTCCGGGAATTGCCGGGGAGTTATCGACCGATCAACGCCAACCACTACGGAGCGGAGTCAAAGCGGGTCAAATACCGACCTGATCAGGTGACACGTTGAAGCCTCGGTGACTCTTAGTTACGTTGCTAGTGGCTGTACATCACGGTCCGGTCACGACGCCTCGCCCCGAGAGGCCACCGCACCCCGGCGGTGTTGCCCGGATCCTTCCCCGACCCGGAAAGGCGCACGTGCACAAGCATGGCAACGCGGGCGGCCGCACCCCGAAGGCCGCAGTCCGCGCACTCGTTGACAAGTTCGGCCCGAAGGCGGACGGTGCCGCCCGCATCGGCAAGGTGTCCGGCAAGGTGCTCCCGGTGGTCGTCGCCGGTGGCGCGCTCGTGATGGTCGGTCAGCCGCTGCTGGCCGGCGCGGGCCCGGAGCAGGCCGCTCCGCACCCCGCGCAGATCCGGACCGTCGACAACGAAGCTCCGCTGGCCCCTGCCGCCGCCCCGGCGCCCGAAGCCCAGGCCGCCCCCGAAGCCCCGGCCGCTCCCCCAGCCCCGGCGGCCCCTCCGGCCCCGGAGGCCCCCGCCGCTCCCCCGGCTCCGGCCGCCCCGGCCCCGGCGGCCGCCCCGCCGCCGGTCACCAAGTCCCTCGACGTCGACTACCAGGCGCAGAAGACCAGCTACTGGTGCGGCCCCACGGCGGCCCGCATCGCGCTGTCCAGCAAGACCGACGCGCTGCCGGACCAGGGCGCGCTGGCCGCCGAACTCGGCACCACCGAGAACGGCACGGACACCATCGGCCAGGTCGTCGACGGGCTCAACAAGCAGCTCGCGGGAACCGGCACCCAGTACGTCGCCCGGGACTGGAGCGACCGCGCGCTGACGCCGGAGATGACCGAGCAGCTGTGGTCGGACACCGTCCGCAACGTCACCGACGGCAAGGCGATGGTGGCCAACATCGTCGCGGCGCCCGGCAACCAGCCGCCCGGCTACCCGTCGAGCCAGACGATCTACCACTACGTGGCGATCGTCGGCTACAACGCGGCGGACAAGACGGTGCACATCTCCGACCCGGCGCGGTTCAGCGGGATCGAGGACTACTGGCTGAGCCTCGACCAGCTCGCCTCGCTGATCGAGCCCAAGGGCTACGCCGCCTGACGAACAGCACCCATCACCGAGAACCGATGAAGGCCCGCCGCTCCCCCGGCGGGCCTTCATCATGTGCTGGGCCGGGCATTCGCCGCGGGTCGCGCGGCGGCCGGCTCAGCTGGCCGCAGCCCCTCGGCGCGCCGCGATGGACCACTCCAGCGCCTTCCGAAGTCCAGGAAGCACCGCGTCGACGTGGTCGGCGAACGCCCGGAACTCATCCCCGGTGCGCGTGGCGTTCCCGGCCGCTGAAAGCGGTCCGGACGTCGCCTTCGGCGGCGAACGCGGCGAGGGTGAGGTCCTCGATCCCAGCGGTGGCCGGGTCGTGGCCGCCCAGGACCGCGGTCCGCACCCGGTCCCGCAGGGCTCGTGCCTGCCCGGGGTCGTCCAGGACGACGTTCACCGGGACCAGCCCCAGCACCCGGCGTCGGTCGACCGTGATGGCGCCGGTCGCGGCGAGCTCGTCGCCGGCACAGCCGACAGCGATCACCGCCTACAGCGCGAAGTACCGCAGCCAGACGTAGAGCGTGGCCAGGGCGATGGTCACCGCGGTGACGACGAGGCCGTACTTGGTGAACTCCCAGAAGCCGATGGGATGGCCGTTGCGGGCCGCCCAGCCGATGGCGACGACGTTGGCGCTCGCGCCGATCGCGGTGGCGTTGCCGCCGAGGTCGGCCCCGAGCGCGAGCGACCACCACAGCGCCCGGCCGGTGTCCGGATCGGGCACGGTGGCCACGAGTTCCTCGACGATGGGCATCGTGGTCGCCACGAACGGGATGGTGTCGATCATGCCGCCGACCGCCGCGGAACCGATGATCAGCCCCACCGCGGCCAGCAGGTAGTCGTCGCCGACCAGGTCGATCGCGGCGCGGCCGAGGGTGTCGATCGCGCCGACGTCGACCAGCCCGCCCACCATCACGAACAGCCCCATGAAGAACACGAGGGTGGACCAGTCGACCTCCTGGAGGAACTGCTTGGTGGTGGTGCCCGAGACGAGCACCATGAGCCCGGCGCCGAGCAGTCCGACGAACGCGGGGTCGATGCCGATCGGGCCGTGCAGGACGAACGCGATCACGACCGCGCCCGCCACGACCAGGCAGCGCCGGAGCAGCCGGTGGTCGTGGATGGAGTCCTTGCCGTCCAGCTCCATGATCTCGGCCATGTGCTCTTCCGCGTCCAGGAACGCCTTGCGGAACAGCACCCGGCACAGCGCGATGAAGACCGCGAGCAGGACGACGGTGATGGGCGCGAGGTTGACCAGGAAGTCGGCGAACGACAGGCCCGCCCGGCTGCCGATCATGATGTTCGGCGGGTCGCCGATCAAGGTGGCGGTGCCGCCGATGTTCGCGGCGAGGACCTCGGCGATCAGGAAGGGCACGACCGGCAGCCGGAGTCGTTGGCAGACCGCGAGCGTGATCGGTGCGATGAGGAGCATGACCGTGACGCTGTCGAGGAATGCCGAGACGACGGCGGTGAACAGCACCAGGATGACCATCAGCCGGAAGGACCGGCCGCGGCTCTTCTTGGCCGACCAGATGGCTAGGTAGTCGAAGACCCCGGTGTGCTTGAGCACGCTGACCGTGATCATCATGCCCAGCAGCAGGAAGATCACGTTCCAGTCGATGCCGGTCTTCTCGCTGAAGAATGCGCTGTGGGCGTCCACCGCGCCCAGCAGCACCATGACGGCGACCCCGCCGAGCGCGGCGGCGACCCGGTGGATGCGTTCGGTGGCGATCAGCACGAACGCGGTCAGGAAGACGAGGATCGTCAAGGCGGTGGTCACGACCGCGCCTCCCCGTCATCCGCGACGGGAGCCACCCGGTCGACCGGGCCCGTGTCGGCGCGTCCCACTGTTCGCCCCGGGCTCGTGCCCGTCAGCGGTTCGGCCGCCAGGCGAGGTGCCCGATGGAGGCGGCGAGGACGAGGCCGCCCGCGAGGAGCAAGGCGTGTCCGAGCACGAGACCCGCCCCGATCGCCCCGAGCGCGATGACCAGCACGATCCGGTCCGTCGTCGGCCGGTGGTCGTGTTCCGGACGGGTCGCCGCTGGTGGGCGGCCGGCGGCCTGCTTCGCGGGACCTGCGGGCCGCCGTGATCCGATGGGTGCCATGGCTGGTCCTTCCCCCGAGAGCGCTCCTTCGTCTCGCGCGTGGCGGTGACGTTCTGAGGCTCTCCGACCGCCCGGCATGGACGCCATCCCGGGCGACACCCATTTCCCGGGGTGCCGATCATGCAATCGGGTCCGCCTCCGTGGTCCGCCCGGTGCGCGGCGTGGGTGAGCTCCCGGATGGACAGCACCGTCGCGACGCCGACAAGCTGGGGCGCACTGGCGAGCGGAGGCGCTGGTCGAGCGCACGACGGGCGCACGAACTTGCGCGATAGTGGGCACAGCGACAGGCGAGGAGGCCGGGCATCGTGTCCCTGTTCTGGAGGCTGTTCCTGCTCAACACCGCGGTGCTGATCGCGGGCGCCGCGCTGCTCCTGTGGGGGCCGGCCACCGTCTCCACCCCGTTCTTCGTCACCGAGGCCCTGATCCTGGCCGCCGGCCTCGCGGCGATGCTGCTGGTCAACGCCGTCCTGCTGGGCGCCGGGCTGGCGCCCCTGCGGCGGCTCGCCCGAGCGATGCGGGCGATCGACCCGCTGCGCCCGGGCTCCCGCCCCGAGGTCACCGGCAGCGGGGAGGTCGCCGACCTGATCAGGACCTTCAACACCATGCTCGACCGGCTCGAAGCCGAGCGCGCCACCAGCAGCGCGGTCGCCCTGTCCGCGCAGGAAGCCGAGCGCCACCGCATCGCGCAGGAACTCCACGACGAGGTGGGCCAGACCCTCACCGCGGTCCTGCTCGAACTCAAGCGGGTCGCGGACGACTCCCCGGACTCCGTCGCGACCGCGTTGCACCACGTCCAGGAGATCACCCGCGGCAGCCTGGAGGAGATCCGCCGCATCGCCCGCCGGCTGCGCCCCGGTGTCCTGGAAGAACTCGGGCTGGTCAGCGCGCTCAAGGCGCTCACCACCGAGGTCCTGCCGCACAGCGGGCTCACCGCGCGCTGCCACGTCGACAACGACCTGCCCGATCTCGGCGGCGCCGTCGAACTGGTCCTCTACCGGGTCGCGCAGGAAGGCCTCACCAACACGGTCCGCCACGCCCGCGCCACCCGCCTCGATCTCTCGCTGCTGCGCGGCCCGACCGCGGTGGAGCTGTACGTCCGCGACAACGGCCGCGGGATCGGCGACGCCGCCGAAGGCGCAGGCATTCGCGGCATGCGGGAGCGGGCGCTGCTCATCGGCGCCGAGCTCACCCTCGGCCCCCGCCCCGGGGGCGGCACCGAGGTGCGCCTGCACGTGCCCACCGCGACGAAAGCGCCTGCGCATGTCTGACGCGACGAAGACCCGCATCCTGCTCGCCGACGATCACGCCCTGGTCCGCCGCGGGGTCCGCCTCATCCTCGACAACGAACCGGACCTGGTCGTCGTCGCCGAGGCGGGTGATGGCGCGGAGGCGATCGAGAAGGCCCGCACCGACGAGCCCGACCTCGCCATCCTCGACATCGCCATGCCCCGGCTCACCGGATTGCAGGCGACCGCCGAGCTTTCCCGCCGCCACCCCGATCTGCGCATCCTCATCCTGACCATGTATGACAACGAGCAGTACTTCTTCGAAGCCCTCAAGGCCGGTGCGTCCGGGTACGTGCTGAAATCCGTCGCGGACCGCGACCTGGTCGAGGCGTGCCGCGCCGCCATGCGCGGCGAACCCTTCCTCTACCCCGGCGCGGTCACGGCGCTGATCCGCAACTACCTCGACCACGCCGCCGATGAGGAGTCGAGCACCAGGGTCATCACCCGCCGCGAGGAGGAGATCCTCAAGCTGGTCGCCGAGGGCCACTCGTCGAGGGAGATCGCCGACCTGCTCGTCATCAGCATCAAGACGGTCGAACGGCACCGCGCCAACCTGCTGCAGAAGCTCGGGCTGCGGGACCGCCTCGAACTCACCCGCTACGCCATCCGGACCGGGCTCATCGAGCCGTAGCCCGTTCCTGCGCGCCGCCTCACCGAAAACCCGGCCGGTATCCGCGATTCCCGGGCGCCCGTTCCCGCATCGATGAAATGGCGATGAAATCGGGCGGCGCGAATGGATTTCCCGCCTGATCCGGGTTGACCCCGTGATCGCCGCCCGACGATCATGCTCACCGTATCCGGGCCCGGTTCAACCGTTTTCGTTCCTCCTCAGCGCAGCGCGCGCACTTTCCGCGGAATGTGCGGTCGATGCTGCGCGCAGATGGAAAGGAATTCCATGCGATTGGTGAAGAAGGCGTGTCTGGCGCTGGCGGGCGTCGCACTGGCCGCGGGTCTGGGTGGTGTCGAGATCGCGGCGGCCGCGCCGGAACCGGCGGTGACGGCGGACTGCAGTCATCTCTACCTCCTGACCGACGGCAGGGGCCGGGGGCTGACCGGCCGGACCTGGGACGACGCCGGAACGGCCGTGCCGGCCGGGGCGCACATGGAGAAGTTCCGGTACGAGGACGGGATCGTCCCGGGCGTGCACCCGCACAGCCTGGACAACACGCGCCGGGTGGCGGCCCCGGCGCTGGAGAAGCGGGTCGTCGACTTCCACCGCGCCTGCCCGGGTTCGAGGATCACCCTCGTCGGCTACTCGTTCGGCGCGCTGATCTCCGGCGACGCGATCGAGCTGCTGGCGAGCAAGAACGAGGTCCCGCACCACCTGGTCAACGCCATGCTGATCGCCGATCCGCGCCGCGGCGTCGCCGACACCGGCGCGCAGGGGCCCTCCGGCGGCATCATGTCGGTCGCTCCGGACGGCCCGGGCATGCACACCCCTGGGCCGCACGACTTCCGCGACATCGAGGTGGCGAGCATCTGCCGGGAGGACGACGTCGTCTGCAACGCCGCGAACCCGATCTCCAACGCGCAGGCGTTCTCCGGTCAGCTACAGCGGCTCAACACCGCGCACGGTGCCTACGGCGACGCGGATCCGAACCTGAGCTTCTGGGCCAGGCCGGCCAACTTCGCGAACGTCGGGCACCTGCTGCTCCCGCCGTCCGCGCCGATCACCTGGGGCCCGGCCGCATTCCCGGCCCCGATGCCACGGGAAATGCTGAACGACAACGAGATCTACAAGGGCGTGATGGACGGTCTCACGCAGTCGGGAGACACCATTGCCTGGGCGAACGTGCTGAACTCGTTCGGCCTGCCCGGTGACCAGATCGTCCACGGGTTCTGGCAAGCGCTGCAGGAGGCCGGTGCCGGCTACTGAACCCCTGCCGACCGAGGAACAGATCTCCGTGGCCCGCGTCGTTCTGGACGCGGGCCACGGATGCGTCCGCGACCGCGCGTTCTGGCGGCGAACTTCACCGGCTCGACCCACGGCGCGGGAACGCCTCCGCGCGGCGGACCGGCGGCTAGGGTGTGCGCCGATGGAACGCCGTCGCTCGGGTGAGCGACCTCGTCCGGTCGAAGGAGGGCGCGATCGCCAGCGACGAGGGCACTCCCGCGCTGCGGTTCGCCGTCCTCGGGCCGCTGCGGGCCTGGTGCGGCGACGAGCCGGTGGGGCTCGGCCCGGTCCGCCAGCAGGCGGTGCTCGCCGCGCTCCTGCTGAACCGCAACGCGGTTCGGACTGCGGACGAGCTGCTCGGGGCGATCTGGGGCAAGGAGCCGCCGGCCAGCGGGTCCAATGTCGTCTCCGTCTACCTCTACCGACTGCGCGCCGCGTTCCGCGCCGCCGGGGCGACCGACGACGTCATCCGGCGGCACGGGGCCGGCTACCAGATCACCGCGTCCGCATACCTGGATGCCGCCGAGTTCGACGGCCTGGTGGACCGGGCGACCGCAGCGCTGGCCGCCGACCGGCAGGTGGACGCCGAGGCCGCGCTCACCAGCGCCACGGCACTGCTCGACGGAGAACCGCTGGCCGGGCTGCCCGGCGGCCACGCGGCGGCCGAACGGCAGCGGCTGCTCGATCGCGGTCTCACCGCGTGGCGACGACTCGCGGATCTGTGGATCCGCAGCGGCCGGCACTCCGCCGCGATCGACGCGCTGAGCGCACTCATCGCGGAGCACCCCTACGACGAGCCGAGCGTGGCGCTGCTGATGCGGGCCCGGTACGGCGGTGGCTGGGTGGCCGACGCTCTGCAGGACTACCGGAATCTGCGCGATCGCATGGTGCGGGGCCTCGGCGTGGAGCCGGGGCACGAGCTTCGCGCGCTGCACCAAGCCGTGCTGCGCGAGGACGACGTCACGATCGGTCTCGGCGAGCGGATCGCTCCGCCCGTGCGGCGCGGCGCCGGACGCGTCGAGCTGCCGCCCGACAACGTTCGCCTGGAAGGCAGAGCGGACCAGATCTCCGCGCTCACCGAGCACCTGTCACCGCGTGCCGATGGCGCACCGCACCTGGTCGCCGTCGACGGCATCGCCGGGGTCGGGAAGTCGGCGCTGGTCGTCTACCTCGCCCACCAGCTGCGCCCGGCCTATCCCGATGGCGCGCTGTTCCTCGACTTGCACGGGCACACGGCAGGCCGGTCGCCGCTCGGTCCGGCGGACGCGCTCGGCCGGTTGCTGCGCACGATCGGCGTGGCGGACCGGGATGTGCCGGACGACGTCGACGAGCGGGCCGCGGTGTGGCGCGCCGCGACCGCCGACGCCCAACTGCTGGTCGTGCTCGACAACGCCGCGTCAGCCGAGCAAGTCCGCCCGCTGCTGCCGGGTGGGGGTGGCAACCGGGTGCTGGTGACCAGCCGGACCCGGCTGGTCGACCTCGACGTCGACCACCAGGTCACCCTCGATGCGCTCGGCGACGACGCCGCCACCGCCCTGCTGTCCAGGCTCATCGGTGCGGTCAGGGCGGAGGCCGAGCCGGGCGCCGTGCGCGACGTCGTGCGGGCGTGCGGAGGCCTGCCGCTGGCGCTCCGGATCGTCGCGGCCCGAATGCGCAGCCGACCGGCGTGGACCTTCGCGTACCTGGCGAGCCGGCTCGCGGACGGCAATCGCAGGCTGTCCGAGCTCGCGGTCGGCGACCGCAGCATCGAGGCGGCGTTCGCGCTGTCCTACAGCCGGCTGCCCGCGGCCGAGCAGCGGATCTTCCGCCTGCTGGGCGAGATTCCTGGCATCGCACCGGATCAGTACTGCGTCGCAGCGCTCGCCGACGTCGCACCGCCGGAGGCCGGGCAGTTGCTAGAGCGGGTGGTCGACGCCGGCCTGCTCGACGTGGCGGCGATCGACCGGTACCGGCTGCACGACCTGGCGACCGACTACGCCCGCAGGCTGGCCGAGTCCGCGCCGGAGCCGGGGGCGCTGGAACGGGTGCTGGACCACTACCAGCGGGCGACCCGCCGCAGCAGGGTCCTGCTGACCGGTGAACCGGATCCGGAACCGGACGACCGGGGCGGATTCCCGTTCACCGATGCCGAAAGCGCCGCGGACTGGCTGACCGGATGCCGGGTGACGCTGCTGGAACTGGTCGAGCACGCCGCGCGAACCGGCCACCTGGCGGCGGCCGGGCGGATCACCTCCGCCATCGTGGACCCGTACACCATGCGCACCTGGTTCTCCGATGCCCGCCGGATGCACGAGTGCGTGCTCGCCGCCGAAACCGATCCGCGGCGGACCGCTCCACTGTGGACAAGCCTGGCGAACGTGCACGGCATGCGCGGCGCCTACCAGCAGGCGCGGGACTGCTTCGAGAAGGCCCTCACCGGATACCGGGCGCTGGACGACGAGGAGGGCCAGACCCGGGCGCTCGGCGGGCTGGGCGCCGCGGCCAGGTCCCTGGGCCGGCACGACGAGGCCGCCGGGTACCTGACGCGGGCGCTGGGCGTCGCCGAAGACCTCGGCTACGACCGCCTCCGGATCCTCATGCTGTCCAACCTCGGAATGCTCCACGGCCAGATGCGCCGGCACGACGTCGCGTTGGAACAGCTGCGCGCCGCGGCGGTGCTCGCGGCCGAGCTGAACGATCCGCGGATGCGCACGATGACCGTGTGCGCGCTCGGCGAGCAGCTGTGCCGGGTCGGCGCCACGCAGGAGGCAGGCGAGGTGCTCGCCGAGGCGCTGGATCTCGCGCAGCGAACCGGCGATGTCCTGATCCGCGGGTTCGCGCTGACCCACCTGGGCACCGTGGCGGAGCAGTCCGGCGACCTGGACACCGCGATCGCCCGGCATCTCGCCGCGCTGGACGCCGTCGACGCCGACGCGGTCGAGACCACGATCGAGATCCGCAACCACCTCGGCGACGCGTACCTCGCGGCAGGCCGCCCTTCGGACGCCAGGAAGCAGTTCCTGGCCGCGGTCGAGCTGACCGAGAGCGCCCCTAGCCCGGTCGCCAGGGCGCGAGCGCTCCGCGGCCTGGCCCGCTGCGGCCCCCAGTAGCGCAACATCGGCCGATTCAGCCCGGGATGTCGGCGAGCGTCCCTAGAGTGATCGTCATGCCCGACAGCACTGCCGCGGCCCCGAGCACGTCCGGGGACGAGCTGAACCAGTGGATCAACGATGTCCAGCCCCTGGTGATGCGCCTCGAGACCTGGCACGTGGACCAGGAATTCGAGTTCCAGCCCGACATGTCCGCGGATTCCCTGCTGGTGCTGGAAGAAGCACTCGTCAACTCCTACCGCCCCGAGGGCGGCCCCGATGCCGCGGACTTCCTGCGCGGCGCGATGGCCTACCTCGGCGAGTCGTTGATGATGATCGCCGGCGGCCAGTGGGGCTGGGCCGCCGACGAGCGGCCCGTGGTGCTTCCGGCTCCGGAACTGCACCTGGAGCCGGTCGACCCGCTGAACCTCATCGTGGAAGCGCTGGAAAGCCCGGTGTTCGGCGTGTTCACCGGTGCTGCCGACATGCTGCGGGACGCCGTGCTCGAACGGCAGGCCGAGCATCCGGGGTGGAAGCCGGTCAAGGAGCCGACCCCGGGTCTGGACCCGTGGGGTTCGGAGGACCAGCACCCGTGGCTGGCAGGATGGCTGGCAGCCCGGACAGCGCAGTTCGACGCGTGGGTGGCGGACACGGGCGTCGAGAAGGCCGCGTGGGACTTCTCCCCCGCATCGCTGGACGTCCTCGGGCGCCTGGTCACCGAGCGGTACCCCGGCGGCGAGGCGTTCGAGCGGGACGAGGAAGCACCTTTCGCGCAAGGCGCCATCTGGTACGCCGGAGAGGTCGGGATCCGCAACCGCTCCGGCGCCTGGCGATACCGGGAGCCGGCCGAAGGGCTCCCACCGGAGGAAGTGGAGAGGAACATCTACCTCCTCCGCCCGCACGTCGTGCAGCCGGCCGTCCGCGAAGGAGGAGGCGACATCCCCTTCTTCGCCCTCTTGCAAGCCGCCCGCGAGAGGAACCCGGAAGCTCCCCGCACACGCCTCGGCCGCTACGCCGCCCCCACCGACAGCCCGGTCAGCTACCGCGGCGTGCAAGCCTGACAGCTCCTTTCCGGGCTGGCTCAGTGCTTCTTCCGGCCCTCGTCCCGGACGTCGCTACACAGCGCGACGTTCCGCGCTGCTAGCATGTCGAACGTGATCGAGGTCGACAGAATCTAGCCACCGAACTGCCGGTGGCCTTCACCCGCCCGCGGAAGCATGGCTCCCGGGTCCGTGGATGACCTTCCCCAGCGCAGGGCTGTAGATCCGCCTGTTCGAGGCTGTGACTTCCCTGCGCGAACTTCACCGGCACGTTCGCGCCGCACCGACCTCGGCCACGAGTCCGTGCTTGCGAACGCGCGATGTCGATCTCGTATTGCCGGATTCATCGCCCCGGCATCGACTCCGCCACCGCATCGACGCCTGGCCTGTGGTCGGTTGCGCCGTCAGCTCCGCTGATCCGCATCCTCCAGAAAGGCCGGCACATGCAGCACCGCACGTCCCGTTCCCGCACCCGTCATCGCCGCGCGCGCTGGAAGGCCAGCGCCCCGGCGCTCGCCGCCTGCGCGAATCCCGCCTGCGGAAAGCCCACCCCGCCGCATCGGGTGTGCGCGCACTGCGGCTTCTACCGCGGCCGAGAGGCTCTATCCGCATTGGACGGTGACAGATGAGCGCCGTCCTCGCCCCGAGAAGCCGCTGGATGCGGATTCGCGACCATCTCGCCGAGGCGGGAGCCCCCGCTTTCCGGTTCCGGCAGCTGATCGACGCTTGGCAGAACTCGACCGCCGAGACGTTCGCTGAGGTGCATGTGCTCCCGGCGGCGCTGCGCGCCGAGCTGGCCGAGCGGTTCGGCCCGCGGATGCACACGCTCACGCCGCTGGAGGTGCAGCACGGCGAGCAGGTCGAGAAGGTTCTGTTCGCCTCGGACACCGGGGCGCGGATCGAGACCGTCGTCTCGCACTACCGGGCCGGGTGGGACTCCATGTGCGTCTCCTCCCAAGCCGGTTGCGGTCTGGGCTGCACGTTCTGCGCGACCGGGGCCGTGGGTCTGGTCCGCAACCTGAGCGCGGACGAGATCGCCTCCCAGGTCATGCACCCGCACTGGACGCGCACGGGTCTTCCCCGGCCGACGAGCGTCGCGTTCATGGGAATGGGCGAAGCACTCGCGAACCCGCACCTGTTCGACGCGCTCACCCTCCTCACCGACCCCGGCTACGCCGGGATGTCCCCGCGACGGCTGACCGTCTCGACCGTCGGAGTCGCGCCGAACCTCGCCCGGCTGGTCGAACAGCACCCCCAGGTGACGATCACGTTGTCCGTGCACTCACCGTTCCCCCAGCAGCGCGCACGAATCATCCCGCTGGAAGACCGGTTCTCGCTCGCGCGGAACCTCGACATCCTCGATCGGCACGCGGCCGCGAGCAGGCGCAAAGTCTACCTGGCCTACCTGTTGATCGCCGGTGTCAACGACAGCGACGACCACCTCGCGGCCGTGGCCGAGCTGGTGCGCCGGCGATCTCGGCCGGAGCTGTTCCACGTCAGCGTCATCCGCTACAACGAGGCGACAGGCGCGGTTCCGGGCTATCGCGCGCCTTCGTCCAGGCGCGTCGACGAGTTCGTGAACGGTCTCATCGCCCGCGGGGTGAACGCCACCAGGCGCCGCCAGCTCGGTGCCGACATCGACGCCGCCTGCGGACAGCTCCACGCCAAGTATCTCGGCTCGGGTGACGCTCCGGCGGTCCTACGAGGGAGATGACACCGAGACGGCCCGCTGCCGGTGAGGGCAGCGGGCCTTCGAGGTGACCCTACTGGATCAATCGCATCACGAATTCCTGCTGACCTGCCACAGGGTTCGCGTCCAGCAGTCGTCCACTGTCGACACGAACTTCGACTCCGCGCCATCGTGTGCGCATCCAGCGATCGTGGCTGGCGACCACGATCGCGCCCGGTCCGGGGCCCAGTGCGTCCTCCAGCTCGTCGCACAGGCTGGGTGACAGGTGGTTGGTGGGCTCGTCGAGCAGGAGCAGGTGCGGAGGGCGTGCGACCAGCAGAGCCAGGGCAAGCCGTCGACGCTGCCCCACCGACAACTCCCCGACAGGTCTGTCCAGGTCCCGTTCCGGCAGCAATCCCAGCGAGCCGAGCGGGACGGTTTCCGCCCGGGCAGCGCCGACCGCCGCCTCGTACGTCGCCCGCGCGGTGCGTCCCGGCTGGTCGAACTCGGTGTCCTGGCCGAGCAGGCCGACGCGAATCCCGGGCCGCCACCGCACGCCCTCCTGGTCGAGCCGGCCGGCCAGCACAAGCAGCAGGGTCGACTTCCCCGCACCGTTGGGCCCGGTCACGAGTAGCCGTTCGGTGACCGAAACGTCCAGGTGCCCGACCGAAAGCCTCCCGGGCACGTGAACGTCGCGCAACGCCACTAGGAGTTCCCCTTCTGCATGCTCCGCGAGAGAGTCCGGGCGGAACCGCAGAGGTTGCGGCGGCGCAGGAACCTGGTGGCGTTCCAGTTCTTCAAGCCTGCGTGCCGCGTTGCGCACGCGCCGCGCGATCTGGTTCTGCACCCGCCCGGCTCGGTGTCCGTAGCCCATCTTCTCGTTGTCGCGCTTGGCGCGATTCGGCGCGACCTGGTGGGTGGTCACGCCGAGCGAGTCTCGCAGGGCGGCGATCTCCTCCTGCTCCTCGGCGTAGCGCCGCTGCCAGCGTTCCCGCTCAGCCCGCCGCTGCGCCAGGTAGTCGCTGTAGCCGCCGCCGTAGCGGGCCGGGCCGTCCACGGCCGGGTCGAGGTCGATCAGGTCCGTGCAGACCGCATCGAGGAACGCCCTGTCGTGGCTGGCCAGCACGACGGTTCCCGGCTGGCTGCGCAGTTGCTCCTCCAGGAATTCGGCCGCGTCATCGTCGAGGTGGTTGGTCGGTTCGTCGAGCAACAGCGCAGAAGGCCTGCGGACCACCAGCGCGGCCAGCGCCAGCCGCCCGCGCTGGCCGCCGGACAGGGAGGCGAGGGCGCGGTCGTGCGCGACGGAGCCGAGGCCCAGGCCGGTGAGCACCATCTCCGCCCGGCGGTCGGCGTCCCACGCCTCGTGGCGCTGCGCCCGTTCCAGGCTCTCGGCGTACTCGGCGAGGAGATCGCCGTCATCCGGCGCGTCCGCGAGAAGCCCGGAAAGCCGGTCGATCTCGGCGAGATCTTCGCGGACGTCGGCGAGCGCGTCGTCGATCACACCGGACACTGTGGACTCTGAGTGGAACGGCATCTCCTGGCGGAGGTAACCGAGATCCGGCGGGCGTTGCACGCTGCCGCGGTCGGGCCGGTCGACCCCGGCGAGCACGCGCAACAACGTGGACTTCCCGACGCCGTTCTCACCGATCAACCCGATCCTGCGGCCCGGAGCCGCCGTGAGCGAGATGCCGTCGAGCACCCGCCGATCACCGAGCACGCGCACGACGTCGTGCGCGATCAGAGCTGCTTCGACCATTGCCGTGGCCCGGCTCACCGGGTCGCGGTGGGGGCGGCAGTTTCCAGCAGCCCGCGGTCCACCCGGATCTCGCCCAGGATGCGTTCGTCATGGACGACGAACGCGCCGCGGAAGGCGTTGAGCGCACTCTCCAGCCGCCCGGCGATGAGTTTGAACATCGCCGGCTTCCCGGCTCCGTTCGAGGCCGCGAAACCGGCGCGGCTGCTGGGAACGGTGAAGGAAAGCCCGGAGAAGACGGGGGTGTCGTCGGGCCAGGAGAAGGACAGGCCGGACACGACGATGCGATCGTCGGACATGGGGTGAGACCTCAGTTGGTGGGTGCAGGCAGGACTTCGTCCCGCAGAAGAGGAATGGACGACGACATGACCCTGCGGCGTCGCTGTTCGCAGCGTGCCGAGAGCCCGCGAGTCCGGGGATCACCCGGAGATGTCGTCTTCACCCACCACGTCGAGTCTCCTTCGGAATGACTTCTCCCCGAGACTAGCAGCAGTGGCCGCACGAGTCGTTCCGCGATGAGCCGGGCGGCACTTTCGGGCATCGGGCCGTGGCTTCGCCGTGGAGCCGTGCTAGCTTTCCGCGCATGCTCATCGAGGTGGACAGACTCCGGTCGCAGAGCCGCTGACGGCTTGCGACGCCCTACCACCGAACACACCTTCGCCCCCGAACGTTCCGATTCGGCGCGGTCGCATGCTGCGCGGGTTCACCGCCACGCGCACCCGTCTCGGCGAGCGGTGAAGGATGCGCTGACTTCCAGGAGCGATCCATGACGCACGAAAAACCTCGGCAGCCGTTCGATCCCGAACTGGTCCCCGTGTTATCGGCGCTCGAAGGGCACGTTCCGGTCGGCATGACGCCGGACCGGTTGGAGCACTTCCGCGCGCTCCGCTTCCCCAGCATCGACGAGCAGATCGGCGACCGCCCCGTCAAATGCGTCAGCCGCACGATCCCCGGCTACGGCGGGGCGGAGATCGAGGTTTCCGTCATCTCCCGCGAGGACCACTGCAGCCGCGGGCCCGGGATCTACCACATCCACGGCGGCGGCATGGTCATGGGAGATCGTTTCTCCTCCGTGCACCCGCTCATCGATTGGGCGCTGAAGTACGACGCCGTCGCCGTCACGGTCGAATTCCGGCTGGCTCCTGAGCACCCCGACCCGATTCCCGTCGAGGACTGCTACGCGGGCCTGCAGTGGATGGCGGACAACTCGGACGAGCTGCTCTTCGACCGCGATCGCCTGGTGATCTTCGGCGGTAGCGGAGGAGGTGGCCTCGCCGCCGGAACGACGCTGCTGGCTCGCGACCGCGGCGGCCCGAAGCTCCTCGGCCAGCTGTTGCAGTGCCCGATGATCGATGACCGGAACGAGACCACGTCATCGCTCCAGTACGACGGGATCGGCGTCTGGGACCGGACGAGCAACCTGACGGCGTGGAGCGCGGTCCTGGGCGAGCGGCGGGGCACCGCCGACGTCTCGCAGTACGCGGCGGCGGCCAGGGCCACCGATCTCAGCGGCCTTCCCCCGACGTTCATCGATGCCGGCTCGGCCGAGGTGTTCCGGGACGAGGACGTCGCCTTCGCGAGCGCGATCTGGGCCGCCGGAGGCGATGCGGAACTCCACGTCTGGGGCGGAGCCTTTCACGGATTCCACGACATAGCACCGGATTCCGCGCTGGCCCGAGCCTGCATCGCGGCTCGCGAATCCTGGCTGGAGCGCCTGCTCCGCCACTAGCGGCCTAGCGCAGATGACGGCTCACATCGCCGACGAAGTGGATGCGGACACATCGCTCCGCGAACCGCCATCGCCCGTCACGACGCACGAAGCGATCGTGGTACCGGCCGGCCGCAATGGGTTGCAACGGCAGATCGGGAAGTGCCTGCAACACGGTCACGTACGAGCGCGAGACCGCCGTGCCCGCCCGCTCGTCGACCTCGATCGCGATGTTGGACACGACGTGCTGAGTCCTCGGCGTGCCGTCGTCGTAGACGATCACGGTGTCCTGCAACATCTTCTCGATCGCTTCGCTACCGCTCACCTCCGCTCGGCTTCCCGAGAAGGTGGCATCGGCCAGCAGCATGCCGAGCCCGGCGAAGTCCCCGTCGTCCACGAGCTCCGCGTAACGCGCGATCAGGTTCTCGATGGCCCGGTGGCTCGCCGCCGGATCGGCGGGCATACCGGTGGATGTGGACATGGTCTGCCTCCATGCGGGACGAGCAGGCGGTCTGGGGTTCAGTCCTTGAAACCGCGGAAGACCCCGTCGGAATCGGCGGCCTCGTGGAACTCCTCCAGCTCCATGTTCGCCATCGACAGGTTGTTCTCGATGCCGATGGCCTCCTCGGGCAGGCACCGGAAGTCGATGCGCTCGTTCTCGTCGCTGACGCTGACGATCCACACCGGATGCTCGGGGTCAGTGATGGTGGTCTTGTCGACGACGAAGATCTCCCCGCGTTCGGGGTCGGTCAGCTCGTAGATCTGCTCCTTCGTGAGCCCGGCGTAGGCGGGGTCGTCGACGATCAGGTACTCGGCGGTGAACTCGTCCTCGTCCTCCGGCGTCGGGCCCTGCATCCGGCTCAGCACGGACCGCCACACGGCGTCGTCGCTGAAGTCGGTGCGGACCAGCAGCATGTCGGAGTTCTCGTCCCAGGTCGGGAAGGGCTTCATCGGTTTCCTTCGGGATTCGGTTCTCTCGGGCCCACGCTATCCAGGGCGGATGGATGTTTCGTCGACGACAGGCGGCGATGCGCATACGTCGCGTATACGGTGCGTCATTCCGCCGTGACGTACTCGGTGAACATCTCGCCGACCAGCCGCACCGACGCGGGCCCGCCGGGATTGAACAGCACGTCCACCTGGTGCTCCTGCAGCAGGTCGCTGAGCTCCACCGCGGTGACCTCGGCGCGCCAGTCGTCGGCGTTCACCCGGTGCCGCTGCGCGGGGGCGGTGGACACCAGCAGCGACGGCACGTCGTCCGGGGACGGCGCGATGATGGGCCGTCCGGCCTCGTCGAGCGCCACGTCGAACACACTCTCCTTCAGCACGGCGAACAACCCGTCCGAGTCGACCTCGCCGCGCACCAGGAGCTGGAGCGTCGCGTCCACCGGGTCGGTCGGCGATCCCGGCTGGGACGGCACGTAGTCGGGGTTCGCGCGAAACCTCCCGACCGTGCCGTCCGCGGTCACCAGCCACCCGCCGACGACCGCTTCGAGCGGCGGCCCCTGGACCTCCTGCTCCGCCGGGCCGTCGGACGCCTCGTCCGTCGCGTCGCCTTCCCGGGCGTTCTCGGCGAACTGCGCCTGCCAGGCGGGGTCGATCAGGAACACCCACTGATCCTCGGCGGACCGGTCGTCGTTTGCCGGTGTCGTCATGTCGAGCTCTTCTCGTCGTAGTCCATTGCAGGTTTCACTTCCCGCAAGCCTTCTACTGCGGTGGCTGCCAGGGCGGTGGCTCGCCGGGATCGCGGAACAGGTCCTGCAGCAACAGGTTCATCGCCTCAAGGGACTGGGTGTCGCCCTGGGCCTGCAATCGTTCGAGATCGTGCTGGATCGCGGCCGCCCATGCCTCCGGATCCCACCCTGCGGTGTCCAAGGCGTCCGCAGGCCGCGACAACCCCGCCGACCACCTGGCGACCACGTCGTCGCCCTGCCGGTCCTGGCTCTCCTCCGCCGTCTCCGCAGGCGGATCGTCGTCGAGCAGGTCGTCGCCGAACAGATCGTCCTCGTCAGCCAGATCGTCCCCGAACAGATCGTCCTCGTCGGGTGAGTGATGGCCCTGAAGAAGCCGTTCCAGCCAGTTGTCGTGCGCCGCTGTCACGGGGCCGGAGCGCGGCAAGTGCTGCCCGTCCGGCCGCGACGGCAACGCCGGGGACACCGGGGACGCCGGGGACGCCGGGGACGCCGGGGCGGCTCCGCTCGGAGCACTTACGCTGAATTGGGACGTCGGGGCGGGAATTCGGAGCACGACCTGGACGCGGTGCAGGTTCCATCTGCGCGGGCTTACTCCGGTCGGACCATCCTGCAGCCACTGCTCGCTTCGCGACGTGATTCGAGGGCGGACAGAGCTCGAAGCCCAGGCTCTGAGCGAGTCGGCCACGGCGCCGGCGTGCACGGCACCCAGCGGACCGTATCCGGTCACCTCGACGCGTCCCCTTTCCCGCGACCTCATCAGTGGTTGCGCTGCGGGCAACGCGGCGAGCGCATCGATGATGGTCGCGAGCCGGGATCGCCACCGGGTGAGCGCGGGGCGAACGCCGCGCGGATCGTCAGGCAGGAGCACCTCCCAGGCCCGTATTCGCAACCCCCGCTTCAGGTCCTGGCGTTCCCCGATCTGGACCTCCTGCTGCACCGGCGCCTGGTCCCCCGGTTCTGCCACCGACAAGGTGCCCATCCAGTGGTCGACACCGTGGTGCTGCTCGTCCAGCCGGACGAGGTGGACCGGCCGCGCGTCGTCGGAGTACGCCAGCCGGGTGGTGCTGCCGTCGTGGTTGTGGACGCGGAGATCGAGCCCGAACAGGCGGGCCGCGAGCGCCGGGAAGTGGTCGCCCGCGATGTTGCGGTACGAGCCGTCGGTGGCGATCAGCTGGATGAACCGTTCGCGCTGCTCGTCCGTCGGGCCCGGAAGCCCTGGCTGAGGACTCGTGTCGCCGGTGGGCAGGTTCTGCACGTCGGCGTCGAGCCCCTCACTCCAGAGCAGTCGGCTTTGCGGCGGCGCTTGCAGGTCGTCCCGCAACGCCTGCGCGACCTGCCGGCGGATCGATGACGCCGTGCGGGGCCAGCCCGCTTCGTCGGTCAAGCCCGCCGCGATGGTCAGCGCGTACGGGAAGCAGTCCCCGTCGTCGAGGACGTCGACGGCCAGCAGCCCGTTCCGCACCAGGCTTTCCGCCTGCGGCAGCGGGAGTTCCGCCGATTCGCGACCGTTGAGCAGCGCGCCGAAACCGGTCCGCCGCAGCGCTTCGCGGAGCACGGGCCCCATCCGCCGGCTCTGATCGTCGCGGAGATCGTGCAGGATCTGCCCAACGGGTACGACCGTGTCGCCCACCTCGACCGTCGTGTCCTTCTTGGGGAGGCGGCGCTTGTCCGTCGGCCCTTGAAGGGCGCGCGTGCCCAGTTGGACCAGGGCCGCAGCGGCGACGCTTTCTCCGGAGCTCTCCCCGTCGTGGATGGCTGGAGCCACGATCTCCGGCAACGCTTCGCCGCGGGTGCCGGAGGTGAGTCGGCCGACGAGCAACCAGCCGTATCCCCGCTCTTGCAGCGCTTCCCACTCTTCTGGCCCCACCCGCAAGCGCGGGTTCTTGCGGAGCGAGTTCATGTGCTCCCCGATGGGTAGCAGCCTGCCCTCCAGCTCGACCTCGGCATCCTGCTCGGGCAGCTTGCGGTTCTCGCCGGGGAAGGCCGGAGTCCACTCGCCCAGCGCGCGGACCGCCGCAGCGTAATCCGCCGAACTCCACCTGTTGTGAGCGGTCGGCCCCGCGGTTCGAGACCTGATGTCCAGAATCCAGCCGTACCCGCTTTCCCGCAACAGGTCTCGGAACTCCCGGGGCACCGTCAACCGCGGATCGCCCACGATGTCGTACAGGCGCTCACCGAGCGGAACCAGCCTGTCCCCCACCTCCACGGCCAAGCCCCATTCCGGTAGTGAACGATTCTCCCCGGGGAACGCCGGAGTCCACTCACCGAGCGCGCGAAGCGCCGCAGCGTAATCCTTCCAACTCCACATGCTTCGGACCACAGGCGCATCCGCGGGGCGCCGATTGTCCAACAGCCACCCGAAACCACTTTCCAGCAACGCCGCCCACAACTCGGGGCCCACCCGCGCGGCGGGGTCCGCGCGCAGGCGGAACAGGTGGCGACCGATCGGCACGAGCCTGCCTGCCACCTCGATCTCGGTGCTCTCCTTGGGAAGTCGTCGCATTTCGTCGGGCGACGACGGTGTCCACTCGCCCAGGCCGCGGACCGCCGCGGCGTACTCCGCCGAACTCCACCTGCCGCCGACCGGCGGTGCGGCGGGGCGCCGATCAGGCAGCAACCAGCCGAAACCGCTCTCCTGCAAGACGCGTCGCAGTCCGGGCGACACCTTGATGCCCGGATCGCCCGCGAGGTCGTACAGGTACTCGCCGAGCGGAACCAGTCTGTTCTCCACCTCGACGTGCAGGTCCACGTCCGGTAGCGGACGCTCTTCCCCGGGGAAAGCCGGAGCCCACCGACCCAGTGCCCGAACCGCCGCGGTGTAGTCCTTCGCGCTCCGGCCGATACGGGGAGCAGCGGCTTCGACGGGCCGCTTGTTGACCAGCAGCCAACCGAAACCGCCCTCCTGCAACGCTTCCCACAGCTCAGGCCGCACCTGCAAGTCCGGGTTGTGCTCCGGGTCCTTCCGGAGGTTGTGCAGGTGCTGCCCGATCGGCACCGACCGGCCTCCCACGTCGATCTTGCGCCTCTTCGTCGGCAGCGGCCGGTTCTCGCCGGGGAACGCCGGCGTCCACTCGCCCAGGCTGCGGACCGCCGCGGCGTACTCCGCCGAACTCCACCTGTTGCGGGTCTTCTTGCGGGCCGGTCCCTGGGCCTGATCATCGTCGGCTTCTTCTTCCCGCGGACGCCGCCCTCCCGGCAGGTCACCTCGGTCGTCGCCTGGCGCTCCGGAGAGCTGCTGGGCGTCCTCGTGGGCTGAGGTGACCACTCGCGGTAGATCGTGAGCCCGGCCGTGCACGGGCGGCGTCGGCTGCGGCACGACGCTGACGACGACCTGGGCGGCTTCCCCGCGTCCGGTCGATCCGGGCAGCGCCTGCCCGGTCACGTACTCCTCGTCCACGATGCGGCTCGCGTCGATCGGCTGTGTTCCTACCGGGGCCAGTTCTTCGAGCCCGGAGGCGAGCAGCCGACGCAGGTCGCTCGCCACCAGCTGCGCCAGCCGCTGGCCCGTGTAGCTCGCAGGCTCCGGCGACGCTTCGGCCTGCGCCGCGCTCACGAACCCGGTGACCCGGACGATCGGTGGCGTGACGCCGTCCGCGTGGTCGTCGACGATGGTCTCCGCCAGTTCGCGGGCGAGCCGTTCCAGATCGGACGGGTTCTTGATCCGCTCGGTCGATGTCTCGAAGCGGATGCCGACCGGTTCGATCTGGTCCGCCTGGTCGATACCGTGCGACCGCAGGGGCATCGACCTGTCCAGCGGCACCAGTTCGACCGGTCGCCGGTGTTCTCCCGTGCGGTAATCCCACGTCGACGGTCCGGTCACGGTGTAGCGGGATCGGGCGAGTTCGCCCAGGCGCAACGGCGACCACGTGTTGTCCGGTCCGAGTTTGCGATCCGTGACCGAATGCACTTCCGGCAAGACCGCGGAATTCGAGGCCACATATGCCAGCAATGCTGCGACCACCAGGTCGGGCCGGTCGTGGCCCGCCGCCTCGGCGTGCAGTGCGACCAGGTCCAGGTCGCCGTCTCGGTCCGGCACCGAGTCGAGCAGGCCACCGACGATGCCACGCATCAGGTCCACTGTGGCCGCTCGGTCGTGCAGCGGGATCTTCGCGCCCGCATCGCGGTTACCGCTCGGTGCGTACTGCCAATCCGCCAGCAGCGCCGAGACGAGCTCGACGACCACGGCGTCGTCGTCCTCGGTGGTGGCCGTGCCGAACATGTTGAAGTGGCCACCGTCTTGGACGAACATCAGCGGGGCACCGTCGCGGGCCAGGCCCATGCCCCGGGCGACGGCCACCAGCGAGGAGCCCGCCACCACCCGCCGCCCGCTGCCCGGGGCGAATGCCGCCTCGAAGTCGTGGGCGAACCCTCCTGCACCCGGAAGCGCCCCCGCCGAACACGCCATCAGCAGGACCAGCCCGCCTGCGGGTTGGCTTCGGACGGCATCGACGGATCTCGCGACCTGCGCGCTGGTCGCGCCATCGATGACGACGTCTCCGATGCCGTCGGCGTAGAAGGTGCCTTCGCGCGGATTGGCGTGCCACATCAGGATGCGCGCGTCGGTGGAGTCCAGTCCGGGCAGCCGGATCGGCAGGTATCGGCCGGTCCGGCCGAATTCCTGCAGGAACACGGCATTGGCGCGCTCCCGGCTGCCCACCCAAGCCGTTCCCTCCGGAACGCTCCTGGCGTTGCCGGTAAAGCTGGCGCCCACGACCTGTCCGCGGAACGTCAGCGGCCGGGACACCAGCTGCTGAGCGGTGATCCTCCGATCGCGCGCCGCGTAGTCGCGGACGTTCAAGAAATGTGCGTCCGAGTCGGCCGGGATGTCTCGGTTCGCCAGGCTCCGCAGCGCGTCCCTGGGATGCTGGAGGTCCAGTTCGAGCAGGTTCGACCAGGTCAGGTCGACGGATATCGGGCTACCGGCCGCGGCCCTGGAGACGCCGAGCAGGCTCAGGAGGCGCTGGGTCAGCACGGATGGGCTGTCGTCGGCACGCCAGCGATCGCGCTTCGGCCGCGCGGTCGACCCGGGGGCTTCCAGCGGCACGCGGAAGTCCGCGGCGCCGACATCGTCCGCCCGCGCGACCTTCAACCGCAGCTGATCACCGCTGGCGGGTAGTTCGACGCCCTGGTTGAAGTGCTCGGCTACGGTCGCCAGCAGAGTGGCCCAGAACCGCTGCTCGTCTCCCCGCGTGGCGCCCGGTGCGACGTCCATGAAGAGCTTGAGGGCGAACTCCCGCACCCAGACCCCCGGTCGGACCTCGATCCGGCGCACCCGGTGGTGGTTCGGGTTCCCGGTACCGGGCGAGGGCTCGCGGAACTCGTTGACCGGCGCGTGCGCCCGGACCACGTCGATCTCGGCGTCGGTCACCACCTCGACGTCCGCCCGAGGACGCGCCACCGCACCGAAACCTCTTTCGAGCGCGGCCAGACTCCGGTCCACGACGCGCACGGTGACCACGACGCCGCGCTCGCCGTCTCCCTCGACCTGGCCGGAGATTTCGGCCGCAGGCACGATCCGCTGCGCAGAGATCGGCGCGGTATCCCCGAGGGCCGACAGGTTCGCGTCCAGCAGGGCGCGCAGGTGGTCGGCGGTCTCCTCGGCGCTGCGCTTGCCGCTGTCCGCGTCCGCCCCGCGGCCGACGACCGTCACGACCGGATGCGCAGTCCCGCCCAGCTCGTGGGCGGTCTCGGCCACCCAGCGGGCCAGTGCTCCAAGGTGGCGGCTGGCGCCCTCGGTTCCGGCGTCGGACGGGAGCGTCACGGCGGGGTGGGCGAAGGCCGCGAGGTCGACCCTGGTCACGCCCTGCGCTCCCCAGGGGACCAAGCGGGCCGTGCGGGTCAGCCGGTTCGTCCACTCGCCCTTGCCGGTGATCTTCAGCAGCGATCTCGCCATGCCGGACAGCGGCACCTCGATCCAGCCGGAGTCGTGCCGCCACCGGTCGGCCACGGCCCGCACGACCGCGCGGAGGCCCGCTTGCGCCGACAGGTACAGGAGTGCCGCCGAGTAGGCCAGTTCCGCTTCGGACTCGCTCAGCCCAGTGCGACCGAGCTCCCGGTCGACCTTCGCGAGGTCCAGCACGCCGGAGCCGACCACCAGCTCCCGCGACCGCTTGGCGATGGTGCGGGCGATATCGATCACCCGGGCCAGATCGGCTCGGCCTTCGCCGGTCTGCGGACGGGCGAGAGCCACCGCCACCGCTTCCAGGTCGGACACCGCACCGAAGAACTGCCAGTTGTTGTCCGTGATGACGGCCGCGGGTGGAAGCGCCGAACCCGGTGCCCCCGTGGACGGCTCGAACTTGGCGGATGCCGCGTAGATCGTTGCCCGCAGGCCCTCGTCCGCGGCGGCATCCGCGAACAAAGCCGCCTCGGACGAACCCTCGTCGAGCAGGAGGACGATCGCCCTGAGCGGGGCGCCGGGCTCCGCGCTCGCCCGGGCGAGTGCGGGCGACTTGACGACCGCACGCGCGAGCGTCTGCATGTCGACCTCGACGGATTCGATCCGGCCGTCGATCTCCACCGAGAGTTCGCCGTCCCACCCGCGCAGGTCCACCACGAACGCGCGCGAACCGGTCGCCATCGAATAGGTCCAGGGCGATGGCATGTCGAGCTTCGGCGCCAGCCCGCCGTCGACCCGGCCGACCACGATCGTCCGGTCCAGGCCGCCCGAGTCGAGCCACGCCGCCAGCTGCGCGGCGGACGTCTCGTCGCCGAAGGCGACTCCGCCGATGCGCTGGTCTTCGCCGGTGACCTGCCGGAACCGCACATCACCCACCTGGAACTCGTGGTGCCGGCCATCGGCGGTGCCGACGAGCGTGACCGCCACCTCCGGGAAGGTGGTGGCGCCGGTCTCCGCCACGGACTCAGTCGCCTCGTCGGCCACGAGCAGCTCATCCGCTGGAACATCGGCGAAGGTCGTGGGGCCGGCGCTATCCGCGGACGGCGCTTCCGGCCCTGCGGATGGGAACTCGATGGTGATCGTGACCCGTCGTTCCCGCCCGGGGCGGCCGGGTGCGGCCTCCAGCTCCCCGGAAACCAGGGTGCCGGGCACGAGCTTGTTCACGTCGACCAGGCGGATGCCTCGCGGCGGCAGGGTCTCCAGGTGGTCTGCGACCTTCTGCATGAGCAGACCCCGCACCTGGTGCGCGCGCACCTCGCCGTCGAGCTTCGCCATCTCGACGTCCGCGGGCGCCTTCGACGCGGTCCAGGAGAATCCGGTGACCCCCGCGGCGGGCAACGGGCGGCCGGCGCCCACCAGGCGCATCACCAGCTCGGCCAGCGTGCTGGCACGGAGGTCCAGCACGCTCTCGGATTCCGGGGTGAGCTGGCCGTTCTCGTCGAAGTAGACGTGCGTGGGGACGGTGGAGCCGTCGTGCACGAACTCGTCCTCGTCGTGAGCCGGGGAGGACGGTGGAGCGAGCTCGGACAGCGGCAGCTGTTGCCACAGGCTGCGCTGTCCGCGCGACACCTGGCCCGTCACCGACCGGAACGGGGGGAAGTCCAACCGGTGGGTCACCAGGTAGACCAGCGCTGCCGCGACCAGGACATCCGGCCGTTCGTGCCGGCCTGACAGTTCCTCGTTGAGCGACGTGAGGTCGAGGTTTCCGTGGCCCTCGTGCAGCCGACGCCGCAGCCCGTCCACAGTAGAGCCGAGCAGGTCCAGGGTCGCATGCCGGCTGGTGAGCCGGACGACTTGGCCCGCCGGGGCCGGATCCGACGCCGCGTACCTCCACCCCATGTTCAGCGCCGCCACCAGCTCGGTCACGACCAGCCGGTCATCTGCGGCGGTCGCGTCGCCGTAGACGTTCAGGTGCCCGCCATCGGCGACGACGAGCGACGGCGTCCTGCCGTCGAGCAGCCCCCGCCGTGGTGGCCAGAGCTCCATGACCCGCGTGCTGCCCACCACCCGGGCCTTGAGATTCCTGGCGTGGAGGAGCATCGCGACGTCGTGGGCGAACCCGCCCATCCGGTGCCCGGCGGTCGAGCAGGAAACCAGCACCACCAGCGCGCCGTCCGCGAGGTCTCGCAGCATCCCGCTGGCGACGAGCGTGTCGGCGAAGGCCTGCGCTTCGACGTGAACCTTCCCGATGCCGTCGACCTCGATGCTGCCGGCGTCGGGGGTGCCGTGGAACGCGAAGACCAAAGTGGAATCGTCGTCCAGCCCGGCGAGCCGGGCCTGCATTTCCCGCCGGGATGCCGATTCCCGCAGGAACAACGCGGTCGAACGCTGCCGCAGCGAGATCCACTCGCGCGTCCACGGCACCTGCGTGAACAGCGTCCCGACGAGCTCGCCGTCACGCAGCACGGGCGTGCGAGCCACGTGGTCGACGGCGAACCGGCGGGTGGTGCGAACGGCGTCCCGCCCCGAAACCCAGGTCTGGTCTTCGTCGATCTGCACGTCGTCCAGCCGCAGGCCCTTCAGCCCACCCTCGACTTCGAGGTCCTCGAGCGCCGCAACCTGCTGCGACGTCAACGAAGCACCCGACCACGGCTCGGCGGCGGTGTGGTCGAACGCTCCCAGCAGATCGGCGACGTGTTGCGCGAGCACGTGCCTTCTCTCGTCGAGCCGCCAAGCGGTGCGGTCGGCGGATCCGACGGCGCCATCCGGGTGGACGGACACGTGGGCGTGCGCATCATCGCGCTTCTCCACGGGAATCAGTTGCACACGCACCTGATCCCCGCTGGCAGGCAACCGGGTCCGCTTGTTGAACATGTCCTCGACGCCTGAGGCGAGTCTGCTCCAGAACACTCCCCGCTGCTCTTGGGAAATCTGCGCGTCGAATTCCGCGGACAGCCGGAGGGTGAACTCCCGGACCCAGGCTTCGGGCCGCACCTCCATCCGTCGCACGTCAAGGCGCACCGGGCCCCGGGGGTCGTCCGTGCGCACCTGGTTGAGCGGGGCGGCCGTCCGGAACATGTCGATGACGTCGACCTTGGCGCGAATGGCAGGTCGCGCAGCAACTGCGGCGGACGCAAGGCCGTCTCGCTCCTCCGGATGAGCCTGGTCCGGAGCCGACAAGGCGGTCTCCGATTCCGCGACGTCGTCGAGGCGGGCGCCGCCGGTCGCGCCACTGACTCGGCGCGAGCCAAAGGCGGTGCGCAGTTCCTCGGATACCGCGCGGGCGTTGGCCAGCCGTTCGGTGGCCGGGCGTTGCGCGTCGAGGCGCAGGCGGTTCGCCACGAGGTAGGTGATCCCCGTGAGCACGCGGTGGTACACGGGCGCTGTCTCCACGAAGTGCGGTGGTGCCTGGTGCCGCTCGGCCACGATCCGGCCCGCCAGCCCGATCAGGTCCTGTCTGTCGGGCTCGGCGTCCACGGCGGCCTTGGCCAGCGCGAAGGAGTCCGCCCACCGCTCTTCCACCGCCGGGTCGACGGCCGGGTAGTCCACTGTGGATCGCCTGGGAACCGTGGCGGGATCGTCCGCGGCGACCACTCGGACGGAGACCGTCGCGCCCACCGGTTCGCCGGCCTCCGGCACGTACCGCCCGGAAAGCGCGTCGGTCGGCAGCAGCAGGCCCAGGTCGACCGGGCGATGCACCGTCCCGGCCGGAGGCCCGAAGGCCACGAGCTCGTCCTCGATCCGCTCCCGCAGGTAGTCGCGAACGGCAGTGGCGCGCTTCATCCCGGTCTCCACGCCCGACGTCTGCCGACGGCCCAGCGAACCGTGCCCGGTTCCCTCGATCTCGACCCGCAGCCGGGCGTGGCCGTCCGTGGCCAGTTCCAGCGCGGCCTGGGCTATCCAGGTCGCCAGGTTGTTCAGCTCCCGCGACACGCGCACTTCGGTCCCCAGGAAGCGGACGGTCGTCTGAGGTTTGGCGTAGCCACCCGGAATCGCGGCGGCGGACCGGTGCTCACCCGGCGGCAACAACCGCGCCGGCCGGGACGCTCCCGGTTGGGAACCGTTGGAGGACGCCTTCCAGTTGCCCTTGCCGGTGAACTCCAGCCGGGCCTCGGCGGCCTCTGGCAGGCGGACGGGAACCCAGCGGCCGCTCTGCGGCGAGCGGTCGATCACCGCGCCGACGGCGGCGACCACGTCCGGCCGCGCCGCCAGGTACATCAGCGTCGCGGTCCAGGCCAGCCTGGCGGAGCGGTCCTCCGTCGGCGCGTTGAAGTGGTCCACGGCCGCGAGGTCGAGCGCGCCTCCGTTGCGGCCCAGCCGCCAGGTCAGTCCCTCGACCATCTTCCTTGTGCTCCGGACGACGTTGCCGAGGTCGCCGGACGGCTCGGACTCCTGCGACACCAGTGCGGACAGCACGACGTCCAGATCCGTCGGTTCGCCCGCAGACACCCAGGAACCACCGTCCACGACGACCGCGGCGGGCGGCAGGTTCCCGAACGGCAGGTCAGGTCCGGACAACACCACGCCGGTCGACGGCACGTACACCGTCAGGGGCGTGCCGGCCCGCCGGAAACCCTCGGCGAACACCGCAGCCACGGTCGCGGAGTCCGGGCCACCTGGTTCGAGGAGCAGGACGACCGCCTTGATCGCGTCGGCCGCCTCGGTCCGCGCGCGCTGGAAGACCGCGGAACCGAGGACCACCAAGGGCATCGATTCGAGGCCGAGCCGGATGCGCCGCGACCCCGCGCCGGTGCGGACCTCGACGCTGCCGTTCACGCCACGCAGGTCGACCACGAACGTCCTGATCGGATCGAACCCGGCGTAGGTCCAGGGTGACGGTTCGCTCCGCGAGCCGGAACCTCGGTCGGGGACCGAGTCCGCGGGGAGGACGATCGTGCGGTCCGCACCTGTCGAGGAGATCCAGTCGGCGGCCTGCCGGATCTCGGGCGCGCCGCCGAAGGTCATGCCGCGGGTCGAGCCGTCCACGCCCGCCAGCTCGGCGGAGACGACGTCGTGCGCCAGGAACCCGACCTCGGCACCACTTTCGTCCGTGCCGGACAGGTGCCTGCCGATGTCGCCGACCGGCGGCTTGCTCGGGCCGGCTTCGGGCACGTCGGGGAGGTCCAGGGATTCCAGCAGGTGCTCGTCCGGGAACTTGCCGTCCACCGCCACGTGCTCGCGCAGCTCTTGCTCGGTGAGCGGGGCCAGCGAGCGGTACCTGCGCCAGTCGTCGTGGTAGTCCAGCTCCGGCCGGGCGAACATGGCGCCGCGCATGACCTCGTGGAACGTGTGGCCGCCGGTCTGGATGAGCACCGCCAGCAGGGCCAGCCGCAGCAGCCCGAAGTCGACCGGCACGCCCGCCTTGGCCGCGATCTGCGCGACGACCTGCACGATGAAGTCCGTGGTCCCCGACGTGCCGGTCCACACCAGCGCGCCGGTGCGCTGACCGGTCTGCTGCAGGGACTCCTTCATGCGGATCGGTTTCAGCAGGAAGCCGATCTGCCAGTTCAGGTATCCATCGGGCCCCAGCGCGAGGGATCGCTCGGCAGCGCTGAGAGGCGGCTCGACGTCGTCGGGGTGGATCCGGCTGTCGAGGAAGGCGCGGTCCACTCGTGCCAGCCGCTGCGCCCTGGTCTCGGGGTCGAGCTCCGGGTCTCCCAGGATGTTCAGGTACTCCTGGTAGCCGGCGTCGATGGGGCGCTGCGCGTTCTCGATGGCACGGCCGGGGAGCCGCGTTGTCGACTCGCCGAAGTAGGCGAACACCCTCGCCCGGTTCAAGAGCAAGAGCACCCGCTCCCGGATGTTTCCGCTCTCGACCACGGCACGCAGGTGTTCGATCGTCCGGGGACCGCTGCCGGGCAGCAACGGTGAGCCGCCGCGCAGCAGCCGGGCGCGGTCGCGCTCGGGGGTCGTCGTCCAGATCAGGCCGGCGATCTTGCCCAGTTCGGCGTTGACCGCGGGCAACGTCGCCAGGTGGGCGGCGAGCCGCCGCTCGTAGACCTGCGCCGCCTCCGAGTACCGGATCCGGGCCAGGTCCCAGTCGGACGCGGCGGTCGACGGTCCCGCATCCGGCGACCCCAGGTCCGCTTCAGACCTGCGGCCGGCGCCGGGGGCCCCGCGCGTCCGTTGCGTGCGGAAGATCCCGCGCAGCTCCTCGGAGACCGCACCTGCCCGCCCCTGCCAGGGATGCTGCCCGTGTGCGACCGACAACGACACCTGGTCGGCAACCACGTAGAGCATCTGGTCGTAGAGCCAGCGGTAGGCGGCCTCGTTGGGCGACAACTCCGTCCGCGCCACGGGCGGGGCCTGGTGGCGGGGCGCCATGATGCCCGCCGCCGAGCTCAGGACGTGGTCGCGCATGTGCTGCGGCAGTGCGTCGACTGCTCGTCTGGCGCGCTGGAACGTGTGATCCCACTGCCTCGTCAGCCTCGGATCGACGGCGGGGTACGAGCCCTCCGACAGCTGTTCGCGCGGGGGTTGCGGGGCGACGGACGCCGAAACGGTGGCCCACGCCTGCGTCGAGGTGACCTGCCCGCCGGTGATTCCGGAGGTGGGCACCATCTGCCAGACGTTGATGGTCGGCAGGTTGCCGTCCATCGCGAACCGCCTGGCGCTCTGCGCGATGAGTTTGCGCAGGTGTTCCTGGACCAGACCGGCCCACCACTCACCGGCTCGCTCCGCTGACGTCGATGCGTTGCCGTAAGCCGTGATCGAGGCCGCGGGCGGGTGGTATCCGTCCACGCCGAGTTCGATCGTCGCTTCGAGCAGCCACTCGGCGAGGGCGCTCAGCTCCTGCGACGGGCGGACTTCGTACCCGGTTCCCCCCTCGTACTGGAAGGTCGCGTTGACCGGCTGCGCGATGAACCCGGCGAAGTTCACCTGCGTCGTCTCGGGTTGGCCCGGTTCGAGCAGCCGCGCCGGGCGCGTCACCGACATGACCTCGTCGTGGTCGTCTCGCCGCCAGAACCCCTTGCCTTGGACGACGATGTGGACGCGAGCCGCATCGGGGAGCCGGACCGCCCGCCAGTTCCCGTTCGCGTCGCGGCCCATGTCGGTCATCCACCGGACGGCGCGGCGGAACTCGGGATCGGCGCTCAGGTGACCGATCAGCGCGGTCCAGCGGAAGCTCGCGGCTCGCCCCGGCCCCCACGAGATGGACGTCAGGTCGAGGTTCCCGGTCTCCCGCACCGTCGTCCACAGGGCATCGACCGCGTCGCGGACGCTTCGCACCACCGGGCGGAGGTGTTCGGGCAGCTCCACGGTGCCGGGGTCGGCCAACTCCGCCATCACCTGGTAGATGTCGGCGGGGCGGCCGGTGTGCATCCACTCGCCACCGCCGCGGATGACCGCGGCCGGTGGCAGGAGCCCCAACGGCGACCGCCGGCTCGACAGCGCCACACCCGTCGTCGGCACCCACACCGACAGCTCGTAACCCGCTCGCCGCGTGGCTTTCGCGAATGCCGCTGCGGGGCTCGGCGAATCCGTTCCGCCCATGCCTTCGTCGACGAGCAGGACGATCGAATCCAGCGGCGCGCCGGTATCCGCCAGCGCCCGCCGGAACGCGCCGGAACCGAGGACGGCCGAGGCGAGCGTGCCCGGCGAAATCGCGACTCGGAGGTCCTCGTGCTGCCCCGGGATCGACACGTGCCCGTCGTAGCCGCGGAGGTCGACGACGAACGGACGCGTGTCCGCGAACGACCCGTACGTCCAGGGCGACGCGATGTCGGCCCACCTGCCCGGGCGGGCCGGCGTGGCGCCGGGGGCCAGCCGCAGGGTGCGGTGCAGCCCTTCGGAAGCGGCCCAGTCCACCGCGGTACCCGCCGACCGCCAGTCGCCGAAGGACAGCCCCACCATCGATCCGTCCGCGGCCGGGACCTCCATCGAGCGGACCTGTTCCGCGGTGAAACGGTGCTCGCCGCCGAGGTCGTCGGTCCCCGAGAGCCAGGTGACCGCGGGCCGCGTGGTGATCTCCCGCATCTGGGCCCAGTCGAGCACCTCCATCGCGTACTCGTCGGGGAACTTGCCGCCCACCGCGACGTTGCGGCGCAGGAAGTCCTCGGACAGCGGGTGCAGTGTGCGATACCGGCCCCAGTTGTCGCGGTACTCCAGTTCGGGCCTCGCGAAGCCGAATCCGCGCATGGTCTCGTGGAACGTGTGCGCTCCCATGGGGAAGGAAGTGGCCAGCCTCGCCAGGCGGAGCAGGCCGAAGTCGACGGAGACGTTCGCACGCGCCGCCACCTGCTCGATGATTTGCGCCATCCGGAGCGAGGTGCCCGAGGTCCCGGTCCACACCAGTGCGCCAGACCGCTGGCCGAGGCGGTGCAGGCTGGTTTGGTCGTCGGCGGTGCCCAGCATGACCGGCTTCGCCAGGCGCGCCGCATGCCAGTTGAGCGTGCCATCGGGCAACAGCACCCCGACGGACCGTTCGGCCTCGCTCAACGGCGGGAAGACCTCGTCCGCACGGGGACGGTCGCCGGTGATCTTGTCGAGCTCCTGGAGTGCGGCATTCCGCACCCGGGGACTCAGGGTTCGGTCGCCCAGGATGCTGACGAGCTCGTCGTACCGGTCGTTTTGCTGGTGCTGCGCCTTTTCCTGCAGACGGTGCGGAACGCTGGACACCGAGTCACCCAACTCGTTGACCAGCCGTGTGCGCCTCATCAGCAACCACATCCGTTCCCGGATGTTCCCGTTGCGGACCACGGCTTCGAGGTGCTCGACCGTGAGCGGGACCGCACCTGGTTGGTTCTTTCGGCCTCCGGCCAGGAGGTGTCGCTGCCGGGGTGGCACGTCGTCCCACACCAGTCGCACGAGCTTGCCCATTTCTCGGTTCACGCTGTCGAGGCCGGAGAGAACACGCGCCAGCCTGCTCTCGAACTCCGCAGCGCGCTCCGAGTAGACGATCTGAGCCCGGGTCCAGGCTTCTCCGCTCCAGGGCCGGTAGGTGCTCGTCGACGGGACTACGGCCGGGAGTTCCTCGACGTCGATGCGCACCGTCCGGCGGGGGTCGGCCAAGCCGGCGCCGGATTGGCTCGCGTGATCCCGGATGGCGATGTCCTTGGCGGAAACGCCGTGCCGCGACCGGTCTCCGAGCTCCCGTTCGAGTTCCTTGCGGAACTCCTTCTCCACGTCCTTGAACCGGCTTCGCATGGATTCGGCGGCGGCGTTGCCGGGAGTGGGCGCGAAATGCCCGGTGATGGTGATCCGGGGAAGCGGCCGGCCGGCACCTGCCGCGCGGATGGCCGCCTCGGCGACCTCCCGGGCGAGCTCCCGCACCCGCTGGAGGTCCGCCGGCTGCTCGCGCAGCCTCATCACGCCGGAGGCGAAGACGACCTCCACCGGAGCGATGCCCGGCGGCGCGGCGTCGGGCCGCCTGCCCCGGCCGGGGGGCATGCCTCCGCTGGTCCGGCGAATGCCGAGCGTGCGCGCGATCTCCCGCGCGATCTCGGTCATCGAGGTCGCGGATTCCGGCTCGCCCTTCCGCAGGGCCAGCGACTTCGCCGCGACCGAGCGGACGACCAGCCCGTACAGCGCCTGGTAGTTCCGGTCCGCTGACGTGTAGGCCGTCTCGTCGAACTTCGGCAACTGCGCGACGTGCGCGACCTCGTCCGAGGCTTCGGTGATCAGGGCGGCTCGCTGCTCGGACGGCAGGTCGTCGAAGGCGGTCCGCTCCCACTTGTAGGTCTCGCGCAGTGCCTCGATCCGCTCGGGCGGCACGACGAACCCGGACGGCGACCGCACCTCGTTGCCATCTGGCGGAACATCGAAGTCCACAGTGGACGTGCCCGCGCGATCGGAGATCTGCCGCTGCAGATCCAGCTCCGCGTTCCGCCACGCGGCGTGGGCGCCCTCGGCCGACCGCCGGGTGTCCTCGACTTCCGCCACCAGGTCGGCGATCCGGTCCTGGGACGGAGCGAGATCCCGGGCCGCCTGGTCCACCCGGGCACGCAACCGGTCGACGTGCGCGTCGGCTTCCTCCACCTCCGCCCGCGCCGTGGCGAGTTCGGCGGCCGATTCGCTCCGCTCGGCCCGGACCTGGTCCAGCTCGCGGGCCAGGTCGTCGAGCGTGGCCGGATCGAGGTCGGCCGTTTCCTTGAAGCGGCGGTCGATGTCCGCCTCTGCGTCCGCCAGCGCCGCCATCCGGTCCTGGTGGTGGTTCTCCGCGTCGGTCAGCGAGTCTGCGGCGGCCACCCTGGCGGCGCGGGCCCGCTCAAGGTCCGCTTCCGCGCTCCGAAGCGCCTCGTCGAGAGGAGCTCGGTCCGCCTCCTGGGCTTCCAAGGCGCGCTGGGCCTGCTCGGCCTCACTCTCCCGCTCGCGCCAGCTCTCGTTCGCGTCGAGCGCGGCCTGGGCAGCGCTCAGCGCTTCCCCATCGACCGGTTCGGGCTCAATGCCTGCTTCGCGTGCCTCGGCGGCGAGGTGCTCCTCCACGTCGGCCGGGTTCGCCGGATCGAAGCCCCACCTGCGGGCCTCGGCGTCCGCCCGGCGGAAGCCGAGAACCACCGACGGTCCGGTCCAGTCCGATGTGACACCGCCGAATCCCGGATCCGCGGTGTCGGCGGGCAGACCGTACGACTCGCGCAGCAAAGCGTAGGCGTCCTTGTAGTTCGCCCACGCTTCGTCGGCCGTCGCGGGGAATCCGTCGCGCTGCTTGGCGAGATTCGGCACCACATCCTCGTCGCGCAGCAGAACCAGCGCTTCGTCCAGGAGTCCCGGCGATGGCCGACGGACCGAATCGAATGCGGCGGAACTCACCGCAACTGCGGACGAGTCCTGGTGTTCATTCCCCGGCTCACCAAGCGATTCCGCTCCGACCGGGCCCTCCTGTCCCGATGCGGCGGCGGATTCCGCCCTGCTCGCCCAACTTGCGGGGGCGAGGCCGTAGCCGTTCGCATCCAGTTCGGCGGGGCCGATCTCCAGCAGCTCCGCCGCGCCACCCGGCACCTCCGCCTGCACGTAGAGCCCGGTGTCCGGCGCCACTCGACCGACCACCACGGCGCTCAGCGGCTGTACACCAGACGTGCCTCGCAAAGCCGTGAGCACGGCGGCCCAGACCAAGTCCGTGTGCCCCGCAGCAGCCCCGCCTGCCACCAGCTCGTGCATGTCGACCAGGTTCAGCACGCCGTTTTCACGCAGGCCGGGGAGCAATGCGTGGTAGGTCGTGAACGCGCGGTCCACCACGCTGTGCAGCGGAAGCTCGGCCGCGTAGAGCTTCCGCATGTCCTCGTGCAGAGCGCCCCACGCCCGCAGTTCACCCAGGACGGCGTCGAGCGTGGGGTTGTGCTCGCGCTCGGTGGCGATGCCCTTCAGCTCCCACTGGACGTCTGCGACGAGGTGCCCGTCCGGGCGGCGGCTCGAAGATCCGACTTTCAGGAAGCGCGCCGCGCTCCTGGGAATCGCGACCGACACGGCTCGGCCGGTCTCCGGATCCACCTGGCCGTACACCAAGGTGTGCGGGGGTCGCAGGGCAGCCGTGCGCCGCAGGGACAACATCGCGGCGACCCACGACAGGCTGTTGTTTCCCGACGCCGCGACTTCGGCCTTCACCTGCTCTTGCACGCGGAGCAGGTTCAGCACGCCGTCGTCGCGAAGGTCCGGAAGAAGCGCGTCGTGCATCTTCACCGCGCGATCCACCACGTTGAACAGCGGGAGCTCGGCCGCGTAATGCTTGCGCAAGTCCTCGTGCTTGGACCGCCAGGTCACCATCGCGTGCAGGACGTCCTGCAGCGTCGGGCTCTGCCCCGGCGAGGAACCGCCGAACGTGATGACGAGCCCACCTGCTGATTCGAGCAGCGCGTGGCCGCCTCCGGCGTACGACAAGTCGCCGACCGTGTGCGTTGACGCGTTGACAACGACTTGGGGGAACAGCGAACGCACCGTCCGGTAGAAGTCGGCCGCTACACCGGAATCGCGGTCGCGTGCCGCGTGGCAGACGAGCAGGTTGATCGTGCTCAGCCCGCCGAGCCCGGCCACCGCCTGGAATTCGGGCGTCGACAGCACGGCTTTGGCCAGCACGGCACCTCGAACACCGACCTTCCGCTGGGCCGTCGGCTCGTCGCCCTCGCCGACCATGATCTCCGCGAGGCGGAACCGGTCTCCCGGGGGGCTCCCGTGGGTGGCGACGGCGAAGACCTCTCCCCAGTCGTGCGTCTTCAGTTGCGGCGCAGGCACGCTCAGCAGGTGTTCGTCGGAAACGGGTTCTTTGGTATCAGAGGCGCGCGCCACGTAGTACGGCTTGCCTGGGCTCTGTAGAAGACGCTGGAACCCTTCAGTCGCGCCGTCGTCGGCACGGGCGAACCCGACGCCGAGGACGCGACCGCTGCTGTCGATCAGCGGCCGCCTCCGGAGCTGGCCGGTGGCGAAGTAGCTGAGCTCGCCGTCCGCGTCGAGTGCCGGGAGGACCTCCTGTTCCGGCGTGGCGTACTGGGCCGGGCCCGACTCGTCGCGGTTGATGTTCAGCGGGCCGAACGCCCCGCGCAGGTAGATCGCCAGCTGAACGGCGTTGCGCTCCGGGCTCGCCGAATCCGCGTCGAGGGTGAGCTGGTGCGCGACGAGGTTGACGATGTGGGCGTACACCAAGTCGTGCTCGGTGGGGTTGTGGTAGTCGATCACGCGCTCGCCGTGGTAGATCGCGACGATCCGCCCGGCTCGCTCCGCCGCCTGCTCGGGCGCCGGCACGTCGTGCAGGCGCTCCGCGATCGCCAGCCATGCCCGGGTGTCGCCGATGTCCTCGGGCCAGTGCCGCGGCCTGCCATCGCGCGCAACGCCGCTGCCGCCGGAGATGTCCGGCACGACCCCGTCGGAGGAGAAGGCTCCGCTGGTGTTTGCGGGGCGGTAGCCCGACTCGTGGAGATCGTGTTCGGCTCGCTCGAAATCCGCCAGCGCGGTGCGGATGTCGACATCCTCGGAATCGTCCTCAATGGACAGGGCGGTGTCGGGTCGGCCGCCGGGTTCGGGGGCCGCGACGACCAGGGACACCAGGTCGCGCCCGAGGCCGCGAGCCGCCCGCAGCCGGGCGTGCGCGGTCAGGTAGTCGGCAAGCACCACGTCGGGCGAACCATCCGTGCTCGGCGGGGTCGCGTCTCGCCGGAGGATGATCTCGCGGCCGGTCGACGGGATGGCCAACACGGTGACCGGTCCTTCAACCGTCGCGGGATCGATCGTCACGCTCGGCTTGCCGGGCGATGAACCCGGCCGCTGGTTCAGCGCCGCCGTCAGCGCGGCGGCCACGTTCTGGCGGCGCGCCGCGCCCTGGTCACCGCCGCCGCGAACCAGCAGGTCCGTCGCACCGGAGGTCACCAGGTGCGCGAAGAACTCGTCCACGGCGGGCGAGTCGACGTCACCGTCGTCGGTGAACTCGACGACCAGCTCCGCGGCGATCGAAGGTGTCTCCGGCGGTTCCGGGACGGGCGCCGGGTGCTGCTCGGCCTCGTCGGCGAACCTGACCCGCCGGGGCCGCGCGACGTCCGCCGGAGCCGCTTGCTCAGGTGCCTGGGAACCGTCGACGGTGACGATCACCTGCTCGGCCGGGACCGAGGCGGCCGAGACCGCAATGCCGAACCGGACTTGGCCGCGGCCGATGCGCGCGCTCGGGTCGAGATCCGCCTGCGCCGCCGCCAAGTTGTGGTCGATCGCGAGGGCCAGCACCGCCGCCGCGGCCTCGCGGCGAGCGCGCCCCAGCTCCGGGCCGCCGCCCTCGACCACGACCACCGGCATGGCCAGCCCGGCCCGGTGCCGGGCGAGGATCGCATCCGCGATCTGCTCGGCCTGCGTGTTCAGCCGATCCAGGTCCGCCGGCGCGGTCGTGCCCGGATCGAAGTCGTGCGCCACGGAGCGCCGCGAGCCGGGGAACTGCGCGTGCTGCTCCGGGGCTGGCACAAGCGTGGCATCGAACCAGAAGTCGCCCGGCCGGCCCCCGGCGAAGACCAGCATGTCCAGCAGTTCGATGACGGGGCTGTTCCCCACCGGCAGGATCGCCACGGTCCTGACGCGTTCGGCCAAGTCGGCGTCGGCGGCGATGGCCGCGACCGCGGCGCGCAGCACGAGGCCCGGCTCGGCGTGCCGGTTCGCCAGCGACACCACCTTGTCCAGCCGGAGTTCGCCCGCCCGGTCGATGTCCTCGCGCAGCTCGGCGCGGATGCGCAACGCCAGAACCAGCGTGCCCTCGGCGTCGGACTCCGGGATCAGGCCGGTGGAACGCAAGCTCGTGGCCCGGTCCTCGGGCGCGTGCTGGACCAGCACGGCCAGCTCCGCCGCCCGGTCGCGCAGCGTCGGCCCGGCATCGAGCGCGCCGGATTCGAGGTCGCCGTGCGAGGGATCCGGGTGGAAGCTCGCTCCCGCGACCAGGCCCCGGTCGGTCAGCCGGGACTCCGGGAGGATCGCGAGCCACTTCTCCGCCTCGGTCGACACGTTCGCCGCGCCGTCGGCGCGAACGGGCAAGGTGACCGTGCGGATGGCGTCTCGCCACGCCGCCTTCCGCGCCACGGTGGCCACCGCGGCCTCCAGGACGACCGCCCCGCGCGGATGGTCGCCCAACAACCGGCTCACACCCGCGAAGTCCAGATCCCCGCGTGCCCGCAGACCTCGCGCGAAGGTCTCCACGACCTCGCCGACGAGGGTGTCGAGGTCTTCCTTGGTGGGCACGCGGTCGGGTTCCTGCGGTGCCGCGCGGTGTTCGGCGCCGTCGGCCACTGCCAGGTCGCCGAGTCTCGTCGCGGCGGCAACGGCCGATTCCACCGCCGTCTGCGCGCGGCCGGTGCGGGCGGCGCGGAGGAGTTCGCGCTCCAAGAAGTCGGCGAACGGGTTGCCCTGCGATGCGGCGATCACCACCGGCGCCGTGTCCGCCGCAGGTGCGGCGATCTTGAAGCCCTTGGTCGTGTCCACCGCCGCGGCCAGCGACGACAGGTCCCCGATCGCGTACTCGCCGGGTGCCACCACGCCGCCGAAGCGCCGCAGCACCTCGGTGGCGAGGAGCGAGCGCGCCAGATCGCGTCCGGCGTCGACCTCGTTGTCCAGCGCCGCCGAGAACGCGTCCTGGGCCGACATCGGCGACTCGCTGCTGAAGATCTCGTCGACGTTCACCACGACGAAACCCAGCTCGTGCGCGCGCCGGTCCATGGCACGGATGGCGTCCAGCTCGGTGGCGACCGTCCTGGCCGCCGCGAACAACTCGCGGGGAACGTCGGTCAGCAGCACCGGGGTCCAGCCCTGCTCGCGCGCGGTTCGCGCGGTGATCTCCAGGTTCTCCCACGTCGTCTCGTCGACAACCGGCCCGCCCAGCATCGGGACGTGGACGGCCTTCACCAGCTCGCGGTCCGCGGTCGCAACGACGGTGTCCGGCCGCGAAGCAGGCGCGACGGTGTTGCGCTCGGGAGCGGGCCGACCGAGGTCGAGCGCCTCGAAGAAGGCCACCTGCCGGTCCGGCGCGAGGTCGCGGTGGTCCAGGCCGGCCAGGAACGGCGGCGGGACGATGGGGCGGATCGCGCCGGTGACACCCTGGAAGCGTTCCTCCGCTTCCGCGGACTGCTGAGACCTGGCGAGATCGAGCGCGGAGTGCCGCTCCAGCTCTTGCGCGGCCGCGAGGTCCTCGTGGTACTTCGCCTTCGCCGCCCACCAAGCGGTTTCCGCCTCGCCCGCCGCCGCGCGCAGCTGTGCGACGTCCGCGCCCGTGGCGAGCGCCGATTCGACCGCGTCGACCGCGTCCGCCCACGCCTTGCTCGCGCGGGCGAGGTCGGCGACGGATTTCGCCAGCGCCGACGGGAGTTTCCCGGCCAGCTGCTCGGCCGCCGCGTCCCGCATGCGGACCAGGTAGGCGTTGTCGACGGCCAGTTCGGCGACGCCGGTCTCCGAGCCGCCGCCCGGTTTCTTCGCCACGGCGCGGAATTCGACGTCGGCCAGCAGGCCGCGGGTGGTGAGGTCGGGGTGCGTCACGCGGTGCGTGGCCTTGGGATCGCGGCCGGTGGTGCTCTCGGTGGTCGCCGAAGCGTTGAGCACCAGATCCGGCCGAGTCGCCGGGCCTGATCGCTCCGCCACGCCGACCACCTGCACCGAACCGAAAGGTTCCTGCTCGCCCTGCGGGTGCTCGGAGCCGCCTCCGCCGCGGGCGAACACGGTGGACGAGTAGGTGCTGCCGGCGCTGAGTCCGACCGCGTCGCTTTCGCCTTCCCCGAGGAAGCTGTCCATCTCGACCCGTCCGCTGGCGGAGGCCAGCTTCGGGTCCGGCTTGAGGCGGGCATGCAGCTCGACGATCCGGTCGAGACCGGCGACCGGGAAGCTGAAGCGCCCCGACCGCATGGTGGGCAGGCCCGCCTTCACCGTGGCCGGGGTGATGGCGTTGTCCACCGCGAGCGCGATCCGGGTGTCGATGCTCACCCCGGAGTCGACCAGCGCCAGCTTCGCCGCTGCGCGGAGCGTCTTGACCATGCCGAAGTAGTGCTCGATCGAGTAGTCGCCCGAGCCGGGCAGCGAGAGGCTGCGTTCCGCGTCCTGCCGCCACTTCGCGAGGTCGTCGGGATTCCCGGCCGCGGCGGGCAGCGCCCGGATGCCGTGCTCGGCGCCGAGGGATTCGGTGCTGCCCGGCGGCAGGAACGTCTCCTCCGCCATCTTGCGGACCTCGACCGGCCGCGCGACGACGACCTTCGCGATCTCCTCGCCGTGGACGTCGGTCAGCTGCTCGGCGTCGAAGCCGAGCTTGCGGACGATCTTGACGGTGACCTGGACGTTCCCGTCGAAGACGCCGACCGGGCCGCGGATCGCGCCGTAGGAACCGGCGGTGTGGTTCTGCACCGACGTCTCGGAGTGATCCTGCGACACGTGGACGTACCCGACCGAGCCGCCCGGGGCCAGCACGCCGGAGCTCGGCGACGAGTCCGCCTGCTTGAACTCGCCCTGACCGCGGAGCACCCCGGTGACGTCGAGGATGTTCCGGCCGGACTGCTCCTGCCCGGTCTCCTCGATCGACACGATGTCGCGGGCCGCGAGCTTGCGGACGATCTCGACCCGGCCCCCGGCGGGCGGCTCGGCCCAGCCGCCCTCGATGCTGAGGACGTAGGTGCGGCCGCGGAAGCGGAGTTCCAGGCGCAGCGGCGTTGACGAGCCGCCGTTCATCACCGCGGCGAACATCCTGTCCACATTGGACAACTGCTCGTCGGCGACCCTGGTGTTGTCGTGGGCGCTGGTCAGCGGCGAGCGCGGGAGCAACTCGTCCGCGGCTTCCGGGCCCAGCGCGGTGACGACCTGCTCCCGCAGCAACGGCAGGACTTCGCTGATGTCGAGGTGCCCGTCGACCGCACCGATGCCGAGCGAGACGCCGTTGCCCACCAGCGATGGCGGCGGAGGCAGCTCGCGGCTTTCTCCCCCTTCGGCGGGCGCCGGGCTCCGGGCCTCGCGCGGGATGTCCGCCAGCGCGTCGGCCTGCTCCTGGGTCAACCACAGCAGCACGGAGTCGGGCAGCTCGAACCGCTCGCCCGCCGAGCTCACCGGTTCGCGGCCCACGAATTCGAAGGTGTCCACGTTGCCGCGGGCCTGCGACTCGGCCACCACCGACGCTTCGACACCGACCGAGAACAGGAACCGCCTCGACGGCAGCGGCGTGAAGTGCGTCTTCGACGTGCCGCGGAGGGCCAGGGCGCGTTGGCTGCCCCACCGCGCGTTCCACGGCGAGAACCGGAAGATGAACACCCCGGAGGGCGCGCCCTTGATGTCGTCCGAGAGCTGGGCGGCATCGCCGCTGATCAGGTCGAAGTTCGTCACGTCGGGCTCGAACGTGACCTGGCCGCCCTTCGACGCCGCCACCGAGGTGCCGCCAACCGTGGTGTTCTTGGTGCGCTGGTACTCCTCGGGCCCGAGCCTGCGCGGCCGGATCGGCTTGAGCGTCACGCCGATCCGGGCGTGGGTGTCGGCGCGGCGGCGGTCGTGGTGCAGCCCCTCGATGGTGTGCCTGCCGAACATCCGCGGATCCTTGCGGAACGCCTCCGGCGACAGCTTCTCCTCGATCAGCTCGGCGTTAGACCCCACGCGGTCCAGGAACACCTCGTCGCCGGTGGCCTGCCCGAGCATCCGGTAGGCGGCGTCGACGAGGTGCTCGGTGCCGGCGACGGTCAGCACGTCGGCCCCCTCCAACGCGCGATCGCCCTTCGGGAGCTCGTCGATCAGCGTGCCGGTGGGCAGCTGTTCGACCGCGGCCGGCTCGACGACCAGCTCGGCGGGTGCCTCGGCGGTGGTCAGGTGATCGGGGACCAGCAGCTCGACCGGTACCCGCTGCTCGTGGTCCGGCCCCAGGCCGCGGTGCTCCCCCACCAGGCGAACCGGCCGGACGTCGAGCCGGTCCCGTCCCGGGCGGCCGGGGGTGAGGCGGCGCAGGAGCTTCGTGGTGCGCGTGTGCGAGTCCAGCTCGGGGGTGATCACCAGGTCGGCCTTGAAGTGGCGCAGCGGCGTCTCGCCCTGCCCACCGGTCGGGCCGAAGGTGCCGCCGTGCTTGTGCTCGGTGACCTTCCCGGTGTCGTTGCCGACGTCCACCGCACTCGACCAGGTCCGGCCGAGGCGGACGGTGGCCAACAGGATGTTCGTGGCCTTGCCGAGCACGTTGGTGAGCCGGCCGTGCGGCCCGATGCCCGCGGCGGTCGACCTGTTCGCGGAGAACCCGCGGGTCTCGTACTCCTTGGTCCTGGTCTCCGTCGTGGAGTCGTGCACGCCGATCTGCAGATCGCCGTCGACGAGGTCCCGCATCGTGGCCTTGAGCCGGACGGTGACCACGGTGTCGGTGAAGGTCCCCTGCTTGACCAGCGGGATGACCAGGCCGGGCCCGAGCATCCGGTCGACGAGCTGCATCAGCTGCTTGTCCGACATCCGGGACTTGGCCTTGCGCTGGCGCCGGGTGATGTCGTTGATCAGCGGCTTCAGGCCGGCAGCCAGGTCCGGGTCGTCGAAATGCTTGATGAACTCCGACGAGCTGAAGTGGTACAGGCGGTGGTCGGGGACCTTGCGCAGCGTGTCGGCGATCGCCGCGTAGATCCGGTCGCGGCCCCGGAACGCGTGGATCTTGGCGCCCGCGGTCGACAGGCCGGATTCCAGGTGCGCAGGCGCGTACCGCTCGCGCGCGTCCTTCGGCCGGTACTCGGGTGCGTGCTCGTCCGGTCCGGCCGGGTCGATGAGGCCCGAAGCCAGCGCCCGCTCGCGGGTGGCCCACTGATAGCCGTTGAGATCGCCCTCCAGAAACACCGGCGGCCGGCCGATCACCCGGACCTGCAGCCGGTAGACGGTCCGGTAGCGGACCAGCCGGCCGGTGAAGTCGTGCTCGAAGCGGATGCCGGTCTCCCGCTTGAACCGGCTGCCGAAGATGCGCTGGTGGCTGAAGTCGATCGCGCCGCCCAGCGTCACCAGGAACGCGCCGATGGTCATGAATCCGCCGTAGAACAGGCTGAAACCGGTGCGGCGCTTGGCCTTCTTGCCGTCGGTGCGGGCGGTCTTCGTGTTGTCCCAGTCGAGCAGGTACGGCGCGTCGTCGGTCTCCTCGATGATCTCCACGCGGCTCGGCACCGCGCGCATCTCGACCACCGACCCGTTGCGCAGCTGGTCCACCGGCGGGCTGTCCGGCCCGGCGAACAGCGGCTGCGAGCGCCGCCAGCCGCTGTCCGGGGAGCCGGCCGGGTCCGCCGCGACCATGCCCGTCAGCTCTGCCTTGATGTTCGTCCGGTGCAGGAATTCCTGCAGCGCCTCGCGACCCGGCGCGCCGATCGCAGTCACGTGCTCCGGGAGCATCCGCGCTACCTGGTCGAAGAACGACGAGCCCGCCGGGGTGTCGACGAGCAGCTCTTCGAGTGCGAAGTCCTTCGGCGGGGCCGACGCGACGGGTTTGAGCCCCTGCCCCGAGTTGGACCGCGCGGTCTTGGGATGCCCGAATCGGAACCTGCCGCGCAGCCCGGGCTGTTCCCCGTGCCCGGTCGTGCCGACGACCGTGCCGCGCGCGTCTCGCAGCTCCAGCTCGTAGGACACGTGGGCCTCGGACTTGCGCACGTCCAGGTCCAGCACGAGCGCGGCCCGCTTGTGCTCCTCGGAAACGTCCCGCTGGGTCTGGCGGTTGACGTTGGTGGTGCCCGACAACGTCGCCAGGAACACCATCGGCGGCGACGCCGTCATCAGCACCGGCACCGTGGCCGACGGTTCCGCCGAGTACTCGGAATGCGCCTCGTGGAAGCGCCGGTAGCGGGTCTCCGGCGGATAGGTCCAGCGCGGTCTTCCCTCCAGTGCAACTGCTTCGTCCCAGTCGAGGCGGGCCCGGACGATCAGCTCGTGGGGCTTGCCGTCGACCTTCACGCCGAACCGGCGGCCGTCGCCGAGCAGGCTCGCCACCTCGTTCCGCATGGCCCGTTGGACGTGCCGCAGGCCTCGGAGCCGGTGCGTTCCGCCACCGCCGGGTGCCGACTTGGTCAGCGTCCGCGGCCGCGGCGGCAGCATGCTGCGGAACGCCGGGCCCACCTCGATCCCGTCGACCGGGAGGTACTGGACGGCTTCGCCCAATCCCTCGCCGTCGACGAGGTAGTCCGGCATTCCGCGCAGGACGTCCGCGGCCGGACTCACCTCGCCGGTATCCGTCGTCTCAGCGAGTCCGAGGTCGACGAGTCCTTCCTCGTCGACCTCCAGCTCGACCGGCTGGTCCGGCTCGCTGCGCAGCGTCGTGGACCACTTCGCGTTGTCCGGCCAGGACTTGTAGGACGGCGTGACCTCCCAGGTGGGCGTGGCGCGGACGCGGTAGCGGGTGCTGCCGTCCGGTGCTTCGAACGATCCGAGCAGCTGCCGGTCGTGGAGATCGACCTTGACCGCCAGCTCCGACAGCGCCCCCTTGCCCGCGATGACGTAGCCCCGAGCCGAGAGGGCCTCGCGCAGGTGCTGCCACAACCGGCTGGGATCGGTGGCATCCATCGCGCGGCGGATGCTCTGGACTCCGGCTGGCGGCCGGGTCCTGCCGTCGCGGCCGGGCGGGTCCGCCGGGTAGAAGATCCGGTTCAGGGTTCGGTGCAGTTCCACGGCGGGTGCCGGGGTGGCCGCGATGTGGGCTGACGGCCTGACCCCGGCTCCCGTGCGCGCCTTGCGGAGCGGCTTCGGCCCGACGCGCACCGGTTCGCCCACGGCCGGTGCCGGGAGCGCCTCCGCTGCCGCGACGGCGGAGTCGACCGCGCCGGGGATGACCACCTCGCGGCTGAACTCGCCTTCCGGCGCGTGCAGGTTGATCCGCAGGTCGTGGCTGAACTCCGCCAGCTCCTCCGTCACGACCTCGGCATCCGCAGCGGTGCTGGGGCCGGAGCTCGCCGCGAACAGTCCTGCGGTGAGCCTGGTGAACCAGCTCTGCGAGGTCGGCGCGGACTGCCGGATCCCGCGCCGGGCGCCCCGGTAGGCGCCGGGGCCGAGGGTCGCCCGCACGACGACGTCCTGACCGACGACGCCCAGCGGGGTCCGCACCTGCACGCGCACGGTCAGGCCGCCGTTGAGCATGGCGTCCAGCGCGCTCTTCGGCGACCTGTCCGCATCCGGGCCGAACAGGTCCGCGATCGCCCGCTCGTTGAACTCGGCGGTGCTCACCGGTGCCGCCCGCGTGGCGGTCGCCGCGCGGACGGCCGCCCTGATCGCCGAAATCACCTTGTCCAGGAACGTCTTCCGGGGCTGCAGCGTCCGGTGCCGGTCGTTGACCTCGGCCGCGATGGACCCGGCGATCCACCGGAGGGTCGCCGCTTCGTCGTGGAACTCCACCGAGCCACGCCCCTGCCCGATTCCGTGCGGAGCGCGGTACGAGGAGACTTCTCCAGTCGCGGCGGGAAGCTGACCGTCCGAATGGGATTCGTCCGAAGTGGAAGCCTCCGGTACGGCAATGGTCGTTTCTGACCGCCACGAATCGTCGATCCCGTGCTCGTCCGGTGATGGTGTGGACTCCGTCGGACCGGGACCCGCCCCGAAGTACGCGGGGCCCTGGGTGATCACCGGAATTTCCTGCCGCACGATCTCCGCATCGATCGCCCCGTCGATCCCGGCGTCGCCCACCTCCTCCGGGGTGCGCAGGCGGCCCGGCGCCCGGTACCGGCCGTGCTCGAACTTCCGCCGCGCCGGGTCGTAGTCGAGGAACTCCCGCGCCCGGTCCGGCAACCGCACCTGGAAGTCCAGGTGGGAGCCGTGGCGGGCGGGGCGCTCGCTGAGGACCTCCCGGACGTACCAACCGTCGGTCACCGAGCGCACCTGGCCCGCGAACGCCGGCACCGAAGCGATGAACTCGACCGCCGCGTTCCAGACCAGCCCCGGCTGGGGGTGCCGCATCACGGCGTCGGCCACACCGGCCAGGTGCAGATCACCCTTGCGCTTGACCAGGTCGCGGACGAGGGTCTGCACGACCTGCTTCGTGAGATCCAACGTCGTGGCGCGCGGCACCGAGGCGGGCGTGGGGCGCGGTTGCTCCTTGAGCCAGCTGACGCCCTCGCCCACGGAGATGTAGTCCATCTTGGGTATCTGCCCGATGTTCTCCAGGAGGCCGACCGTTTCGGCGACTTGTTCGAGCAGGTTCGGCCCGGTCCGGTACATCACGGACTTGCGCCGGATGGCGGTCTTGAAGGTCTCCCGCTCCCCCTGGTGGGCCTTCGGGGCGAAGGCCATCATCAGGTCGTCGGGCCTGCGGTACGCGCGACGGATCTCGTCGAGGTAGATCTGCGCGAGGGGGTGGCCCTTCGGCATCGCGAAAGCGCTGTTGCCCCAATAGCTCTCCGGCATCGCGAAGGCCAGGCGCGTCTTCAGGAAGTCAGCCTTCGCCGGCAGATCGCCGACGGCGTTGTCGCCATCGGTGTAGATGCCGCCGAAGCGCCGCAGGATCTCCAGGCGGAGGATGTCGCTGGCGGCGGCGTACCCGGAGCCGGTCTGCTTCGCCATCTCGACCGCGTAGAACTCCTGCAGTTCCATCGGCGCGGAGCTGTTGAACACCTCGCCCACGTTCACCAGGGCGATGTTGTTCTCCCGGGCCCATTGCGCCATGGACCGCACGTCGTCGTAGGAGATCAGGCCGGCGAAGCCGGTCTTGCCCGCGGCGGCGTCCTCGAACACCTGGCGCGGCACGTCCGTCCACAGCACCGCCTGGACCTTCCCGGCGTTGCGGGTCGCGGCGGCACCGAAGTTCTCGCGGAACGCCCGCATGGTGCCCGAATCGCGCAACGGACCGCCCAGCCAGATGCCGCTCATCAGAGACGAGAAATCCAGCTTCTCCGGCAGTGGCGGCAGATCCGGCTCGAACGCCCAGTTCTCCCTGGCATCGTCGCTCGGCTCGACGACGACCGACAACCGCGCGTCGGCCGCGGCGAACCGCGCCGGCGCCATCTCCTCGCGCGTGGGCCGCGTGCCCGCCGCCATGTCCAGCGCGCGCAGGAACTCCACCGAGCCGGCGCCATTCAGAGCCGAATAATCCTGGCCGGCCAGGAATTCCGACGCGTCAGGCGCGCCACGGAGCTCGAAGACGTCCGGCCCCGAGTTCGGGGCGTCCAGCAGCAGGCTGCCGCGATCGAGCGTCGGCACGGGCAGGTCCGTGGTGACGGCCGCCGCCTGCAGATCGGCCAGCAGTTCCCCGGCCGATCGGTACGGGTCCTGGCTCAGTCCGGTCTGCTCGTCGTGCGGGCCGGCGTGCCAGAACCCGGCCGTGTTCTCGGGCGCGCGCGACCACTTCGCGATCAGGTCGCCCAGGTAGGCGGCGCGGAGTGGCGCCTTCTCCCGCAGTTCGTCCGGCTCGACGAAGTAGTACATCACCGCTTCGGACAGGTCTTCCGAAGCATTCGTCGCGCCGTACAGGGTGATCGGCGGCTCGCCCTTGAAGTTCGGCCAGTCGTCCGCGGTCCACGCGCCGACGGCCTCGTTGAACGCCACCCGGTCCTCGCGCTCCAGGGATTCCGCGATCATCTCGGCGTCGTCCTCGTCTGCGAACAGCTCCTGGTTCCGCTGCCAGATGTCGGCGATCGCGTCGGCGTGCCGAGGCGCCACGGCGCGGAAGCCGTCCAGGTCGTTGCGCGCCGCTTCGATGGACGCGATGAGGTCGTCCTTGGGGGTCGTCGCGCCCCCGTGCGGCAGCTCTGCGCCGTCCACGAGGATCGGCCGCCCGTCGGCTCCCCATGTGCCGAACGCGCGCGCGTAACCGGGGAGGGCGTAGGCGACAGCGCCGTGGGCCACTTCGTGGGTCACCAGCTTCTCCACCCCGCGTTCGGGGTCTTCGAGCCCGGCCGTCCCGCCGGAGAACAGGGTGAACGTCCCGACCTCGTCGATGTACTCGCCCTGCGCGGTGAAGTCGGCCCCGTCGGCGTCGAGGCTGAAGGTGACCGCACCGACCGATCGAACCTCCTGCGCTTCGCCGGCGCGCGCGGAGTTCGCGCGGCGGGCTCCGAGGATCGGTGCGAAGTGCTTGAGCGCGGCCCGGATGCCGCGCAGTTCTTCGAGCTTCCACGGGCGCGGCCGCACGGCTTCGACCTCGATCTGCGGCGCGTCCGGGTGCCTCTCGGCCTGGTACCTCGCGCCGAGACCGGAATTGAGCACGACGCCGTATTCCCGCTCGATCTCGCTGGCGATCTCGGCGGCAACGTGCGCGAAGGCCGTGGCGTCGACATCCTCCTCCACATCGACCTGCTCGGCACGCCACCCCGGCAGGTCCGTGCCCCAGGAGGCCAGCTGCCGGTTGATCACCACCCATCGCGACAGGTCGTAGGCGGCCTGGTTCCGGTCCTCGGGATCGGCGTGCTCGTCCTCCTTCAGCTGCAACCCGACGAGCGCTATGAGGCCCCGGATCCTGGTCCGGTTGATCTCCGCTGCGGGGTTGTCGTCATCGCTGTCCTCGGACAAGGCGTCCTGGTCGATCCCCGTCGCGACGTGCGCGGCGATCCGCAGGTGGTTGCCCTCTTCCGGCGGCAGTGCGGCGAGATCGTTGCGTGCCTTCGCGAGCCGGACGTCCCACGCGGCGTCCCATTCCGCCCTGTTCCGGAAGTTCGACGGGTCCAGGTCCGCGAAGATCGCCGCGAAGTCGCGCCCGTGCGAATCCTCCGGCAGCGGTGTCGGGATCCGGAAACCACCGTCGTCCTCGGCATCGCTGTCGTCCACGGCCGGATTCGCGCTGAACGTCGCGAGGTTCGAGCTCGTGCGACGATCACCGGGAGTGGCATCGACGGCCTGTGAGGAGGCGGAGTTCGGTTCCGTCGCCCACCTGGCCTTGCGGACGACATGCCCCTCCGGGCCGTCCACCTCGGGACCGACCGCCACCAGCCGTGCCGCATCTGGTGGCACCGGCACGGGCACGAAGGTGCCGGTCGCCGGGTCGATCAGGCCGGTGATCACCGAACGGACCGGCGGCAGCTGCGGATCGAGGCGCAAGGACTCCAGTGCAGCGGCCCACGCGATCCCCGCGTTCTCCGCGCCGGCCTCGGCTTCGGCCAGCTCCTGCACGCTGAGCAGGTTCAGCATGCGGTGGATGCGCATGTCCGGCAGCAGCGCCTGGTGGATCGCGTACGCGCGATCCACCGCGTCGAACAACGGGAGTTGCGCGGCGTAGTGCGTGCGCTCGGCCTCGCGCACGGTGTGCCAGCTCCGGAGCGATTGGAGGACTTCGTCGAGCGTCGGATCGTGTCCCGGTGACCGGCCGCCCAGGGTGATCAGCGATCCGCCGTTGGCCACCATCCAAACGCTGCGATGGCCGACCTCGATCGTCCCGATCGCGTGGGTCGAGGCGTTGACGACGACTCCGGGGAACCGCGAACGCACCTCCCGGTAGAACTCGGCCGCCACACCCGATTCGCGGTCCCGAGCCGCATGGCAGACCATGAGGTTGATCTTGCGCAACCGGCCGAGGGTGGCCACCGCCTGGAATTCCGGCGAGCGCAGCATGATCCTGGCCAGCTCGGCCCCCTGCACCTCAACCTCCCGCCAGGCGGTCGGCGCACCCTCGCCGACCATGATCCGGGCGAGGCCGCGCCCGATCTCAGGAGCGTTCCCGTGGGCGGCGAGCGTGAAGGACTCGCCCGGCTGCCCCGTCTCGATCTGCGGTGCGGGGATCGGGAGCAGCTCGGTGACGTCGCCGGGGCCCTCGCTTCCGTTCGTGGACGCGTAGAGGAACGACTGGCCGGGGCCGTCGAGGTACCGCTGGAGCAGGCCGCCGGCCGAGTCGGAGCCGTCCGCGAAAGCGACTCCGACGGCACGTCCGCGCCGGTCCACCAGCGGCCGCATCTGAACCCGGTCGCCGGTGAAGTAGCGCTGCTCGCCCTTCGAATCCAGGCCCATCGAGCGCTCGCCGACTTCGTCCGGCACGGCGTCGTCCGAGGAGAACGTGGCCATGTCACGGGTGGGCCAGTGCCCCGTCGGCGTCGGAATCCGGAAATCGCCGGCGGACTCGCCGTCCTCGGCCCGGTCGGGGTCTCCGGGCGGCGGGGACGGAATGCGGAAGTGATCGGCCGAGTCGTCATCCGGGGCCAGGTCGGCCACGTACTCGGCGAGGTCCACGTGCTGCGCCTGCGACAGCGCAACGGCGATCTCCGTGACGGAGTAGCCACCGTTGAAGAGGTCGTTCAGCCGCCGATCGATGACAGGCCGGAATCCGTGCTCCAGCAGGAGCAACTGGAGCAGCAGGAACACGTTGAGGCGGCCGTTGCCGTCCGCGAACGGGTGCAGCACGTGGAGGTTTCGCACGAGCTGCCCGATCGCCTGGAGCTTCGCCTGATCGTCCTGGGCGCGGTCGACGGTGGTGCGGAACTCCTCGAACATCGCGTCGACCAGGGGCGGAGTGTCCTCGGCGTCGTACATGGTGTGCACCATGGGGACGCCGTTCTCGTCGCGCTGGTGCACGGTGAGCGGCAGCGGACGGCCTTCCTCGTGTGCCTCCCCGTACTCGTCCAGGCTCGACATCAAGGGCCTGCCGGCCACCCGCAGGTTCAAGACCTCGTCATCGGGCGTGGACATCCCCAGGCCGAAGGACACCGAGCTCTCGTCCACGCCGATGACCTCGAAGTCGCCCTCGGTGCGCCGGGTGACCAGCCCGTGCAGCTCGGCGTATTGCGTCCAGCCCATCCGCGAGATGCGCACGTGGTCGCCGTCGAGCACCTGCGCGAACGCATCGAGCAACGATTCCTTGAACCCTGGCGAGAGATCCTCGTCGTACATCGACGCGGGATCGTCGGGATACCGCTCCATCGCCTCCCGGTGGTCGAGTGGGTTGATGATGAACAGCCACTTGTGCTCGTCGGCGACGACATCCGAGAAGTACCGATGCTCGGGCCGGTGCGCCGGGCCGTCACCCGAGAAGTACTGCGGCTCCAGCCGGTGCGCCTGGCCGCCATCCGCGAACAGATCGTCGAGGAAAGCGGCCCGCAGTGGAGCTTTCGTCCGCAGCGCACGCGGGTCGAGGAAGTGGTACATGACCGCGTCGGCGAAGTCTTCCGAAGGATCGGTCGCGCCGTACGCCGTGATGGGCTGCTCGCCCTTGAAGTTCGGCCGGTTGTCCGCCGTCCACGCGCCGACGGCTTCGTTGAACGCGGGCAGCTCGTCGATCAGCGCATCCGCGATGACTCGGGCGTCATCCGGCCTCGCCGGAGGATCGGAGAACTCTGGGTGGCGCCGCAAGATGTCGTCGATCGCGGCCGCGTGCCGCGGCGATCGGGCACGGAGATCCGCCACGTTGGTGAGCGCCGCGCGAATTGACCCGGCGAAGTCCGTCAACGCGGTCGGAGCGTCGTCGTGCGGGAACTCGGCGTCGTCCACGAGCACGGGATAGCCGACGGAGTCCCAGGTGCCGACCGCATCGCGGAAGGCGTCGAGGGCATCGTCGAGCAGCCCGTGGGTCAGCTCGTGGGTCCCGACCGCTTCGATCGACTTCGGGCCGCCCCCGAAACCGCCCAGCGCGAGCGCGCCGCCGTAGAGGTTGAACACCCCCTCTTGCTCGAAGTACTGCCCGTTCGCCGTGATGTCGACGCCCTCCGGCGAGAGCCCGAAGGTGACCGCGCCGACCGCCTTGACCTCCTGAGCGATGCCCGCGCGATCGGAGTGGGCGCGCTGCGGGCCGAGGATGTGCGCGAAGTGCGAGAGAGCCGCTCGCAGGCCGCGCAGCTCGTCGAGCTGCCAAGGTCGCGTCCGGATCGCCGCGATGTCGTGGGCGGGTGCGGGCGAGAGGCGCGTGGGCACCGCGCGCACTCCCCTGGCGGAATCCACCACTACCCCGTAACGGCGGCGGATGTCGTCCAAGATGCCGACGGCTTCCGCGATAGCGTCGCCCCGGTCGACGCCAGGTGGGATTTCCAGCGACTCGGAAGCGTGCGGGCCGGGCAGCGGGACTCCCCACGAGGCGGTGCGCCGCGCGATCACCAGCCGCCGTGCGAGATCGAACGCCTGCGTGCTGCTGGATTCCTGCAGTTGCAGGGCGACCATCGCCATCACGCCCCGCAGCCGACCGAGTTCGGCATCGCCGTGGGCTCCGAACGCGCCATCGCCCGCCGCCCACGTGTGCCGCGGGATGCCGACGGCGCGGTAAGCGGCGTTGAGCAGCGCGTTGGATTCGTCTCTCGGCAGCAGCGCCAGTTCGTGAGCCGCGTCGGCGAGTACCCGGTCCCACGCCGCGTTCCACTCTTCCTTGCCGGCGAAGTTCGACGGGTCGAGCCGAGCGAGGATCGTCGTGTGGTCGCGAAGATCCTCGCCGGTCGGCTCCCCCGACTCGGCCACCAGCGCACCCAGTTCCACGTCATCGCGGGATTCCTGGCTGTAGACGCTTACGTCATCGTCGCTGGAATCCTGGCTGTACACGCTTACGTCGTCATCGCTGGATTCCTCGCTGTACACGCTTACGTCGTCGTCCGCGGTCAGGGTGCGGACGTACTCGTCGAGGTCCTGGCCCTGCACCGACTGCAGGGCATCGGCGATCTGCTGGGCGCTGTGACCGCCGTTGAACAACGCGTGGAGGTCCGGGTGGACGACCGGGGTGAAGCCGTTTTCGAGCAGCAGCCTCGGCAGCAGCAAGTAGACGTGGAGGCGGCCGTTGCCGTCCGTGAACGGGTGGAACACGTGCAGGTTGCGCACCAGCCGCCCGATCGCGATCAGGCGGGAGCGCCCGTCCTGCGCCCGTCCCACCTCGCCGCGATAGCCGTCGAACATCGCGTTCACGACATCCGGGGTGACATCCGACCAGTAGGTGGTGTGGATGACCGCGGCGCCGTCCTCGCCGGTGTTCGCATAGGTGAGGAGCGGCGGCGTGCCGTTCTCCAGCCTGACCGCGCGGTACTCGTCGATCGAGGCGATGAGCGGGCTGCCGAGGACGGTCTCCCGGAGCAGGTCCGGCGCGGGGGCGTCCGCCCCCATGCCGAAGAGCGTCCAGCCGCCGTCCGCGCCGGTCAGACCGGGGTTCAAGACCCCGCCGCGGGCCAGCCGCCCGTGCAGTCCGCGGTACGCGTCCCAGTCGAGCGCGGTACCCCGGACCAGGTCGCCGTCCAGCACCTCGTCGAACGCGGCGAGCATCGCGTCCTGGAAACCCGGCGACTGCTGGTGGTCGTAGAGCGAGCCGGGGTCGTCGGGGTGCTCTCGCAGCGCCGTGGCGTGGTCTCTGGAATCGATGATGAACAGCCACCTGTGCTCGTTCGCCACGACATCCGAGAAGTACTGGTGCGGTGCGGGCGCCGCGTTGGCGCCCACCACCACCGGATCCGCGTTGGCACCGGCCGGGGCCGGGAGCGCGGGTGCGGCGCTTTCCGTGCGCAGGGCGGGCCGTTCCGGCTCGATCGCGCGCGCCTTGCCCTTCGATTCCGGCATGGGCGCCGGGCGCAGACCACCGTGTTCAGCAACGTAATCCGCGATCTCGGCGGGGCTCGGGGCGGGCGGCATCACCGATCCCAGGACCGAATCGCCACCGCCGCCGATGTCCCGCAGCGGAGTGCTCATGAAGTAGGTGATCCCGCCGAAATCCGGTACCGGGCCGGCGACCTGGGCCTCGCCGCTGCCGGTCAGCACGAGCGTCGTGCCTTCCGCGGCGGACACCCTCGTGGTCAGCACCGTGCCGACAGGGAAGGCTTCGTCGCGCGGGTCGTAGCCCGCGACGAACCGGATTTCGTCCCCGTCCCCCGGACCGGTCGGCGCGGTGGCGTCGGCCCTGGCCGCGTCGACGTCCGTCGTGAACGCGACGACGTTCGTGCCCTGCATGCCGAGATCCGGGTGCGCCTCCACGCCGAGCGACGTGATCGCGCCGTCCTGAACGTTGCGCCACCTCCGATCCCAGCTCGGCAGGCCGCGGTGCAGCACCAGCCCATCGCCCAGGTACGCCGACACCTGGTCGGCCAGCGCTCGTTTCCGGCCGCCTTCCACGACCGACGCGGCGATGAACAACGGGAAACCCCGCACCCGGTAGAAATCGCCGACCCGAACGGCGGGCAGGCTCAGCGCACCCAGCTGGATCACCGTCAGGGCGGAATCGGGTTCCGCCGAAGTGGAACCCGCACCGTCACGGACCGACTTCAGGAAGTCGCCGATGCCTCCGCCGCGCTGCCGGACGAGACCACCCGACACGAGCACCTCGGCCAGCTGCCTACCGGCCCCGGCCGAATCCTCGGGTAGCACGACGTCTCGAACCGCCTCGGATTCCCGCAGCTGCGCCAACTTCTCGGCGTCGACCTCGCCACCCGGCCACTGCCACCGCCGCAGCTGGGAGTTGAGCTCGGCGAGCACCGCCGTGTCGGCATCGGTCGCCCGCGCGACCGGCGGCGCCGCCACCTCGGTGGGCGGCGGTGTCGTGCCGATCCGCCCGGTGTCGTCCTTCGGTCCCGCAGTCCTGCCGCCGGTGACACTCCCCTGGATCGGCGCAGATTCCTGCTGTACAAAGGTTTTCGACTGCGCCACAGTGGACTGTCCGGCGGACGGCTGTCCAGTGCTGGACGGCGCCGTGGACTGTGCGCCTGGTGCCGTGGTCAGCTGCGTGGTCGGGCTCGCACCTGATGTGGCGGTCTGGCTCGCACTGGGTGCAGCGGTCGGGTTCGTACCAGGCGTGGCAGTGGGGCTCACACCGGGCGTGGCGGTGGGGCTCGCACTGGGTGCAGCGGTCGGGTTCACACCGGGCGTGGCGGCCGGGTTCGGCGGAGCCGTCGTGGTTTCGGCATTCGGCGAGTCGGCCGACTGCGGAACACTCGGCGCCGACGAGTCGGCCGCCAGTGGTGCACTCGACGACATGTCCGGCGCTTCGACCGCGGTCGACGGCGGTACCGGCCCGGGCGAGCCGGTGTCCGCTGCCATCGCGCCGGGCGAGGGCTGCGCGTTCTGCGACGGCACCGGCGACCCGGCCGCGGAATCCGGCTTCGGCGCGCTTGTCGTGCTCGGACCAGCGGAGTTCGCCGGTGACGATACGGCGGACGATGGGGCCGCGGATGTCCCAGCCGGGGCTGCTGCGGCCGGAGCCGCCAGGGCCGGACCTGCCGGCGAGGTCGTCACCGGCACCGAGGACGGCGGTGCCGCCGACGGCACCTCCGGAGAGAGGTGATTCGGCCGCCCGGGAGCCGCCGCCCGGGTGTCAGCACCACCCGAGGTGCCGGACTCGGCGGTCTTCGGCGTGCCCGGCTGGTCAGAAACGCCGGATCCCGGCGCATTCGCCCCGGAATCGCCGACGCCTGGCGAGGTTTCGGTCCCCCGGCCCGCAGTGCCACCACCGAGGTCCGAACCGCTGCCGCCCGGCCGATCCGTCGTCGTGCTGTTCGGAGCACCATGAGCCGCGCCATCAGCACCGGAATTCGCGGCGCCACCCGGCGAGTCCTGCACCAACGACCCCGGCGGCGGGTCACCCGGGCCATCGAACTGCGAATCCGCCCCGACGTCTCCATCCGGCACCGCGAACGTATCCGGCGGGCTCACATCGACGTTCGGGCTGCCCGGGGCGGCGAGCTTCTCGCCCTTGAAACCCCCCTGGCGGGAATGCTTCCAGTTGTGCAGGGCCCTCTCGCCGGTGCCCATCGCCAGGCCGTTGATCATGCCCTTCCAGATGTCGCCCGGGTCGCCGCCTTCCGGCACCGTGATGGCGCCGACGAACCCCTCGGTCAGCATCTCGATGACGCCCGCGGTCAGCGCCTTGCCTTGCCAGCCCGGCTTGAGGTGCTTCACCGCCGAGCCGAGGGCGTCGGCGAACGCCCCGGCGGCGGCGCCGTACTTGAACGCGTTGGCCGTGTCCTGCCAGTCCCACTCCTTGTCGCTCTCGAACTTCTGCCACGTCTGGACGATCCCGTCCTGGAAGACCTCCTCCAGGCCCTCGTCGATGGCCTGCTTCGTCATGCCGGCCACCACGGCACCGGCGATCCCGGTGCCCGTGGCCAGCGCGGCCGAGTCGAGCTGCTTGCCCGCGAAGCCCGAACCCACCTTGATGACGGTCTGCAGCGCCTTCGCGATCGCCTGCCCGAGCCGGGCGAAGATCAGCTGGATGATCCCGCGCATCATCCCGATGAACGGCCCGATCAGCGGCCATTCGAACGGGTCGCCCAACATGCGGGTGATCTCCGCGCCCGAGAAGGCGCACTGCACGATGATCGACAGCTTCGCGGCCTGGACGTTCAGCGAGTAGTCCCGCGCCATCGCCGCCAGATCGCGCGCGCCGCCCGCGTAGAAGGCGGGCTGTTCCGCCAGCTTCTCGCCGTAGCGCCAGAAAGCGCGGCCCACGGTCTCGTCGACGTTCCGCGTCACCTCGTTCAGCGCGGCGACGAGGCCGTCGACGACCCCGTCGAGATCGTCGGCGGCCTCGTCCAAGGCCTCCGCGATCTTCCACACGTCCCCTTCGAGTCCGGGTGGCCAGTCACCGCCCGCGATGATCCAGAGAACCCAGTTCAGCTCCTCCGGAAAGCGCAGGTTCCCCCTCACCGCCAACGCCGGTCACCCCCAGCGGGGCTGCGGGAGCCCGGCCGGGACAACAGCCCCAACCGGGCTCCCGCACAACTCATGACACCGATTCCTTCGCTACCGGCGACCGTGGTGGTTGCCGCCGCCGTTGTTCCCGCCGCCGGACGAGGTGTTCGGGCCGTCGGCGGACGGGCCGTCGACCTTCCCGAAGCCGTTCGGCGTCATGTTCTTCACGGAGTTGCCGACCGAATTCGCGATGTCCTCGGCGTCTTCGTGCGCCGCCCGGTAGATGGCCGCCATGAGGTCCACGGCGTTCGCGGTGCTCCAGGTGTTGGCCGGGATGTCCCGGGCGCCGTCCTCCCAGTCGCCGACGTCCTTGGACCACTTGGCGAAGAACTCGCGGCCGTTCTTGTCATCGCCGAACACCGCGGGGTCGGTCAGGTTGCCGACCAGGTCGTACATCCTCGCGAAGACCTGCTCCTGCCTGCGGGCCTGCGCCCTGAGCTGCTCGGCGGCCAGTTTCAACCCGGGCTGGTTCACCCACGACACGTCGCTCATCGACGGCTCACTTCCCCTCTTTCAGCGCGCGGAGGAAGACGCTGTCCTCGGGGTCGCTGGGGAAGAACCGGTCCACGTCGATCTTGCCGGGTTCCGCGCCGCGCATCGACATGCCCTCGGGCATCATCGGCTCCACCAAGCCGATCATCTCCTCCCGCGCCTGCTGCTGGGCCTTCCGGACGGTGTCGCGCACCGCGTTCGCGAGTTCGGCGGGAGCCATGTTCTTGTAGGCGTTGGTCGGGAACGCGATCGCGGTCACCTGGCCGTGGATGTCGACGGTCGCCGAGACGGCATTGCGCGGCGCGGTGGCCGTCGACGACTTCTCGGCCATCTTCTCCTGCAGGGACTGCAGGTTCTCCCGGTTCCGCCGATAGTCGGCGAGCACCTGTTCGAGTTTGTCTTGGAAGGACATGGGGATTCCTCATCGGGAATTGGTCGGATGCTGATGGACGAGCCGGCGGTCAACCCACGGAGACCAGCCCCTGGTCCGTCTGGGTTCCCCGCACCGCGGCCGGCGGTAGGTCCGCCACGGCGAGCGTGCGGGACGCGGCCGTCCGGGCCAGCCTGCGGGCGAGCTCGCGGGCAGGGTGGACGGTGTCGCGATCGGCGGTGCCGGCCAATCGCGCGGCCACCGCTTCGCGCACCTCGTCGGGAACCTCGTGGCCGCGCCTGAGGAGTTCGCGCACGACGAGCCCGGCCAGTTCGTCCACTGAGTACGGTTCGAGGTCCCATCCCTGCAGGAAGCAGTCCGCGAGCGGCCGCACCTGCTGGAACAGCGACACGAGCCGGTCGGGTTCGCCGAGCAGGACGACCGCGGGATCCCCCGCCCGGCGGCGCATCAGGGCGACCATCGCCTCCGCGACCTCCGTCGCGTGGTCGGGTTCCAGGTCGCCGTCGACGTCGATGACGAGGACACCGCCCTCGGCGTCCTCGAACGCGGTCCGCACCAGGCTTTCCGCCTGCCCCGGCCAATGGGGCAGCAGATCGCTGGCGGCCGATGTCCGGACCACGTGCCCGACCCGCACCAGCTGGAGCTCTGACAGCGCCTGTGCGTACAGGCGGGCGATCGCGGATCGGCCGCTGCCGCGCTTGCCGCCGATCACGACGTTCGCCGCGGCGCCGAGCGCCTGGTTGTTCCGCTTGGCGGTCATCAGGCGCACCAGGTTCGAGCCCGCCGCCTCCCGGACCGCCGCCTGGCCGATCAGCTCCTGCAACCGCTTCCAGCCGAGGCCGACCTGCACGGCCGTCGCGGGATCGAGCTCGTCGCGGGCGACCGCGGGTGCGCCGCCGGAGTTCGACCGGAGCTGGTCGATCTCGGCTTCGAGATCGGCCGCGGTGAGGCGGTTCATCTCCGATTCCTTCGACGGCGGTGCGATGGCCAGCCGGGACGCCTGGTTGTTCACCATCGCCTCGAACAGCTTGCGCGCCACGCGGCCGTTGCCGAAGGTCGAGTTCTTCGGCACCCGGTCGAAGTACTCGGTGAGCGCCTGCAGCCCGTCCTCGGTGAGCTCGTAGTAGTGCTTGCGGCACAGGTTGGTGGTGATCGTGACGAGCTCGTCGACGCTGTAGTTCGGGAACTCGATGGTGCGGGTGAACCGGGACGCGAGGCCGGGGTTGGAGTCGAGGAACTGCCCGATCTGCTCGGAGTAGCCCGCCACGATGACCACCAGCTCGTCGCGGTGGTCCTCCATGATCTTCATCAGCGCGTCGATGGCCTCCTGCCCGAAGTCCGGGCCGGAACCGCCGGTCTGGGCCGACAGCGTGTACGCCTCGTCGATGAACAGCACCCCGCCGATGGCCTTCATGACCACCTCGGTGGTCTTGATCGCCGTCGAACCGACGTACTGCCCGACGAGGTCCGCCCGCGCCACCTCGACCATGTGCCCCTTGCTCAGCACACCGAGTTCGGCGAGCACGGTGCCGTAGAGCCGGGCGACGGTGGTCTTGCCGGTGCCGGGCGGTCCGGCGAACACCAGGTGCCTGCTCATCGGCGGCATCGGCAGTCCCATCTCCTTGCGGAGCTGGGACATCTTGATGAGGTTGATCAGCGCGGTGACTTCCTGCTTGACCCCGGCGAGGCCGACCAGACCACCCAACTCCGCCAGCGGACCCGACAGCGCCTCGTCCGGCGCAGCCTCCTGCGGCGGGGCGGGTTCCGCCGCGCGCTCCCCGACCGCGGCGGCGACGGACGCGGGCCGCTCGTCCCGCGCCGCAGCCGGTTCCTCGATCGTGACCCGGTCCGCGCCGAAGCGGCGGATGTCGACGCCCCGGTTGTCCTGCGCGGTGCACCGGCTGAGCAGCACCGGCTCGGCGGTGTCCAGGCTGATGCCGTCCTCCGCGCTGCCCACCACCTCGCAGGCCGTCAGCGTGCCGCCGGCCCCGGCGGAGAAGTTCACGCCCGTGCGCTTCGCGGACCGCACCCGGCACCTGGTGAGCGCCGCCACCACCCCGGAGCGCAGGTCCACGCCGTGACCCTCGGCGCCGACGATCTCGCTGTCCTGCATGGAAAGCCGGGAATCCGACAGGCGCAGGCCACCACCGCGCATGAGCAGAGACGTCAAGGTGGCGTGCACGCCGTCGAACACGATCGCCGCCTCCGCCGTGGAGGCGATCCGCATGTCGGAAGACTCCACAGTGGATTCCCCGGACGCGTCCAGGGCCGGGTGCGCGGCCGAGTCGATCTCGGTGTCGGACAACCGGATCACGCTCTTGCCCACGACGACGAGGCCGGGCGCGGAGCTCCCCGCCGCGCGCAATCCGGTGAACACCGGCTTGGACTCCGCCGCCACGTGCACGCCGGTCTGGGTGATCCCGGTCAGCGCGGTCCGGTCGAACCGCGGCGAACTCCCCTCGTCCACGGCGATGCCGACCGGCGACTCACCGATCTCGCAGTCCGCGAACCGCGGCGCGGAAGCCCCGTTGACCTGGATCGCGTTGCGCCCGGCGCCGCGGAACACGCAGCCGGTGAACACCGGTTCGGAGGCCCCGGCGATGTGGGCGGATTGCACCGCCGCGCCGTGGAACTCCGAATCCGAGATGGACACCTCGCCCTGGCTCATGAGGTACAGGTCGACGTTCTCGCTGCCGGCCACGGTCAGCCTGGACAGCGACAGGCTGCCCTGCTGCTCGGCCACGACGGCCGGCTTCGCGGCGCCGGTGATCCCGCACTGCTCGGCCTGGACCGAGCCCGTGCCGTTGACGCAAATCCCGTTGCCCTGCGGTCGGGTGATCGCGCAGCGGCGCAGCACCACGGACCCGCGGTCGGTCGCGACCACCGCGGAGGACCCGGCATCGACGATCTCGGTGTCCTCGATCGTGCTGACCGAAGGCGAGGTCGTCACGACGGCCGCGCCCGCCCGGCTGGTCACCTTGCAGCCGCGCAACGCGACCGCTCCGGTGCCGCGCGCGTAGATCGTCGCCCACGACGCGCCGCCGACCTCGCAGTGGTCGAACGCCACCTCGCCGCGCACCACGTCGACCGCGGCGAGGTCGGTGTCCTCGCTGGTCAGGTCGAGTCCGTTGAGCTGCACGGCCTCCGCGCCCGCGACGAGCACGCTGCCCTGCTTCGCCACCACCTCGACGGTGCCCGCACCGGCCTCCGCGCTGAGCGTGACGAGCTTGCTGATGACGAGGTTCTCCTCGTAGCGGCCCGGCGCGATGGTGATCATCGCCCCTGGTAGCGCGCTGCCGAGCGCGGCGCCGATCGACGCGAACGCGCCGGGCTTGTCCCCGGCGACGGTGAGCAGCTGACGATTCATCGGTTCACCCATCCCTCACGCCAGACCGGGCAATGCGCCGAAGCGATCCGCCGCGGCGGCGGCGACCTGGACCTGCGATCCGCCGCCCGCCCACTGCTCCAGCTGCCTGCGCAGCGAGTTCAGCGCGAGCTCGTCGAGCGAGATCCGGTCCTGGTCCACCCGGCCATCGGCGTCGATCTCGGCCGCGGCCAATTCCCGCAGCAGGATCCGGCCCCGGGTGCCGTCCTGCTGGGGTTCGGCCAGCTCCAGCACCTTGAAACTGCTGCCGGGCACGAACAGCACTCGCTCGTTGACGCCGCCCTCCGTCTCCAGCAGCCGCGTGCGCCGACCGGTCATCGACCACACCAGGACGTCTACAGTGTCCTCGCTGCCCGCGGGCGGTTCGGTCAGCGCGTGCAGGAATCCCCATTCGGTGACCAGCTTGTGGCTGCGGTAGAGCTCCCACTGGCCGGGCGTGGGTGTCGCGGTGAACACCGCGGGGCCGCGATGCGTGGGCAGCCTGCTCAGCCCGGACACGACGCAGCGGGCGAGCGGAACGTGCGGGCCGACCTCCGCGGTGCGCAGCGCGTCGTCGACGGCTTTGCCGCGGGCGGTCAGGTAGAGCTGCACGGCGACCGCGTCGGTGAGCACGTCGGCCGAGGACCGCGTCAAGGCCCCTTGGAAGCCCGGGTGCTCGGAGAGGATGCGGGCGACGGAGTTCGACATCGTGCCGAACTCCGCGTTCAGCGTGCGCCGCAGCCACGCGCGTTCGTCCTCGATGCCGCGCTCGGGCAACGAGCCGGTCGCATCGGGCGTCGGCACGGGTTGCAGCCGTGCGACGGCCGGCAGCGGCTCTGCAACCTCTTCCGCGGCCTCGGGTTCTTCCGCCGGTTCGACGGGGACGGAGGTGTCGGCGGCCGGTTCCGGCTCGCCCGGCACCTCCGCAGGAGTGGGCGCGAAGGTCGGCAACGGCGCGTCGACCGGAGCAGGTGCCGCGGAAGCAGGCTCGCCGGGCGGAAGTGCAGGCGATGCTGGAAGTTCCACCGGTGCAAGCGAATCCGGCACTCCGGGCCCCGCGACGACGACCGGTTCGGCGGCCAGCCGGACGTCCTCCCGGCGCGACGGCGACTCCGCCGCGGGCGGCTGCACCGCCGGGCCCGCCACCGGGCGGATCACCGCCGTCATCTCCGCCGCCGCAGGCGCCGGCCCGGTCGGCACCGGCAGCTTCTCGGTCGCCGCCTCCACGTAGCGCTCGCTGGCCGGATTGGTGTCCGCGACACCGGACGCCGCCTGCGGGAGGGCCGGTTTGACCTGGGTCTCGGCGAGCAACGACCGAGCACCGATCACCTGGCTCAGGTGGCGCACCGAGTTGCTGAGCCGCTGCGCGAGTTCGCCCGCGAGGTACTCCATGCGGGACCGGTCGTCCTGGGACTCCGCGTCGAACATCAGGATGTGGGCGTCCGGGACCGCCGGGATCGACCGGATCGCGTCGAGACCGGCCGCCTCGGCGGGCGGGCGAACGAGCAGCCCGGCCTGGACCACCTCCACCACGGCGTCGACCGAAAGCCAGTAGACGCCGGGCGAAACCTCCCGGCCGCCGGGGAAGGGCGCGCGGTGGCTCAGCACGGCCGGCGCCCCGACCGGCTCGTCCGCCGCCGCACGCGGCCGGTAGGCCAGCTCGCGCGCGTAGGTATGCCAGCCGGGACTGCCGTCCGTGCGCACGGTGAAGATCTCGGGGGCGACGGCCGGCCCGACCGGCATGCCCGCGAAGAACACGACCTCCTGGCCGGCGGCGTCGGCGATGACCTGTCCCAGCACGCCTCGCGGCACCGACATCGGGCCGTACTGGACGAAGCGCACGCGGCGCCGCACGTTCTCCGGCAGCACCCGCCAGACCAGCGCGATGTCGTCCTGGCCGAGCGGCACCCCGCCGGGGCTGCCGAGGACCACGGTGAGGTACTCGGGCTGGCACGGCATGGTCTCGATCAGCCGGGCCCGGTTCGCCCGCACCTGCGGGTTGTCGCCGATGGGCCGGATCCACACGCCGCCGGGCAACTGCTCGGCGAGACCGCGCGCGCTGGTCGGGAAGTTCTCGGGGACGACGGCCCCGTCCCACGTGGGCCGGGGGAAGCGCTTCGCCTCCCACTTCGGCGGCCGACCGGGGCTGCACCGCACCCACCCGCTGCCCTGGCCGGAATGCACGAACAGCGAACCGCCCGCGCCCTGGACGACCAGGCCGTCGGGAACGAGCACGGTGCGCTTGAGCCGCTCCGCCAGCCAGTGCCCGGCCAGGGCGGTGGTCTCGCGCGACCGCGCGCCGATCACCAGGCGCACCCCGCGCCTGCTCCTGGGCAGCGCCCGCGCGACCGACTCCCACATCGAAATCGGTGAGCTGGCGGGCAGATCGACCACGACGAGGTCGTTCTCGGTGTCCGGAGCCACGGTCATCGCGAGGTTCCGCGCCGCCTTCGTCATGTTGCCCGCCGGGTAGACCACCAGGGCGTTCCCGATGGTGTGCCGGGCCAGGCCGGCGCCGCCGCCGGCCTGCCTGCCCAGGGTCGCGATCGCCATCGCCGTCATCCTCCCTGCTCGACGACCACGGCGGCGCGGCTGAGCACCGGTCCCGTCGGGATCGTGGACAGCACCTCGGTGCGCATCGGGATCGGCTGCACACCACCCAGGCCGAGCGCCTGGAGAGAGTCGTCGTCGGGGATCAGGAACCGCTTGCCGCGGTCGCTGATCAGATACCTGCTCGGCTCGTCCTGCCCGTTGGGCACGGGCAGCTCCGCCACCAGCGCACCGTGGCTCGGCGGCAGCAGAGCCCCCGCCACCGCGACCGGTGGCCACTTCTCCGCGCCGGGCACCGCGACCACCGACGTGGTGATCTCCGCGCCACGGCCGGTCCGCTCGAGGCACACCTGCCCCTCGGTCGCCGGCAACGGCCGCTTCCCGGCGAGGTCCGGCAGCCGGGTCAGCATCGAGTCGTCGGGCGCGAACGGCGCCGCCAGCACCGCCTGGGCGTCGATAGCCACCGGGGCCTTCCCCGACTTCGCCTCCAGCAGGGCGAACTCGGTGGCGGACAACGGCACCAAACCGCCGTTCACCAGCACGTAGTGCTGCTCGATCCCGTTGCCGGGCCGGTGGACGAACAGGTCGCCGATCCGATGTGGACTCCCGGCCACCTTCGGGCCCGGCCCGCCGGCCCCGGGGATGTCCGCCGCGGTCAGCGCCGGGCCTTCCGGGATCAGGCCGAGCCACAGGTCCGGCACGGTCAGCGGCAGCGTCGAGCCGAGACCGAGCACCACCAGAGAGTCCACATCGGACACCCGGTGCTTGACGCCTCGCCAGATCAGGAAGACCTTGCCGTCGGGCGTCCGCACCGGCGCGTAGAAGTCGTCGGGCACGGCACCGTTCGGCACGGCGGCGTCGAAGTTCACGCTCATGCCGGGGGCGGCGCTGGGGCAGAGCAGCCACTGGCCGGGCATCAGCTCGTTCGGCCTCGGCACGGTGTCCGGGGCTCCCGCGATGCCCACCTGGGGCCCGCGCGGCAGCTCGGCGAGCGAGCTGCGGGAGATCAGCGTGATCTTCGAGCCGGGGCCCTGCACCAGCATCGCCGATGCCTGGTTCGGCGTCGGCAGCAGCCTGCCGCCGAGGAAGACGTACCGGGAACCGGATTCCCGCTCGACCAGGATGGCGCCCTTCTGCTTCCACGCGGTGTTGCCGCCGGGCACGATCAGCCCGTAGACGCCGAACCCGATCACGATCAGCAGCGCGATCAGGGCGCCGGCGATCAGTCCCGTCCGGCCTCGCCGGGTCGGCAGTTCCGCGTTGCTCGGATCGCCGACCAGCAACGCGGTCGTCATCCGCTGCATCAGGAACTGGTAGGCGTGGACGTGATCCTTCTGCGTCTGCATCGACGGCTCACCCGGCCAATCCGCGCGCCCACGCGTAGACGCCGAGGATCTGCAGCAGCACCGGGATGGTGGCGGCGGCGACGATCGACTCCGTCCACTGCGCACGTTGTACCCAGACCGGCACGAGCCTCCTGGCCGGCGGCCGCAGCACCGCGAAGATCAGCGCGATCAGCGTGACCGCCAGCGCCGAGAGCGCAACGATGCGCCAGCCCAAGGACAGCGATGCGCCGTGGGTCAGGAAAAATTGGGCCCAGCCGAGAGCACCGGCCGTGACGAGCGCGATCCGCTGCCAGGCGCTCGGGAATCCGACGCAGCGCACCAGCGCGGACGTGGCGACCAGCAGCCCGAGCGTCGTCGGCGCCCAGCCCGGCGAGCCGAACAGCGCCGGGTAGCCGAAGGTGAAGACCATCGCCGCGGTGACCGTGAACACCGTCAGGTAGCGATCGGCGTTCTTGGTGCGTTCGACGACCAGCTCCGCGTCGAGCGGATCGATGTCGTCCTGGAGCTCCTCGGCCGTGCGCGGCAGCTGCGGGCCGCGCAGCCGCGCCATCCGGATCACCAGCCGCGGCACGCCGATCAGCAGGATCAGGGCGACCGTCGAGCAGACTCCCGCAGCGCTCGCCGACGCCATTTCCAGCCCGAGGTGGAGCTGCATGGTGAGGAACGCGGTGCATCCACCGGCCAGCAGCACTCCGACCGGCACCAGCGGAAGCACGGGCGACCAGAGCCGGGAGGCGCCGAGGAGGGCGGCCGACGCGACGGCCGCGGCCAGGCCGCCCACCGCGACCGAACCGGGGCGCAGTTCGAGCGCCGTCGTGACCCCGCCGGGAACGATGGCCCCGGCGAAGCCGATCAGCACCAGGCCCGGCACCGCGAGCACCAGCGCCAGCGCCTGATCCTCGGTCTTGCGCGAGATCGGAACGGCGGCGCCCGCCAGCAGCACGCCGAGCACCGACGACGTGATCGCGGATGCCGCGGTGGATTCGGCCACGACGGCCAGCGCGGCCATCAGGGCGATCGTCCCGACGCCCAGGGCCAGGAACGCCCAGCGGCTGAACTCGGGGCGCCAGCGGTCCCGCTGCCTGCCGACCGCCGTGGCCATCCCGTCGGCGACGTCGTCGAACGCCAGCTCCGGCAGCCGGTTGACCGCGGGCCGGAGGTAGAAAGTCTCGCCCTCCAGCCATTCCAGGCTTTCCGCCGTGCCCTCGGGGTCGAACGGCGGCTCGCCGAGCCGCTGCAGCACCCAGGAGCGCTCGCCGGTCACCTCGACGCCGGAGACGATGTGGTCGCTCGCGGCCGTCGTGTGCTCCAGCAGCACCGGGAGGAGTCCCGCCACCGGGACCGAGACGGGGACGGCGAGATCGGCCCGGCCCGCCGGGCCGAACACGGTGATGCGGCAGAGCTCCGTCTGCGCACTCGTCATAACGGTTTCCTCTTGCTGTTGCTGTTGTTCGTCTCGATCACCGCGACGCGCCACCGGGCTGCGACGCGACCGGCGCGGATGCGTGCGCCATCTGGACCAGGCGGACGCCCTTGCGGGTGACCAGCTGCGCTCGGCCGGCGACCAGCTTCCGCGGCACCGCCTCGCCGAGGAACTTGCCTTCCTCCTTGGGGTAGGAGAAGACGACACCGGGCGTCCCGAGCTCCCACATCCGCCGGATCACCGGGTCGCTGAGCGCCCGCATCGCGCCGGAGGTGCTGCGAGCGACGACCAGGTGGAGTCCGATGTGGACGCCCTGGGCCAGCATCGGCAGCAGCGCGTCCAGCGGCGACTGCCCCATTCCCAGCCCGAAGAGCTCGTAGTCGTCGACGACGAGGAAGAACTGCGGCCCCTCCCACCAGTCGCGCCGGCGCAGCCGGTCCAGGCCGATGTCCTCACCCGGCACCCGGCGGGACATCGAGATGGCGGCCTTCGCGGTGAGGTCCTTCAGCGTGTCGCCGGTGATGGCGTAGCCGACCCGGTATGCCTCGGGCACCACGGTGTCGAGCTGCCGGTTGGGGTCGCCGAGCAGGATCTTCGCCTGGTCCGGCCGGTAGCGCGACAGGATCGACTGCAGGACCGCGCGGAGCGTGTTGGTCTTGCCGGTCTCGCTGTCCCCGAACACCAGCATGTGCGGCGTCTGCTCGAAGTCGTGCCAGACCGGCTGCAGGCGTTGTTCGTCGAGGCCGATGCAGATCCGGACGTCGCGCTCCGGCCGGGGCAGTTCGCCGAGCGGCACGACGGCGGGCAGCATCCGCACGGGCGGCGCCGGGCGCCCCGGCCAGAAGGTCGCGGCCTCCTCCGCCAGCGCCTTCGTCGCGGACGCCAGGTCGTCCGTGGCGGAGCTGCCGTCCATCCGCGGCAGGGCGGCCAGGAAGTGCATCCCGCTGAGGGTGAGACCGCGGCCGGGTTGAGCGGGCACGGTCTGCGCCTTGCGCGAGCCGATCTCCGACTCCATCGGGTCGCCCAGCCGCAGCTCGAACTTGCTGCCGATGACGTCGCGCAGCGCCGGCCGGATCTCCGACCAGCGGGCGGCGCCCACCACCACGTGGATGCCGAAGGACAGGCCCCGCGCCGCCAGCTCGTTGATGCGCGCCTCGAGCTCGCCGAAGTCCTGGCGGATGGTGTACCAGCCGTCGACGATCAGGAAGACGTCGCCGGACGGATCGGTGATCTCCCCGGTGCGCCGCAGGTTCCGGTACGCCGCCATGGATTCCAGCCCGCGGGCGGCGAACACGGACTCGCGGTGCTCCATCAGCTGCAGCAGCTCCGCGATGGTGCGGACCACGCGGTCGTGCTCCATGCGGGTCGCGATGGAACCGACGTGCGGCAGCCCCGCGATCGACATGATGCCGCCGCCCCCGAAGTCGAGGCCGTAGAACTGCACCTCCCACGGCGTGTGGGTCATCGCCAGGGAGAGCACCAGGGTGCGCAGCAGCGTCGACTTCCCGGACTGCGGCGCGCCCACGACGGCGACGTGCCCGTCGGCGGCGGAGAGGTTCGCGACCAGCAGCTCCCGCACCTGCTCGTAGGGCCGGTCGATCAGGCCGATCGGGGCGCGCAGCCTGCCCTGCATGGCCGGATCCTCGACGTTCATGCCGCGGAACTGACCGGGCAGCACGCTGGGCAGCAGGGAGTCCAGGCTCGGCGACTCCGCCAGCGGCGGCAGCCACACCTGGCGCGCGGCGGGCCCGGCGCCCGCCAGCCTGCCGATGAACGCCTCGGCGAGGCTGATCGAGCTCGCCGCCGCGTCGGCCTCGACGACCTCCGCCACCTCGTCCACCGGGGTCAGCTGGCGGACCGGGCGCGCGTGCGTGACGAAGGGGACGACTTCCTGGACCGCCTTCTCGAATTCGCCGGCGGCCGCGTCCGCCTTCGGCAGCGGCGCCGGGCCGGACACGTAGGCGCCCTTGAACCGGACCAGGTTCGTCGTGTCGATCTTGAGGAAACCGTTGCCCGGCTCGGTGGGCAGCTCGTAGGCGTTCGCCACGCCGATGACGTTGCGCGACTCCATCGAGGAGAACGTGCGCAGCGCGATCCGGTACGACAGGTGGCCCTCGACGCGGTGGATGCGGCCCTCGTCGAGGCGCTGGGAGGCGAGCAGCAGGTGCACGCCGAGGCTGCGCCCCAGCCGGCCGACGGAGACGAACAGGTCCATGAACTCCGGCTTGCTCGCCAGCAGCTCGGAGAACTCGTCCACGACCAGGAACAGCGTCGGGAACGGCGCGAGCGCCTCCCCCGCGGCCCTGGCCTTCTCGTACTCGAACAGCGACGGGTAGCCGCTTTCCCGCAGGAGTTCCTGGCGGCGGATCATCTCGCCGTTGAGGGAGTCCTGCATGCGGTCGACCAGCGGCAGCTCGTCCGCCAGGTTGGTGATCACCGCGGAGGTGTGCGGCAGCCGGTCCATGCCGAGGAACGTCGCGCCGCCCTTGAAATCGACCAGGACGAAGTTCAGGATCTCCGACGAATGCGTCGCGGCCAGGCCCAGCACCAGGGTCCGCAGCAGTTCGCTCTTGCCGGAACCGGTGGCGCCGATGAGCATGCCGTGCGGGCCCATCCCGCCCTGCGCCGACTCCTTGAGGTCGAGCTCGACGACCTCGCCTTCCTCGGTGACGCCGATCGGCACCGACATGCGGGCCCGCTGGGCGTTGCGGGGACGCCACAGCTGCTGGACGTCGAAGGTGTTCACGTCGCGGATCCCGAGCAGGGTGGTCAGCTCGAAGTCGGATTCCAGCGGCCGCTCGACCAGTTCCACGGTGCCGCTGGTCCGCTTGGGGGCGAGCCGCCGGGCGAGCACCTCCGCCTCGACCAGGCTCAGCTCGTCGCGCGAGGCGACACCGGTTCCGTCCCCGGAGGGGAACTCGACCCCGTCCTCGGTCGCGGTCAGGCGGAGCACCTTGGCGCCGCCGGGCAGCATGCCGGTGATGTCCAGCAGGACCACGTTGCGCAGGCCCACGTCGAGCAGGCGGGAGGACTCGGGGATGGTCGCCAGGTGGGCGATGACCACGACGAACGGCTCGGCGTTGCTGGGCGCGGTGGCCTTGTCGTGCGGGCCGCGGTCGGTGACGTCCTTGCCGAGCAGGTCCATCAGTTCGTCGTGGTCGCACGCGAGCATCCGGACCGGCCCCGCGTCGTCCCGGGCCGAGTGGTGCGCGTTGTGCGGCAGCCACTTGACCCAGTCCCATTCGGACCGGCAGTCCTCGGCGGCGAGCACCGCGATGCGCAACTCGTCCGGGGCGTGGAAGGTCGCGAGCTGCGCGATCGCGGCGCGCGCCAGCCCCAGCGCGCCATCGATGTCGCCCGCGAACTCGACGCTGGTGAAGCTGCGCAGCCCGACCGCGACCGGGATGCCCGAGACCGTGCGGTAGGTCTCGCTGAACCGGCGCAGCGAGATCGCCGCGAGCGGTTCGAGGTCCTCGATCGGCTTGGTGGTCGGCGGGAGCAGTTCCAGCGCGGCCTGCTGGGTGCCGAGACCGATGCGCACGCGGCCGAAGTCGTCGTGGCCCGCCCGGCGCTCCCACAGCCGGGAGCCGCCCGCGACGTACCAGAGCCACCCCGGCTCGGGGTTGTTCCAGAGCACCGCGGCCCGCTGCTCGTCGGCGGTGGTGCGGGTGCGGGTCCGCAGCTGCCCGATGTAGCGGAGGTAGTCGCGGCGTTCGGCGGCCATCTTGCGCTTGCGCTCGCCGGCGGCCCTGCCGAGCTGGCCGAGCCCCATGCTGATCATGGCGATGCCCATGCCGCCGCCGATGACGTAGGTGAACGGGGAACTGCCGCCGGCGCCCGAGAACGCCAGCACCGTCACCAGCGAGCCGAGGCCCATCGGCAGGAACCCCAGCATCGATGCGAAGTCCCGGGTCGCGGGCTCGGCGAGCACCGGGGGCTCCTGCAGCTCGATCTGCCCCTGCGGCATCTCGGGCCCGCCGGCCCTGGGGGGACGTTTGACCGTCACGGTCGCCATCAGACGATCTCCATCCGGTGGAGCGCGAATTCGTTGATCATTCGAGGACTCCCGTGGGCCGGGAGGCGCCGGAACCGCCCCACGACGAATCGCTCGCGTTGAGCAGGTCGGCCGCGGACCGCTCCGCCGGCTCGGCGTCGGTCTCCTCGTCCTCTTCCTCTGGCTCGTCGTGCAGCGAAGCCAGGTACGCCTCGCGGTCCTCCGGCGGGAGCGAATACTCGTCGCCGCACGACGGCGGGGGTTCCCAGGAGTCGACGATCGTGGCCGCCTCACCCGGTTTCTTCCGCCGGTAGGTGGCGTGCGCGGTCGGCTCGGGTTCCGGGCCGACCGGTTCGGCCGCCTTCGGCGTGACGGCCGGGAAGTCGTCGCCCCAGCCGGACTGGCCGGAACTCACCACGGCCGGTGGCAGCGGCGCGCCGGGCAGCACGAGGTCTTTCGCGCCGGTGTCCCACGCCTTGGTGTCCCGGACGGCTTCCGCCGCCCGGACGACCACCACCGAGTCGATGCCGGGCACCGGAAACGCTCGATCCGAGTCCTGGTCCGCTTCGCGAGCCGGGGTCGGCTCGAGCGGCCGGGTTCGCGGCGCGGTCGACGAAGCGGCCGTGGGTGCGGCGGGTGTCATCGCGCCGGCTGCGGTCGCTGCGCCGGCGACGAGTGCCGCGGCGGGCGTCGGCGCACTCGCGTCCGGCGAAACGACATCGGCACGCGCAGCCCATCCTTCGGGCGCGGCAGCCGGGGGCAGGCTGATCTCCCAGGGTTCGTCCTCGCCCGGCTCGGTGCCGGACGTGACCGCCCAGCCCGCAGGCGGTGCCGCCGGGACGGCGCTCACCTCCGCCTCGCCGGGGACCGCGGTGACCCGCTCACCGGCGTCCTCCCCGGCCTCGGAGTCCACATCGGACACAGGTGGCCCCGCCTGGGTCGAAAGCATTGGCACGACGGGTTCTTCCTCCGCATCAGCGGGTACGGGGTCGGCGGCGTTCGCCCAGGACTCCGGCTTCGACGACGGCGCGTAGTCGGCGCCGATCTCGCCGCTGTCGTCCGCGCCGGAAAGCCACGGCTCGGTCTCCCCACCGAGCAGCCCCGCCGAGTCCGGGCGGTCGGCCGCCGAGGGCTGACCAGCGCCACCGGCACCCGGCGGCATCATCGGCGGCGGGAAACCCGCACCGGGCGCCTGAATCCCCGGCGCGTTCGCCGGTGGTGCCGCCCATTCCTCCGGCTTCGCCGCAGCAGAAGGCACCTCGCTGGGCCCGCCCACGGACGGCGGCGTCGCGCCCTCCCACGGCGCGGTTTCCCCGCCGAGCAGGCCCGCCGAGTCCGGACGGTCGGCCGCCGCGGGCTGACCGCCACCGGCACCCGGCGGCACCGCCGGCGGCGGCACGCCGGGTCCGCTCTGGCCCGTCCCGGAAGCGCTCCTCGGCGCCTGCCATTCGGCACCGTGCGGCACCGGCGGCTTCACCACGTTGCCGCGCGGGTTTCCGGCACCCGCCTCGGCGCCGGGAGGAGCGGACACGTTCAGCGGCGCGGGCGGCTTCAGCCCCGCCCCGGGACCACTGCCGCCACCCGACTTGACGGGCGAGGGCACGTTCACGGGTTTGGGCACGTTGGCGCCGCCACCCGATTTGCCACCGGTTCCGGGCGGCGCGGGCACGTTGACGGACGGCGGCTTGGGAACGTTGGCACCGCCGGTTCCGGGAGGCGCGTTCACGGACGGCGGCTTCGGGACGTTGGCGCCACCGGTGCCCGGGGGCGCGTTCACCGACGGCGGCTTCGGACCGTTGGCACCACCGGTACCCGGCGGCGCGGGCACGTTGACGGACGGCGGTTTCGGAGCGTTGGCACCGCCGGTTCCGGGCGGCGCGTTCACCGACGGCGGCTTCGGAACGTTCGCACCACCAGTGCCGGGCGGCGCGTCGACGGATGGCGGCTTCGCCGCGAAGTTGCCCGCGCCGGTGCTCGGGGGTTTGGGCGCGTTCAACGACGGCGGGGACTTGGGGCCGCCTCCGCCGGTGGGGCCGCCCGTGGGGGGAGGCGCGTCGATGGACGGCGGTTTCTTCGCCGCGTCGCCGCCGCCCGGGGGCGGGTTCGTCAGGTTCGGCGGGGGTTTGGGGCCGCCGGAGTTGTCGTCGCCGAGCTTCGGGTCCTTCTTGAAGTCGAAGTCGGCCGGGTTCGGCGGCGTGACCTTGTCGGTGTTGAGGACGTACTGGCCCGCGAGGATCCGGACGACCTTCTTCATGTCGTCGCCCATTTGCGTCACGAGTTCGGGGTAGTCCGAGATCCGCGCGAGACCGTTGCCCATCTGGGTGCCGTTGGTGGCGACCCAGCTCGCGTAGTAGCCGTCGATCCAGTTGATCGTGTCCTTGGCCCACTGCAGGTAGTTCCCGCTCGTCCACAGTTGACTCGGCACGTTGTTCGTGCCGACGGACTCACCGCCGTTGATCTGCTCGGCCTTGGACTTCAGCTTCGCCGCGAACAGCAGCGTCATCGAGCGGAACGCATCGGCGGCTCCGCTCTTCCACGCACCGTTCTCCCCCGCGAGCGCCTCGCTCTGCATCTTGATGTTGTCGGCGAGGTAGTCCAGCCCCGCGCGGGCGCGGTTGATGACGACGGAGGCGTAGCGGAGCGAGTCGGGGTCCGAGAACGGCGTGCTGTGCGGGATGCCGTCCGAGGGCACGGCGGCGTAGCCGACGATGGCCGCCTTGATCTGCTTCCAGTCCCAGGACTCGAAATCCCGGTTGTCGGACAGGTTCGCGCCGGGGTCCGCGAGCACCCCGCCCTTCGGGCCGAGCTTGAACCCGTCCTTGTTGTACTTGTCGTCGTCAGCCATCGCCATCCATACCGTGACTCGGGCAGGGCACCACAACGGCCCGCTATGTCTTGCCCGTCTCCGCCGATCCCGCGTCGCCGGGGCGCATCAACCGGTGGCGCCGAGCGTGAGACCGTCGACCTTCGACTTCACGCCGCTCACCATCTGCTTGAACTCCTGGGCGTCGAACTCGCTCAGCTCATGGGCGTTCTTGTACTTCTTCGCGATCTCGCGGCACCTCGCGACGACCTCCTTGATGATCGTCTGCGCCTCGGTGTAGACCGTGCGGATCGAGGCGAGCAGGGAGGCGCCGCCCTCCTGGCTGCCGCCGCCGAACACCTTCGCCTTGAGGTTGTTGCCGGCACCGAAGTTGCCCGGGCCGAAACCCTTGGCCTCCAGGTCGTCCAGCTCCCTGAGCACGGTCGTGATGACCGGGAGCAGCGCCTCGATGTTGTTCGCGTAGATCTTGATCGCCTCGACGTCGATGACGTTGACGTCCTTGCCGGGGTGCTCGTTGCCGCCCGGCACCTTCGGCGGGGCCGGGAACGGCGGGTACGCGCCCTTGTTGACATCCCACGGGTCGCCGCCGTCGGCGTTGCCGGTGTCCGGCGTCCAGTTGCCGTCCGGCTTCGGCGGCTTGTTGCTGTTGTCGGTCGGCGAGACGTCCTCGTCGTCGTCGGTGCCGATTATGCTCATTACTCATGCCTCATTCGGTATTTCCCGGGGCCGGCCGGGCGGATTCGCCCGGCCGGCCGGACGGGCGTGCCACCTGGTCGGCGACTCGCGACCGCACCATCACCACATGCCCGTGACGCTGTCGTCCGCGGCGTTGAGCCGGCGGGTGATGTCGGCGAGCTTCTCGGCGGCGTGGCTGAGGGACACCGGCATGGTGTCCGCGGCTGCGTTCCAGCGGTCCCTGGCCCGCGCGTACGCCGTCTTCGCGTCCGCCGTCCAGTTGTTGAGGTACTCGGTCACCTCAGCGTCCAGGGCGCCGAGTTCCGTCTTGATGGCGTCCCCGGCGCCCTGCATGACGTCGGTGACGCCGTTGTTGTCGACTGCGCTGTACGTGTAGGTGGGCTGTCCCATTTCGTGATCCCTTCGAACATGTCGATCGACCGGTCAGAGCCCGGTGAGGCCGGCGGAGGACTGGCTGCGGATGAAAGTGGCGGCATCGTCGGCCACGTTGGTGGCGTCGCGGTGGCCGCGCTCGTAGTCGTCGGCGCTGTCACGCATCTTGCGGGCCATGCCTACGAGCTCGTTGATGACCGTGTCGGCGTTCTGGTACCACTCGGTCATCGCGCCGCGGTAGGAATCGGCGGCGGTGCCGGTGAACGAGCTGAGCCGCCCGACGGCCTCCTCGACCTCGGCCTTCTGCGCCCTCGCGCGCTCCGCGGACACATCCATCCGGTCCGCCGCCTCGCGCATGCGAACCACGTCGACTGAATTCGTACCCTGGCCAATTCCCACTTCGAGTTCTCCCTGATCAAATTGCGACGGAATCCGGTCAACGCCGACGATGAAAGGACGAGCAGTCCGATGAAGCCGTCCGAAGCAGACGGATCGGATGACCACGATTTCCCGGTAATGGGTGATTCACCTGATCGGACGATATCGATGACGGCGTCGATCATGCAATGAGGAATTCCCAATAGTGCTACCGATAGCACTTAAGTGCATCGACGAAGGCCGACGGCCGCTCACGACAGGCACCCGGACCCGCGCGATGGCACCGCACCGCCCACCACAGCCGTCACAGGGTGATGGTCTTGTGCTCGATGTACTGGGCCCGCCCGACCGCTCCGTACCCGCGCGGCGCGAGGATCCGGGTGTCCGCGATGCACGATTCACCGTTGAGATGACAGCGGCCACGACGCCGATGGGCTCGCGACGCACCAGGCTGCGCACGGCCGAGCCGGGGTCGGATGGCTCCAGCAATTCCTCCCAGCCGAACTCCTCGGCCGCCTTCAGGTAGGCGTTGGCCTGCCGGGTGAGTCCGGACTGACCGGCCAGCGTGAACCACGGGCCGATCCGTTCTTCGCGGCGATGAGGGTGGCGATCTTCTCGGTGTTGGCCTCGCGGAGCGTGTTGAACCGCCGGATGACGGCGATGCGCTCCGCCGGCGCCGTGCCGGGCCAGGTGCCCTCGTCGAAGGCGGCACGGGCGGCGAGCACGGCGCGGTCCACGTCGGCGGAGGCCTGGGCGGCGCGGCCGATGACCGCCTGGTCGTGCGGGGACCGGATGTCGAGCAGTTCCGGGCTGCTCGGCTCGGCTCACGAGCCCGCGATGAAGAGCCAGTCGTAGGTGATCACTTTGATTTCTCCTCGGAAAGGAAGGAATGAGACGATTCGAAGTCACTCGTATCCCTGGCAACCAGGTTCCCGAGGACCTTCCGCGGTCGACGCGTGCGCGCATACAAAACGAATACGAAACGTTGACGGTGCTTAGATCACTCCGGCCCGCAATGCGTAGGAAACGGCGTGCGTGCGATTGCGGAGACCGAGGCGTCGCGTCAGATCCTGGACGATCTTCTTGATCGTGCGCTCGGAAAGCCTGAGCTGGACGGCGACGTAGCCGGTGTCGTGCCCGTCGGCGAACATCCGGAGCACCTCCACCTCCCGGTCCGTCAGCCCGGCCTCGGCGTGCACCTGAGGCACTCGCCGCGCGGCCTGGTGGAACTCCCTGGCCTCCTCCAGCAGCCGGCGGACCACCCGCTTGGGCATGACCGCCTCGCCCTTGCCGCTGGCGACCACGGCCCGCACGATCAGGTGGGGCGCGATCGACGCGCGCGGCAGGATGCTCACCACGCCGCAGCCCACGACCCTGGAGAGCTGCGATTCCCGCATCGGGTCGGAGATCAGCACCATGCGCTGCCGCGAGTTCTCCGCCTGCGCCGCGACCTTCTCCATCTGCAGCAGGAGCGCGTCGTCGACCCTGGTGGCCACCACCACCACGACGTCCGCCTCCGCATGCCTCTTCAACGGCAGCACCCGGACTTCGGGTGACTCGCTCAGGGCGCGCAGGAAGCGCACCCCATCGCTGAGATCATCGGCGAAGACCGACACGGCGATCCCGTCATCGGCGTGCCCGCCGAGGGGTTCGGCGGCGCCGCGTCCCTCCCTCGGCAGCAGACCGACCACCAAGTCCGGATTTCCCAGCGCAGTCCGCGCGTCGACGCCCACTGTCGCCCTTTCTCTGCGGTAGTTCGGACCCAAGTCGATCAGCCGGATGTCTACATCTCGCCGACAGCACGGGGACGACGCCGTTCGGCACCGCGAAGTTCGCAGCCACCACCAGCGCTCCCATCGCGCACGTCGAGGAGTGCCCCAAGAAGGCGTTTCAAGATGCTGGCGCACGCGTGTGCGGGACGTGCCCGCCTGGGGCGCAGGGCGTCGATTTCGCGCGAAATCGCCGCCGGCGGGGTTCGTTCGTGCTGTCTTCGCCCACATCTCAACGCTAATCAGCGTCAGCACCGCCCGGCATCCGTCGCGTGACGTCAGCCGTGTACGTCGCCGCTCCCGGCACCCTCCGGCACGCGTTCCGGAGGGGCGGGGACGAGGCGCCCCGGGGGATTAGGGCGCCTCGTCCCCTCGGCCACACCGAGTGATTCGCGATGGCGCGGCGGTAATCGCTCGGGTGGCGAGACGACGGTCCATGCGGAACTCCACGATGCTATTCCGAAGCACGCCGACGATCGGTATACGTTCTTCGACGGCGCGATCTCGTTGCCACCGAAGGACTTTCTGCAACGCTCAACGGGCTTCGGACGCGCCCTGCGGCGCGAACAGGTTCAGGCGCCGTTGCGCCCACAGCTCTTCGTCCAGGTGCCGATCCCGCCATTCCCCGGGTGGCGCCAGCCAGTCGTGGCCGAAGACCGAGTTCGGATGGTCCGTCTCCACCTCGTGGTGGCCCAGGTACTCCAGCAGCGGGCGCCAGAGCCTCCCGTTGGACAGGACCAGGTACGAGGCCGCCAACCCGGGCTCGTGCAGGCAGCCGCGCATCAAGTGCGCCTGGAAGGCGTCCGTGATGAAGGACGGTTCGGCTTCGCCTGCGGGGCACAAGAGGTGCCGCGCGACCGAGACGTGCGCGCCGGCCGGCAGGTGCATCCGCCGGCGCACGTCGTGCCAGATCGCTCCGACGATCGAGTCGGCCGCGAGTTCTTCCGGCGCCGGAGCCGTGAGGCGCAGTCGGCTCATGAACGCCCGCAGCCGCTTCGTCCTGCGGTCCCGCAACAGGTGGAACGCGTTCGGTTGGCGTTCCAGCCAGAACCGGACGGAAGCCGCCGCGGACTCGCCGCGGTGCTCCCGCGCCATGGCGATGAGTTCCCCGTGGTCCGCGGAGGTCGCCGCCGACGCCTGCAGGTCCTCGTCGCCCGCGCCCGAAACGTACCGCGGCACGACCCCGCCCCGCCGCCGCAGATGGGCGATCGTCCGCATCACCGCCACGCTCGCATGCGGATCGCGGGTGTCCCGCAGGAGGCTGCCCATGACGTACTCGCGGATCCGCCGGTGCATCTGCTCGTAGCCGACCGGGTCCCGCCACCGCAGCTGGTATTCGAGGGATTCCCGCAGCACGCCGTTGATGTCCAGGCCGTGAGCAGCCGTTTCGACGAACGGCTGAGCCCGGAGCCAGTCGAACAGTTCCGCCGCCTGGCCGCCCGGCACCACCGCCCGGAGCAGGTCTTCGGTGGTGTAGCGCGCGTGTGCGCACACGTGCAGCGCCCACCGGTGCGCGGCGGTCGGCGCGGGACCGACCAGCAGCGCGATGACGTTGTCGACCACGTACCGCACGGCGTCGCGTCGCGACGGCTTTCCGGTGACCGGCAGGCTCCGGCCGACCTCGGCCGCGAGCGACAGCGCGAGGGGACTGCCCTCGGCGAAGTCCACAATGGAGTCCCGGAGCTCCGGGGCGACGCCGCGGGCCTCGACCAGCGCGGCGGATTCCTCGTCGCTGAGGGCCCCGAGGCAGCGGAGTGTGATCGTCCCGGACCATGCCGGGTCGATGAGCCAGCCGGCGCTCGGCCCGGTCCTGCCCGCCACCACGATGATCGCCTCGCCCCGCAACTTCCGGAGGTACTCGTCGCGCAGCCAGTGTTCGAGGTCGCCGAACTCTTCGAAGGAGTCCAGGAGGAGCACCGGCCCGGCGGCCGCTGAGAGCTCGTCGGCGACCTGTTCGAGGCGTTCCCGGCGCTCCGAGGCATCCAGGTCGTGCAGGTGCCACACCTGACGGCCCGAAGCACGTGCGTCCTCCGCGAATTTCCGCAGCAGCGTCGACTTTCCGATGCCGGCGGGACCGCAGACGAACAGCGGCCCGCTCCGCTCGCCGCCGGCTTCGAGCATGGCCCGGAAAACCGCTCGCTCCGCGTCCCGTCCGATGAACTGCCGGTCGAAGCCCCCGCCCGGCACCTGGCCGGGGCGCGCGGTGCGCGACCCGGTTCGCGGGGCGGCCATCTCGTCGTGGACGTCCGCGTCGGCCCGGAGGATCTTCTCGTGGATCGCCTGCAGCAGCGGCCCCGGGCCGACGCCCATCTCCTCGCTGAGCAGGTCGTAGACCGTCCGGTAGACCTCCAGGGCCTCGGCCCGCCGGCCGCTGCGGTACAGGGCGAGCAGGTAGATCTCGTACAGCGGCTCTTCGAGCCGGTTCTGCTCGATGAGCAACGGCACCTCGGCCACCACCTCGGCGTGCTCCCCCAGCTCCAGGCGGATCCGCAGCAGCTCCTGGGTGGCGGTCAGCTTCAGCCGTTCCAGCCGCGACCGCTCCCTTTCGGCGGCCTCGCCGGGAACTCCGGCCAGCGCGGTGCCGGTCCAGAGGTCGAGCGCAGCCGCCAAGTGGTCCGCCGCCGCCGAGGCGTTCCCCGCCGTGTGCTCTCGCCTGGCGCTCTCGACCAGGTCGGCGAACTCGGTCGAATCCAGCACGAACAGCGACGGGTCCAGCAGGTAACCCCCGGCCTGGGACCGGATCGCCGAGCCGAGCCCGTGCCCGGACAGCATCCGCCGCAGGCGGGAGATGTAGGTCCGGATGACGGCTTCGCCGGTGACCGGCGCCCGGTCTCCCCACAGGCCGTCGATCAGCTCGCCGACCTGCACGAACCTGCCGTTGTTGGCCAGCAGCAGCATCAGGACGGCTTGTTGCTGCGGCGAGCCGAGGTCCAGCTCCGTGCCGTAGCAGTTCAGGCCCGGCGGGCCGAGAACGGTGAACCGGCAAGGAGGCGAGTCCGTGGACGCTCGTCCGATCACCAGTGGGGCCTTTCCTTCGCAAGAGTCGCGGCGGCCGGCCCGGGTTTGCGGGTCCGCAGCAGGGCACGCCCGAAGGTAGGCGGGCTCGGATCGCCATCGCGTGCGTCAAGCGACGCCGAGGGCGTACGTCGCCCCGGGCAGCGATGCGACCGGGCGTTCGCCGCCTCGGCCCTTTCGGATGTCCTCGCCACGACTTCTCGTGCCGGAGCCTTCCTAGTGCCTCGGCGTAGACAGTGGATAGACGTTCGGTGACAGGGGGCATCGGCGTTCGGTCGGCAATGGCGGAACCTAAAGTGTGCCGGTGTGTTCGACGCTGCACCAACAGTCCTGGCGGGACCCCGGCAGCGCGGATCGGCGACGGCCGGGCGGCACCGCAGGTCGCGATCAACGGGAGGAGCGCCAACCACGATGACCGGTTTGAGCTTCGGGCTGCTCGGCCCGATCAAGGTCTGGAGCGGTGACGGGGAGCTGGCGGCAGGCTCCCCGCAGCAGCGGGGTGTGCTCGCTCTGCTGCTGCTCAGCGAGGGGCGGCAGGTCTCCGTCGACGAGATCGTGCGCGCGCTGTGGGGGTTGGAGGCTCCGCCCAGCGCCGTCGTCACGACCCGCACCTACGTCTCCCGGCTGCGCCGGATCCTGGCGGGTGGTGAGGCGGAGATCCGCTCGGCGGGCCGCGGCTACCAGCTGGTAGTCGCGCCCCGCGCGGTCGACGTGTCGGTGTTCCGCCAGACCACGTCCGCGGTGCGCGAGGCCCGCGAACAGGGGCTGCTCGCGGAGGCGTCCCGCCTGTCGCGCGACGCGCTCGCGCTGTGGCGCGGGCCCGCGCTGGACGGGTTGGGCGGCGCCTTCTTCGAAGGCCGCCGCACCTGGCTGGAACGACTGCGCGCGACGGCCATGGAGGATCGCTGGGCGCTGGACATCGAGCAGGGCCACTGCGACCAGGCGATCGCCGAGCTGACGCTCGCGACGACGGCGGAGCCGTATCGAGAGCGGCTGTGGGAACTGCTGATCTGGGCCTTCGACCGGGACGACCGCCGGAGCGAGGCGTTGTCCGCCTACCAGCGGATCGCCCGGTTGCTGGCCGACGACCTGGGGCTGGAACCCGGCCCCGGCCTCCAGCGGATGCGCGCCAGGATCGGGACGGCGGTCGGCGCCTCGCTGGTCTGAGCGCCGGTGACGTACGCGCATGACGTCATCCGACTGTCGCCAAGGCATTTCCCGAGTTCTTAACGTGGTGTCGTGCCGAGCCGCGGTGGTCGCGCTTCACGAACACCACGGCCGCACATCGAGGCGGGGGAGAGCCCCCGAGCGCCAATGCCGTCACCGCGCAGAAATCCGCGCCGTCGCGCGGTGCACGGCCGCCCCCGCCTCTCGGACCGCCCCGGCCGGCTGGTGAGCCCGGCCGGGGCGGGCGCGGCGACACCCCTGTGAGAACGCGAAGACGAGAAGGAATGCCATGGCTGAAACCACCTACACCGCGGTAGCCACCTCCACCGCGGATGGCCGCAACGGCGGGCGGGCGATCTCCGACGACGGCGTGCTCGACGTCGGCCTCGCCGTGCCGAAGGCGCTCGGCGGTGCCGGCGGCGGCACGAACCCCGAGCAGCTGTTCGCGGCGGGCTGGGCGTCCTGCTTCGTCGGCGCCGTGCGCCGCGTGGCCGGCGAGAAGAAGGTCAAGCTGACCGACCTCGCCGTGATCGCGGAAGTCACCCTGCACCACGACACCGACGCCGGCGAGTTCAAGCTCAGCGCCGCTCTGCACCTCGAGGCGTCGGGGATCGACCAGGCGACCGCCGACGAGCTCGTCCAGGGCGCGCACCAGGTGTGCCCGTACTCGAAGGCGACCCGGGGCAACATCGAGGTCACCCTCGACGCCACCGTCGACTGACGTCTCCCCAACGCAATCGAGCCCGCCACCATTCGGTGGCGGGCTCGATGCCGTTCCCGGTCCGTCCACAAAGCTCACCCGGGTTCGATCACGGAAGTCCTTTCCCCGCAACCTGTTCCGGCCAAACAGGCGCGCGCCCGGTGGCCGGATGGGCCGCCGGGCGCGCGTTCGGAATGGTTCAGAGCCGGTCCGCGTCGATGATCGCCTGGGCGAAGGGGCGCGGGGCTTCCTGCGGGACGTTGTGCCCGATCCCGTCGTAGATCCGGTGCTCGTACTTGCCGGTGAACTTGGCGCGGTAGGAGGCGCCGTTCTTGGCCGCGCCGTCGAAGTCACTGCCGATCGTGATCGATGGCACGGAGATGGCCGGCCCGGCGGCAAGTCGCTGCTCGTGCTGGTCGTACTGCGGCTCGCCGGGCGCCAGGCTCAGCCGCCACCGGTAGTTGTGGACGACGATGGCGGCGTGGTCGGGGTTGTCGAACGACGCCGCGCTGCGGTCATAAGTGGCGTCGTCGAAGTTCCACTGCGGCGACGCGATCTTCCAGATCAGCTTGTTGAAGTCGTGCCGGTTCCGGTCGTAGCCGAGGGCGCCGCGCTCGGTCGCGAAGTAGTACTGGTACCACCAGCCCAGCTCGGCGGCCGGGGGCAGCGGCTGCTTGTTCGCTTCGAGGTTGGTGATGATGTACCCGCTCACCGAGACGATCGCTTTGCAGCGTTCGGGCCAGAGCGCGGCCATGATGGCGACGGTCCGCGCGCCCCAGTCGAACCCGCCCAGAACCGCCTTGTCGATCCGCAGCGCGTCCATCAAGGCGATGATGTCGAGCGCCACCGCCGACTGCTGCCCGTTGCGGACCGCCTGCGGCGACAGGAACCTGGTCCGGCCCCAGCCGCGCAGGAACGGGACGATCACCCGGTAGCCCGCGGCGGCGAGCAGCGGCGCGACATCGGCGTAGCTGTACGGGTCGTAGGGCCAGCCGTGCACCAGCACCGCCGGCTGGCCGCTGCTGGGGCCGAACTCGGCGTAGGCCATGTTGAGCACGCCGGCGTCGATCTGCTTGATCGGGCCCAGCGAGGTGTTCTCGCCCGATCCGACCCGGAGATCCGCGCCGGCGGGTGCCGCGGCGGCGGGGGTGGCGGGAGCATTCGACGAGCAGCCGGCCAGCGACGTCGCCGCCACACCCGCCGCGAACGCCTGCGTGAATCGTCTTCTGCTGATCATCTGGAACTCCTGCGCGAATCTCGTCCACCGGGGCGCGGGCGTGTTCTCCCGCGACGCGCCGGGAAGTCCGCGATCCGCGCCCTCCCGGCATGCCCAGGACGCTAGGCAGCCCGCGGAGGCTTCCGCGCCCGTCGGATGACTGCGCCGGTGTAAGTCGCCGCTACTGAGCGGGCTCTTCCTCGAGCTTCTTGAGCATGCCCACCAGATCGGCCCGGGAGCTCACGCCCAGCTTGGGGAAGATCCGGTACAGGTGGGTACCGACGGTCCGGTGCGACAGGTAGAGCCGCTGCCCGATCTCCCGGTTCGTCAGCCCGTCGGCGGCCAGCTGCGCGATGCTCAGCTCGTGCGGGGTCAGCTTTTCCCGCGCGTCCGGGCCCCGGTTCGGGCTCGACTCCCCCGCGCTGCGCAACTCCCGGCGGGCCCGCTCGCCCCACGCGGCCATCCCGAGCGCGTCGAAGGCATCCCGGGCCGTGCGCAGGTGCGTCCGGGACTCCACCACCCGGCGCTGCCGCCGCAGCCACTCGCCGAACGCCAGGTGGACCCGCCCGCGTTCCGCGGGCCACCCGCTCAGATCGGCCCGCAACGCGGCCTTGAACAGCTCCTCCGCCTCGTCGTTCGCGGCGAGCACCGCGCGCGCGTAGCGCAGCCCGATGTGCAACGCCGGCGACGGCGTCGATACCGCCAGCGGTTCCAGCTCCCGCAAGATGTCCCGCATCGCGTCCGCGTGCCCGGCCCGCACCGCGGCCTCGGTGAGTTCCGCGACGAAGTACGCGCGCAAACCGAACTGATAGGCGGGATCCGCGGGGTCGAGGATCCGGCGTAGGTCGGCGAACGCGTCGTCGAAGCGGCCCTCGCTCAAGCCCAGCAGCCCGCGGGTGAGCTGGACGGTGGCCAGGACCGGCCGGGCGCCCGCGGCGAGGCCGATCCGTTCGGCCTCGTTCACCAGCGCCCCGGCCTGTTCGTGGTCGCCCCGCAGCGCGGCGATCTCCGCCTGGACGGCCGTGGCCAGCCCGTGCATGAACGGCTGGCCGGTCTCCCCGGCGAGCGCGGCGGCCTCGGCGGCGATCGGGACGGCCGTGGCCAGGTCACCGAGCCGGGCCCGGCTCCACGCCTGGACGGTCAGCGCCCTGGGCAGTGTCCCGAGCCGCCCTTGGGCGCGCAGTCCGGGCACGGCCGCCGCGGTGAAGCGGGCGGCCAGGTCGAAGGCCCCGACCTGCATGGCCGCGCTGCCCAGGTAGCGGTCTACTTCCGGGTTGGATCCGGCGACCCCGGCCAGCTCCCGCAGCCCGTCGACCACCCGGTGGCCGCGTTCGAACGGCGCGACGTACGCGGCGACAGCGACCATCCGCGGATCGTCGGCATCGATGGGCAGCCGGTCGGCCACGCCCAGCAGCGAGTTGCGCGCGGCTGGGCCGGGTTCGGACCAGAAGCAGCGCATGGCGGCGCCCAGCAGGATCCGGACGGCCGCCTCCACCTGCCCGTCGGCGGCGACCGCTTCGACCAGTTCGCCCAGCTCCGACACCCGGGAGACGTCCTCGCGCACCCCGTCCTCGAAGCCGCTGAGCAGCCAACTGGCGGTGGCGCGCTGACGCGGAGACAGTTCCAGGGCCTGCGCGTCGCGCACCAGGCGCTCGGCCTTGTCGCGGCGGCCGGACTCGACCGCCAGCTCGGCGGCACGCAGCAGGCGAACCGCCTGCCTGTCCTGCCGCTCGCTCAGCCTGACGGCCTGCTCCAACGCCGCGATCGCGGCGGCGAGCCCGCCCCGCTGCTGCGCCCGGTCGGCCGTCCGCTCCAGCTCGGCGGCCACGTCCTCGTCCGCTCCGGCCGTCGCGGCGGCCCGGTGCCACGCCCGGCGGTCCGGCTTGTCGAGCAGCGTCTCGGCCAGCGCCAGGTGGGCCTGCTGGCGCTCGGCCAGCGACGAAGCCGCCGTGATCGCCGACCGCATCAGGGGATGCCGGAACGTCACGGCGTCGATGACGAGCTCTACCAACCGGACCTCGACGGCCGGTGCCAGGACTTCCAGGTCGGCCTCCGCGTCCAGGATCCGGCCGGTGGCCGCGAGCGTTTCGGCGACCGAGTCGGTCTGGTTGAGCGCCGCGACCAGCAAGGCGGTGCGGGTGGGCGCGGCGAGAGCGGCGACCCGGACGGTGAAAGCGCGTTCGAGGCGGTCGCCCAGCGGTAGCACCGGGTCGATCCCGTCGAGGTCTGCCGTCGCCGCGGGCAATTCGCTCAACGCCAGCGGATTCCCCGCCGCCTCCGCCAGCAGCTGCGCCCGGAGTTCCGGGGCGAGGCCGGGCGCGATCGAGTCCAGCACCTCGGCGGCGCTCTGGTCGGAGAGCCGGTCGACGTGCATCGGGGACAGCCCGGCGTCCTGCAGCGGTGAGCGCTCATCGGTGCGGAGGGTCGCGATCAGCACGACGGGATCGGACTCGATCCGCCGCGCCACGAACGCGAGCACGTCCGCGCTCGCGCGGTCGAGCCAGTGCACGTCCTCCGCGACGATCAGCAACGGCCGGTCGGCGGCCTGGTCGGCCAGCAGGCTCAGCATGGCGAGGCCGACCAGGTAGGTGCTGGGTTCCCCGCCGTCGGCGAGCCCCAGCGCCGTCCGCAGGGCGTCCCGCTGCGGGGTCGGGAGGGCGTCCACGCCCGCCCGTACCGGGTGCAGCAGCTGGTGCAACCCGGCGTAGGCGAGGTTCTGCTCCGCCTCCGCACCGGTGGTCTTCAGCACCCGCAGGCCGGCGACCGACGCCGCGGAAACGGCCTCCGCCACCAGCGCGGACTTCCCGATGCCGGCCTCGCCGTGCAGGAGGACGCCGCCGCGATCCCCCGACCCGTCGATGATCTCGGCCAGGAGCTTCAGCTCGGCTTCCCGCCCGAAAAGTCGCATCGTGCGCACTCCTGCCCTGGGTGCCCTCGGCCGATTTCCCCGGGCCGTACACGAGTCCCCGAACACGACCCTACCGAAGGCGCCGCGAGGCGAATCGCCTGCACACCGACGTCGCCGCGCGGCGTTGCGACAGGCCACCGACGCCCGGTTCGTCCGGAAAGCGCGCCCGGACGCGGAAGTTCGCCCGGGGAGCGCGTCTACGCGGCGTAAATCTTCTGTCAACGAGGCCGCCGTAGCGTCGGTTCCGCGACCTTCACCCCGCGGCGCCCGAGAAGGCGCCGACGACCGGCCTGCGCGGGATCCACCGCCGCCGGGGTCGCTCATCGCTCGCCGTGGCGGAACCGCCACGAGCTCGAGGGCGAATCCGAATGCGAGAAACAGCGAGAAGGAAGTCCATGCGGCTCTTGACGAAACTGGTAGCGGCGGCCGCGCCGCTCGCGCTGATCCCCCTGGGCGGGATCGCCGCGGCACAGCTGGGTCCCGGCGACCCGGCGCAGGTGGTGAGCACGGCCGAGCCGACGTGTTCCCCGGTCCCCGTCGACGCACCGCCCGGCTCGGTGATCGAGTCGGTGCAGGCGGCCCGGAAGCCCGGCGGAACCGTCACCTTCCCGGCGACACCGCTCTCACCCGGGTCCGAGATCACCGGCGTGCCCGCGTACTGCGAGATCACCGTCTCCCTGACCCACCCCGGCGCGAACGACCACGTCAAGGTCGTGGTGGCGCTGCCGGAAACCGGCTGGACGGGCCGGCTCCAGGCCATCGGCGGAAGCGCCTACGCCGCCGGCGACTTCGGCGCGCCGCTGGTCCAGGCCGTCAAGGACGGCTACAGCGGCGTGACGACCGACGCCGGCGTGTCCACCGACCCCCTCGAAACCGGTTGGGCGGTGACCGCCGACGGGAAGATCAACGCGCCGCTGGTGACCAACTTCGCGACCCGCTCGGTGCACGAAGAGGCGTTGATCGGCAAGGACGTGACCCAGGAGTTCTACGGCCGGTCGATCACGTACTCCTACTGGAACGGCTGCTCGACCGGCGGTCGCCAGGGCTACTCCGAGGCCCAGAGCCACCCCGACGACTTCGACGGCATCCTGGCGAACGCCCCCGCCGTCGACTGGACCCGGTTCGCGGTCGCGACCCTGTGGCCGCAGGTGGTGATGAACCAGGACCGCCACTTCCCGCGCAACTGCGTCCTCAACGCGTTCCGGCAGGCCGCGATCGCGGCCTGCGACGCGGACGACGGCGTCACCAACGGCTTCGTCGACCGGCCGGACGAATGCAGCTACGACCCGCGCACCCTCGTGGGCACCAAGGTGCTCTGCGACGGCGAAGAACTCACCGTGACGCCCGCGGACGCGGAGGTCATGCGCAAGGTCTGGGCCGGACCGACCGATGAGCGCGGCCGGAGCCTGTGGCTGGGCCTGCCGAAGGGGGCCGACCCCGCGTGGCTGGCCGGAACGAAGGTCGATGCGGACGGCACTCCGTCGGCCCCGGGCTTCCCGGTCGCCGTGGGCTGGGTACAGGCCTTCCTGCAGAAGCAGCCCGGCTTCGACACCTCGACGATCACCTACCGCCGGTTCACCGAGCTCTTCCGCCAGTCGGTGCAGGAGTACGACGAGATCATCGGCACTGCGGACCCGGATCTGTCGGGCTTCCGGCGCTCTGGCGGCAAGCTGATCACGTTCGTGGGCACCGACGACCAGCTGATCCCGCCGGGCGGCACGCTCGGGTACCGCGACCGGGTGGAGCGGCGGATGGGCGGCGCCGAGCGCGTGAACGACTTCTACCGCCTGTTCCTCGCGCCCGGGGTGGAGCACTGCGGCGGCGGCGCGGGCCCGGTTCCGGAGAACCCGCTGGGCGCCCTGGTGGACTGGGTCGAGCACGGCAAGGCCCCGGCGACCCTGGCGGCGTCGACCGATGCCGGCGGCCGGACCGCGACCCGCGATCTCTGCCCGCTCCCGCAGGTTTCCCGGTATGCGGGAGCAGGCGACCCCACTGCCGCGTCGAGCTACCGCTGCACGAACAACTGATCCCCGAAACGCCGTCTGCGCCGACGACCGTCCGGCGCAGACGGCCTTTTCCCGTGACGGGGCCGAAACCCGCTCTCGCCCCGCGTCCACTTCGGGGCGACTCGCACGCAGAGATGAGGAAGACATGATGGCTGCACCGAGGCACTTGGTCCTCGTTCACGGCGCCTGGCACGGCCCTTGGTGCTGGGAGCGGCTCGTACCCGAGCTGGAGCGCCGCGGCTGGGCGACGTCCGCGGTCGATCTGCCCAGCACGTGGGGAAATCCGGGCACCGGGATGCGCGACGACGCACAGGCGGTGCGGGAGCATGTTGAGTCCATCGACGGCCCGGTCACCGTCCTCGCGCATTCCTACGGCGGTGTCCCGGTCAGCGAGGTCGCCGACACGCTGCCGAACGTGCGGCAGCTGGTCTACCTGGCGGCGCACATGCTGGAGGCGGACGAGGCGGTGACCTCGCCCCTCGGCGGGCCGTGGTTCCCGCTGGAAGCGGAGACCGCGCCGCACCTGCCGCCGCACGATGCCTTCTACCACGATGTTCCGGCGGAGTGGGCCGCCGAGGCGGTGGCGCGGCTCAGGCCGCAAAGCGCGCGGGTCTTCCTCGACGAGCAGACCCGGGCGTCGTGGCGAACCATCCCGTCGGCGCTGATCGTCTGCGACGACGACAGGAGCATCCCCGAGCTGTTCATCAAGCGCGCGCTGCGGAGCGCCGAGGTCGTCCGGCACCTCCCCGGCGGCCATTCGCCGTTCCTCTCCCGGCCCGTCGAGCTCGCGGACGCGATCGACGAGGTCACCTTCACCCTCGCCACCGTCGCCGGCATCCGAGTTCGAGTTCCCTGATGGCACCGGGAAAGCGCGGCGCACCCCGCTTTCCCGGTGGCGGGACGGCGACCCCCTCGCGAAAAATGAACCGCTGAGTACACTCCCGGTGGAGGTGCACGTCATGGGAGGACCGGTGCTCACGAAGAAGGGCGCTGCGACCCGCTCGCGGATCATCGACGCGGCCGCGGCGGAAATCCGCGAGCGCGGCGTGGGCACGACCACGCTCGAAGACATCGGCCGGCGCAGCGGCACCGGCAAGAGCCAGCTGTTCCACTACTTCCCAGACGGCAAGGAACAACTGCTGCTGGCGGTGGCGCAGCGGGAGGCCGACCGGGTGCTCGACGACCAGCAGCCGCACCTCGGGGAGCTCACCTCGTGGGCGGCGTGGCGGCGGTGGCGCGACGCCGTGGTCGAGCGGTACCGCAGGCAGGGCGTGCACTGCCCGCTGGGGGTGCTGATCACCGAAATCGGTCAGCACAGCCAGGCCGCCCAGGCGGTGACCGCGCAACTGCTCGGCCAATGGCAGCGCCAGGTCCAAGCGGGCATCGAGCACATGCAGGAAGGCGGGCAGGTCAGCCGCCATCTCGACGCGGCGCGCACCGCGGGCGCCTTGATCGCCGCGATCCAGGGCGGCGTGACGATCCTGATGTCGACGGACTCCTCAGAACACCTGGAATCCGCGCTGGACCTGTGCCTCGACTACCTGCGAACCGCACGCCCCGGCTGAGGGGTCGTTCCGGAATGGCGCGGACACGCGCGGGACGTGGAACGCCGGACGCCGGTTTCGCGCGAAACCGCCATCGGTGTCAGGCACCGGGTGCCTTCGGGATGAGCCTGGCGGAGTCATTCTGAAACACCTCCAAGTCGTGCGACCCGAACGCCCGCTCGCGGAGCTACCAGGACCGTCCGAAGTGGTCACTCCGCGGTCGGCTCCCGGGGTAGGCCGACCGTACAGGCGGGGGTGACGACGTACGGCGATGGCGTCGACCGACGGTCGCCGGGACTTCCGGCGAAAACCTAGCGTGGCCCCATGCCACACCACGACCTGCCAAGTTCTCCGCCATCGGAACGTCGTTCCACGCCGCGCAGGACGATGATCCGCCGAATCGCGATGGGCGCCGCGGCAACCACCTTCGCCGCACTCGCGACCGCCTGTTCGGCCGGCGCTCCCCCGTCGGCGCCGACGTCCCCGGCATCGGAGCCCGAAGCGCAGGTTGCCGCCGGTGCGACGGGCTGGGAACCGGCTCCGGTCGTTCCCCTGCCGTCGCAACCACCTGCCTCGCTCGTCGTCGACGGCCCCTTGCCCGACCAGCTGGCGATGGGATTGGTCGTGATCCGATACCGGGCGGAGAACCTGCGGATCGTCCCGGTGTACGGGCCCGCCGCACTCGACGTCTCGCCCCGGATCGGCCACATCCACGTCACGGTCGACGACGCCCCTTGGCACTGGGCGGACGGCAGCGGCGATCCGCTCATCATCCAGGGCCTGCCGCCCGGGCCGCACAAGGTGCTGGTCCAACTGGCCGACCCCACCCACAAGGTCATCGACAGCAAGACCGTGGACCTCGTCATTACCACGCAGGGCGGCCACCACTGAGGCGCACCTGACCCTGTCCACATTGGATGCGGCCGGGGTCGACACGGGTCTGCGGCGCGCGAAGTGCGCCGCAGACCCGAGAGACCGAACGGTTCAGGGCAGCAGCAGCAATTTCCCCGTGGTGCGACGGGATTCGATGTCCCGGTGCGCCTGCGCGGCGTCGGCCAGGGCGTAGCGCTGCCCGATGCGCGGCGCGAGCTGCCCCTTCCGGACGAAGTCGAAGAGCTCGTTCGTCCGCCGGACCAGGGCTTCGCGCGTTGGCACGTGGTCACCGACGGCCGGATAGGACATCAGGATGCTGTTCGGCATGTCCATCGGGCGGAACGTCGGGTTGCCGATCAGCACGCCGTAGTAGGCGTGGACGCCGTGTGGGCGGAGGGCGAGCTGAGACGATCGCAACGTCTCCGAGCCGCCGCCGTCGTACACGACGTGCGCGCCCTCGCCACCGGTGAGGTTCCGCACCCGGTCTTCGAAACCGCCGCCGCTGGACACGAGAACGTGATCGGCACCGGCTTCCTCCGCCACCGGCACCTTCTCCTCGCGGGACACCAGGGCGATCACCGTGCCACCCCGGGCCTTGATCAGTTGGGTCAGCGCCAATCCGACCCCGCCCGCGGCGGCGTGCACGACGGCCGTGTCGCCGGGCCGGATCGCGTACGTCTCGGTGGTGAAGTGGTTGGCGGTCAGGCCCTGCATCATGATGGCGGCGGCGACCTCGTCGTCGACGTCGTCCGGGACGCGCACCAGCGAATCCGCGGGAATGGCGAGTCGTTCGGCGTAGCTCCCTTGGTGGTAGTACCAGGCGACGCGGTCGCCGACGGCGAGGCCGTGCACGCCTTCGCCCAGCTCGGTCACGACGCCCATGCCCTCGACGCCCAGCACCGCGGGCAGCGACCACGTGGGGACGGGCATCTTCCGGACCCCGGTGTCCATGAAGTTCACCCCGGCCGCCCTCAGTCGCACTCCGACTTCGCCGGGACCCGGTACGGGATCGGGGAATTCGGTCCAGTTCATGACCTCCGGGCCGCCGTGTTCGCGCACGAAGATCGCGTGCATCGGGAACCTTCTCTCGTTTCTGCAGCGGTGGACGGCGCGAGCTTAGGCAGCAGAAAATGGACCGGCAAGTACAGAAGTGGACCGCCTGTTTCTGTACTTGCCGGTCCATTTTTTGTTCTCCACCCTGAACGGCATGGCCGAAGACAACGACACCCTGGTGCGCCGCTTCCTGGCGGCCTTCAACACCAAGAACGCCGACGAGCTCGCCCCCTACCTCCACCCCGAGGTCGTCTTCCTCAACTACGGCGACGACGAGATCCACGGCCGCGAAGGGGTCGTCAAACTGTGGAAGGCGGTTTTCGAGAACTTCGACCGGGTGGAGTTCGAGACCGTCCACCAGGCCGTGAACGGCAACGTCGTGATCGCCGAGCAGATCCACGGGCTCGCGCTGCCCGGCGGACCGCTGGCCCCGGTGATGAACATGGCCGTCTACGAGATCGAGGACGGCCGGATCATCGCCTGGCGCGACTACACCAATCCGGTCAAGGCCCGCGAACTCCTCGCCACCTGATCAGGAGCAACGAATCCATGTCACTCGACCAGTACTACCTGCTGGGCCGGTCCGGACTCCGCGTCAGCCGCCTGTCCCTGGGCACGATGAACTTCGGCACCGGCGGTTTCCACGCCTCGTACGGCAAGACCGAGGACGAGGCCCGGCCAATCTTCCGCCGCTACGTCGAAGCGGGCGGGAACTTCATCGACACCGCGGACTTCTACACCGCGGGCGAGAGCGAAGCGATCCTCGGCAACCTCATCGCGGAAGCCGGGGTCCGCGACCGGATGGTGCTCACCACCAAGTTCACCAACAGCGTCGACCCCGGCGACCCGAACGCGGGCGGGAACGGCCGCAAGCACATGATCAGGGCGGTGGAGGCGTCGCTGCGCCGCCTGCGCACGGACTACCTTGACCTGTTCCTGCTGCACACGTGGGACCGGATCACCCCGGTCGAGGAGGTGTTGCGCACCTTCGACGACCTCACGAAGGCGGGGAAGATCCGCTACGCGGGCCTGTCCGACGTGCCCGCCTGGTACGCGGCCCGGGCGCAGACCCTCGCCGAGGCCAACTCGCTGGTGCCGATGATCACCCTGCAGCTGCCCTACTCCCTGGTGGAGCGGACGATCGAGGCGGAGCACGTCGCGGCCGGCCAGGCCCTGGGACTCGGCATCACGGCCTGGAGCCCGCTCGGCAGCGGCTTCCTCACCGGCAAGTACCGCAATTCCGACAAGGGCCTGACCGGCGAAGGGCGCCTCAGCGGCGAAGGCGGTGTCGGGTACGAGTGGACGGACCGGCACTGGACGCTGCTGAAGACGCTGGAGACCGTGGCGGACGAGCTGGGCGTGACGATGGCGCAGGTGGCGCTCAACTGGGTCGCGACCCAGCCCGGGATCGCCTCGGCGATCGTGGGCGCGAGCAGCGCCGAGCAGCTCGGTTCCTCGCTGGCGGCGCTCGATTTCGAACTGCCCGCGGAACTGCGCGCCGACCTCGACGCCGCCAGCGCCGTGCCGCAGGGCAAGCCCTATTCGATGTTCACGCCGGAGTACCAGTCGTGGATCATCAACGCCGGGGTCAAGCTCGGCGACAAGCCGGCCGGGTACCACCCGGTCGTGCGGAACTGGGTCCCGGAGAACCAGCGCTGATCCGGCACGAAAGGCAGGAGCGGGAGTGGTCTGCGACCGCTCCCGCTCCTGCCGTTGCTCAGACCTTCTCGCCGAGCGCCTTCGTGGTGTCCACGCGCTTGCGGACGGCGAACCAGCCGATCACCAGCAACACGACCAGCACCGGCACGCACAGCAGCGTCAGCCGCCCGGCCGGGACGTCGAACCACATCAGCACCACCACCGACGCCAGGAACGCCAGGGTGGCGATCTGCGTGACCGGCGCGCCCGGCAGCCGGTAGGACGGCCGCTCCACCGCGCCCGACTTCGCCTTGCGCACGAACAGCAGGTGGCACAGCACGATCATGGACCAGGTGGTGATGATGGCGACCGCGGCGAAGTTCAGCACGATCTCGAACGCGTCACCGGGCACCACGATGTTGAGGCCGACGCCGAGCACGCACACCGCGCCGGTGAGCAGGATGCCGCCGTAGGGCACCTGGCTGCGGTTCATCAGGCCGGTGAACTTCGGCGCCGATCCGGCCGCCGACATCGACCGCAGGATCCGGCCGGTGGAGTACAGCCCGGAGTTCAGGCTGGACATCGCGGCCGTGAGCACCACGAGGTTCATCACGTCGCCGGCCCACGGGACGCCGATGCTGGAAAGCACCGTGACGAACGGGCTTTCGCCCTTCTGGTAAGCGCTGAAGGGCAGCAGCAGCGACAGCAGCACGACCGAACCGACGTAGAAGATGCCGATCCGCCACATGATCGAGTTGATCGCCTTGGGCATGATCTTCGCGGGGTTCTCCGTCTCGCCCGCCGCGACGCCGACCAGCTCGACGGCCGAGTAGGCGAACACGATGCCCTGCACCACGAGCACCAGCGGGATCAGGCCGTTCGGCAGGATCCCGCCGTGATCGGCGATCAGGCTGAAGCCCGGCTGGTGGCCCGCGATCGGGTCGCCCAGCACCAGCAGCACGATCGCGACGCCCATGAACAGCACCAGCGCGCCGACCTTGATGATGGCGAACCAGAACTCCATCTCGCCGAAGACCTTCACCGACACCAGGTTCAGCGTGAGCACCACCGCCAGCGCGATCAGCGCCAGCACCCACTGCGGCACCGGGCTGAACAGCGACCAGTAGTGCGCGTACAGGGCGATTGCGGTGATGTCGGCGATCCCGGTGGTCGCCCAGTTCACGAAGTACATCCAGCCGGCGACGTAAGCGCCCTTCTCGCCCATGAACTCGCGCGCGTAGGACACGAACGCGCCCGAGGAAGGCCGGTACAGGATCAGCTCGCCCAGCGCCCGCACCACGAAGAACGCGAACACGCCGCACACGGCGTAAGCGATCGCCAGCGCGGGCCCGGCCGTCGCCAGCCGGCCTCCCGCGCCCATGAACAAGCCGGTGCCGATGGCGCCGCCGATCGCGATCATGTTGATGTGCCTGGCTTTGAGGGCCTTGCTGTACCCCTCGTCACCGGCGTCGACGGGCGCCTGAGCACTGCGCTCGCCGTCGCCTTGCAGGATTTGCGTCACTGATCCTCGTCTCCGATTTGAGGACTCCGCCGGAACGCAGCGGGGTGCCCGCCAAGCGAGCGGTTCCCGGCAGAACCCACGAGCCAGCTGTTCGGCGCATTCCACCAGCCGTGCAGACCCAAGTCGAGTCCACGAAACCTACACTTCCCAAAAGGGCAACCTGGGGAGTATTTGCGATCGACGACCGACGCGGTGGTAGTGTTCGGAACCTTTTGCACCGGACCGTTTCCGGCGAGCTCGTCCGCACGGACGGCGTGCTGCCGACGAGCCTCCGGGCGCACCCGGACCTGCGTCTTCTTGGCGCGCGGCCAAGTCGCGGACTTTCCTGCGGCCGACCGGATTTCGGTGCACACCCGATCGCGGCGACCCGCCGGGAGACAACGTTTCAGACACGGTCGAGCACCGAAACGTGGAGAACCAGACAGAATTCCGCCAACGCACCGGACGTCAAGCGGGTCCGGGGTTGCCCGCAAGCCCCATGAAAAGGGACATCAACCGGTGCCGAAACCCCGCCGAAACCCCGCCGGAATTCCGCACCCCGGGCGGGTGGGAGCCCCACGGCCACCACCATGCCACCGCCGCGGATTTGGTGCAGACCATTTGGCCGAGAACCTTTGCAATCGCACGATTCCCAGCCGGCATCGAGCTCGCACGCCCGACCCGCCACGCGCCAAAAGTCCATTGTGGCCAGTCAAAATCGCGCGGCACGCAGCGGTGCTCACCGACGCGCCTGATCAGACCCCGTCCCGGCCGCCGTCCAGCAGTTCCGCAAGCGCTTCGGCGACGTCCTGGACGGGCGGACCGGCGAGGGCCCACCCCTTCCCATCGGCGCTGAAGGGATACCAAAGACCATCCTGGCCGAGGCGCAGTTGCACCCCGTGATCCCCGAGCGTCCACCTGTTACGCCACACGCGCATCTCCGGCGGTTCGCCGAGGCCGACGTCCCGCCACGCGTCGTCGATCTCCACCCGGGCACGGGCCGATGCTTCGCGTGGCGGCGTCCACGCGTCTTCCAGCGCCGCTAGACCGGTCCTCCCGGCCAGTTTCCAGGCGCGCACGGCGCGGGTGAAGTCCACCGGCCGGGCAGCGGCGCGGCCCGCTCGTCCGGTCAGGTCGTCCCGGTCGGCCCGGGCAGCGAGCCGCACCGCGTCGGTCCACTGATCCGGCTCGCCCACGGGCGCACCCGCCAGCAGCGCACGCGCCCGGTCCGCCGCATCCGTGGCGAGCACGGCGATCGCGGCCGCAGCGACCGGCGACGCGTCGACGTCCGCGAGCAAAGAAGCCAGGTCCAGCGGAGCCGCCGACACCGGCCCCGGCGAGTCGGGCAAGGCCGGCGGTTGGGCCGACCACGCCTCCGCCGCAGGCGTTCCCGCCGCCGAGGCAGCAGCGCTCGCGTCCACGGCGCGGCGGGCGTTGCGCCGGTGCAACTCCTCGGTCAGCTCGTCCTCGCCCCGCCCTCGCACCAGCAGCAGGACGAACGGATCCCGGTCGAGCAGCCAGGAAACCTGGTAGGCCAAGGCGGCCGCGTGCTGGCACGGGCTGTCCCAACCGGGACAACCGCAATCGGGATCGAGATCGCCGTAGCCCGGCAGCAGGCGCACATCCGCGTCGTCGGCCGCTCGGACCAGTTCGCGCGGCATGTCGCGGTCGAGTAGCGCGGCGATGTGCCCGGCATTGCCGGCGACCCTGTCCAGGAACCGGTCCCAGCCGGCGCCGGACAGCTCGCGGAACCGGATCACCGTGGTGTGCGGGCGATAGTGGTCGCCGTCGTGGACCGGGGCCGAGATGCGGCCGGGGCTGACGGTGATCGAGCCCACCTGGCCGGTGAACGCGTACCTGCGGCCCTTCTTGAGCTGCTCCGGGTCGAGCGCGGTGTCCTCCATCGCCTCGATCCAGGCGTTGCCCCACCAGGTGTCGGCGAACTTCTTGCCGTACCGCTTGCCCGGCGGGAACGCGGGGAAGGTGATCGCACGCCGGTGCGGATCGACCTCGTCGGCCGCGTCCTCCTCGTCCTCGTCGTCGAAGCCGAGCAGGAAGTCGTCGTACTCGTCGTGACCGGGCACGTCAGGCGCTCCTCAACTCGACCAGCCGCCGCAGCTCGGCGTCGGAAAGCTCGCCGAGCGCGGCTTCGCCGCCGCCGAGGACGGCGTCGGCCAGCTCCTTCTTGCCCGCCAGCAGGACGGCGATGCGTTCCTCCAGCGTTCCCCCGGCTACCAGGCGGTGCACCTGGACCGGCTTGGTCTGGCCGATCCGGTACGCGCGGTCGGTGGCCTGCTCCTCGACCGCGGGGTTCCACCAGCGGTCGTAGTGCACGACGTGGTCGGCGCGGGTGAGGTTGAGACCGGTGCCGGCCGCCTTGAGCGACAACAGGAAGACCGGCACCTCACCCGCCTGGAACCGGCGCACCATCTCGTCGCGGCGGGCCACCTGGGTACCGCCGTGCAGCAGCTGAGCGAGCACGCCGCGGTCGGCCAGGTGCTTCTCCAGCAGCCTGGCCATCTGCACGTACTGGGTGAACACGAGCACCGCGCCGCCCTCGGCGAGGATGGTGACGATCAGTTCGTCCAGCAGCTGCAGCTTCTCCGAGCGAGCGGCCGAGGGGCCGGCGCTCTCCTTCAGGTAGTGCGCCGGGTGGTTGCACACCTGCTTGAGGCCGACCAGCAGCGTGAGCACCAGGCCGCGGCGGGCGATCTCGGTCCTGCTGTCCCGGATCTCGGCCATCACCTCCCGCACCACGCGCTCGTAGAGCGCGACCTGCTCCGGCGTGAGCGCGACGACGTGGTCGGTCTCGGTCTTCGGCGGCAGCTCGGGGGCGATTCCCGGGTCGGACTTGCGGCGCCGCAACAGGAACGGCCGCACGAGCCGGGAAAGCCGTTGCGCGGTCAGGTTGTCCCGCTCTTCCTCGACCGAACGCGCCCACCTTGCCCGGAAATCCCCGATCCGGCCGAGCAGACCAGGCGTGGTCCAGTCGAGGATCGTCCACAGCTCGGCGAGGTTGTTCTCCACCGGTGTCCCGGTCATCGCGACCCGCGCGGACGCAGGAATCTCGCGCAACGCCTTGGCGGTACCGCTCAACCGGTTCTTGACGTGCTGCGCCTCGTCCGCGACCACCATCCCCCACCGGTGCCCGGCGAGGGCCGCCGCGTCGACGCGCATGGTGCCGTAGGTGGTGAGCACGAAGCCGCCGTCGAGCCCGGCCAGCGACCGCAAGGCCCCGTGGAACCGGCGCACGGGCGTGCCCGGGGCGAACTTCTCGATCTCCCGCTCCCAGTTGCCCAGCAACGACGCGGGGCAGACGACGAGCGTCGCGCCCGCCGTCGCCGGGTCCGCCGCCCGGCGCAGGTGCAGCGCGATCAGCATGATCGTCTTGCCCAGGCCCATGTCGTCGGCGAGGCAGCCGCCGAACCCCAGCGCGGTCATCCGGTGCAGCCACCGCAGACCCCGCTGCTGGTAGTCGCGCAGCGTGGCGCGCAGCGCCTCGGGTTGACCGAGCATTTCGGGGCCACCGTCGGGATCCGCCACCTGCTCCACCAGCGTGCCCAGCCAGCCGGACGCGACGGCTTCGACGCGGGCACCTTCGTTGCTCCGCAATTTCCATTGAAATTGAAGGTCCAATTTCCATTGAAATTGCGGTGGACGCAGCTCCGCGCTGCCGATCAACGCGATGCCGAGACCGTCGTACGCACGCACCGGCGGCAGGGCCCGTTCACGGGCCTTGCGCGCCAACTCCGGCTCCACCAGCAGCCATTGCTCGCGGATCCGCACCACCGGCCCGCTCTTGGCCACGACGTCCATCTCGACGTCCGCGAGCGGCTCACCGGCGAGCGTGAGCTGCCAGCTCACCGGCAACGGCGAGGACTCGCGCAGGAAGGCGGCGACGTCCTGGGGCTGTTCGCCGGGTGCCGACACGACGACCCGGGCGTTGAGCTCCCGGGACAGCTCCGGCGGCCACTCGATGTCGATCCCGGCCGCCGCCAACCGCGTCTCGGCCCCGCCGAGCAGGTCGTCGACGTCCTCGTCGACGAGTTCCAGCTCGACCGGCTCGGCTTCGGAGAGCAGGCTTTCCAGCGGCGACCAGATCCGGGCGGCGCGGCGCAGCGCGAGCATGGCCTCGAACGTCGCGCGCTCGCCGAACCCCTGGCCCTCCCCGGCCCACAGCGCCTCGGCGTCCACGACCTGCGTGGGATCGGCGAGGTTCCGAAGCCGGACCACTGCCGTGAACGGGCTCGCGCCGAACTCGCCGCGGACTTCGAGGCGCAACGCGACCCGGAGCCCGGCGTCCACCCCCACTGCGACCTGCCGCGCCCACTCGCGGAGGTCCTCGTCGGCCGACGTGCGTTCGTCGGCGGCGTAGCGCGGATCGCCCGTGAGCCACACGGCGCCGGGTGTGCGCGGCATCGTGTCGGCGACCGCGTCGAGGAACCCGCGCAACAGCCGCTCGGGATCCGGCAGCACGAGCGGTTCGGCGGCCGGATCCAGCGGAATCGATCGCGCGCTCGCCGGCATCGCGGCGGCCAGCGCGCGGAGCCGTTCGACGTCGGCGACGTCGAGCGGCCCGATCCGCCAGGCATCGACCCCGTCCGGCGAGACGCCGGGCAGCACGCGGCCACGAGCGACCAGGTGCAATGCCAACACGGCCGCGGCGGAGTGGAAGACCGCCGATGGATGCGCCTCCCGTTCGTCGCGCATCGCCACGAGCAATGGCAACGCCTGCGCCACTGCTATCCGACGGGCGGGCACTCGACGAGCGACGACCGAGCCGTCCTCGACCAGGGTGATCACCGGTTCCGCGGGTTCCCCCGAAGTCAGGTCGGCCGGGAGCGGACCACCGCCCGGGTCGTGGACGACGAACGCGCCCGCCCGCGGCGGATCCGCCGGATCGAACACCACCGCGCACCGCCCCAGCCGCACCCGCGTCTCCCCTCGCACACAGCTTCTCAGTACAGAGTACCGTATGGCGTACGCTGGGGTAGGCCGCTCACGATTCGATGTTCACCGGGTCATCGGCGGACATCGGGCCGAGCGTCGGGCGTTTCGCCTTGCGGCCGTCGCCCGAGGAACGGCCGAGCATGCGGCGCACGAGCCACGGCCCGACGAAGCCCGCCACCCACCGGAGCTCCGCCTCGGCTACCCGCCACGCCGACGATTCCTGTTGCACCGGAAGGGATTCGCTCCACGCATCGTCGCCGCCCGGAAGTTCCAGGGCGTGGGCGACGGCGCCCGCCAGCCGCGTGTGACCGAGGGCGTTGAGGTGCAGCCGATCGCCGCTCCACAGCCGAGGATCGGATGTCACGGCGTGGACCGAAAGGTCCGCGACCACCGCCCCGTGGCGTTGCGCGGCCGCCCGGATCCGGTCGTTGAAGTCCCGGGTCCGCGCGGTGAGCAGCCGCCCGGCCGGCAAGCGCTGCCCGGGGTAGGGATAGGTGAAGGTGACGACGGTGGCCCCGGTGGCCGCGAGAGCGCTGAGCATGTCCTCGATGTGGCCGCACACGGCCGCGGCATCGAAGCGGGGGCGGATCAGGTCGTTCACCCCGGCCATGACGGTGACCAGATCCGGGGCCTGCGCGAGCGCCGGCGACAACTGCTCCGCGTGCACCTCGTGGGCGAGTCGCCCGCGCACCGCCAGGTTCGCGTACAGCAGTCCCGGATTCACGACGGCGAGCTGTTCGGCCAGGCGGTCCGCCCAGCCGCGGTATCCCCGCGCGTCATCGCCGTCGTTGAGCCCTTCGGTCTGGCTGTCGCCGAGCGCCACGAACCGGGCGTAGCGCGGAGTGCGGTCATCCCTGGACATCGGCACCCGCCCTGGCTCGCAGCACCGAGGCGGTCGCGTTGCACCAGTCGCGGTTCTCGCTCTCGAACCGCCGCCCCCGCAAGCACGTCAGGTAGGGGCCGATCTTCGCAGCACTCGCAAGGAATTCCGCTTCGTCGAGCTCACCGCGCATCTTGCGCAGGAGCTTGTCGAAGAGCTCGATCTTCGCCTCGGCGATCGCCGCGCGCTCCTGGAGCCGGCCGATCAGCTCGGCCGCATCGACCGAATCGGCCGCCGCGACCTTGACCAGGAGATCGTCGCGGATGAACGACGGCTTGGACGGGGCGGCGGCGAACCGCTGAAGCTCGGCCAGCCCCGCGTCCGTGACCGTGAACAGCCGCTTGTTCGGCCGGGCCTCCTGCACGATCTCGCGGCCGGAGACCAGCCCGTCCTGCTCCAGCTTCGCCAACTCCGAGTAGAGCTGCTGCGGCAGCGCGTGCCAGAAGTTGGCCATCCCGACGTCGAACGCCTTCGCCAGCTGGTAACCGCTGAACTCGCCGTCCAGCAACGCCGCCAGCACCGCATGCCGCAAGGCCATCGCACATCACTCCCTAGCCGAGGCCACCCAACGCCACTATAGTCAATTTTAGGACTAATCACATCCTTGACCAAGGAGCTTGCGTGGATACCATCGACCGCTTCCGCACCGCGGTGGAAGAGCGCGACGTCGACGCACTGGAGACGCTGTTCGCGCCCGAGCCGAGGTTCTTCAGCCCGATCAAGTTCAGCCCGTTCGAAGGGCGAGCCATGGTCCTGGGCGTCTTCGGCGTCCTCCTGCGGCGCGTCTTCGACGAGTTCCGCTACGTCGGAGAGCTGCAGGGCACGGCGGAGACCGCGGCGGGCACGGCGGCGGACTCGCACGTGCTGATCTTCCGCTCCACGGTGAACGGCAAGCAGATCCACGGAATCGACCTGATCCAACTGGACGAGAACGGCCTGATCGAAGAGTTCACGGTCATGGTCCGCCCCCTGAGCGCGGTAACGACCCTGGGCGAAGCGGTGCACGCAGCCCTCATCGCAGAAGGCCTACTCCCCAACGAAAGCTGACGACGTCCGCTCACGAACCGGCCGCCCCGACAGACCCATCGGATGTCACGACGGCCGGGTCGATCCACAGTAGACTTCCATCTTCGGCTCGCCCCAAAATTCCTTGAGACAAACCACCTTTCCTTACATCCGGACGTTGCGCGGGATTACCGGTCGGCGCCGGCGGGGACGGCGGCCGCCGCCGCGAGACCGCCCCGAAGACGATCACGAGCATGGCCCCGCACAGGTAGGTCAAGGCCCTCGAAAACGAACTACGCGAGCAGACCGGGGTGCTGTCCTATGTAGAGGGAGCTCGAAAAGCCCATCACCGCCAGGTGTTGGCGGGCTTGGAATGCACACCGAAGGCGAAGCGAGTCTGCCCTCTTCGTGTTCTCGCTCAAGCATGATCTAGCGGCTGGCTGAGCCACAGGGCAGCGTGCGCTAGCTCCCCGAGGGCATGAGCACGATTCTGCCGAATACTTCGCCAGCGTCCATTTTCCGGTGGGCCAGCACAGCTTGCTCCAACGGCAGCACCTCGTGCACAACCGTGGCCAGTTCGCCGCGACTTGCGGCGGCGAACAGCTCGGCGGTCACGACCTGTCGGTCAGCTGCGGGCACGGTGTTGGCGCTGAAGGTAGCGAACGACATCGACTTCTGGAACGCCGCGAACATCTCCATGGCGAAGTCCGTCGGCGGGTCACCTGCGACTGCGCCGACGGCCACCATGCGACCGTTCGGGTTGAGCTTGGCGAAGAACGAAGGCAGGTCCGCGCCGGCGACGATGTCGATGATGACGTCGAAGCCTGCGGGATCGTCCTCACCTCCCTCGCCGGCGCGGTCCAGCACGTGAGTCGCGCCGAGCTTGCGCAGACGATCGCCACGTTCGGGTGACGATGTTGTGACCGCCACCGCACTGGCACCACCACGAGCCGCGAGCTGGACCGCCATGATCCCGATGCCACCGGCCGCGCCGCGCACCAGCACCGTCTCGCCGGGAACGAAGTGGGCATGGCGAAGGCCGAAGTGGGCCACCGCTCCGGAGCTCCCGAGCGTCACCGCCTCGGCGGCCGACATGGTCGCCGGTAGGTGGAGGAGCGTCGTGGCCGGGGCGATCGCTTGCTCGGCGTAGCCGCCGCCCACGCCGGTGAAGGCCCACACGCGCTGACCGAGCCATGATGTGTCGACGCCATCGCCGACCGCGGCCACGGTGCCCGCTATCTCACCGCCGAGGATGTGACCGTCCTTGAAGCCGTAGGCGGCGAGAGCGCCGCTTCGGATCACGGCGTCGACGCCGCCGACGCCGATCGCCTCGGTGGTGATCAGCACCTGCCCGTCGGTGGGGCTCGGGGTAGGGAGGTCGATGACAGCGAGGCCCTCGGGACTTCCGAACGCCTGCACCGCAACTGCTTTCACTGTCGTCTCCGTGCTCTTGGATCGATCGGGACTCACCGGCGGACAGTAACGGACGCTGCCGTCCGTTTGGCTAAAGTGAGAGCGTGCCCGATCTTTTGCCTCACATCCTGCGCTCCGATGCCCGGGACAACCGCGAACGCATTCTCGACGCGGCTCGTGCGGTGTTCGCCGTCGAAGGTCTGAACGTGCCGATGCGGGAGATCGCCCGGCGCGCCGGGATCGGCCCCGCCACCCTGTACCGCCATTTCCCCACCAAGGAGATGCTGGCCACCGAGGCTTTCGCGGACCAGATGCGCGCGTGCTACGCCATCGTCGACGAGGGGCTCGCCGATCCGGATCCGTGGCACGGCTTCTGCCTGGTGATCGAGAAGCTCTTCGAGCTGCACGCACGCGACCGGGGCTTCACCACAGCCTTCATGTCGACCTTCCCCAACGCGATGGACTTCGCCGCGGACCGCGAACAGGCGTTGAGGTCGATCGCGGAATTGACCCGCCGCGCCAAGGACGCCGGTCGCCTGCGCCCCGACGTCGTCCTGGACGACCTGATCCTCGTACTCATGGCCAACAGTGGCATCCAGGCCGCTTCCCCGACTGCCCGCGTCGCGGCTTCCCGGCGCTTCGCCGCGCTCACGCTCCAGGCGTTCCAAGCCTCGTCGCCGGCGCCAGATCGACAGGAGATGGCATCATCCCGACCCCTTCACCGGCCGTGAACGGCACACCATTCCGCAGCGGATGACGAAGACGGGCCGGACAACGATCGCTATGTCGCTTCGAGGGCTTGGACCTGCGATGCGCTCCAACCATGGATCGGAAATCCCGCGGCGGCGGCGAAAACCCCGACGTGCGCGCTTCATCGCAACGCGAGCAGGAGGCCGGTAACGGCCCGCCGGCCACCTGTCGGGGAAGTGATCCCACGTGCAGGTGGCCGGCGGGGTGTCCGGAGTGCTTCAGCCGGTGACCGCGTGGTGCCCCTCGACGGCGACCGGAATCGGCGCGACCGGCAGGTCTTCCGCCCCGCCCTGTGACCCGGCAGAAGGACTCGGACCCGACGACGGCGGCTTCACCACCGGCGGCTTGCCTGCGGGCGGCCCGGACGCGGGCGGCTGGCCCACCGGCGGCTGGCCCACCGGTGGCTGACCTGCCGGTGGTTCATCTGCCGGTGGTCCGGCCGCGGGCGGCTCATCCGCACCGGGGTGATCCACGATGGGAGCGTTCGTGCAATCGGAGTTCTGCGGGGAGCCGATGGGCGCCACCGCGCCGAGAACTCCGACGTTGTTGCCGCACAGCTGGACCGGCAGCACGCTCAGGTTGTTGTCGTTGCCGATGTTGATGCCGTCGTTGTCGGCGCTGTCGGCCGACGCGGGCGTTCCGCCGACGAGCAGGCCGGCACTGGCGGCGAGAACGACGGCCCTGCAGGCCGTCTTGCGCACAGATCGCATCGGTTACCCCTCTTTTCCTTTTTCCATGCGGAAATTCACATCTGCGGCCGGGTCACCGCAGGGAAGGCTCATGATCGGCTCCTTGCCACACTGGCGTACCGTTCGCAGCGGGCTCCGGCGAACAGCAGCCGGAAAGCGCCTGTGCGAACACCTGATCAAGGATCAAGCGCTCGTGGAAGCTATCCCGCGTTTCCAGCGGTCGCCACGCAAGCGGGACAGCGCGACCGGCAACCGGCCATTCATCGCCTGACCAGCAAAAATGAATGTGTGTCGCACTCAAATTCGGGACAAGAGCCCAGTTTTGATCACCCGTTAGAGCGGCGCAATTACCTCTACTGGGCGACAACACCGCATTCAAATCCGGCAGGAAAGCACACCTGGCCGTGTGGGCCGACGTTCGCCGGCGTCTTTGACCGGCCCCGTCGAGAGGGGACGTACGGGGCCGGAGGACGGCTTCGGCAGCGGGATTCGCTGCCGAAGCCGTCACCTGGCAGGTGGAGGTCAGCGCCAGCCGAGAGCGGGCGCGACGTGGGTGAGGATGCTGTCCAGCACGTGGCTGTTGTAGTCCACCCCGAGCTGGTTGGGCACGGTCAGCAGCAGCGTGTCGGCCTCCGCGATCGCCTCGTCCTCGGCCAGCTGCCGCACCAGCACGTCGGGCTCGGCGGCGTAGGTGCGGCCGAAGATGGACCGCGTGTTCTCCTCGATGTAGCCGACGTGGTCCGCGCCGCCGCTGTCGCGGCCGAAGTACGCGCGGTCCAGGTCGTTGGTGAGCGCGAAGATGCTGCGCGACACCGACACGCGCGGTTCGCGCTGCCACCCGGCGTCGGCCCACGCCTTGCGGAACGCCCGGATCTGCTCGGCCTGCTGCACGTGGAACGGCGCCCCGCCCTCGTCGTCCTTGAGGGTCGAGCTCATCAGGTTCATGCCGAGCTTGGCCGCCCACACCGCGGTGCCGTTGGAGGCGGCGCCCCACCAGATCCGCTCCCGCAGCCCCTCGGAGTGCGGCTCGAGGCGCAGCAGCCCGGGCGGATTGGCGAACATCGGGCGCGGGTTCGGCTCGGCGAACCCCTTGCCTTCCAGCACCTTCAGCAACACCTCGGTGTGGCTGCGGGCCATGTCGGCCTCGGTCTCGCCCTCGTTCGGCCGGTAGCCGAAGTACCGCCACCCGTCGATCACCTGCTCCGGCGAGCCGCGGCTGATGCCAAGCTGGAGCCTGCCGCCGGAGATCAGGTCCGCCGCCCCGGCATCCTCCGCCATGTACATCGGGTTCTCGTACCGCATGTCGATCACGCCGGTGCCGATCTCGATGCGCGAGGTCTTGGCGCCGATCGCGGCCAGCAGCGGGAACGGCGAGCCCTGCTGCCGGGCGAAGTGGTGCACCCGGAAGAAAGCACCGTCGGCACCGAGCTCCTCGGCCGCCACGGCGAGGTCGATGGCCTGCAGCAACGAGTCCGAGGCGGTCCTGGTCTGCGAATGCGGAGTGTCGGACCAATGCCCGAACGACAGGAATCCGATGCGCTTCATAACACCTGCAACGCCCTACCCCACGGCCTGATTCCGCAACCAGCGAACGACGCGATCACACGGAACGTGCCGCACCGCCATGCCCCTGAGCGCCCTCCAGAGGTCGTTTCAGATTGCTGCGCGGGCGCCGGCCGTCCGGGGCGCAGGGTGGCGATTTCGCGCGAAATCAGCGTTCCGCGTGGGGGTGGAATGGAGTTCCGACGGTGCACCACGCGGACGCAGTGCTGGCCACGGGTGCCGCGTTCGAAGTCGCGCCGGACCTCGCGGCCGACGCGTGACATCGGCCTGCCACCATCGTCCACAAGAGACATCGACCCGTGCGGGGTCGGCACGTCGAGACGGGGTGGAGCACACCTGCGAGCTCAGCCGACTGCGGCGCCGAACCAGCGTGGCAGTCGGCTGAGCAGATCCTGCTGATCGTCACCGACCCAGGCCACGTGGCCGTCCGGCCGCAGCAGCACGGCGGGCACGTCCAGTTTCTCGCTGGCGTCGACGACGTGGTCGACCCGGTCCGCCCAGCCCGCCACCGAGAGCAGGCCGGTCTGGTCGAGCAGCAGGCCGCGACCACCGCGCATCAGCTCGTAGAGGCGCCCCTGCTTCACCGTCACGTCCCGCAGCCGCCGACCGAGCAGGTCATGCCCCTCACCGAAGTCGTAGCGGATGTCGATCGCGGTCATCTTCTCGATCAGGTACCGGTTCACCTCCTCGAAGTCCATCAGTTCCGAAACCAGCCGGCGCACCGCCTGCGGGCCGGGCTCGGTGGACAGCAGCTCCATCTGGACGCGCGTGTTGTCCAGCACGGCAGCGGCCACCGGGTGCCGTTCCGCCTGGTAGCTGTCCAGCAGTCCCTCCGGTGCCCAGCCGGCGAGTTCGGCGGCCAGTTTCCAGCCGAGGTTGAACGCGTCCTGGACGCCGAGGTTGAGCCCCTGCCCGCCCATCGGCGGGTGGATGTGCGCCGCATCGCCAGCCAACAGCACCCTGCCGACCCGGTATCGCTCGGCCAGCCGGGTGGCGTTGCCGAAGCGGGAGAGCCAGCGCGGCGAGTGCACACCGAAGTCGGTTCCGACGAACACCCGCAGCTGCTGCCTGATCTCATCAATGGTCGGCGGAACCGAGCGATCTTCGGCCACCGCCGCGGCAGGCACGACGACGTGGTAGAGGCCGTCGCCGACGGGCCCGGCGCCGACCAGCCGATTGGTCTTGCGGATCTCGGCCACCACTTCGGCCACCGTCTCCGGCGGCGCGGTCACCTCCAGCTCACCCAGCAGCATGTCGATCGTGGAGGGCTCGCCGGGGAAGGCGACGCCGAGCAACTTGCGCACCGTGCTGCGGCCACCGTCACAGCCGACGAGGTAGCGCGCACGCAACCGCGTGCCGTCGGCCAGCTCGGCGGTCACCCCGTGGTCGTCCTGGCTCAGCCCGACCAGTTCGCAGCCGCGCCGGATCTTGGTGCCGACCTCCGTGGCGTGCTCGGCCAGCAGGCGATCGGTGATGGTCTGCGGGATGCCGAGGACGTACGAATGCGCGGTGTCCAGCCCGTCCGGCGATGGCTTGGCGATACCGGCGAAGAAACCGTGGAGCGGATACTCCTGGCCGTGCGCGAGAAACCGCTCCAGCAGGCCGCGCTGGTCCATGATCTCAATGCTGCGCACGTGCATACCGAGCCCGCGGACGTACTTGGCCGGCTCCGCCTCCTTCTCCAGCACGAGCACGTGCACACCGTGCAGCCGCAGCTCACCGGCCAGCATCGAGCCGGTCGGCCCGCCACCGGCAATGATCACGTCGTACATGAATCCCCGATTCAGCAAGGTTTCGTTCGGCCAGCCGCCCCGCACAATTCCGCAGGTTCTGGCTTCGGCCGGAGATTCTGCGGCACAACCCGGGTCTTGCCGCAAGCCCCCTGGTGCGCTATATGTTGAAGTGGGGAGGGAATACATTCCCCACTTCTTTGCCCGATGTGGACGGATGAAATCCCTTCGGGGCGGCGCCAATCCCATGGAGTGGTCGCTACGCCGCATGCCCTGAAGAGGTCCGATGCAGTCGTCCAGGCTCGCTCCGGACCGTCCTCTTTTTCCCGGGTGCCTTCGCTGAGCGGTCGTTTTCAGAATGGCCCCACCCGGCTCACCCGAAGGCGCTCGACGCCTGGCACTGATGGCGTTTTCGCGCCCCAAATCAGACCTGGCCGACCTCGCGCGGAACGCAACTCGCGCCAGTCCGCCGAATCTTCGAGCGACACTTCAGCGCGAACGGATGCAGATCCATCCGCAGAATTCACGCGTTCAGCGACCGACTGAAGCGAACGGAAATCCTCTTGCTCCAGTGATCCATCGTGCACATCGTCGAGCTGGATTCGAAGACCCATTGCCGGAACTGCTCCAGCGCCCTCTCGTCGATCACCGAATCGATCTCCAAGGCCCCGTGGCCCGAAGTCGGCAACTGCTTTGATCAGCGCGCGACGTAGGCGCTCAGCAGGGCCTGGACCTCGTAGACGTCGACGCCCTTGCCGAACTGCTTCGTGATCGGCTCGGCCGTGCCGGAGAGCCAGATCTTCAGCTCCGCGTCGAGGTCGAAGGTGCCGGCGGTCTCGACGGAGAAGTGGGTGATGCTGCGGTACGGGATCGAGTGGTACTCGACCTTCCGGCCGGTCATGCCCTGCTTGTCGACGAGGACCAGGCGCCGGTCCGTGAAGAGGAACGAGTCCCGGATCAACTGGTACGCGGCATGGATCTCCTCGCCCTGCGCCAGCAAGCGCCCGAACTCCTTCGCTGCCGCACGGGGGTCGACCCGCGAAGCGTTGCCCATCATCCCGTCGAAAAGTCCCATGCTCGCCCTCCCCGGCGAAGATCGAATGCTCCACGATCACACTAACGAAAACGCCGGATGCCCGACGGCGCCCCTCCAGCCGGCGTCGCTCACACCGCTTTGACCGGTACTCCTGCGGCGTCGAAGCGCTGGATGAGTTCGGCTGGCGCGTTCGAGTCGGTCAGCAGCATGTCGATCGACTCCACCGGGCAGATGTGGGCGAAGGCGCTGCGGTCGAGCTTGGAGCTGTCGGCGACGACGACCACGCGGTCGGCGCGTTCGGTCATGAGGCGGTTGATGCTGGCTTCGGCCTCGTTGTGCGCGAACGCGCCGCGCGACGGGTCGACGGCGTCCACGCCGAGGAACACGATGTCGAGGGTGATCTCCTCGAGGAGGTGGGTGCCGAGCGGCCCGGTGAGTTCGAACGACTGCGGTCGCGCCACGCCTCCCGTCACCACGATCTTCACCTGGGGCCTGACGACGAGCTCGTTGGCGATGTTCAGGGCATTGGTGACGATGGTCAGCGAAGTGCGTTCGCCGGAGTCGCCGATATCGGCGCGCGACACGAGGCTGCGCGCGATTTCGGTGGTGGTCGTACCTCCGTTGACCCCGACCACCGCACCCGGCGCGACCATCGCCGCAGCCGCTCGGGCGATGCGCCCCTTCTCACGCGCGTTCCGGGCGGCCTTGTACCGCAGCGGCAAGTCGTAGGAGATGTTCTGGGCGACGGCTCCGCCGCGCGTGCGGGTCAGCAGCTGCTGCTCCGCGAGGTGATCGAGGTCGCGGCGAACCGTGGCCGCAGAAGCGTTGAGCTCGTCCGCGATCTCGTCCACGGTGACCTTGCCTCGTTCCCCGAGCAGGTCGAGCAACGCGGACAGTCGCGCATGCCGGTCCACCGGTGTCCCCCATCCTTCGGCCGAACGCAGAATCGATCACTCCACGGTCAGTATCGCTCATAAACGCTCACCTGGTGACAGGTGTTCCAATCAGGTCCGGCGCGAGCGGCCATCCAGCAGGTCCTGCTGCGCCGAATCCCGAGGCCCCTTTCCTGCCCGTCGAGCCACTTTCATGCAACTACCCGAGGTTCCGGCGCGTTCCGTCGGCGGCCAGCGGCTCGATCGTGATGTTGTCGGCGATGTCCCGGAGGACGCGGTGGTCGAGCGTTCCCGCGACCGGCGCCGCCGCTGCGGCCGCTGACCACGCAACGGCATTGCGCAGGCGCTCGGGCCAGGTCTCCCGGCGCATGATGCCGGCGGCGAACGCCGCCACCGCCGCATCACCGGCGCCCGTAGGGTTGCCGCTCACCGCGAAGGGCGGCGCTGCGCGCCAGAACCCCTCACCGGTGGCTGCGAGCAGTCCGTCCGGGCCGAGGGAGACGATCACGGCCGCCGCGCCGCGGTCGCGCAGCTGCTGAGCTCCGCTGAGCGGGTCGTCATGTCCTGTCGTTTCGCGGAGTTCGACGGCATTGGGTTTGACGAGGTCCGCGCCGGCTTCAGCCGCCGCCAGCAGCGCGGGGCCCGTGGCGTCGACCACCGCGGGCACCGAGCGGGCATGGGCGTCCCGGACCAGCTCGGCGTAGCTGCCCGCCGCGCACCCGGGCGGCAGGCTTCCCGAGCACACGAGGACCGAAGCGGCGGTCAGCCGCTCGGCGACGAGGCCCCTGAGGCGCTGCCAGTCCTCGCCTCCCAGGTGGCTGCCGGGCTCGTTGAACAGCGTCGCCTCGCCTGCGTCCGCTTCGGCGATCACCGCGATGGTCTTGCGGGTGGGAGCGGACACCGGCAGCAGCGCGTGTTCGATCCCGGCAGCGGTGAGGTCATCGCGGATCACGTCGCCGAGGACACCCCCGACAGGGGCGGCAGCTAGCGTCGGGACGCCCTGGCCGTGCAGCACCCTGCTGACGTTGAGGCCTTTGCCCCCGGCGCGTTCGTGGACGCTGCGGACTCGGTGCGATTCTCCGGGGTGGACGTGCTCCACCCGGTAGCTGACGTCCAGCGCGGGGTTCGGGGTGACGGTGATGATCATCCGGTCGCATCCTGGGGCGAGCCGGCGCCGAGCCGCAATACCCCGAGCAGGCGCGCGGTTTCCGCCGCGAGGGCGTCCTTTCCCGCGGTGAGGTACTTGCGCGGATCGACCAGGCTCGGGTTGCCCGCCAGGACCTGCCGCACCGACTCCGTGAACGTCTTGTTCAGGTGCGTGGAGATGTTGATCTTGGTCATCCCGCTGCGGATTGCGGAGCCGAGGTCCTCGTCGGACACGCCCGAAGAACCGTGCAGCACAAGGGGAACACTCAGCGCGTCGTCGAGCCGCTCGATGAGCTCGAAGTCGAGCGAGGCGTCGCGCGTCACCATCGTGTGCGAGGTGCCGACCGCGACGGCCAACGCGTCCACTCCGGTGGCGGCGACGTAGTCGACGGCCTCGCGGGGATCGGTGCGGGCTCCCGGCGCGTGGACGCCGTCCTTGCCGCCGACCTCGCCCAGCTCGGCTTCGATCCAGAGCCCGGCGTCGTGGCACCTGGTCACGACGGCGCGCGTGCGGGCCACGTTCTCCTCGTAGCTCTGCTTCGAGGCGTCGAACATGACGGAGCCGAACCCGAGCTCGATGGCCTCGGCGACCAGATCTTCGGACTCGGCGTGGTCCAGGTGCACGGCCACCTGCACCTCGGCCCTGCGGGCGCGGGCGAGCGTCGCGCACGCGATCGGCTCCAGCGCGCCGTGGTAGCGCGCGCAGTTCTCGCTGATCTGCAACACCACCGGGGCCCCCGCGCGCTCGGCGCCGGCCACCAGGGCATCCGCGTGTTCGAGCCCGATGACGTTGAACGCACCGACCCCGAGACCGGTGCGGACGGCGGCGTCGACGACGCTGCCGGTGCCGACCAAAGGCATGGCTACTACCTCTCTTCTGTGTGGTTGATGACCGGGTTGCCGCGCGCGAACACGGCGTCGACGAGGAGGTCGTCCGTGAGCACGACGAGGTCGGCCGGGCGGCCGGGAGCCAGCGAGCCGGCTTCGCCGCCGAGCCCGACGGCGCGGGCGGGAACGCTCGTGATCGCCGCGAGCGCGTCGAGGAACGGGATTCCGATGCGCGGCGGCGAGGAACGGGCCTTCGAGGTGCACCCCGGCGATGAGCCCGTCCTGGACAGACTCGGCGAGCTCGGCGACTTTCCGCTCCATCGCTTGCAGCGGAGCGGTGACCAGCCCGGCCACCAGCGTGGTCGTGCCGTGGGAGCGGTGGAATTCGGCAGCCCGCCGCACCCGTTCGCCGGTCCCGTCCTGGAATGCGGCTCCTCCGCCGCCGTGCACGTGCATGTCGACGAAACCCGGCACCAGCCACCGATTCCGCAGGTCGACGTCGACGGGCTTCGGCGCCCGACCGGCCCCGACGGAGGCGATCCGCCCGTCGCGCACCTCCACCCAGCCGGGATCGAGCACGGCGGAGTCCGCCGCGACGACCTTGCCGCCGCCGAGGATCATGTCGCCCCCACCAGTTCGGCGGCGAGCAGCGCCGCGCCCAGGCTGCCCGCGCGATCGCCGAGCGCGGCGGGCACGATCCGCGGTGTGCGCTGGAGGTTCCAGTCCTCTTCCACGCGACGGGTGAGCGGGTCGAACAGCAGCGACCCGGCTTGCGACAGGCCACCGCCCACCACGACGACCTCCGGCGCCAGCAAGGCGGTGAGCCAGATCAGCGCGCCGCCCAGCGCGTCGACCGCCTCGTCCCAGACGGCGGTGGCGACCGGGTCCCCTGCGGCGACCCGCCTCGCCACGTCCGCCGCGCCCGCCACCGGAGTCCCGGTCCGGTCCTGGTAGCGCCGGCTGATCGCGCCCGCGGACGCGACCTCCTCCAGGCGAATCCGAGCCTCGATCGGGACCTGCCCGATCTCCCCCGCGTATCCGCCTGCGGCATGCACCCGACCGGATTGCACGTGCGCCGCCGAGATTCCGGTGCCGACCGGGAGGAACACCGCGTCGCTCGCCTCTCGGGCGGCACCGAGCCGGTGTTCCGCCAGCGCCCCGGCCCGGACGTCGTGGCCGAAGGCGACCGGCAGGCCGATCCGCTCCGCGAGCAACGAGGCGAACGGCACGTCCGACCACCCCAGGTTCCCCGAGAACACCGCGACGCCCCGGGACTCGTCGACGATCCCGGGCACGACGAAGCCGACGGCCGCCGGCGCGGTGTGCTCGGCGAGGTCGGCGACGAGCGAGCACGTCAGGTCCAGCACCCGCTGGACCGTGTCGGACGACGGCGGCGGCGTGGCGCGGCGCCGCTGCGCCAGCACCGTCCCTGATGCGTCGACGAGCACTGCTTTCGTCTCGGTCCCGCCCACGTCGACACCGACCACGGGGCCGCCGGCGTTGTCCGTCACACGTCGTCCAGGACGATCGACCGGGTCAGGTTGCGCGGGTTGTCCGGGTCCAGCTCGCGCTTCACCGCCGCGGCCACCGCGACTCGCTGGGCGAGCACCAGGTGCGCCATCGGGTCGCGCTGCCCGCTGTCGACGAAGTCGGCTCCGGCCGAGGAAACCTCGGCGGCGAGCCCGGTCGGGGTCTCGCCGAACATCCAGGCCACCCGGCCGGGTTCGGCGATGCTGATGGGGCCGTGCCGGTACTCCATGGCCGGGTACGCCTCCGACCACAGGCCCGCGGCTTCCCGCACCTTCAGCGCCGCCTCGTGCGCCAGCCCGACCGTCCAGCCCTTCCCGAGGAAGGTGATCTGCTCGCTGGCCGGGAGCGCGCCGAGCTCGGCGCCCAGCATGGCGCGGGCATCCGCGACGGCCCCGGCGAGGTCCGCTCCGAGCGAAGCGCGGAGCAGGGCCAGCGCGGTCGTCGCGAACCGCGTCTGCACCACGGACTTCTCGTCGGCGAACTCCAGCGCGACCAGCTCGTCGCAGACCTCCGCGATTGGCGCGGTGGGGACGGCGGTGATCCCGACCGTGGGCACCGTTCCGCTCAGCCGCCGCAGGAGTTCCAGCACCTCCGTGGTGGTTCCCGAGCGGCTGATCACCACCACGCGGTCGTAGGGCCGGCCGACGGGCATTTCGGATGCGGGGAACGCGTCCGTCACGCCCTCGCCGGCGGCCTCCCGCAGCGTCGCGTACGCCATGGCCATGAACCAGGAGGTGCCGCACCCGGCCACGGCCACCCGCTCGCCGCGAGCCGGCAGCACGTCGGCCACCTCCCGGGCCAGCTCCGCGGCGCGCAGCCAGCATTCCGGCTGGCTGTCGATCTCGCCGTCCACGAGGTATCCGCCAGACGCCATCAAGTCCTCCAAAACCTGTCGTTTCCGCGGCGAGCCGGCCCTCCGGTGCGCCGCCGAACGACGGCGCAGCGGGAGGCCGGGCACTGCCGAACCGCCACGCGGAGTCCGTCGCAGCGCGCCACGCCGCCAGCCTAGATGCCCGAATTTGATCGAACAAGAGGCAAAGCAATCAATATCAATCATCGTATCGCCCGGTCATCGCCACCCGTAGGAGCCGCCGACTTGCGATGACGACCGCCGGGAAGAAGCCTTGCGTAGCGCCTCGACCACGCGACGTCACCGGATCACGCGCATTGACCAGCACGTTCCAAGCAATGCGGGCCGAAGTAGTGACAGGCACCACTGCCCGCGTTAATAATGACCGAACTTGCATGAAGTTGCTCGATAACTCGGACTTACGAGCACACATGCGCAAGCTGGTTATCTGAGTTAGGGAGAGCAACACATGCCCCAGAAGCTCCGGAGACGGCTGGTGCTCGCCGCCGGGATGTGCCTGGCACTGCTCACGAGCTGCGGCATGCCCGACACCGACGCCGGGCGAGTGCTGCGGGTCGCGCAGTACCCGGATCCGCCGGAGCTCAACTCGCAGCAGCAATCAGGCAGCCAGGTCTACATGGGACTGTGCGAGCCGCTGACCGGCCTCGGTTTCGCCAGGGCCGGCGACCTCCGGATGCGCGGCGCGGAAAGCGTGCGCACCGCCGACGGCCGGGTGTGGACGATCACGCTGCGCCCCGGCCGCACGTTCCACAACGGCGAACCGATCACCGCGCAGACCTACGCGGACACCTGGAACGCGGTCTCCTACGGCCCCAACGCGTACAAGGCGAGTTCCACCTTCAGCGTCATCGACGGCTTCGACGAGGTCAACGAGGATCCGCCAGTGCGCGACACGCTGCGCGGACTGGAAGTGCTCGGGCCGCTGACCTTGCAGGTCACGCTCAGGCAGCCCAACTACGACTTCCCGAAGATCATCGCCTCCTACAGCGCGTGCCCGATCCCGAAGGAGGGCCTGGCCGACCCCACCGCCTACTCGCAGGCGCCGATCGGCAACGGCCCGTACCGCTTCGTCCGCTGGGACCGCAACGAGAAGATCGTGCTGCAGCGCTGGCACGACTACCAGGGCGAGGTGCTGCCCGAGGCGGCCGAGGAGATCCAGTTCAAGATCTACCAGTCGCAGGACACCGCCTACCGCGACGTGCAGGCCGGGCAGCTCGACGTGCTGCGCAACCTGCCCGGCGGCCTGCTCAACGACGCCCGCACCCAGCTCGGCGACTCCGGCCTGTTCGCGATCCCGCAGCAGCGGCAGATCACCCAGATGCTGGTGCCCGAGTACGTCGAGTCGCTGCGCGATCCGCGGCTGCGCAAGGCGATCTCGCTGTCGATCGACCGCGACGCGATGGCCGGGGCGCTGCTGCGCGGCACGGCGTCTGCACCTGAGGTGGCCACTCAGACGATGGGTCGGGCTTGCCGCTGGTTGTACTGGCGTACGACGGAGATTGGCGCGCCCCCGACGGATCCGGCGAAGTACTCCGTTGCAGTAGGCGAAGTGTAGGTCTTCGATTTCCTTGCGTAGCAGTCGGGACGAGACGCCTTTGAGGCTGTTGACCAGTTTCGATACCGCGATTTTGGGTGGGAAGTCGACCAGTAAGTGGACGTGGTTGGTCTCGTCGTTGAGTTCTTCTAGGTCGGCCCTACAATGATCGTTCATGCGCGCGAGCGATGAGACGAGGGATGCCGGGCATGCTCGGTATACCTATCGTTTGCGTCTCTCCCGCGCCGCTGGCCGCGCACTGCTGGCCGAGTGGGATCGGTGCCGTTGGGTATGGAATTCCTGCGTCGCTACCTCCCGGCAGGCGCATCGCGATGGCGAGCAGTGTGGTCCCGCGCACCTGGACAAGCTTCTGACCGGCTGGCGTGCAGGCTACGAGTGGTTGCGCGCAGGTGGCTCGGTGCCGCAGCAGCAGATCATCCGTGACTTCGCGAAATCCCGGGCCAAGGCGTTGAAGGACATCAAGGCGCGTCTGCCGATGCGGCAGCGCGCCGGGATGCCCAGGTTCAAAAGGAAGCATCTGGCCGCGCCGAGCTTGAACTACACGCTGCGCGGGTTCCGGGTCAAGGATTCTCGTCTGCACCTGGCGGGCGGCATCGTGGCTACTGTGGTGTGGTCCCGGGAGCTTCCTGCCGTGCCTTCGTCGGTGCGGGTGTACCGCGATGTGCTGGGCCACTGGTATGCGAGCTTCGTGGTCGAGACCCGTGTCCAGCCGTTGCCGGAGACAGGTCGTGTGATCGGTATCGACTGGGGAGTCAAGGAAACCGCTACCACCACATCCGAGGACCACGACCTTCCCCACGCCCAGCATGGCAAGGACGCGGTGGCGAAACTTGCCCGGTATCAACGCATGATGGCCCGGCGCCGTGCACCGCGCGGGAAGGCCCAGAGCAAGGGCTACCGCAAGGCACAACGCCAAGCGGCCAAGGCACACAAGAAGATCGCCCGGCAACGCCAGGACACCGCCCGCACGTGGGCTAAGCGCGTGGTAGCCGACCATGATGCGATCGCCGTTGAAGACTTCCGCCCGAAGTTCCTGGCCAAAACCACGATGGCTCGCAAAGCCGCCGATGCGGCGATTACGGCCACGAAGAACGAACTGATCACGATGGGCCGCAAGCACGGCCGGCAGGTCGTGTTGGTGGACCCGAAGAACACGACCAAAGACTGCGCCAAGTGCGGAGCGAGAACCAAGCACGCCTTGCCGCTGTCCGAACGTACCTACACCTGCACCGCATGCGGCCACGCGTCTGCGAGGGATAAGAACTCGGCGCATGTGATGCTCGTCCGGGCTGGGCTGTACCCGGCTGGTGATGAGAGCGGAAGACCTCCCGGCTCGCAGAGCCGGGAGGCGGCTTGAGCCAGAAATCCCCATCATGCCGTGTCGGGCGCTGAGATCAAGAATCTCCGCCCTTCAAGGACGGGGAGCAGTCAACTACCTCGGGCTCAGCCTGGTCGGCCGGCTGCCGAGGCCGCTGCGCGCGCCGCTGTTCGTGGTGGCGGCGCTGATCGCCGCCGGCTACGTGCTGATGGCCGTCTGGCCGAGCCTGTTCACCTCCGCCGATCCGATGCACTGCGAACTGCGGCTCAGCGGCGCGGGCCCGGCACCGGGCCATCCGTTCGGCTTCGACATGCAGGGCTGCGACTACTTCGCCAACGTCGTGCACGGCGCCCGGCCGTCGATCGCCATCGGCCTGCTCGTCACCGCGGTGACCTTCGTGCTGGCCGCGGTGCTCGGCGCGCTGGCCGGTTACTTCGGCGGCATCGTCGACGGAGTCGTGTCGCGGATCGCCGACGTGGTGTTCGGCCTGCCGATGATCATCGCCGCGATCGTGGTGCTCAACCTGTTCGAGGAACGCACGATCTGGACGGTGAGCCTGGTGCTGATCGTCTTCGGCTGGCCCGGCGGCATGCGCTACATGCGCGGCTCGGTGCTCAAGATCCGCAACCTCGAATACGTGCAGGCCGCGCGCGTGCTGGGCGGCAGCCACCTGCGCATCATGGGCACGCACATCGCGCCGAACGCGCTGACCTCGCTGATCGTGCTCAAGACCCTCGAGATCGGCGGTGTCATCGCCGCCGAGGCGGCGCTGACCTTCCTCGGCATCGGGCTCCAGCCGCCCGCGATCTCGTGGGGGCTCCAACTCTCCACCGCCCAGCAGCAGTGGCAGGCCAGCCCGCACCTGCTGGTCTACCCGGCCCTGTTCCTGACCGGCGCCGTCCTGGCGTTCGTCGTCCTCGGCGACAGCCTGCGGGAAACCCTCGACCCGAAGGGAAACCATTCGTGAACGCGAAGGCGCGGTCCGCGCCGCACCAGGCCGAGGACGACCGGCGCACGGTTCTCGACGTGCGCGGCCTCAGCGTCGACTTCCACACGCCCGCCGGCCGGCTGCACGCCGTCCAGGACGTCAGCTTCAGCGTGGGCGCGGGCGAAACGCTCGCCGTGCTCGGCGAATCGGGCTCGGGCAAGAGCGTCACCGCGCAGGCGATCATGGGCATCCTCGACACGCCGCCGGCCGAGATCGTCAGCGGCACCGTCGAGCTCGGTGGCCAGGACCTGCTCGCGCTGCCCGAGCGGCAACGGCGCGCGGCAACGGGATCGCGCGTGTCGCTGATCTTCCAGGACGCGCTCACGGCGCTGAACCCGGTGCAACCGGTGGCCAAGCAGATCGGCGAGCTGTACCGGCTGCACCGCGGCGCGTCGCGGAAGCAGGCGTGGCGGCAGGCCGTGGAAATGATGGACCGGGTGCGGATTCCGGCGGCGGCCGGCCGCGCCGGCGATTACCCGCACCAGTTCTCCGGCGGCATGCGCCAACGCATCCTCATCGCGATGGCGCTGGCGCTGGACCCGGAGGTCGTGATCGCCGACGAGCCCACCACCGCTCTCGACGTGACCGTGCAGGCCCAGATCCTCGACCTGCTCGCCGAGCAGCAGGCCGAGCGCGGCCTGGCGCTGGTGCTGATCACCCACGACCTCGGTGTCGCGGCCAAGATGGCCGACCGCGCGCTGGTGATGTACTCCGGGCGCGTCGTCGAGCACGGGCCGATCCGCCGGCTGTTCACCGCGCCGATCCACCCGTACAGCCAGGGCTTGGTCGCCTCGATCCCGCGGCGGTCGCACCGCGGCGGTCCGCTGCCCGCGATCAGCGGCCTGCCGCCGAGCCTCACCGATCGCCCCGCGGGCTGCCGCTTCCACCCCCGCTGCAGCATCGCGCGCGAACACTGCGAGTCGGTCGAACCGGAACTGCTGCAGCTGGACGACGGCAGGCAGACCCGGTGCCACTTCTGGACGGAGGTCGCATCGTGACCGATCAGCACATCCTCGACGTGCACGACGTCACCAAGCACTACCGCAAGCGCGGCGGCGGGCGGTTCGGCCTCGGATCCGCCACCGTCAAAGCGGTCGACGGCGTGAGCCTGAAACTGCGCAAGGGCGAGGCGCTGGGCATCGTCGGCGAGTCCGGGTGCGGCAAGTCCACGTTGACCCGGCTGCTCACCGCGCTGGAGAAGCCCACCAGCGGGCAGATCCGCTACCGGGGCGTCGACGTTCACAGCGCGAAAGGCGCCGCCCGAACCCAGATGCGGCGCAACATCCAGATGGTCTTCCAGGACCCCTACGCCTCGCTCAACCCGCGCAAGACCGTCGGCTCGATCCTGGCCGAGCCGTTCCGGATCCACCGCGACGCGTTACCCGAGTCGGGCCTGCGCCCGCGACTGGAGCAGCTCCTGGAACAGGTCGGCCTGCGGCCGGACCACCTCGACCGGTACCCGCACGAGTTCTCCGGCGGACAGCGCCAGCGCATCGGTATCGCCCGCGGCATCGCGCTGAACCCGGAGGTGCTGATCTGCGACGAACCGGTCTCGGCGCTCGACGTCTCGGTGCGCGCGCAGGTCCTCAACCTGCTCGCCGAGCTGCAGCGCGAACTGTCGCTGACCGTCGTGTTCATCGCGCACGACCTCGACGTGGTGCGGCACTTCTGCGACCGGATCGCGACGATGTACCTGGGCAGGGTGGTCGAGGAAGGCGACTGCGACGCGGTCTACGACCGCACGGCCCACCCCTACACCCGGGCGCTGCTGTCCGCGATCCCGCGCCCCGGTTTCGACGACGAACCGGAGCAGGAGCGCATCGTGCTCGAAGGCGACCCGCCGTCGCCGATCGCACCGCCGCCCGGCTGCCCGTTCCACACCCGGTGCTGGATGGCCCGACCGGACTGCGCGCACACCGTTCCGGCCGGGCACGACCTGGGCGAGGGGCACGTCTCGCACTGCCACTTCGCCACCGAGGTCGCCGACGCCGACCCGCGCGCCGCGCTCGGCGGATCGCGGTGACCGTTCAGTTGACTGCACCAACTCGTGTTGATCAAGGATGAGCGACCATCCGCGACGGAAGAGTTGGTGCATGTCCGATGTGGACAGCGGGCTGCCGATTCCCATCGGCGCGGCACTGTTGGGCCACGTGAATCTGGCCGCCCAACCGGGACCGGGTGCTGGTGGCGTTCTGGATCTCGACCGGGGCGCGCGTCGGAGCTGCTGGGAGTACGGCAGTGCGACGTCGCCCCGGGCCAGCAGCCGATCACCGTGGTGCGCAGAGGAACCCGGGCCGTGCAGCAGGTCCCGGCGTCGGCGAACGCGTTCGTATGGTTGCGCTAGGAGCGCTGGACAGCCAGCGGGACCGGAGACCATCGCGACGGGGCCGCCCTCCTCGCACCTGTTTCACATCAGTCGCGTGTGGTGTTCTCGCGCTCGATCAGGATCCGGAATCCGGTCAGCAATGCGTTGAGTCCGACTTCGAACTCGTCGTCGCTACCGACCTCCGCGAGGACATCGGCGTGCTGGACGAGCAGTGGAAAGGCCGCAGCGTCTCGTGAGCGGTACAGCAGGCGCCGGTGACTGATCTCCTCGGAATCCGACGCGTCCAGGCCGAGGTTGAAGTGCACCGAGCCGATCACGAAGGTGGCCAGCGACGACGCGACGGCGGCCGCGAGCCGGGGGCTGAGACCGGCGCCGATGAACAGTTCGAGGGAGTACTCCCTCCCGGCCAGCGAGTTGGGACCGAGCCGCTCGGTCCCGCGAAGCAGCGAGGCCACGCCAGGGTGCCGGAGCAGGTGCTCGCGGAACAGGCGTGCGGACCACGCCGCCTTCTCGGCCCAGTCCGCGCCGTCAGGCGGAACCGAACTCGCCACGCCGAGGGTCCGGTCGACGAGCAGGGTCACCAGCTCCTCGCGGTTGCGCACGTGGCGGTAGAGCGACGCCTGCGTGCAGTCGAGTGCCTCGGCGAGGTTGCGCATCGTCAGCGCGGCTGCCCCGCGGGTGTCGAGCAGGGCCATGGACGCGTCGAGGATGGCCTCGAGGGTCAACGACCGGCGCCGCCGCTGCCGCACGGGTTCCTGCTCCCGGGCGAGCCACCAGGCCGCCGAGCCCGGCCTCGTTCCCGGCCCGCTCTTCGGCGGCGGATCGCCCGTCCCGGCTGTCGTCATCGGTTCGCGCACCAGGCAAGGGTAACCGCTATGCGAACATCTATCACTTTAGTCTAAGCTAACGGCGTTCGCATAACTGAAGCGGAGAGGAATCACCATGCGCGCCGTACGAAACACCGATTCGGGCATCCTCGTGGCCGAGGTCGAAGAACTGGGAGCGCCCGGGGTTCGCCTCACCATCGCCTCGGCGGGTATCTGCGGGACCGACGTGGACTTCGCGACCAATGGCGTACTGGGCTACACCTATGGTCACGAGTTCGCCGGCACCGCCGCCGACGGCACGTGTTACGCCGTCGAACCCACCGTTTACTACGGAGAGTGCGACCAGTGCCGCGCCGGCCACGTCCAGCGGTGCAACGCGCCGGAGCACGGAACGCTGGGGATATTCAGGGACGGCGGGATGTGCGATGCCGTCACCGTCGCCGAGAACATGCTCGTCCGACTCCCGTCCGGCCTGGATGTGCGCGACGCCTGCCTCGTGGAGCCGGCGTCGGTGGCCTGGCACGGTGTGCGTAGCGCGGCACTCGAGCCCGGGGAGCGGGTGGCGGTCGTCGGCGGCGGCAGCATCGGGCTGCTGGCTGCAGCGGCAGCCCGGCAGCGCGGCTTCGACGTCGATGTCGAGGTGCGCCACACACACCAGAGGATCGCGGCGGAACGCCTCGGATTCGGCTCGGCGGACGGCGTCTACGACGTCGTGATCGACGCTGCGGGCAGCGAGGCCGGCCTGGCCCGGTGCGCCGAACTGGCCCGCGTCGGCGGTCGCGTCGTGCTGCTGGGCGTATACCAGCAGACCGTGCCCATCCCGGGCATCGTCAGCCTGGTCAAGGAACTTGTCTACATCCACTCCATCGCCTACGGCCGGCACGACGGCGTCCGCGACACCGAACAGGCCGCGGCGATGCTCGCCGGCAACCCCGAGATCGCGCAGACGGTGATCACCCACCGCTTCCCCCTCGACGACGCCGCAGAGGCCTTCCGCGTGGCCGGCGACCGTGCCTCCGGAGCCATCAAGGTCGTCCTCCACCCCTGACAGCACACCGTCCGGCGCGTACGCACTCCTAGCGGTGGCCGGGGTTGGTTCCGCAGTATGCCCTGGTAGAGGCGCTCTACCAGTAGGGCGCCAGCCACCGCTCCGCAGCGATGGCGATCCAGCCGACGGCGCCGGCGAACGCGCTATGCGGCATGAGCGGATGTTTGTTGTGGCCAACAAACCGATCAACGTCCGAAGTGGACAAGTACGCCACGGTGGTGGGTGCCTGACGCCGGTGGCGTTTTCGCGCGAAACCGCCATCCCGCCCCACGCGGAACGCCGCTTTCGCGCGAAACCGGCGCCGTGCACCTCAGACGGCCATGTCCCACGCGTACCTGCGCAGCATTCTGAAACGACCCCCGGGAGCGCTGTGCTGGCGTGCCGCGGAGAAGTGTCCGCTGCGCCCGCCGATGCGGCGGGCGCAGCGGAGCGCTGGTCAGGACGAGCTGACGCGGGACCGCTCGAAGTAGTCGATCAGGGCGGCGTCCGGCGCGGTCACCTCGACCGGCATTCCACCGCTGCGCAGCGATTCCGTTGCCGCGCAACCGGTCGCGACCGCTTCCCGCGCCGCGATCGGCGAGGTGACGGTCGGCACGTCGGCGCTCACGAACGCCAGGAACTCGGCCACGATGCGCGGGTCCGCGCCGCCGTGCCCGCCGCTGGCGCGCTCGACCTCCACCACCCGGTCGGCGTCCGGCGCGTAACCGCGGTGCCTGCGGTTCCACACCTTGACCACCGAGTCCGCGTCGTCGCCGAAGTTCTCCAGCCTGCCCTCGGTGCCGATGACGGTGTAGTTGCGCCAGTAGTCCGGCGTGTAGTGGCACTGCTGGTAGCTCGCCAGCACGCCGTTGTCCAGCTCCAGGTTGACCAGGCTCAGGTCCTCGACGTCCACGACCGGGTTGAGGCCGGTCTGGCTGCGCGGCGGCCAGTTCTGCTCGTACTCGGCCCAGTCGTGGCCCGTCTTGTAGGTCTCGCGCTCGTTGCGGTCGGTGAGGTCGCCGTAGACGGTCAACGCGCCCATCGCGTTGACGCGCCTGCTGTACCCGCCGGCCAGCCAGTGCAGCACGTCGATGTCGTGCGCGCCCTTCTGCAGCAGCAGGCTCGTGCTCTTGCTCCGGTCGGCGTGCCAGTCCTTGAAGTAGAAGTCGCCGCCGTGCCCGACGAAGTGGCGGCACCAGATCGAGGTGACCTCCCCGATCGCGCCCGAGGTGATGAGATCGCGCATCGTGCGGATCACCGGCATGTGTCGCATGTTGTGCCCGACGTAGAGCTTGCCGCCGAACCGCCGCGCCGCGGCGAGGACGCGGTCGCAGCCGGCCGTGGTGACCGCCAGCGGCTTCTCGAGGTAGACGGCGAGTCCGGCTTCCAGGCAGCGGATGGCGTGCTCTTCGTGCAGGTGGTCGGGGCTGACCACGAACACCGCGTCCAGTTCGCTTTCCAGCAGTTCGTCGAGCGTGTGCGTCTGCCGGACGTCGTCGCCGTAGCGCTGCGCGGCGGCAGCGGCGCGCGCCGGATCCGGATCGCACACCGCGACGATCCGCGAGCCCTCACCAGGCCGGTGGGCGTGGTCGGCGATCCCCACCCGCAACCCGCAACCGAGCACACCTGTCCTTACGTCCATGGGTCACCTTCCCGCACCACGGCCACGTGCGCGCACCGGCAAGACTGCGCACTTTTGCTCCAACATGATTGTTTGCAGCATATATCGATCACTTTCGCGCAATCCACTCTATGTCGCCCACGCCGCCGACACCACCCCCAGGACAGGACATGGCACACGCGAGCGGCATCACTGTTGCGCCTGGGCGGCGACCGGCCTTCTGGCCGAATTCGACGGGAGGGCAACCACAACCGACGTCGGCGACAGCACCCCTGGAGGGACTACCCGCCCTCTCCTGGCGCGACCGTGCGCAAGACCGCGCCGACGCTGCGGTCGGCCGCGGCGTGGAGGTGCCGGCGGAACTCCTTCAGCGCCATGGTGACGTGTGCGTCGCGACGACGAACGAACACGGTCGTCACCGTTGCATCGGTAGGCGCCATCCGGTGCAGGCGGAGTCGGTGGCGCAGTCCGGAATGCTCGACCAGTGCCCGGGGCAGCATCGTGACCCCGAGGCCGGCGGCGACGCAGCCGAGGATGCCTTCGACCGTGCCGTAGTCGAGGACCTTCGGTTCCACGCCGCGCGCTCGGACGACGGCTTCGAGCCTGCGCCGGTACGAGCACCCCGCGCGGAACACGAGCAGTCGAGGGCCGTTGGGTCCGCGCAATGCGTCATCGAGGTCGCGGTGCCGCAGCGCGGTGATGACGACCATTTCCTCGGTGAAGACCTCTTCTTCGTGCAGGTCCTCGTCGTTGATGGTGCCGGCGACGAGCGCTCCGTCGAGGGCGTGGTCCTTGACCAGCGCCACCAACGACTCGGTGGGGCCGGTGAGCACGGAAAGGTCGACATCCGGCCAGGCCGCGGTGTAGGACTCCAGGACGGGCGGCAGCCGAATCCCGGCCGTCGTCTCCATCGCTCCGATCCTCAAAGGCCCGGAGGGCCTTTCGTCCCGAACGGCGCGGCGGGCCTCGTCAGCGAGCGATGTGATCCGCTGGGCGTAACCGAAGAACTGCTCCCCGGCCGCGGTCAAGGCCACTCCCCGGGCGTGACGGCGGAGGAGGATCGCGCCGAGTTCTCGTTCCAGCCCTGCCATTCGCGCGCTGATGCTGGACTGCACGGTGTGCAGTTCCGCGGCCGCGCGCGTGATGCCGCCGGTGCGTGCCACGACGACGAACACCTGCAGGTCCGACAACTCCACGTCTCGCTCCTGACCTTGAGGGTTCGTCGCTGACGATGGCAGCGTTCGCCACTCATCGTTGGACACGATGCCAAGCAGAGCTTAGCGTCCTTCCTGCACCGAAGACGCAGGTCGACAGCGGGGAGAGCCCGGTGATCCCAACCAGACTGACGGCGGCGCTGGGCATCGAGCAGCCGGTCTTGCTCGCGCCGATGGACAAGGTCGCCGATGCCCGGCTCGCTTCGGCGGTGTCCGCGGCGGGTGGGCTGGGCTTGCTCGGTGGCGGATACTGCGACCGCGAATGGCTGGACGAGCAGCTGGCGTCGGTGAGCAGGCGGGTCGGATGCGGGTTCATCACGTGGTGCCTGGCCCGGAACCCCGAGCTGCTCGACGTCGCGCTCGATCACGACCCGGCAGCGGTGTTCCTGTCGTTCGGCGACCCGATGCCGTTCGCCGACCGGATCCACGACTCGGGCGTGCCGCTGCTGTGCCAGGTCTGCACGGTCGAAGAAGCGCGACGCGCCCTGGACGCCGGAGCGCGCGTTCTGGTGGCCCAGGGAGGAGAGGCGGGCGGGCATGGCACCGGAACCCGTTCGACGCTCACCCTGGTTCCCGAACTGGCCGACCTGCTCGCCGCACGTTCTCCGGACACACTGCTCGTGGCCTCGGGCGGGGTGGCGGACGGCCGCGGACTGGCCGCCGCCTTGTGCTTGGGGGCCGACGGCGTACTGATGGGGAGCCGGTTGTGGGCGAGCACGGAGGCGGCCGTGTCCGCCGCCGCGCAGCGCCGTGCACTCGCCTCCAGCGGCGACGACACCGTGCGGCAGAGCGTGTACGACATCGTCCGGGCGGTGGACTGGCCCTCCCACTACACCGGAAGAGTGCTGCGCAACGACTTCGTTCGGCAGTGGCACGGGCACGAGCAGAAGATGCGCGAAGACCTGCCCCGTCTGCAAGAGGTCTTCAAGAACGCCAAGGACAACGACGACTACAGCATCGGGAACGTCATCGTCGGCGAAGCGATCGGCCTCATCGACGAACTCGAGCCCGTCAAAGCGATCATCGACCGCGTCGTGCGGGAAGCCTCGTCCATCCTCGTCCCGACCTGAGCTCGTCGACAGCGCGCCGCACCCGCAGACCTGATCTGCTCGTCCACCACGCAACACCATGGAAGGAACTGCACATGCAGCAACGAGTCCGGGATTTCTGCGCGCGCTTCGGTCTGCGCGTGCCGATCCTGCAGGCGCCGACGGCCGGTGCCTGCCCGCCCCGGCTGGCGATCGCGGTGGCCGAAGCCGGCGGGATGGGCGCGAACGGGGTGGTGCTCGACCGGCCCGAACTCATCGGCGACTGGGTGGAGCGGTTCCGCGCGGGAACGACCGGCCCGTTTCAGCTGAACACCTGGATCCCGGACGCGCCGGTCGACGACCCCGGGCGGCAGCAGGCCGCGGAGCAGTTCCTGGCGCGATTCGGCGAAGCGGGCGAGGCCGGGCCCCCGAGCCCGGATTTCGCCGAGCAGTGCGAGGCCATGCTGGCGGCCCGGCCGACGGTCGTCTCGTCGATCATGGGGCTCTTCGCCGATGACTACGTCGAGCGGCTGCACCAGGCGGGCATCGCGTGGTTCGCCTGCGCGACCAACCTCGCCGATGCCCTGGCGGCCCAGGACGCCGGCGCCGACGCCGTCGTCGCCCAGGGCATGGAGGCGGGCGGGCACCGGGGCAGTTTCGACCCGCAGGCGGCCGAGCAGACCGACGTCGGCCTGTTCGCCCTGATCCCGCACCTTGCCGACCGGCTGCGGATCCCGGTCATCGCGGCCGGCGGAATCGCGGACGGACGTGGCGTGGCCGCCGCGCTGACCCTCGGCGCGAGCGCGGTCCAGGTGGGGACCGCGTTGCTGCGCTCCCCCGAGGCGGGCATCGACGACGGCTGGTCGGCCGCCATGGAAGGGCTGTCGCCGGAGCGGACGGTCACCACCCGCGCGTACACCGGCCGACTCGGACGGACGGCGCCGACGCCATTCGTGACGGCATGGACGAGCGACGAAGCTCCTTTGCCCGCCCCATATCCCGTCCAGCGGCAGCTGGTGGGCCGGTGGCGCCGAGGCGGTGCGGCCGGTCTCGACCGGGTCAACCACTGGGCCGGCCAGAGCGCGGCCCTGGCCACCACGGCACCGGCGGGAGAAATCGTCACTCGCATGTGGACGGACGCGCGCGAACTGCTCGCCTGATCGCAGACGAGCACCAGGTGGCGCCGACGATGCATCCGGATGTTCGGGTGTGGTCGGCGCCCTGGTGGTCGAGACGCGGTTCAGCGATGCGGGCTGGACGGAATCATCGGAGCACCGCTCGGAAACGTCAGTCCTGGGCGAGCCAGAGGTCGGGGCCGAAGACCTCGTAGTGGATGTCGGCCGCCGGGACGCCGAGTTCGCGGAGCTGGGTGCGGACCGCGCGCAGGAACGGCAACGGCCCGCACAGGTAGGCCGTGATGCCCTCCGGGATGCCGATCACGGCCAGGTCGACCAGGCCCGTGCGGTCGGCAGGCCAGGGACCTTCGGGGGCCTCGTACCAAACGTCGGCGGTGGCGTCGGGAAGCTTCGCGACGAGTTGGTCGAGGTCGGCGCGGAATGCGTGGGTGCCCTGGGCGCGGTCGGCGTGCACGGCGATGACCCGGCGCGGCGAGCCGGTGGCCGCCAGGTGGTTGAGCATGCTGATCATCGGTGTGCAGCCGATGCCGGCCGAGGCGAGCAGGACCGGTCCGTCGCCATCATCGAGCGTGACATCGCCGAAGGGCGCCCCGATCCGGAGGACGTCGCCTTCGGCGACGCGCTCGTGCAGGTGGTTGGAGACCTCGCCGTCCGGGCTGCCGACGACCTTCTTGACCGTGAACTGCACCGCGTCGGCGGGCGCGCCGGAGAGGCTGTACTGGCGGATCTGGCGCGCCCCGTCCGGCAGTTCGACCTGCACGGACACGTACTGGCCGGGTCGTGACACGGGCGGCGGGGCGCCGTCGACCGGGCGGGCGAGGAAGGTGACGACGTCGTTGTCGGGCAGGCGGCCCACGACGCGGTAGTCGCGCCAGACGTCGCCGTCGGGAGTGCCCGCCTCGGCGTACAGGCGGGCTTCGATCGCGATGAGCGCGTCCGCCATCGACCAGTAGACCTCGCTCCACGCCGCGGCGACTTCGTCCGTGACGGCCTCGCCCAGCACCTCGGCGATGGCGGCGAACAGGTTGGTGTGCACGATCGCGTACTGCTCGGGCGTGATCCCCAGAGACGCGTGCTTGTGCGCGATGCGGCTCAGCATCGTCTCGGGCGGGGTGCCGGGATGTTCCAGGAGCGCCGAGGCGAACGCGGCGATCGATCCCGCCAGGGCCTGCTGCTGCGCACCGCTCGCCTGGTTGCCCCGGTTGAACAGGTCGCGCAACAGGTCGGGGTGGGCGGTGAAGAGCTTGTCGTAGAACACCGACGCGATCTCGCCGATGGCGCTGCGGACCGCCGGCAGGGTGGCGCGCACCGTTTCGATCGATTCCTCGGACAACATCGGCCAACTCCAAACTGGTATCCAATATTCGTATTTTCGGCCGCACCGGATCACCGGGCGCGGTGCGTTCCGGGGTCAGCCCGCCGGCGGCCTCGACGACAGGCTCAGCAGGATCGGCCCGGTGGGGGCGGCCACCAGGTCCTCGATGGTGATCGGGTCGAGCGCGGCGAAGAAGGCTTCCTGGGCGTTGCGCAGCGCCGTGCGCAGCCGGCATGCCGACCGCAGCGGGCAGGGCGGATCGTCCTCGCAGCCCACCACATCGCCCACGCCTTCGAGCTCGCGGACGAGTCGGCCGAGAGATCCGGTGCGCCCCGACTGGGTCAGAGCGAGCCCGCCACCTCGGCCCCGCCGAGCGTCGACGACGCCTAGGCGCTGCAACAGCGTGACGACCTTCGCAGCATGGCTGTAGGGAACGGCGACCTGGTCGGCGACCTCGCGAGTGGTCGGGGCGGCCTCGTCGTCCAGGACCGCGAGGCGCATCGCTATCCGCAGCGCGAGATCGGTTCTTTTGGTCAGCCGCACGAGCACGACCCTAGATAACTGGAATCTCAAAATCCAAATATCCCCCGCACGCCTGTAAGGCAGCTCATACCCGGCGCGCGCAGATCCGATCAGGACGACCGCCGTCCCGCAACGGTATTGACCGTGCAAATCCTGTATTGACCGGTCAATTGGCGCCCGCTAGATTCTCCTCCCATGGCAGTCCCGGCGTACTTGCGGATCCGCAACGAGCTGGAGCGGCAGATCCGCTCCGGCGCGCTTCCGCCTGGAACCCGGCTGCCGACCGAGTCCGAGCTCCAGCGGGAGCACTCGATCGGCCGCGCGACCGCGCAGCGAGTGCTGACCGAGCTGGCGCAGGCGGGCTTGGTGGAGCGCCACCGCCGGCGCGGAACGTTCGTCGCATCGAGTGCACGGCAGGAGAACCTGCTGCGCATCGCCAACCCGGTGCTGCAGGGCCCGGAGATCCCGGGGCGGCACGCGGTGGACTCGATCACGGTGCTCCCGGCCCGGGACGCCGACGTCGACCTGCCCGGCGTGGCCGACGACGCGCCGGTGCACGAGTTGCGGCGGCTGAAGTTCGACGTCGACGACAACCCGATCGCCGTCGAACTGTCCGTCATCCCGTTCTCGTTGGCACCACGACTGCAGGACGAGGACCTCGTCCACCTGACCGTGCACGACTACTTCACCCGCATCGGCGTTCCCGCGGCGAAGTCCCGCGTCTACATCGACCCGATCAACCTCGACGAAGCGACCGCGGATCGGCTGCAGCTGCCCGCGGGCAAGGCGGTGATTCGGTTGCGGCGCCTGACCTGGCTGACCGACGGCGATCTCGCCGAAGTGGCGTGGTGGATCATGCGCCCCGACCTCGTCGAGTACTTCCTCGAACAAACGATTCCCCAGTAACGAGGAATCCCCCTCAGCCGCCGATCCCCAGTGGATCGGTCGATACGCCGTGCGCATTTTCACGGACCTCCCATCCCCGGTGAACGTCGTCATCGGCGCACGAAGGAGTGTGACCATTGGCAATCCCGCGCATCGCGATCATCGGCACCGGCGTGATCGGTGCGATGACCGCCTGGCAGCTCACCCGTCGAGGGGCCGAGGTACTGGCCTTCGACGCCTACTCCCCCGGTCACGACCGCGGGGCATCCGCCGGTGAATCGCGGATCTTCCGGACCGTCTACAAGGAAGGGTCGAGCTACGTTCCGCTGCTGCAGCGGTCCGGCGGCCTGTGGCACGACCTGGAGCGAACGTCCGGATCCGATCTGCTGACCATGTGCGGCGGGCTGACCATCGGTCGCGCCGACCATCCGGACATCCAGGCCGTCCAGCGCTGCGCCGAAGAGCACCGGCTCGACCACGAAGTCCTCGACGCGAACCGGTCTCGAAAGCGCTTTCCCCAGCACGCGGTCGACGATGACGAAGTAGCGGTGTTCGATCCGGCCGCGGGCGTCCTCCGCCCCGAACTCGCGGTGCAGGCAGCCCTGCACGCCGCCGAGGCATCCGGTGCGACGCTGCTGTCCCACCACCCGGTCCAGGAGGTCTCCGAGACCGCGCATGGATGGCGAATCACCAGCAACGGCAAGGACTTCGACGCCGATCACGTCGTCTTCGCCCCCGGGCCGTGGGCGTCGCGGCTGGAAGCGCTGCGAGGACTTCCGGTCGAGGTCCGGTTGATCACCGCGTGCTGGTGGGCGGCCCGCGACCACGCCGCCCATCTGCCGGACCGGCTGCCGATCACCATCCGCCGGCACCGCGAAGCCGGGTTCTCCTGCTTCCCGTCCTTGGACGGCGCATCCATCAAGACCGTGCCGCACCACCTCGGGTTCCCGGTGCTGGACGGCCCGGATGCCCTGCCCCGCAACGCTTCCCCGGAGTTCGTCCGCGCGGCATCGGCCGCCGCGGCCCGGCTGCTGCCCGGCGTCGTGCCGCACCCGATCCGGATCGGCACCTACGCCGAAGGGTTCACCCCGGACGACCACGCGCTGCTCGGCGCCCTGCCCGGCCTGCGCAACGCCACGGTCATGACCGGCTTCTCCGGCCACGGTTTCAAGCTCGCACCGGTCTTCGGCGAGATCGGCGCCGACCTGGTCCTGACCGGCGGCACCGCGCACGACATCGACCACCTCGACCCCAGCCGCTTCACCAACGCGTGATCACTGGAGGCACACCATGCCCACAGGTTCGACCGGACAGCTGGTCGGGATCGTCCTCACCAGCCTGCTGGTGATCGGCGCCGGCGCCGCCATGTCCGTCTACTTCGGACGCCGCGCGAAGACGTCCCAGGATTGGCTCGCGGCCAACGAGTCGCTGCCGCTGTTCGTCGTCGTCATCACCCAGTTCGCCGCCGCTTCGGGCGGTGGCGTGCTCATCGCCCACGTCGGGATCGGCTATAGCTCCGGGTGGTCGGTGTTCATCTACGAAGGCTGCGTGCTGGTCGGCTTCCTGCTGCTCATGCTGATCGCACGCTGGCTGCGCGAGCAGCGGTTCACCACCGTGCCCGACGTCGTCACCCGCCTGTTCGGCCAGAACCGGCTGCTCACCGCCATCGCCGCGCTCGCCGCGCTGGTGGTCCCGTTCGGCTGGATCGCGACGCAGTTCGTCGCCTTCGCCCGGCTCTTCGGCCAGCTGACCGGAATCCCGCTCCCCGTGCTCGTCGCGGTCATCGCCCTCGCTTCGCTGGCGTTCGTGCTGCCCGGCGGGCTGACCTCGGTGGCCTGGGCCGACTTCGTGTTCGGACTCTTCAAGATCACCATGGCGCTCGTCGTCGCGCTCTACGGCATCCAGCTGGCCGGCGGCTGGACGCACGTCACCCAGGTCGTGCCGCAGCGGCTGTGGGGCTTCGAGGGCATCACGGCCGTGGGCTGGCAGCAGATCTGGCTGTGGGCGGCCGCGATCATCCCCGGAACGCTGACCAACCAGCTCTACTACCAGCGCGTGTTCGCGACCAAGCGGATCAGCGATGCGCGCCGCGGCCTCGGGCTCTCGGGGCTGACGATGCTCATCAGCGGCGTCTACGCCGGCTGCATCGGGCTCGCGGTGCACGCGATGAACCCGAACCTGGCCTCCCAGGAGGACGCCGCCGGCTGGCTGCTCACCCAGCTCCCGTCCTGGATGCTCATCGTCTTCGCGGCGTTCCTCGTCTCGACGATCGTCGCCACCAGCGGCGCCGCCCTGCAGTCGGTCACCGCCAACCTGACCCGCGACGTCTACCAGAACATCGCCGGCAAGCAGGCGAGCGAGCGCCGGACCGTCGCGCTGTCGCGGGTGCTGACCGTCGCAGTGTCGATCATCGCCGCCGTGCTGGCGGTCGTGTTCCCGCAGGCCCTGCCGTGGCTCGTGGCCACCTACGCCTACTCGGCGGCGGCGCTGGCCGCGCCGATCTTCCTCGGCTACCTGCTGCACCGCCGCCGCCACCTCACCCCGGCGACCGCGATCGCGAGCATGGTGGCGGGCATCGTCGGTTGCGGCGTCGCGCAGGTGCTGGACACCACCGTGCCCTACGCGGTGTACGGCATCGTCACTTCGGCCGTGGTGCTGCTGCTGATGACCGTCGCGACGTCCAGCAAGAGGGCCGACGCACCCGCGCCGGCCGTTCGCAGTGAGATTGTGAGGGAACGATGAGCAAGAGGATCGCCGTCGTCGGTCTCGGAGTGCTGGGTGCCAGCGTCGCACGATCGCTGGCCCTGCGGGGCGCCGAGGTGACCGTGTTCGAACGGTCCGCGGCGCTGGCCGGAACGTCGGGCACGTCGTTCGCCTGGACCAACTCGCACAGCAAGAACCCGCGCTCCTACCACGACCTCAACGTCGCCGGCCTCGCCGAACACGACGCGCTCGCCTCCGACACCGCGCAGACATGGCTGGTGCGCAACGGAAATCTCGAGTGGGCCGAAGACCCCACGGGCGCGGACCGGCTCGCCGCCTCGGTCGCGGAACTCACCGGCCGCGATTACCCCGTCGACTGGATCACCCCGCAGCGGGCCCGCGAACTCGTGCCTGACCTGCGCATCCCCGACCACGTCACCGACATCGCCCACTACCCCACCGAAGGACACGTCTTCCCGGCGCTGCTCGTATCGCGGCTGTGGGGCGAAGCTCGCGACCACGGCGCACGCCTGCGCTGCCCCGCGACGGTGACCGGCCTGTCCGAGACCGACAGCGGGGTGCGGATCGAGCTGACCGACGGCGTCGCCGAGGCCGACGCCGTCGTCCTCGCGGTCGGCCGCTGGACCGAGGCGCTCACCGCGTCGGCGGGGCACCGCATCCCCGTGGCCGACCCAGACGCCGCGGGAACCGCGACCGTCGGGATGCTCGGCTTCACCAACCCGCTCCCCACGAGGCTGGACCGCATCCTCACCACGCCGCGGCTCAACGTCCGCCCGGACGGCGGCGGTCGGCTGATCGTGCAAGGCCTTGACCTCGACACCGACGCCGACCCGGCCAACCCGCCGGCGCTCGACGGTTACCACGCCGGGCAGTTGTGCAGCCGCCTCAACGACCTGCTCGACGGCACCGGAGGGGCCCACTTGGAGTCCCTGCGCATCGGCCAGCGCGCCATGCCCGCCGACGGCCTGACCGTCGCCGGGTTCCTCGGTGACCGGGGCAGGATCTACACCCTCTGCACGCACAGCGGCATCACGCTCGGCCCACTCCTCGGGCGTCTCGCCGCGCAGGAACTCCTCACCGGAGACCTCGCGGAGATGCTCGCGGACTTCCGTCCCCAGCGCCTCATCGGCCGCACCGACCTCCCCGCCCTCCAACCGGCCCGCTTCGCCGGCCAGCAGTAACGGAACCCGCAGTGCCCAGGCGCTCCTCCGGCCACCTGCGCACCGCGCAGACCGGCACAACGGTGATCTACGTTCGGTGGTCTACGTTTCGGTGGTCCGCAGTTTCAATTGAAACCGCGGACCTCCGGCGTGTCGGGCCACGACACGCCGGAGGCTGTGGACAACTCCCGCAATTTCAATGGAAATCGAACCTCTGATTTCCATTGAAATTGCGGACATCCGGACCCCGGAGCAGCACCGGCGCGTCAGCGGCGGACGGTCTCGTGGGGGAGAATCCCACGAAGGTCGCGGCGCCGCGTACCGCATCGACGCCACGACCACCATCCTCATAGGACGACCAGACAACGTTTTCCCTGCCAGAGAGGCGAAGAATGCGCATCGATCTCAGCGAGAAGACCGCTATCGTCACCGGTTCCTCGGCGGGGATCGGTTTCTCGATCGCACGCGGTCTCGCCGGCGCGGGCGCCGATGTCGTCGTCAACGGCCGTTCGGAGAAGACCGTCACCGCCGCCGTCGACAAGATTCGGCAGGAGGTCCCGGACGCGGCCGTGCGCGCGGCCGTCGCCGATGTCAGCACCGAGGACGGCGCGAACCGGGTCGTGGACCTGGCGGGCGACGTCGACATCTTGGTCAACAACCTCGGAATCTTCGGCGCCACCCCGGCGCTCGAGATCACCGATGACGATTGGCGGCGCTACTTCGAGGTCAACGTCCTCGCATCGGCGCGGCTGACCCGCCTGCTGCTGCCCGCGATGATCGAACGCGACTGGGGACGCGTGCTCAACATCGCCAGCGACTCCGCCGTGGTCATCCCCGAGGAGATGATCCACTACGGCACGAGCAAGACCGCGCTGCTCGCCGCTTCCCGCGGATTCGCGAAGGCCGCCGCAGGCACCGGGGTCACGGTCAACTCGGTCATCGCCGGCCCGACCCACACCGGCGGCGTGGAGGACTTCGTCTACCAGCTCGTCGACCGGGCCCTCCCCTGGGAAGAAGCGCAACGCGAGTTCATGCGCACCAACCGGCCGCAGTCGCTCCTGCAGCGGCTCATCGAGCCCGAGGAGATCGCGAACATGGTCGTCTACCTGGCCTCACCGCTCGCATCGGCCACAACTGGCGGCGCGGTGCGCGTGGACGGTGGCTACGTCGATTCGATCCTGCCCTGACCGGTCTCACCCGGGGCACCGACCCTGAGGTGTTTCAGAGTGGCTCCGCCCGGCTGATCCCGAAGGCCCCGGCGCCTGGCACAGGCGGGCGATTTCGCGCGAAATCGCCAACCCGCCCCCACGCGCGGCGTCGATTTCGCGCGAAATCGACGCCCTCCACCCGGACGACCACACCTCACAGGGGCCCCCACGCACCGGCCTGGAACGACCCTTGAGCCGGAACCTGCCGCCTGACAGGTTCGAGGCCCCGTCCGCCGGCGCTGATCAGCTGGGCACGCACTTCGACGGCATCGTCGGCGATTCCCACGAGCACCTCCTGTCGATTACCTGCAACACCGAGCTTGCACCTTTATGAGGCGTCTGCAACTATCTCCCGCGTCACAATGACTGCACATTGAACTAGGACGCGTCTGCAACTATTGTCGACGCTCGTAAGGTTCAGACGCAGTCATAACGGAAGGCCGTGCACATGCCTCTCGCGCTCCTGGCCCTCGCCATCGGCGCCTTCGGGATCGGCACCACCGAATTCGTGATCATGGGCGTGCTTCCGCAGGTCGCCGGCGAGTTCGGCGTCAGCATCCCCGCCGCGGGCTGGCTGGTGTCCGGCTACGCGCTCGGTGTCGTCATCGGCGCGCCGATCCTCACCGTCCTGGGCACCAAGGTCTCCCGCAAGAAGATGCTCCTGTTCCTGATGGGCATCTTCATCGCGGGCAACGCGCTCTCCGCCGCCGCTCCCACCTTCGGCGTCATGCTCATCGGCCGGGTCGTCGCCTCGTTCGCCCACGGCGCGTTCTTCGGCATCGGTTCCGTGGTCGCCGCCAACCTCGTAGCCCCCGAGAAGAAGGCCTCGGCCATCTCGCTGATGTTCATGGGGCTGACCATCGCCAACATCATCGGCGTCCCCGGCGGCACCTACGTCGGGCAGGCCGCCGGCTGGCGGGTCACCTTCGGCATCGTCGCCCTGCTGGGCGTGATCGGATTCCTCGGCGTCGCCATGCTCGTCCCGGAGCAGGGCAAGCCCGAGGCCGCGAGGATCCGCACCGAGTTCGCCGCGTTCCGCAACGTGCAAGTCTGGCTCGCGATGGCGATGACCGTCCTCGGGTACGGCGGCGTGTTCGCCGCGATCACCTACATCGCGCCGATGATGACCGATGTCGCGGGCTATTCCGAGGGCGGCGTGACCTGGCTGCTCGTGCTGTTCGGCATCGGCATGTTCCTGGGCAACCTGCTGGGCGGCAAGTTCGCCGACAAGGCCCTGATGCCCATGCTCTTCGCCACGCTCGCCGCCCTCGCGGTCGCCTTGCTGCTGTTCACCGTGACGGCGCACAGCCAGGTCCTCGCCGCGATCACCCTGCCCATCATCGGCGCCTTGGGCTTCGCCACCGTGCCCCCGCTGCAGAAGTGGGTCCTCGACCAGGCATCCGCCGCCCCGACCCTGGCTTCCGCCGCCAACATCGGCGCCTTCAACCTCGGCAACGCCCTCGCCGCCTGGCTCGGCGGCGTCGTGATCGCCGCCGGATACGGCTACACCTCGCCCAACTGGGTCGGAGCCGTGCTCGCCGGCACGGCGCTGCTGCTGTCCTTCCTCGCGGCCTTCCTCGACCGCCGCAGCCGGGCGCACGCTCCCAGCGCGGCTCCCGCACCCGCCGAGCCGGTGGCCGCCCAGCACTGATCCCGCTCCCCCTACGGGGACGCAAATCCGCAACACCCACGAGGAGTTCTGCACATCATGGTTCCCACCACCACCCTCAACAACGGCGTCGAGATCCCGCAGCTCGGCTTCGGCGTCTTCCAGGTGCCGGACGCGGAGACCACGGCCGCGGTCGCGGCCGCCCTGCAGGCCGGTTACCGCTCCATCGACACCGCCACGATCTACGGGAACGAGGCCGGCGTCGGCCGCGCCATCGCCGAGTCCGGAATCGCCCGCGACGAACTGTTCGTCACCACGAAGCTGTGGAACGCCGATCAGGGTTACGACACGACACTCGAGGCGTTCGACCGCAGCCTGGACGCGCTCGGGCTGGACCACGTGGACATGTACCTCATCCACTGGCCCACGCCGGCTCGCGACCTGTACCTGGAGACCTGGAAGGCCATCGAGAAGCTGGTGGCGGACGGGCGGGTTCGCGCCGCCGGTGTGTCGAACTTCCAGCCCGCGCACCTGCGTCGCCTGCTCGACAACAGCGCGCTCGTCCCGGCGGTGAACCAGATCGAGCTGCACCCCGGGCTCCAGCAGCGCGAGCTGCGCGCCCTGCACGCCGAGCGCGGAATCGCAACCGAGGCTTGGAGTCCCCTGGCCCAGGGTGCGCTGCTCCGCGAAAGCACGGTGACCGAAATCGCCGCTCGGCACGGCAAGTCGCCCGCCCAGGTCGTCATCCGCTGGCACCTGCAGCTGGGCAACATCGTGATCCCGAAGTCCGTCACCCCGTCCCGCATCCGCGAGAACATCGACGTCTTCGACTTCGCGCTGGCCGAGGACGAGATGACCGCGATCGCCGCGCTCGACCGCGGTCTGCGCACCGGGCCGGACCCCGACACCCTCAACTGAGGACCCGCGCACAGGTCGCACGGGCGGATCTTCTCCGCCCGTGCGACCTTTCCGCGCAGTTGCGAGCTATTCGGCGCTGCTCGTGCGAAGGACGGTGGCGCGGAACGAGGTCACCACGGGCCGCAGGTCGACTCGGTGCCATGCGGCCCACAGCCGGACGCAGCCGTCGTGCCAAGGGAGTTCGCGCACCTCGACCTCCTCGGTGGTGGCGCCGGCCATGCTCTTCTGCACGAATGCGAGCCCGAGCCCGGAGGCGACCAGGCCGAGCGCGGTCAGCGGCTCGGCGGCGTCGAGGCGGATGTCCGGCGTGAAGCCGGCCGCGGCGCAGGACGCGATGAACGTGTCCCGCCAGGCGGGATCCTGGGCGTTCTCGATCGCGATCCACGACTGACCGTCCAGGTCGCCGGGAGCGATCTCTTCCTTGTCTGCGAGCGGATGTCTCGCGGGCAGGGCGAGCAGCAACGGGTCCTGGAACAGCGGCGCGGCCAACAGGTCGGGATCATCCGCGGACGGAGGTTCGTGGACGAGCGCGATGTCGAGGCTGCGCTGCCGCAGTCCTTCGAACTGCGCATTGGGCGCCAGGTTGTACAGGGCGATGTGGACGTCGGGGTTTGTGTCGTGCAGTGCACGTAGTGCGCCGGGCAGGATGCCGGTGTGGATGGCGTCGGCGACGTAGCCGATGCACAGGCCGCCTTCTTCGCCGCGGCCCAGCCGACGGCCCAGGCTCTCCAGGCGGTCGGCATGCCGTAGCAGCGCACGGGATTCGGCCAGGAAGACCTCGCCGTCCCGGGTGAGCCGGATCCGCTGCTGGCTGCGCTCGAACAGGGTAAGCCCCAGGTTCTTCTCGAGCTGCGCGATCTGCCGGCTGAGCGGCGACTGGGAGATGTGGAGCCGCTCGGCGGCCTGACCGACGTGTTCGGTCTCGGCGACGGCGACGAAGTAGCGGAGTTGCCGCAAATCCAACATGGATAAGACCTCAGGAGACTTAACTCTGTCCAAGTAAGTCTTGGACAGTCTCAAGTTTCGTCCCTAACCTCGAACTTGTCAATCGACGAACCGACGCAGGAAGCAACTTCCCGTCGCACCTCGCACAGCAAGGAATCCGCACCATGTCCATCAGTTCCTTCCTGCCCGGCCGACTGGGCTTCGGCACCGCACCGCTGGGCAACATGTTCCGGGCCATCCCCGAAGAAGAGGCCGCGGCCACCGTGGAAGCCGCCTGGGACAAGGGAATCCGCTACTTCGACACCGCCCCCTTCTACGGCGCGGGCCTGGCCGAGATCCGGCTGGGCGACGGTTTGGCCGACCGCCCCCGCGACGAATTCGTGCTGAGCACGAAGGTCGGCCGCGTCATCCTCAACGAGATCGAGGACCCCGCGGCCCGGGATCTGGGTGAGAAGGGCGGAATCTTCGAACACGGACGGCCCAACAAGATCGTCCCCGACTATTCGGCCGACGCCACGATGCGCTCCATTGAGGACAGTCTGAAGCGGCTGAGGACGGACCGCCTCGACATCGTGTGGGTGCACGACGTCGCCCAGGACTTCTACGGCGACGAATGGCTGGCCGCATACGAGTCCGCCCGCACCGGCGCATTCCGGGTCCTGCAGCAGCTGCGCGACGAAGGCGTCATCAAGGCCTGGGGCCTCGGCGTCAACCGCGTCGAGCCCCTGGAGCTGACGCTCGACCTCGACGAGCCGAAGCCGGACGCGTTCCTCCTCGCCGGGCGCTACACGCTGCTCGACCACGAGCGCGCCCTGCAGCGGCTGCTGCCGGCCGCCGAGGCGCAGAGCGTCGACATCGTCGTCGGAGGGCCGTACAGCTCCGGCATTCTCGCCGGCGGACAGCACTTCGAGTACCAGAAGGCCCCCGCCTCGATCATCGCCAAGGTGGACCGCATCAAGGCGCTCGCGGCGCAGCACGGCGTGGACATCAAAGCAGCGGCGCTGCAGTTCTCCCTCGCCCACCGCGCCGTCGCCGCGGCCATTCCCGGCGCCACACGGCCGAGCCGCATCGCCGAGGACGTCGCCGCACTCGACGAGACCGTTCCGACGGCCTTCTGGGCGGCCCTGCGCGCCGAAGGGCTGATCGCGCCGGACGCCCCCGTCCCCAACGCCTGACCCGCTATTCCGCCTCTTCAGGAGAAGACCATGGCAACTACGACCGCAACCATCGACATCCGCGTGCCCGCCGACCGGATCTGGCAGCTCATCGGAGGCTTCGACTCCTTGCCCGACTGGCTGCCCTACATCCCCGCGAGCGAGCTCGGCGAGGGCGGACGCGTCCGCAGCCTTACCAACGAGGAGGGCGGCACCATCGTCGAACGCCTCGAAGCGTTCGACAACGACGCGCGCACCTACACCTACTCGATCGTCCAGGCCCCGTTCCCCGTCACCGGCTACCGCTCCACCATCACCGTGCACGAGGTGTCGGACTCGCAGAGCCGAGTGGAGTGGTCCGGCACCTTCACGCCGGTGGGAACGAGCGACGAGGAAGCGATCGCCCTGTTCCACGGCATCTACGCCGACGGCTTGGCTGCACTGACGAAAACGCTGGGCGCGTGAGCCCGGATACGGGATGTCCGCGCGCAAGCTCCGCCGGAGCTCGTCACCGGTGCCCTCGGCAACGCCGCCGGCGGCGCCTCCTGGCCGATCGCCTCGCTGTGGGCGGTGGCGGCGCTGATCGGGCTCGTCTGCGCGGTGATCGTCCGGGAAACCCGGGGACGCGACCTGTATTCCGATCGCGACGCGGAGAGCTGACCGCAGCCGAGCGCGGCGCGAGCAAGGCGCCGATTTCGCGCGAAATCGCCATCGGCGTCAGGCACCCGGCGCCGGGTCGGCGGCCTAGTGCCGACCCGGCGCGGGCCGGAACCTCAGCGCAGCGGGTCGTAAGGTGCCAGGTCGATCCCCGGGTCGACCTGGCGGGCCAGCCGCGCCGCGACCGAACCCGCGTACGGGCCGATCGTCAGCCCCGACGCCCCCAGGCCGTTGACCACGACCAGCCCGGCGACCTGCGGGACCGCGCCGAGCAGCGGCCGGATGTCGGGTCCCATCGGGCGGAACCCGATGCGGGTCTCCACGTGCGTGGCGCCGGCCAGCCCGGGGGCCACCGACAGCGCCTCGCCGAGCACCTCCGCCATCCCCGCCGCGGTCACCCGGTGGTCGAAGCCGGCCTCGTCCTCGCGGGTCGCGCCGACCACGACCCGCGAGTCGTCGAAGGCCAGGATGTAGTGCCGCGACCGCGGCAGCACGACCGGCCAGTTCGTGGTCTCCACGCCTGGCAGCCGCAGGTGCATGATCTGGCCGCGCTGCGGCGTGACCCGCACCTGGACGCCGATCGGTTCGAGCAGCTGCGGCGACCAAGCACCGGCCGCCGCGATCACGGCGTCCGCGCCGATGAACACGTCGTCGACCTGCACGCCGCGGACCGCGCTGTCGGCGACGATCGTGGCCGTGCCATTGATGATCCGAGCGCCGCGCCGGGCGGCGGCGCGGCGCATCGCGTCGCGGACCAAGCGGCCATCCAGGCGCGCTGCGCCGGGGATGTGGATCGCCTTGCCTTCGTGTTCGAGCGGCGGGAACAGCTCGCGGGCCCGGCGACCGCTGATCAACTCCACTTCGCCGGCCATCGGGGACTCCGCGGCACGCTCCGCCACCCGCTGAAACGCCTCGACCGATTCGTCTTCGGAGACCAGCCGCAGCGAGCCGACCCGCCGGTAGCCGAGCTCGGTCTCTCCGTCGGCGGCCAACGCCGACAGCAGCTCCGGGTAGTGCTCCGCCCCGGCGACCGAGATCCGGTACCAGTCCGGATCATCCACTTTGGACGACCACGGGCAGACGATGCCCGCACCGGCCGACGTCGCGCGGCCTGGGGCCGGCGAGTCCACCAGGACCACGTCCACCCCGGCCCGGGCCAGCTCGTATCCGGCTGCCGCACCCGCGATGCCGCTACCGACGACCACCACCCGCATTTCCCGCTCCTCCCGGTTCGACCGACTTCTTCTCATCGCACACCGCCCATGCGTCGCTGCACCCACGGCGCGATCAGGTGCATGACGACCCCGGCGGCCATCACCGCCGCTCCGACCCCGGCGAAGTAGCCGACCTCGGTCTCCGCGCGGTAGAACTGCACCAGCTGCGCGTTGATGCCCGCGGCCGCGGCGGAGGCCAAGAACCACAGGCTCATCATCTGGGCCAGGAACGCCCGCGGGGCGAGCTTGGTGGTGGCCGAAAGCCCCACCGGCGACAGGCACATCGACCCGCAGATCACCACGAAGTAACTCGCGACGAGCCACCACGGGCTGGCGAGCGCATCCACGCCGTGCAGCAGACCGGGCCCGGCCATCAGCACGAACGACGCCCCGCCGAGCAGCAGTCCGGTGGCGAACTTGCGCGGCGTGGTGGGCTGCCGGTCCCCCAGCCTGATCCACAGCCAGGCGAAGGTCGGGGCCAGCACGAGCGTGGCGATCGGGTTCAGCGACTGGAACCACGAGGACGGCACCGCGAATCCGAAGATCTCCAGGTCGGTTCGCGTATCGGCGAACTGCGCGAGCACCGAGCCGGACTGCTCGTTGACCACCCAATAGCACACCGCGCCGATGAACAGTGGGATGTAGGCGATCAACCGGGACCGCTCCACGGCATCGGCCTTCGGGCTGCGCAGCATCATGATCGAGTACGCCACCGGCAGCAGCACCGCGAGCACCGAGACAGCGTTGATCAGCACCTGGACGGTCAAGAACCCGGTGGCGCCGAGAACCGCGACCACCACCGCCAACACCGCGACGCCCACGGCCGCGCGCAACGCCACCTGGCGCCGCTCACCGGAGAGGAGCGGATTCGTCGGCGCGTCCCCGGCCTGGCCAAGCCTTGCCCGCCCCCGGACGTACACCACCAGGCCCGCGGCCATCCCGACGGCCGCGAGACCGAAGCCGAAGTGGTAGTCGACCTGCTGCCCGAGCGTGCCCACGAGGTACGGCGCGATGAAAGCGCCCAGGTTGATGCCCATGTAGAAGAGGGAAAACCCGGCGTCGCGGCGGTTGTCCGCCGGCGTGTACAGCTCCCCCACCATGCTGGACGCGTTCGGCTTCAAGAGTCCGGTGCCGACCACGATCAGCAGCATCGACACCAGCAGCGCGGGCAACCCGCCGGGCACCGCCAGCGCCAGGTGACCGCACATGATCAGCAGGCCGCCCAGCAGGACCGCGCGGCGCATGCCCAGCAACCGGTCGGCCATCCAGCCGCCGACGATGCCGGACATGAACACCAGGGCACCGTAGATCGACACCAACGCCGACGACGTCGGCTTGTCCAGCCCGAGCCCGCCATCGGAGGTCTGGTCGTACAGGTAGTACAGCAGGATCGCGGACATCCCGTAGTAGGAGAACCGCTCCCACATCTCCAGGAAGAACAACGTGGCCAGGCCGCGGGGGTGGCCGAAGAAACCTCGGTCGCTCGTGGGGATCTCCGTCTGCTCGCTCATGGCCGCCTTTCGATGGATGGCGTGCACCGGCGGGAGAGGCGCGGTCAGCGAGTCGTGCCGTCGGGTCGCCGCAGCAGCGGGCGGTCGACCGTCCAGAGCACCTCCGCGATCGCGGTGCCGCGGTTGTGGATGGCGTGCGGAATCCGGGACTTGAAGTGGATCGAGTCACCGGCGCCGAGCACCGCTGTCTCGTCCGGCAGCAGGAACGCCAGCTCGCCGCGCAGCACGTAGCAGAACTCCTCGCCGTCGTGCTGGGTGACCGGTGACGGCTCGGCGGTCGGGTGCACCGCGGTGACCATCGCTTCGAGGCGCTGGTCGGGCAGGTCCGCGGTCAGCACGCGGTGCTCCCGCTCGCCCATCACCACCCGCGTGGCGTGCGGGTCGTCGTGCCGGGCGATCGAGTACTCGCGCCGGCCGCGGCGACCGGCCGCGCCCAGCAGCTCGACCGCGTCCACCTCCAGCGCGCTGGCCAGCGCGAAGAGCGAGGTCAGCGAGATCGAGTTGATGCCGCGCTCGGCCAGCGAGAGGAAACCAGGCGACAGCCCGCAGCGTTCCGCCAGGTCCCGCAGCGTCAGGCCGCGCTCGGTGCGGATCCGCTTGATCGCCGCCCCCACCAGCCGGGTCGGGCCATCGGCGGCGGGTTCGGCCGGAGGAGCGCTGTCGGCCACGATTCCTGCCCCCTTCCCTCGGGTACTGGCATTTAGTCACACCAAACAGAGGCAGTCAATACTGAACATCTCGGCAACCGGCCCCGGCAGAGCCCCTACCAGCGCGGCTTCAGCTATGAATCCGATGTGGACAGTCCAGCACGACTCGTGGACTCGAATCGGCGCTGTGCACGGGAGATGAGGGATATCCCTGTCCTGCCCGGTTTGCGATCTTTCTCCCAGGCTTCACCGGGATGATGCTGTTATGACGACTGAGATCGCGCGCAGGTTCACCGGGCTGGGCAGGCTGCTGCCCGGCTGGTTGCGCGCGCCCGGGCGCAGCACCGTCAGGTACCGCTACGAGCTGGAACGCGAGCTGCACGACGGGCCGGCTGCGGGCCTGTCGGCACTGACCCTCCAGCTCGGGCTGATCTCCGCCACGGCCGGTGACCCGCAGCTCGCGCTCTGAAACGACCCCTAAAGCCGGCGAGGGGCAACGGTGCAGCCGGAACGTTGCCCGAAAGTCGCGGATTCCTGCCCGTTCGCCGACTTCGCGGCCCGGCCGGCTCGTCCCAGCCCTCGCATGGGCGAAGCTGGTGCCGGTCGGTGAAGTTCGGGAGGATCGGGAGAATGGCTTTAGGTTCCAGCCGAGATCTGGTGCGAACCCAGACCGAGGACAAGGTCGTCCGGCTGGTGAACGTGGAGCGGGAGAAGCGGCGGCTCGGCCCGTTGCACGTCGACGAGCGGTTGCGCCGCGCCGCTCGCGGGCACAGCGCCGACATGGCGCGGCGCGGCTTCTTCGCGCACCAGGCGACGCGCGGCCCGTCGCCGTTCGAACGGATGCTTGCCGCGGGTTTCGAGGACCCCGGCGGGGAGAACATCGCGGCCGGCCAGGGAACGCCCGCCGCGGTGGTGCACGCCTGGATGCAGAGCATCCCGCACCGCGCGAACATCCTGAACGCGGACTTCCGGTTCATCGGCGTGGGGCTGCATATCGACGCCACCGGCCCGTGGTGGACGCAGAACTTCGGCTACTGACGGCCTCAGGCCGCGGGCAGCGGGAGACGCACCTCGAAGCAACAGCCACCCGGAACGTTGCGCACCGACACGTTCCCGTTGTGCGCCTGCACGAGACCCTGCACGATGGCCAGGCCGAGGCCCCCGCCGCTGCTGCCGCGCGTCCTCCGGTCCTCCCCGCGCCACCCCATGTCGAACACGGAGGCCAGGTCGCTTTCCGGGATTCCCCCGCACTCGTCGCTCACCGCGACGGCCGCCCAGCCCGCGACCGCGCGGATGTCCACGGTCACCGTCGAACCCTCCGGGGCGTACCGGATCGCGTTCCCCAGCAGGTTGTTGAACACCCGCGTGAAGGCGCGGTCGTCCACGTTGACCACGATCGGCTCGATCGTCCTCGCCCGCAGGCTGATCCCCCGGTCACCGGCCACCACTTCGAGCGCCGCCACCTCGTCGCTGATGAGGTCGTCCAGCGCCACCATCCGCGGGGCCAGGCGCAGCGTCCCGGACTGGATTCGGGAGAGCTCGAACAGGTCGTCCACCATCTCCGACAAGACCTCGGTGTCGCCGCGGATCTTCCTGCAGTAGTCCGGCAGGTCGTCCACCACGCCGTCCTCAATGGACTCCGTCACGGCGCGCAGCCGCGCCAGTGGGCTACGCAGGTCGTGCGAGATCCAGGCGACCAGCCGCCGCCGGGACGCGTCCATCGCCTGTTCTCGGCGCCGCGACTCGGCGAGTTTGTCACTGGTGATCCGGAGCTCCTGCGCGAGCTCGGCGAACTCGGCGCTCGGCAGGTCCGCCGGCTGCTGGAACCGATGCCGCTGACCGAGCGAGCGCGTGGCGTCGGTCAGCTGCCGGCTGCCGTTCATCACCGACCGGCCGAGCACCAGTCCGACGCCGATGGCCACCGCCCCGGCGATGAGGACGACCGCGAGGAGCAGGTCGGCGGGCAGCTGCGCCGACCGCGCGACGAGCACCACGGTGAGGGCGCTCGTGTTGATCGCGTACACGGTGATGATGATCACTGCCACCAGCGAATATCCCACCGGGTACTTGCGGAGCAGCCGCAGGACCACCATGCCGACGAGACCCACGCCGACCGATTCGCACACCGCGATCAACGCGACCAGCAGCGACGTCATGCTGATCCGGCGCCGGTCTCGGGGAGGTCGAGCCGGTAGCCGACGCCCCAGACGGTCTTCAGCAGCGCGGGGCGGGACGGGTCGTCCTCGACCTTCTCCCGCAGCCGCCGGACGTGCACCGTGACCGTGGAGGCATCGCCGAAGTTGTGCGCCCAGACCTCGCGCATCAGCTCGTCCCGCCGCACCACCCGACCCGCGTTGCGGATCATGAAGACCAGCAGCTCGAATTCCTTGATCGGCATGTTCAGCTCGCGTCCGGCCTTGCTGACCACCCGCGCCGCCCGGTCCACCAAGAGGTCGCCGACGCGCAGCACGCCGTCGACCCGGGCCGGCGGCATGGCGATCGTCCGGCGCAGCACGGACTGGACCCGCAGCACCAGCTCGCGCGGGCTGAACGGCTTGGTGAGGTAGTCGTCGGCGCCGGATTCCAGGCCGCGCAGCCGGTGCTCCTCTTCCCCCAGCGAGGTCAGCATGATGACCGGCACCTGGTTGGACGCGCGCAGCTCGCGCAAGACCTGGATGCCGTCGAGCCCCGGCAGCATCACGTCGAGCACGACGAGGTCCGGCGACATCTGCCGCGCCAGCTCCAGCCCCATCGCGCCGTCCGAGGCGTGCACCGGGGTGTAGCCGGACCGGCGCAGGTAGCCGGTGACCACCTGGGCAACCGTCGGATCGTCCTCCACGACCAGGATCCGCGGCTCTCGCCCCCGGAATCGGTGATCCGCGCCAAGATCAGCCTGCGTCATCGTCGAAACCTGCTTCTTGCCGTTTTCATGCCACCCTAGTCCGAACCACCGAGCCACGTGCAGCCGGTCGAAGTGCGCCGTGCCGCGGGATGCCTGCGCTCCCGCAACCGGAAACCGCAGTCGAGCACGGGCGCGCTCGTACGAGCGACCGCGAAAGTCGTTCTCCCGCACGGACGACGTCCGTGCGCATCGCGGCATCTCCGGATCGCTCAGATCACGCCCGTCCGCACACAGTGGGCCACCAGCTGAGGCCGGTTGCGCAGCTTGAGCCGACTCGTCATGGCGTGGATGACGTTCTTCACCGTGCGCTCCGAGTAGCAGAGCTTCTTGCCGATCTCCTCGGAATCCCAGCCTTCCGCCAGCAGCCGCAACACGCCGATCTCCCGGGAGGTGAAGCCTGCGGAGTTCAGGCCGCGCGGCTCCAGGACCTCGTGGTTGAGGTTCTCCACCTGCCGCAGCAACTCGCCCAGCAGGTTGGCCGGCAGCACACCACCTCCCTCGGCCACGACGCGGATCGCCTCGGCCAGCCGCTCGCCCGTGGCGACGCCGCGGTGCAGCACCGCGACCACGCGGCACTCGACCACCCGCAGCAGCACGGTGCGCTCCAACTGCCTGGCCACCAGCACCGCGGGCGCCGCCGATTCCGAGGCCGCCTTGCTCATGCTGGCGAGGACTTCCGGGGTCACCCGGTCCACGGCGAACACGAGCACGTCGACGTCGGCGGGAAACGGGTCCGCCGCGACGAACACGTCCGCGGTGCCCAGGAGCATTCCGGTCAGCCCGGTCAAGGTGATGGGGTCCTGCGCCCACACCGCGACCCGAACCTGCTCGCCGGGCTCCCGCGCTGCCGAGTTCACCGTGTGCGTTGCCGATTCGACCTTGGTCATCATCGCGCTCTTCCTCCGACTTGCATTGCGAGCGTGCTGTTCGACGCGACGCCCGACCTTCCGCTCCGCCCCGGCGCTCTCGGCGGCACAACGCGCGAGCCACATGATTCGAGTGTCCGGCGCCGGGAGGGCCGATCGCGTCCTCGGGGCGGGCTCGCGGGAATCCCCTCACCGGATTCCCCCCGCGGATCTGCCGGCGACCGCGCCGATCCAATTGTCCAAAGGCGACACCGCATCCCCTGCGGCACCGCTTGGGGTACATGACGAATCCGCAATGCATTGTGGGTGAAACTCATTTCGAGACAAGGAATTCGCCCGCCCACGCCAGGACCCGACCAGTTCATCAACACATCTTCGCGCCTACTGTCCACTTCGGACCTTCTTAAGCCGCGGACCGCCCGCGCAGCGCGGCGCCTCGCAGGCTTCCGGCCGAGTTCGCGGCCGCCACGAGCGCCACGCGGGAGCGGCAGCCGGTCTTGGCGAACAGCCGGGTGAGCTGGCTCTCCACGGTCTTCTCGCTCAACCCGAGCGCCGAGCCGATCCGCCGGTTGGTGAGCCCCATGCCGATCAGCTCGACGATGCGGGACTCGGTGGCCGACCAGGATTGCGCGGCGGACGGGGGCTGCGCCGGGGCCGCCGCCAGCGGCGAACCACCGGTTTCGCGGAGCAGCGCCGGTTTCGGGAACTCGGCGGCCGGGCCCGCCAAGCACCGGACCGCGGCGCGCTCCTCGGCCACCGCGGAGACCGCGAGCGCCGGGCACAGGCAGCACAGCCGCCCCCGAACATCCCCCACCAGCAAGCCGTTCTCGACGAGCCGGTCCACTGTCCGGCCGCACTCGGCGACGTCCTCGCCCAGCGCGTCCGCGACCGCGGGCAGGTCATCGATGCCGAACGCGCCGAGCCAGGCCGTCGTGGCGAGCAGCCGCGGGCCGAGGCCGCCGAGCCGCCGGGCGCGCAGCAGCAGGTCGTGGTCGTAGGGCAGGCAGATGGATGCCTGGTCGTCGAGGCGGAGGTGGTCGCCATCGGCGACGAGCCGTCCCCTGTCCCGCAGCGCCTCGACCGTCGCCAGCACCGTGCCGGGGTTGCCGTACAGCGGCCCGAGCGCCGCGCGCAGAGCCACGTGAACGCTTTCGTCCAGATCATCGCCCGCGAGGGCCGCGATGTGCTCGTCGGCGAGTGGATCCAGGTCGATCACCTCGTCCGCCAGGTCGAGCAGCTCGGCGGCCACCGCCTCGTCCGGCCGGATCGACGCTACGACCAGGCAACCGGGGCGGCGGGCCGCCTGCAGCAGCGGGACGGGGTCGGCGATGGCCGGCGCGTCGTCGACGAGCACCGCGACGGGACCACGGCTGCTGATCCGGCCGAACACCCAGTTCAACTCGGCCGCCACGGCGGGGAACCGCGCGGCCGGCTCCTCCGCCTGGCGGAACCGGGTCAGCGCGCTGATCGCGTCGACCAGCCCGCAGTCGCCGAACCGGTCGAAGTCCTGCCGGAGCGCGTCGACGACCGCGCCGACCCCGTACCGGTCGGTGCCGGCTTCCGCTGCCGTCGCGCGGGATCGGCCGCGCACCTGCGCCACCCGCGTGCCCCTGGCACGCCAGCGGCGGCCCGCCGCGTCCAGCAGTCGCGTCTTCCCGATGCCGACATCGCCGCGGACGATCAGCAGGCGACCGCCGGGCGCGCTGGTCCGCAACGCGGACCGCAGCGCCGCCAGCGCGTCATCCCTGCCCTCGATCGCCATCTGTTCCCGCCCCATTGCCGTCCGTCCCGTTCCCGGCGCCGTCGCGCCAGACTCGATGCATTTACCGCGTCGGGCGGACGCTAATGCCGGGTGACCCGGAAACCCGGGCGCGGAAAGACTCCTGAACGACAGAATTCAGAAATGCGCAAGGATTCCGAACCAGCGGATGACCTGGCAAGAAAAGCTTAAGAATCTCCTCACAACTTGGAACTCGATGCGCCGGGGCCGGCTGGCAATACTGGGATTCGTGCTGAACTCCCGACGGACGATCCCCACTCCCAACCGGACGATCCCGACTCTTCCCGAGATCGCGGACAGGCGTACACCCCACGCCGCCAACGGTGCCCGAGAAGCCGAGCTGGATGCCCGTTCGTCCGGCCGCGAGGAACTGATCGCCCGCGTGCTCGACGTCTGCACGAGCCGTCCGGGGCGGCCGCTGGTCGTGATCATCGGCCCGGCCGGGATCGGCCGCAGCTGGGTGCTGGGTCAGCTGCGGGCGCGGCTGGCCGGGCTGGATGTCTCCACTGCGGACATCAAGGTTTCCGCCGGGGATAGGGATTTCCCCGCTCTGGTGGGCAGGATCGCCGACGAGCTGGGCGCGCCGCCGGTCCGCGGCGAGTCCGGCGCGGCCGCGGTGCGGCGGCTGTCGTCCGCCCCGATCCGAGGAGGCCGGCTCGTCGTCCTCATCGACGACGCACACCGGCTCGCCCCCGAAAGCCTCTCCGCCGCGCTCGACGCGCTGGCCGGCGACCGGATCACGTTCGTCTGCACCGCCACCACGCCCAACGACGGCGGCGGCGACCTGGCGTCGCTGCGCGCCCGCGGCCTGGTGCACGAGGAACGGCTCCGGCCGCTATCGGTGTCCGCAGTGGACCACATCCTCACCTCGCTCCTCGGGGCCAAGCCCGCGCCTGGGCTGGCCGCCGAACTCCGCGACGCATGCCGGGGCGTGCCCACGCTGGTGCACGCCGCCATCGAGGGCTACCTGGCGGCCGACCGGCTGCGGGTCGTCGACCGCCGGGCGCACCTGATCGGCACCGGTGCTCCCCGGCTGCCGATCACCCACCCGCTGTTCGCGGCCCTGCGCGATCCGGCGACCTGGCCCGTGGCCAAGGCCCTGTCGGTGCTGCACCCGCTGGGCGAGGCGGCCCCGGCGCTGATCGCCGCGACGGCCGGGATCGGCGAAAACGAGGTCCTTGACGTCCTTCGCGAGCTGCGCGCTTCGGGAGTGGTCACGTTCCGGAACGGGTGGCGGTTCCGCGTGCCGATGCTCGCCGCGTTGCTGACCGCGTGCCTCGGCCCCTACGAGCGGAGCAGGAGCGCGCAGCTGGCCGTGACCGCGATCTGGGAACGTGCCGCGACCTGCCCCGATGACGGCTACCTGCCGGACCGGATCGTGGATGCGGGCAGGCTCGTGGACGTCGAGCGGGCAGCGGCGGAGCTGCTGGCCCACGGCGAGGCCGCATCGGAGGACGCTCGCGCCGTCCGGTGGCGGTGGGCGGCGTGCGGGCTGATCGCCGATCCCGTCCGGCGCGCCGCGGCGCTGCACCGGCATTCGGTCCTCTGCGCCCAACACCAGAGGTTGGCCCCCGCCGCCGAGGCGGCCGAGGCGGCGCTGCGCGACCACCAGGACTGGCTCGCGGCGGATTCCTTGCAGGAGCTGCAGATCATCGCCACCGCCGGGCTCGCGAGCAACGGGAACACGGCCGCGCTGCGCGACATCGCCGCAGCCGGATGGCACTCGGGCGGCGACGCGACCCGGCTCGTGACCCGCGCCGCCGCGCTCTGCCTGCTCGACCGCTGGTCCGACGCGCGCGACGAACTCCTCGCCGGGCACGGCACGTGGCACGCGGGCGGCACCGGCCCGGCCGCTTTCGGGCAGGCCCTCACCGAAGCCGCGGTGGCGGTCGCGGGTGGGACGACACCCACGGCCGCCCCACCCACCGTCGAAGCGGCCCGGACTCTGCTCCAGGCGCTCGGCTTGGGCTCCCCCGACGCTCCGGCGGATGGCGGGGCGGTCCGTGCCGCCAGGTCCGGGCAGTGGGACCGCTCGCTGGACCTCGCCCGGTCGGCCATCGCCACCGCGTCCCTCCACGGCGATCCGCCCGGGCAGGCCGCGATGTTCCGGGACATGGCGACCATCCTCACCGCGCGCGGCCAGCTGAACCGGGCCCGGGCCGCCATCGAGGACGCCCGCTCCCGGCACCTGCTGCTGCCGCACCGGTTGGCCCTCCCGGAAGCGTTGCTGGACCTGACGATCGGCGAACACCAGCAGTCACGCGCCGTCGTCGAGCAAGCGCTCACCGCGGCCGCCGAAACCGGTGCCATCGCCGGTACCGAGGAGTTGTGGCTGCACATCGCCGAGCTGGAATCGCGGCGCGGGAACAAGGACGCGGCGAAGCTGTGCGCGGAACGGATCGAGCAGATCGCGGACGAGCTCGGCACCGCAGAGGCCCACCAGAACCGGCTGCTCGCACGGGTATTCGTCGAAGGCGCCTCCGACGCCGCGGCAGAAGTGCTGCAACTCGCGGCGGAGCAGGACCGGCCCTTCGAGTTCGCGACCACCGTCACCGCCGTGGCGGAACGCGGGTTCGCCGACCGGAAGCTCCTGCTCGCGGCGTACGAGGCTTTCGGCGAGCTCGGCGCCCTGATCCCCCGCGCGCGGCTGCGGTTGCTGATGCGGACGCGCAACGTGGCCGTCCCCGGTCGCAACGCGACGGTCGCGGAGAACGAGCGGCTGCTGGCCACCCTGATCACCGAGGGCCTGACCAATTCGCAGGTCGCCACCGTGCTGGGGACCAGCGAGAAGAGCGTGGAGGGGCGACTGACCAGGTTCTTCCAGCGCACGGGTTACCGGTCGCGCGCCGAACTCGCGACCGCGACGCTCCGCGGCTGCGCCTGACCGGCGGCTCAGCGGATCAGGGGCAACCGGACGTCAAAGCAGCAGCCGCCGGGCACGTTGCGCACCGACACGTGCCCGCCGTGGGCTTGCACCAGCCCGTGCACGATGGTCAGCCCGAAACCGCCACCCCCGGCCGTCCCGGTCTTCGCCTTGCGGCCACGCCATCCCATGTCGAAGACCGAACCCAGGTCCTGCGGGGGGATCCCGCCGCACTCGTCCGACACCGACACCACCGCCCAGCCGTTCACCGCGCGGACGTCGACCACCACCGTCGTCCGCTCCGGGCTGTATCGGATCGCGTTCGACAGCAGGTTGTTGAACACCCGGGTCATGGACCGGTCGTCCACCCGGACGGTGACCGGCTCGATCGTCCTGGCGTGCAACCGGATTCCGCGGCCGGCGGCCAGCACGTCGAGCCCGGCCGCCTCGTCGCTGACGAGATCGTCGAGGGCCACCTCCCGCGGGTTCAGGCGCAGCGTCCCGGTCTGGATCTGGGAGAGCTGGAAGAGGTCGTCCACCATCGCGGTGAGGTGCTCGGTGTCCGAGCGAATCCTCCCGAGGTAGTCGTCCAGGTCGTCGACCACACCGTCCTCGATGGACTCCGCCACGGCCCGCAGCCTCGCCAGCGGGCTGCGCAGGTCGTGCGAGATCCAGGCGACCAGCTGCCGCCGGGACTGCTCGACCGTCCGTTCCCGCCGCCTGGACTCCGCCAGCTTGTCGCTGGTGATCCGCAATTCCCGCGCCAGCTCGGCGAGCTCCGCGCTCGGCGGGTCCTCCGGCAGCCGGAACCGCTCGGCCACGCCGAAGGTGCGGGTGGCGTCGGCCAGCTGCCTGCTGCCCTTCATCACGGACCTGCCGAGCAGCAGGCCGATCCCGAGCGAAACCGCGCCGGCGACGAAGTTGACCAGCAGCGTCACCACCACCGGCACTTCGGCGGACTGCGTCACGAGGACGACTGTGATGGTGCTCGCGTTGGTCCCGCAGACGGTGATCACGATGACCGCGATCAGCGAGTTCCCGACCGGGGACCGGCGGAGCAAGCGCAGCACCACGGCGCCGACGAGTCCCACGCCCACCGACTCGCACACCGCGATCAGCAGGATCAGCGACGGATTCACCGCAGGCCGCCCGCGGGGCCGGGCGGGCCGAACCGGTGGCCGATGACCGCCCGCCGCACGAGCTCACGAGAGCCTGAGCGTGACCGATCATCCTCGGCCGGCTCCTGCCCCGCGCCCGAAACTGCGACCGGCGGGAAGCCGGTCCGTCCCGGGCGGCCGGTGAGCACCTGAGCGACCACGAGGTCGTCCAGGATCCTCTGCCTTTCCTGGTGGGGGCGGGGATCCGCGGCGTGATCCGTCTGCGTCATGTTCCGAACCTGCTTCAGAGCGTTGATCGGTCCACAATAGTCACCGATCAACACGACCCGGAAACGCTCTTGCCGTTGTGGCAAGTTCGACCCGCAGCGGGGCGGTTCACGCCGTCACGATCGAATCCGGTGGCCCGTCAGCGGCCGGTCGTCTCGGCGAGCGCGGTGTCGAGGATCGCCAGGCCGCGATCGATCTCGGCGTCGGTGGCGGTCAGCGGCGGCGCGATGCGGAACGTCCCGCCCATGCCGGGCAGCTGCACGATGTTCATGTGCAGCCCGAGCTCGGCGCAGCGCCGGGTGACGGCGGCGCCGAGCTTGTCGGCGTCCTCGCCGCCCGGCCCGTCGACCAGCTCCAGTCCGACCAGCAGGCCGCGCCCGCGCACGTCGCCGATCACCGGATGCCGCGCGGCGAGCTCCTCCAGTCCGCCGCGCAGCCGTACGCCGAGCTCGCGGGCGCGCACGTCGAGGCGGTCGCGGCTGAGCACGTCCAGGACGGTGTTGCCGACGGCCGCCGGAAGCGGGTCGTTGACGTGCGTGGTGAAGAACAAGAACCCGCGGTCGTGGGCTTGCTGCTCGATCTCGGCGCTGGTCAGCACGGCCGCGAGGGGCAGCCCGGCGCCGAGTGTCTTGGACAGGGTGATGATGTCCGGGACGACGCCGTCGCGCTCGAACGCGTACCAGTCACCGGTGCGGCACAGCCCGGTCTGGGCCTCGTCCAGGATCAGCAGCATGCCCCGCTCGCGGCACTTGTCCCGCAGCGCCGCCAGGTAGCCCGGCGGGAGGTCGATGACACCGCCCGAGCTCAGCACGGGCTCGACCAGGCAGGCCGCGAGGCTGCCGACCGACTGGGCGTCGATCAGCTCGAAGCCGAGGTCGAGCTGCCGACGCCAGTCCAGGTTCCCGTCGGCGTCGACGATTCCCGGCCGGAACCGGTCGGGGACCGGCAGGGCGAAGTTCCCCGTGGCGGCCGGCCCGTACCCGACCCGCCCGGCGCTGTAGGTGGCGTTCGCCGCGGCCTGGGTCATGCCGTGCCAGGACCGGGCGAACGAAACGACCTCGTGCCCGCCGGTGACGAGCTTCGCCATCCGCAGCGCGGCCTCGTTCGCCTCGGCCCCGGTGGTCAGGAACATCGCCTTGTCCAGCGGCTCCGGCAACGTCCCCGCGAGCCGCTCGGCCAGGTCGAGCACCGGGCGGCTCAGCATCCCGCTGTAGAGGTGGTCGAGCCGGGCGACCTGCTCGCGAACGGTCGCGACGATCTCCGGGTGGGCGTGGCCGAGGATCGCGCTCATCTGCCCCGATGTGAAGTCGAGCAGCTCGCGCCCGTCCTCGGTGAACACCGAGCTCCCCTCGGCGCGGGCGATGATCCCGGGGCTGAAGGCGCCGCGACCCGAGTAGCGGACCAGGTGGCGTTCGGGTGCGGTGTTCGCGATGTCGTCCAGCATGGCCCCGACGCTACGAAGGGACGTAGGTGCGCGTCCATCACACGATTTCGACGATGCTGTTCGATGGAACTGCACAATGGTGGCATGCTCAACCCGTGGCGCCTGCGCCTGCTCGGGCTGCTCGACAGCCTCGGCACCGTCCGCGCGGTGGCCGAGACGCTGCACATGAGCCCGTCGACGGTGTCCCAACAACTCGCCGTGCTCGAAACCGAAACGCACAGTCGGCTCATCGAGCGGTCCGGGCGCCGGGTGCGGCTCACCCGCACCGGGATCGCCCTCGCCCGCCGGGGCCGCGAGATCCTGGCCCAGATTGCCGAGGCGGAGGCCGAGCTGCGCGCCCTCAACGACGAGCCGATCGGCACCGTCCGGCTCGGGGTGTTCCAGAGCGCGATCTACACGCTCGCCGTGCCGGCGGCGGCCCGGCTGGCGGACTCGCACCCGCACCTGCACGTGGAGCTGATCGAGTCCGAACCGCACGAGAGCGGGGCCGCGCTGCGCAGCGGCGAGGTGGACGTGATCGTCACGACGACGGACTACGTCAAGTTCCCGTGGGACCGGGATCTCGAAGTCGTCCCGCTGGGGACCGACCCGGTGGTGCTGGTCCTGCCGCCGGACCATCCGCTCGCGCGGCGCCGGGTGATCGACCTCGCCGCATGCGCGGAGGAGACCTGGGCGTGCGACCGGCCGGGCTCGTACATGGCGGAGCTGACCCAACGGCTGTGCCACGAGTCCGGCTTCGAACCCCGAGTGGCCTGCCGGTTCAGCAATTGCCTGCTGCTGCTCCAGCACGTCGAATCCGGCCGGTCGGTGGCGCTGCTGCCCGCGCTGGCAGTTCCGCCCGGCACCCCGGTCGTCACCCGCGAGCTCAGCACGCCGGTGCACCGCAACGTCGCGATCGTGCGGCGCCGGGAGGCGGGGCCGCGCGCGGCCGTGGACGCCGTGGTCGAGACGCTGCTCGATCACCCGGACATCCCGGCCCTGTCCGCCCCCGGCTCCGCCGGACACCGGTGACGCCCGCTTCGGCCTCCCCATCCCGCAATTTCCATTGAAATTGAATCTTCGATTTCAATGGAAATTGCGGAAAAACAGGGCTCCTCCGCGAACTCCTGATCCATTGTGGACGCTTGGCTCGAACCCGTCGAGGTCTTCGCCGATCTCGGCAAGGGTGGCATCGACCCTCTCGCTACCGCCGGCCGGGGCGATATGAGCGGCCCGACGACGGCGGCTACTGCGCGATGCGGACGAAGGTGTCGAGCTGGGCAGCGTTCAAGTACTGCTCCAGCAGTTGGCCGATGAGCGGGGCAGCTCTCACAGGCAGCGAAGAGCTCGTGCCGGACCGGATGGCCTGCACGTGGGTCCGCAACTCGTCCGCGACGCGCTGCCTGCGCTCGTCGGTGGCGTCCGGAGGCATTTCGGCCAGGCATCTGAGCGCATCCAGGAACTCCGTGCTCTGCGCGTGCTCGCCCACGGCCACAAGCTCCTCGCGACGCGCACGGACGTCGGAGCCGGGCAGGTGCCCCATCAGTGTGGCGACGTCGAGGTCCAGTCTCGTCGCATCGGGCGGGAGGCGGGCGACGTCGTGCAGCCGGGTGAGGTCGCCGTGGACGTCGGCCGGGATGTCGGGGCTGCGCCCTTCCACGCGCAGGGCGCGCACGAGATCGCGTTGCGCCTTCAACCGCTCGATCTGCGAGTCGATGCCGGCTTCGACTCGCTCGAGAATCGTCGCGCTCGTGTCCGTCGACTCATCGTCCAGCATGGCCGGCACATCGACGAGGCTCACCCCGAGCTCGGCGAGATGCCGGATGCGCAGAAGCCGTACCAGGTGGACCGCGGTGTATCGCCGGTAGCCGTTCGAGGACCTGGGCGGCTCGGGGAGCAGACCGATCTGGTGGTAATGCCGCAGTGTCCGCACGGTCACACCGGCAAGATCCGCGAGTTCCTGCGACCTCATGGAAGGCCCTCCGTTCCAAAGAGGTTATTCCAACCTCGTTTTGCGTGGCGGTGCGGGTGGCGGAACCTCAGAGGCTCCCTGGTCTGTGGATGCCCCTCCTGATGTATGTCCAATACACGGCGGAGGGGCCGTCCTCGCCAGGAAGCCCCTGAGAACCCGCGGCGGTGCAGGTGTCGTAGGTGGGCTATGCGCCTGCGGCGCATGCGATATCCCGTCGACGTGCAGCTTTGCGACCCGCGGCTGCGGGCCGACCAGGATTAGGCTCAATCAATCTTGACTCCGACGCTACGTCGTAGTTTTTCCTCGGTCCAGGCATCACGCGCGATGACGTGAGCACGGACCGAGGAGACGACATGAACCACGCACCGCCGGCCCGCGACGGCAACATCGACGAAGGCGGCAAGATCCCGCAGGCGTTGTCGTACGTCCAGGCGTATCGGGACCGGCAGCAGGTGTGGCGCACGATCCTGGCGATGGTGGCCGGCCTTGGCGCGCTGCTCGCCGTGCTCTTCGTCGCGGCCGTGCCGGTCGGAACCGCGCTCGACCGCCTCCTCGGCGTGACACCGTTCGATCCGGCTGCGCCGTCGTTCACCGTCGGGTTCTGGATCACCGGAAACCTCCTGCTCGCCGCGCTGATCCCGACGGCGGGGTTGCTGCAGTGGTCGATCTACCGGCACAAGCCTCGATGGCTGTCGTCGTTGGCAGGTGGCTTCCGGTGGCGGGTTCTCGGGCGTGCCGCTGTCGTCATCGTCCCGTTGTGGGCCGCGTACATGGTCGTTCTGCAGTTCGTCATGCCGACCGGACCGATCCAGCTGACCGCGACGACGATCGCGCTCTCCGCCGTCGCCGTGATCACCGTGCCCCTGCAGTCCGCAGGTGAGGAGTACCTCTTCCGCGGCCTGCTCTCCCGCGCGATCGGTGCGCGCTTCCGCCGCCCGGCCGCCGCGTTCACCGTCGCCACTGCCGTCACCGCTTTGCTGTTCGGTGCGATCCACGGCGCCGCGAACGGCTGGACCCTCGCCTACTACATCATCTGCGGGGTGGCCCTCTCGGTGGTGGTGCAGCGCATCGGTGGCCTCGAAGTCGCCGTCCTCGTCCATGCGGTGAACAACACGATGCTGCTCGTCCCGACGATCCTGGCCGATCGCCTGGGCACTCTGTCGGCCCCCACCGGTCCGGTGCTGATCATCCCCATGGCCGTCATCGCCCTGGCCGCAGCCATCGTGTGGCGGTTGGCACCGTGGATCACCTCGCCCAACTGATGGCACCACCGGGGCCTGCGACCAGCGACCGCGGTCAGGTTTCGTCTTCGACCGACATGCGGCGGAACGCAGTGGTGGACGTATAGCTCTTGGCCGGGCCGGTGACCGTCCACACCTGACGCCAGTCATCCGGGCCGTGGATGACGACCTCGCCACGGTAAAGATCATCGCGGCAGGGATGGCGTACCGGCCACCGGCCGTCGCGCAGGTCGAGATCGTGGAAGAAACCGCCGTGGTCGAAATGCACGTCGGCCAGCCCGGGGCCACGCACCCGGAAATGCAGGACCCTGGTCGCCGGTCCCTGGTACTCCCCCATCACCAGCGTTCCACGTTCCCGGTAGACGAGCCCGTCGTCGTCAGGGGTGAAGCTCGCGACGCCGGTGAGCGTAGCCATACCCGCACCGGTGGAATCGACGATCTTCCGGTCCAGCCCCCACCGCCCGGCGAAGTGAGCGACGAGGTCGGTAACCCGGAAACCGGTAGCGGTGTGCACGGAGTCCACACGTGCATTCTGCCGCACAGGAGCGTGTCCACTTGCTGAGCCGGGTGGCCTCGGCGGCCAGGGGATTCCAATTTTGCCTAAAATTGGGAACTTCCCCGGGCGCCTCGTGAACAGGCGGGTGAGGGCACCTGTGCCCATTGATACCGCAGTGCGAAGGTCACGCCGACCGGCCCTGTCCGCCCCCGGCTCCGCCGGGCACCGGTGACACCCCGCTTCGGCGCCCGCGTGACGTTCGAACCGGTCGTGAGTGCGTACCGGGGCTCCGGCCCGGGTACGCACTCACGACTGCATTGTGGGCGGTGGTCGGCGCGGCGCGAACCGCGCCGACCTGTCACGAGCCGTAGCGGATGACGTGCAGGGCCAAGGGGTCCTGGTCGAAGGATGGTTGCCCGTTCTCGGCCAGCGAGTCGATGAGCCGCACCTCGCCGCCCTCGTTGACCGCCACCAGCAGGTTGCCCACCGATTCCCGACCGCGGAAGTCCGTGCGGCGGATCCACACCAGCGCCTTCGCGCCCGTCGGGGCGCCCGCGATCTCGGTCAGGACCTCGCCCCAGCCCTGGTGGATGGTGGCGCTCAGCGGCGGGCCGAGCTCGCGCATCGTGGGCTCGAACCACGCCGCGGCGGCGGGGCCCGGGGGCGCGGAAAGCCCGTCCTGCCGCGCGTCCCACCCCATCAGGTAGCTCCACGGGTCGTTGTTCGGCAGCCCGAACGGGGCCTCGCCCGCTTCCTTCGGCACCACCAGGGCGGCATCCAGCATCTGGTCCCGCCAGTCGCCGGACTCCTGGAAACGCCGGGTGGTGCAGGCGAACAGCCAGCCGCGTTCGGTCTCGTCCGCTTCGTCCGGGTCCACCACGACGACCGGTTCCTGGTAGGTGTGGTCGAGCCAGCTGTTCGCCTTGTCCAGCGCGGCTCGCAGGTCCGGCGCGGCGTTCTCCCAGGGCGCCCGGAGCACCTCGACGCCGTCCACGGCGGGCCGATGGAAGCGGGCAACCACGAGCTGCCCGATCTCGTCGTCGTCCAGTCGCGCCAGCGAACCCCGTTGCCCGTCCAGGAAAATGGCCTTGCCGTCGTCGTTGAACGCGTAGAGCAGGTGGCCGGTGATCTCCACCCCGGAGTGCTGCCTGCGCAGCCACACCGCACTGCGCGTGCCGGGCCCGCCCTCGAAGAGCATCGACGTCACGTCCGCCCAGGTGGAGCAGGTGGACACCTCCGCGGTCGGGAAGTGCGCGGTCAGCATCCGGTCCCACCAGCCGGGCGCCTCGTCCAGCGGTTCCCACGGCAGCGCGGAAGCCGGGCGGCGGTCCACCGCGGCGTCCGTCGCGACCAGGCAGCTGCGCGCGTTGACCCGCCAGCGCCACGGCTGCTGGTCGGAGAATCCCGCCGCCGCGTTGAGCTCCTCATCCAACGGGTCGGCGTTGGAGACCGGGAACGGCTGGCCGCCGTCCTTGGGCACCGCGATGGTGGCGGCCAACAGCGGCTCGGCGGAGCCGCCCGCGTAGTCGCAGCCGAACAGCTGCGTCCGGTCACCGTCGACCAGGGGCCGGTCATCGGTCAGGGTGACCAGGTCCCCATACGTGCGGTCCAGCCAGTCGGCGGCCCTGCGGGAGAGATCGTCGCTCATCGTCACCTCGGTCAATGCTCGTCCGACAGCTCGGACCTCTTGGATCTGTTCAGTACGCGGCGGAAGCCACTTGCAGCGTGGGCCACCGCCGCCGCGGAGGGGCGCGCTCGGCCGCCGCGCCCGGGAAATCCCCCACCACCGCGCAGGCGCCTCGGGAGCTCGCCGCGTCGTCGGGTCATCCCAGTAACGTGACGTCCGCCGGCGCCAAGTCCGTAATGCGGGAGGATTCCGCCGGCCCGGCGGCTCCTGCCTGTTCGGCCGCGGGTCCGGGTTCGCCTTCCCCAGACGCACCGGCCGTGTCCGGGTGGTCGCCGCCCTGACCGCGCACCGCATCACGGAACTCCTGCGCCCCGATGCGCGTCGATGCGGGCGCGCCCGGGTTGAGCAGCACGTCGACGCCTTCTTCGGGCAGGGCATCGGCGAGCTCCTCGGCGGTGATCTCCGCCCACGCCGGGACGGTCAACCGCTCCGCATGCGCGAAGGCGGTCAGCACCAGCACCGACGGCTTGCCGTCCGGTGCGCGGGTGACGATCGGGGCGTGCTCCTCGTCCAGGCCGATGACCAGGTGCGACCCGGGCAGTGATGCCAGCAGTTCGGGAACGGGCAGCTCGCCCCGCATCACCAGCCGCAGCGTGGCGTCCACCGGGTCGGTCGGCGAGTCCGGGCTGGACGGCTGGTAGGCGCGGTTCGGGCGGAAGTCCCGCAGCGAGCCGTCGCCGTCGATGTACCAGGAACCGACGATCGCGGTTTCCGGCGGCTGTTGCTGCTCCTGCTCGGGCTCCCACTCGGGGTCGATGAGCACGACCCACTGGTCGACGGGCTCGCCCTCGGCAGCGGGGGCGGTTTCGGGCGTTTCGTCCTCGGACATCGAAGTTTCCTCGCTGCTTCCTGTCGGCTTCAACGTTGTTCCGCCGGTGGCTCGGGCGGGGTTCCGCCCGCGTCCGGATCGGCGGTTCCGGCGTCGGCCATCGCGTGCTTGAGCGAGCTCGCCAGCACCCGCATGGACATCGGCGCGCCCGGGTTGAGCAGCACGTCGACCCCCTCGTCGGGCAGCGAGTCGGCCAGCGCCTGCGCGGTGATCTCGTGCCAGGTCGGCACGTCGACCCGCCGGGCGTGCACCGGCGAAGTGGCGACCAGCACTGACGGCACCTCGTCCGGGGAGAGTGTGACGACGGCGTTGCTCTCGTCGTCCAGCGCGATCAGCAGCAGCGCATCACGCATGGCCTCCAGCAGCGCCTCGCCGCTGTAGTCGCCGCGTGCCACCAGTTGCAGCACCGCGTCCACCGGGTCGGTGGCGGAATCCTCGCGGGAGGGCACATAGTCCGGGTTGGCCTGGAACGCGCTGACGGTGCCGTCGGCTCCGATTTGCCAGGAACCGAGGACGGCCTCGTTCGGCGGCTCGTCCTCATCGGACTCTGGCTGCCAGGCCGGGTCGATCACGAGGGCCCACGCCTCCTGGTCGGGACCGGCGGGTGTTTCCTCGCTGGGACCAGCGGGAGCTTCGCCCTCCTCCGGAGTGGGGTGGTCACTGGTCACTGGTGATTCCTTTCTGCATGCGCTGTGCCTGGTAACGCCGTTGAGGCGGGAAGGCTAGTGTGCTGCGCCGGAAATTCGTTGGCAATATCGGGCGAGTGAGTCAATGATCTCCTCGGCGGTCTTGCGCCACACGAACGGCCGGGGGTTGTCGTTCCATGTTTTGATCCACTCGCGGATGTCC